>JASGCM010000033.1 GCA_030054175.1 Alphaproteobacteria bacterium | reverse complement strand
GGTCACAGAAATTGGGGTCAGACCCCAATTTCTACAGCGAAATTGGGGTCTGACCCCAATTTTTGTTAAAAACCAGCCAGCCCTTGGGTGGTGGGTGTTCCCGTGACGGGCGTGGTGGGCATGGTAATATCCGAGCCGATTTTGGTCAGGTGCCCGCTGCTGGAAATGGCGTAGGCCTTGATGACTGATCCGCCCAAATCATTGACATAAAGATATTTGCTGTCGCCGCTGACCCACATATCGCCTCCTACGCCAACATCGTCTGCGGCAATGGAATTCAGCAAACTGTGGGTGCCTTCGGAATTGATCGAAAACGAAGAAATGGACCCGGAACCGTTCCCTATGAGATGACCTGGTCCCAGAGCAGTGTGCGAAAATAGAAGGTTATGATCAAGATCACGCTCCCCGACGGTTCGCAACGACAATTTCCCGGCCCGGTCACCGTGGCCGAGGTGGCTGCCAGCATCGGCTCAGGTTTGGCCAAAGCCGCTTTGGCCGGCAAGGTCAACGGCCAATTGGTCGATACCAGCCACGCCATTGCACAAGATGCCACCTTGGCCATCGTCACCGGCAAAGACGCCGATGGCCTGGATCTGATCCGTCACTCCACCGCCCACTTGCTGGCCTATGCGGTCAAAGAGCTTTTCCCCGATGCGCAGGTCACCATCGGACCGGTGATCGACAACGGTTTCTATTACGATTTTTCGTACAGCCGTCCTTTCACGCCCGACGATCTGCAAATGATCGAAAAGCGCATGACTGAGCTGTCCAACAAAGACGAGCCCGTCACCCGCCGCGTCTTGCCGCGAGACGAGGCCGTGAGCTATTTCAAGAGCCTGGGTGAGCATTACAAGGCCGAGATCATCGCCAGCATCCCCGCCGCAGAAGATGTCAGCCTGTACCGTGAGGGCGCTTTTGAAGACCTGTGCCGTGGTCCCCACGTGCCCAGCACCGGCAAGCTCAAGCACTTCAAGCTGATGAAAGTGGCCGGTGCCTACTGGCGCGGTGACAGCAAAAACGAGATGCTCCAGCGCATCTACGGCACCGCTTGGGCCAGCAAGGAAGACTTGCAGCTGTACCTCACCATGTTGGAAGAGGCTGAAAAGCGCGACCACCGCAGGTTGGGCCGCGAACTTGATTTGTTTCACATCGATGACCATGCCCCCGGATTGGTGTTCTGGCATCCCAAGGGCTGGACGGTCTGGCAGGCGGTCGAGCAATACATGCGTCAGATTTACCGCGACCATGGTTATCTGGAAGTGAAGGGCCCGCAGATCATTGACAAGACCCTGTGGGAAAAAACGGGTCACTGGGACAAGTACCGCGAGAACATGTTCACCACAGAGAGCGAAAAGCGCGACTACGCCCTCAAGCCCATGAACTGCCCGGGTCACATCCTGATTTTCAAGCAGGGCATCAAGAGCTACCGCGATCTGCCTCTGCGTTACGGCGAGTTTGGGCAATGCCACCGCAACGAGCCTTCGGGTGGTTTGCACGGCATCATGCGTGTGCGCGGCTTCACCCAGGACGACGGACACATCTTTTGTACCGAAGACCAAATCCTGCCGGAGTGCGACACCTTCACCAAGGTGCTGAAACAAGTCTACGCCCACTTCGGTTTCAGTGACATCCTCTACAAGGTCTCGACCCGACCGACAGCGCGCATCGGCTCGGACGACTTGTGGGAGAAGGCCGAAGCTGCGCTCATGGACAGCCTGCGCGCTGCCGGCGCCGATTTCGTCATCTCCCCCGGTGGCGGTGCTTTCTATGGCCCAAAGATCGAGTACACCCTGAAAGACGCCCTGGGTCGCGAATGGCAGTGCGGGACCATCCAGGTCGACTTCAACCTCTCCGAGCGCCTGGATGCCGAATATGTGGCCGAAGACGGCAGCCGCCAGCGCCCGGTCATTCTGCACCGTGCCATCGTCGGCAGCCTCGAGCGCTTCATCGGCATCCTGATCGAGCAACACGCTGGCGCTTTGCCGGCCTGGCTGGCTCCGGTGCAGGTTTCGGTGCTCAATATCAGCGACGGACAGGCGGAATATGCCCAAAAAGTGGCCGATTTATTGAAAAATCAAGGGTTTAGGGTCGATTTGGACCTGCGCAATGAGAAAATCACGTATAAAATACGCGAGCATTCATTGCAAAAGCCGCCCTTCATCCTCGTTGTCGGCGAGAAAGAAAAGGCGGATGGTGCCGTCGCAGTCCGCGCCCGGGGCAATCAAGACTTGGGCGTGATGCCTTTGTCAGCCTTCAGCCAAAGGTTGTCAGACGACATCGCCCACAAGCGCTGATTTTTCAAACGCTGGGCCATGGCCTGAAGACGGTGTGTTGCCGCATGCAATCGCATGAGGCTTTTTTGAACAAGGACAGTCACCATCGCTACTGAATTTCGCGACCGTCGCCAACGCGAGGAGCGCAAACACCGCCTGAACCGTGAGATCACGGCCTCTGAAGTCCGCGTGAGCGGCCCCGAGAACGAACCCCTGGGCATTCTCAGCTTGTCTGAAGCCCTGCGCATGGCCGGAGAGTTGGATGTTGATTTGGTGGAAATTGCCGCCACAGCCAGCCCCCCGGTGTGTCGTCTGATGGATTACGGGAAGTTCAAGTACCAAGAGCAGAAAAAGGCGGCAGAAGCCAAGGCGAAGCAGAAGGTCATCGATGTCAAAGAGGTGAAATTTCGCCCGGGCACCGACGATGGGGACTACAACATCAAGCTGCGCAATATCAAGCGCTTCTTGGATGATGGTGACAAGTGCAAGATCACGCTGCGCTTTCGGGGCCGCGAGATCACGCACCAGGAACTCGGGATGGCGCTGTTGCAGCGCATCCGTGACGAGTTGGCAGATCTGATCGTGGTCGAACAGTTCCCCAAACTCGAAGGTCGGCAGATGATCATGATGATCGCTCCCGGCAAGAAGAAATCGGGTGGCGCAGCCAAACCCGGTGCCCAGGCGACGGCCAACACCGAAGTCCAGGTATAAAAGGCGGCGCAATAACAAGGCGACTCTGGGCCAAACAAGCCTGCGCTAGGTGCGCAGCGCCCACTGAGCGCTAACCAGGAGCATTTCAATGCCCAAGATGAAGACCAAGAGCAGCGCGAAAAAGCGTTTTCGCGTCCGTCCCGGTGGTTCCGTCAAACGCGGACAAGCCTTTAAGCGTCACATTCTGACGAAAAAGACCACCAAGAACAAACGCCACCTGCGTGGGGCCGTGAATGTGCATGAGACCAATATGGGTCACATGGCACAGATGCTGCCCATGGCTGGCCTGTAAACCAACGGACAAGGAGAACACACATGCCTCGCGTCAAACGTGGTGTCACAGCCCGCGCTCGCCACAAGAAAGTCCTCGCCCTCGCCAAAGGTTTCCGTGGTCGCCGCGGCAACGTATTCCGCATCGCCAAACAGGCGGTGATGAAGGCAGGCCAATATGCCTACCGTGACCGTCGCACCAAAAAGCGCGTGTTCCGTCAACTCTGGATCGCCCGTATCAATGCCGCTGCCCGCGAATTCGGTATGACCTACAGCCAATTTGCCAACGGCCTGAAAAAGGCCGACATCGGCATCGACCGCAAGGTGCTGGCTGATCTGGCCGTGCACGACAAAGCCGCCTTCGGCAGCATCGTCGAGCAGGTCAAGGCCAAGCTGGCTGCCTGATCGCCTTCGGGCTCCAGGCACACTCTAGGGGTTGAGGCCGACCGGCTTCAACTCCTTTTTCATTGATTTTTCCGTCCCTCGACATGAACGAGCTAGAAGACCTGGTCCAATCTGCGCGCAGCGCATTCGGCCGCAGTGCCACTGCCGCAGACTTAGAAAACGCCAAGGCCCTTTACTTTGGGAAAGCCGGTCGCGTGACCGAGCTGATGAAGGGCATGGCCGCGCTCAGCGTGGAAGAAAAGAAAACCCGTGGGGCCGCCATCAATGCGACCAAACAAGCCATCGAGGCCGCGCTGAACGAGCGTCGCCAGGCTTTGGCCGATGCCGAGTTGCAAGCACAGCTCAAAGCCGAGTCGCTCGATGTGACCTTGCCTGGACGGCAACACGCCGCCGGTGGTCTGCACCCGGTCAGCCTTACGCTAGAGCGCATTGAGGGCATCTTCGGTTCGATGGGTTTTGAGGTTGCCGATGGCCCCGAAATCGAAACCGACTGGTTCAACTTCACCGCGCTCAACACACCGGCAGATCACCCTGCACGCTCGATGCACGACACCTTTTATGTCGAAGGCGGTCATCTGCTGCGCACCCATACCAGCCCCATGCAAATCCGCCATGCGGTACAGCACGTCAAACGTCACCGCTTCGCACTCGATGCAGGGCAGGGCATGCCCGAAATACGCGTCATTGCCCCCGGCCGCACCTACCGCGTCGACAGCGATGCCACCCACTCGCCCATGTTCCATCAGTGCGAAGGCCTGTGGATCGGCGAGGACATCAGCTTCAAAGACCTCAAAGTGGTCTTCACTGATTTTTGTCGCACATTCTTCGAGAACGACGACCTGGTGCTGCGCTTTCGACCGAGCTTCTTCCCCTTCACTGAGCCCAGCGCCGAAATTGACATCCAGTTCCCCTCGGGTCCTCTGGCCGGGCGGTGGTTGGAAGTCGCCGGTTCAGGCCAAGTCCACCCCAATGTGGTGCGTCACATGGGCTTGGATACTGAGCGCTTCATCGGCTTTGCTTTTGGCATGGGCCCCGACCGCCTGACCATGCTTCGTTACGGCGTCAACGACTTGCGCCTGTTCTTTGACGGCGATATCCGTTTCCTCAGCCAATTCCGATAAGACCGCCATGCAATTCCCCAAATCCTGGTTGCGCGAGTTTTGCAACCCCGCGCTGAGCACCCAGCAGTTGGCCGACACCCTGACCATGGCCGGGCTGGAAGTGGAAGAGACACGACCTGTCGCGCCCCCCTTCACCCAAGTGGTTGTAGGCGAGATCAAAGAGGCCGTCCAACACCCCAACGCCGATCGCCTGCGCGTGTGCCAAGTCGATGCCGGGCAGGGGGCTTTGCTCAACATCGTGTGCGGCGCCCCCAACGCCCGTGTCGGCATCAAAGTGCCTTGTGCTTTGGTGGGTGCCCAATTGCCCCCTGGTGAAGACGGCAAACCTTTCACCATCAAGCTGGGCAAACTGCGTGGTGTTGAAAGTCAGGGTATGTTGTGCTCGGCCCGCGAACTCCAATTGAGCGAGGACCATGCGGGTCTGCTGGAGTTGGCCGCCGACACGCCCGTGGGAACCAATATCCGCGACGTGTTGCAACTCGACGACACGCTGTTCACTCTGAAGCTCACGCCCAATCTGGCGCATTGCCTCAGTGTCTACGGCATCGCCCGGGAGGTCAGCGCCCTGACCGGTGCGCCGCTCATGACCCCGGACATCGCCGCCGTGTCTGCCAGCGCCACCGATCGCTTGCCGGTTCAGGTGAAAGCCACCGATTTGTGTGGTCGCTTCAGCGGTCGGGTGGTCAAAGGCGTCAACCCGCAGGCCGCCACCCCGGCTTGGATGGTTGAGCGTCTGGCGCGTTGCGGCCAGCGCAGCGTCAGCGCCTTGGTCGACATCTCTAACTACGTGATGTTCGAATACGGTCGACCCTCGCACATTTTTGACCTGGCCAAAATCCACGGTGGCTTGCAGGTGCGCTGGGGCTGCGCCGGTGAAACGCTGCAACTTCTCAACGGCAACACCATTACCGTTGACGAACAAGTGGGTGTGATCGCCGACCAGCAACAAGTCGAATCGCTGGCTGGCATCATGGGCGGCCAAGCCACAGCGGTGGGTGACGATACCCGCGACATCTACATCGAAGCCGCTTTCTGGTGGCCGCAGGCCGTGGCCGGTCGCTCGCGCCGCTATAACTTCAGCACCGACGCCGGCCATCGCTTCGAGCGTGGCGTTGATCCGAGCCTGACCGTCGAGCACATCGAGCGCATCACCCAATTGGTGATCGACATCTGCGGCACCCTCGAAACCCGCGCTGGCCCCATTGATGACCAAATCCTGAACCTGCCCCAGCGACCTCCTGTCAGCCTGCGCGTGGCGCGCGCGGTGAAAGTCATCGGCATGGACCTCAGCCAAGAACGCATGACTCAAGCTCTGCGCGGCCTGGGCTTGTCAGTGCAAGAAAGCCCGGGAGTGATCACCGTCACCCCACCTTCGTACCGCTTCGACCTGCAAATCGAGGAAGACCTGATCGAGGAAGTAGCCCGCATGGTGGGCTACGACCATCTGCCCACCACCGCGCCGCGCGCCCCCATCCGGCCCCAAGTGCGACCTGAGCGCACCCGCAGTGCCTACGCCGTGCGCCGTCAGGTTGCTGCCCTAGGCTATCAGGAAACCATCAACTACAGCTTTGTGGAAGAGGCGTGGGAGCACACCCTGGCCGGCAACGCTCAACCGATCCAACTGCTCAACCCCATCGCCAGCCCAATGAGTGTCATGCGCTCGTCGCTCATCGGGGGTCTTTTGCAGGTGGTTAAATTCAATTTAGACCGCAAAGCCACCCGAGTGCGTGTGTTTGAAGTGGGCCGCGTGTTCTTGCGCGATCCCGACGTGGTCGACAGCGATACCACTGTCCAGGGGCTGCACCAACCCCTGCGGTTGGCGGGCATCTCTTATGGCCCCTTGCTGCCTCTGCAGTGGGACGCCTCTGAGCGCGTGGCCGACTTCTACGACATCAAGGGCGATGTCCAAGCCTTGCTGGCCCCGGCCCAAGCCACCTTCCAGCCGGCAGAACACCCATCCATGCACCCCGGCCGATGTGCCCGCGTCTTGTTGGGTGATCGTGTCCTGGGCCATGTGGGTGAGTTGCACCCGCGTTGGCGCCAACAATGGGATTTGCCGCAAGCGCCAGTCGTCTTCGAACTGGAGCTCGACGTTTTGTTGCACCGGGACGTGCCCCACTTCCAAGGTGTCTCGCGACTTCAGGCGGTCGAGCGTGACATTGCCATTGTTGTCAATGAGGCTGTCACACACGACCAACTCATGCGTACCATACATGCGGCTCCCACCCAAGGCCTGTTGCGCATGGCAGTGCTCTTTGACGTTTACCGTCCCAAGCAGCCCGGAGCAGGACTGGCCGCCGGAGAAAAGAGCCTGGCCGTGCGTTTGACCCTGCAGCACGAGGAAGCCACGCTGACCGATGCCCAGATCGATGCTGCCGTGTCGGCTGTGATTGCCCAAACACAACAAGCGCTGGGTGCGCGTCTGCGCGCCTGAGCGACCCGAGGAGACAAGGCATGGAACTGTCATTCGATAACCTGGAAACACCGGCGCTGACCAAAGCCCAGTTGGCTGAAATGCTGTTCGAGCAAATTGGTCTGAACAAGCGCGAATCGAAAGAAATGATCGATGCGATCTTTGACCTGATCACGCAAAAATTGGTGCGGGGTGAAGAAGTCAAAATCTCTGGTTTTGGGAATTTTCAGATCCGCACCAAATCACCGCGCCCCGGCCGTAATCCGCGCACCGGAGAGCCCATTCCCATTGAAGCACGCCGAGTGGTTACTTTTCACGCCAGTCATAAACTCAAAGACCAGATACAAAGCGGACACACACAAGAAGTCAAACCGTTGGACGAATAAAGTCAGCTTTGTGCAAATTCGAAAATAAATCGGGTTTGCCCCTTCCCTTGGTGAGTGGTTTTCGTGTAACCTCCATCCCCCGACTTTGCTTAGCGCAGTAAAAAATGGAAACGGTCTCCCTGCCGCCTATCCCCGCCAAACGATACTTCACCATAGGCGAGGTCAGCGAATTGTGCGCGGTCAAGCCGCACGTGTTGCGCTACTGGGAGCAAGAGTTCACTCAGTTGCGGCCCATGAAACGGCGCGGCAATCGTCGCTACTATCAGCATCACGAAGTCCTGATGATTCGCCGCATCCGAGATCTTCTCTACGATCAAGGCTTCACCATCAGCGGCGCACGCAACAAGCTGCAAGAGTTGGTGCAAGAGCAGCGTGAACGTCGATTGGCTGGCCCCGATCTGCTCGACGGTGTCGAGCTCTTGACTGTTGACCCCAAAATCGACGAGAGTAAATTGACTGAAATGCCGCGTTGGCAAGTGCTTCGACGCGAACTCAGCGAAATCAGGGAACTACTGGCCTGAGGCCAACAGATCAGAACTTCAGAATCGGGTTATAATTTACTTCTTCGGCGTGTAGCGCAGCCTGGTAGCGCACTTGCATGGGGTGCAAGGGGTCGCGAGTTCGAATCCCGCCACGCCGACCAAAACCGAAAGGGCCACTGTTTCATCACAGTGGCCCCAATTTCTGCTGAAGTTTCTTTTGCGCTCGGGCCATGGCGGCTTGGATGATGGTGCGTTTGCGTTCGGCCTCGGCGCTGGCGTCCGGGTCGCCTTGGGGCAAGGTCTCTAGGCCGCGGGTCTGTTCGGGCAAGTGAACCCATTTTTCTTGGGCTTGAGCCAGATGGCGCAGGGCTCGGTCCTGCTCGCGCTGGGCCAAACGTTCGTTGCGGTCTTGGTAACGCTGGCGGGCATGCCCGGCTTGTTCGGCCGACCAAGCCTGCCAGCCGGTCAGAGTGCCCGAAACCGATTCCATCTGAATGCAATCGACCGGGCAGGCCGGCAGACACAAATCGCATCCGGTGCAATGTTCGGCCACCACCGTATGCATGCGCTTGTTCGCTCCCAAGATGGCGTCGGTCGGACAGGCTTCCATGCACAGCGTGCAACCAATGCACCAGTCTTCGTCGATGACTGCCACCGTCATGGGGCCTTCCAGGCCATGTGTCGGGTTCAGGGGTTTTGACTCGCGACTCAATATCAAGGCCAGGCGAAACACGCCCTCTGCGCCCCCTGGGGGACACTGGTTGATGTCGGCCACGCCACTGGCGATGGCCTGAGCGTAGCCAGCACAATCAGGGTAACCGCAGCGCTGACACTGGGTCTGGGGCAGGGCATCGAGCAAACGGGCCGACAGGCCGACCACGCCACCCCGACCCGCTGGGGTCATGCGCGGGCGCGGCGGGCGATTGTGCGCGCCGTCGTCTTGCGTGCGGGGGCCTTTATGTTGGTGGCGCTGCGGGCGCTGCGGGAGCTGCGCTTGGGCGCGGCCTTGGTCACGCTATTGGAAGTCTTGCGGGTCTTGGGTGCGTTGTCGTCGTTGTTTTCCAGAATGAAAGCGCACACGCAGGGGTAAACCACTTCGCGCCAATGGCGACCGCTGAAAATGCCATAGTGACCTGCGCCTTGTACTTCCAAATGGTGGCTGCGGCTCTCGGGTATGCTGGCGCACAGGCCATGCGCGGCTTCGGTCTGACCCGAGCCTGAGATGTCGTCCAACTCGCCCTCAATGGTGAGCAAGGCAGTGGTCTTGATGTCTTGGGGGCACACGCGCTCGGGTTCGCCTTGCGGGTTTTTCACGTCCCAACTGCCGTTGACCAGCTTAAATTCCTGGAATACGGTCTGGATGGTTTCCAGGTAGTAGTCGGCATCCATGTCGAGTACGGCGTTGTATTCGTCGTAAAACTGGCGGTGAGACTCTGCCGAAGAATTGTCACCCTTGATCAAATCGAGGAAGTAATCGTAGTGCGAACTCAAGTGCCGGTCGGGGTTCATGGCGACGAACCCGGTATGCTGCAAAAAGCCGGGGTAGACGCGACGACCAGCACCGGGAAAGTTGGAGGGCACACGGTAAATCATATTGTTTTCGAACCACTGAAAACTCTTGTTCATGGCCAAGTTGTTCACGGCGGTAGGTGATCGGCTGGCGTCGATAGGGCCACCCATCATGGTCATCGACAAGGGGGTTTTCTCGCCACGGCTGGCCATCAGCGAAACAGCCGCCAATACCGGCACGGTGGGCTGGCACACGCTCATGATGTGCACATTGCCGTATTGGCCTTGCAGGTAACGGATGAACTCTTGTACGTAGTTGACATAGTCGTCCAGATGGAACTCCCCGTCTTCCAGGGGAACCATGCGGGCGTTTTTCCAGTCGGTGATGTAGACCTTGTGCCCACCCAGCATCGTACGCACAGTGTCGCGCAACAGTGTCGCATAGTGGCCCGACAGAGGGGCCACCACCAGCACCACGGGCTGGCCTTTCAGCTTGTTCAATGTGGCGGCATCGTCGCTGAAACGCTTGAATCGGCGCAATTCGCAAAAGGGTTTGTCCACTTCGATGCGCTCATGGATGACCACTTCCACCCCATCCACGGGCACCGATTTGATGCCAAAGACGGGCTTTTCATAGTCTTTGCCCAAGCGATACATCAAGTCGCAGGCGGCCGACATGCGTTGCGAAAAAGAGGTTTGACCCAGCGGTGACAAAGGATTGCTGTAGAGCTTGGAGGCGGCCCGTGCGAAATCAGCAAAAGGCTCCATCAAGGATCTTTGCGTTTCGTAAATTTGGTAAAGCATGATATTGGCCCAGAGGTGGTCAAGCTTCGCAATATATCAGGTTGTGCGGCGAAAATTGGAGTTTGAACTCCAATTGTGTCGCCATGCCTCACCCTTCACCCGCCTTACGCCAACCGGTGCTTTTTCTTGGGCACGGCAGCCCCATGAATTTGATTGAGGACAACCCGTATCGCACCGCTTGGCAGGGACTGGGAGAAGGGTTCGGACCACAGGGGCGATGGCCCAAGCCCAGCGCCATTTTGTGCATCTCGGCCCATTGGAATACCCAAGGCTGGCAAGTCACCGGCATGGCACAGCCCCGCACCATTCACGACTTTGGCGGATTTCCTCAGTCACTGCGCGATCAACAGTACCCCGCGCCCGGAGCCCCCGAATTGGCCCGCGCTTTGGCGCAAGGCCTGAAAGCCCCGGGCGATCTGGGGCCAGTCAAGCTGGACTTGAACGAGTGGGGACTGGACCACGGCTGCTGGGGCGTGCTCAAGCCCATGTTCCCCCAGGCCGACATCCCGGTGTTGCAGCTCAGCATCGATGTGCAGCAGCCCGGACGCCATCACCTGGCCATGGGGCGTCAATTGGCCGCATGGCGCGACGAGGGTGTGCTGATCGTGGCCAGCGGCAATTTGGTGCACAACCTCATGGTGCGCCAGCCGCAAGCCAGCGAGCAAGAGGTCTATGAGTGGGCGATGGTGTTTGACGACTGGGTGTGTCAGCACTTGGCGGGGGGCGATGTCGAGCAACTGGCTCAACCCGGGTCATTGGGCCCCTTGTACCTGAAAGCCCAACCCACGCCAGAGCACTACCTGCCATTTCTCTATGCACTCAGCGCCCGCCGCGACGATGAACCCCTGGTCACTTTCAACGACACCTGGCAAATGGCATCCATCGGCATGCGCTCGTTCATTTGGGGGTGACCGATGGCGAGCCCGCGCCATCTCGTCCGTGGCCTGGCCTATCCTGCCAGTACCTTGGCGATGGACTGGCACACATGGTCCACGTTACGCAGGTTCAGCGCGGCCACACACATGCGGCCTGTGTCGGTGCCATAGACGCCGAACTCACTGCGCAATCTCACCATGTGGTCTTTGCTCAGGCCAGAGTAGCTGAACATGCCGATTTGCTGGGTGATGAAGCTGAAATCTTCTTTCACGCCGGCCGCCTTCAGGCCATCGACCATTTTTTCGCGCATGCTCTTGATGCGCACCCGCATGTCGCCCAATTCCTTTTCCCACAACGCGCGCAAGGCAGGGACATTGAGCACGGTCGAGACCACCGCACCGCCATGGGTGGGAGGATTAGAGTAGTTGGTGCGGATGACGATTTTCAGTTGTGACAAGACGCGGTCGGCTTGCGCCTTGTCAGCGCACAACACAGAAAGGGCACCCACCCGTTCGCCATAGAGGCTGAAGCTCTTCGAGAAAGAGGTGGAGATAAAAAACTGCATGCCGGAAGCGACAAACTTGCCCACGACAGCGCCATCTTCGCTGAGGCCGTGGCCAAAGCCCTGGTAGGCCATATCGAGGAAAGGGGTCAACTCACGTGCCTTGACCACGGCAATGACCTGGTCCCACTGGGCGGGGGTGAGGTCGTAGCCGGTCGGGTTGTGGCAGCAGGCGTGCAAAAGCACGATGGTGCCGGCCGGGGCCCCGTTCAGTGAGGCCAGCATGCCGTCAAAGTTGATGCCCCGGCGGGCGGCATCGTAATACGCATAAGAATCTACAGTGAAGCCGGCATTGGTGAAGATGCCACGATGGTTCTCCCAACTCGGGTCGCTGATCAGCACCTTGGTCTGGGGCAACAGTTTGCGCAAAAAATCAGCCCCGACTTTCAGACCCCCGGTGCCACCCAAAGCCTGAATGGTGGCGACACGGCCACTATTGACCGGTTCTGACTCGGCCCCGAACACCAGGCTTTTGACGGCTTGGTCATACGCCGCAATGCCGTCGATGGGCAGATAGTTGCGGGCGGTGGGTTTCTCCATCAGCTTCTTTTCAGCCTGCTGAACGCACTCCAGCAAAGGCATCTTGCCGTCTTCGTCGAAATACACCCCCACCCCCAGATTGACCTTGTTGGGGTTCGTGTCAGAGGCAAATTGCTCGTTCAAACCCAGGATCGGATCACGTGGGGCCATTTCGACGGCACTAAAAAGATTCATCTCTGGACTATTGGACGGTGAAAACCGGGAATTTTAGATGAAAACCGACCGTTCCGAGATTTTTGAGGCGTACTTTCCAATCTGAGCTGCCACCACAGGGCCAAACAACTCATTGTTGTCTGGGTTGATGCGACCGATGTGGTTGGGCCTTTCAAAACCGGGACCGAAACACATCGGTGGCTGTCATCATGGCAGCCGATCCATCCAGAATCGAGACATCCACCGGTCAGGGTTGAAACTCGGCCCCAAACCGATCGGGTGCTCAATGATTCCATAGCCCTTAAGCAACATGTTGGGGCGGGGGATCTTGAGAGATCGCATCGTTGAACATGACAATCCCGGCCGATACATTGCCATCGGTGCCTTCAAACAGTGAAGTGATCAGATACCGGTTGCCCCCTGGATTGGCGACATCGTTCTCGGACCGTGTTGCATTGGGGCCCTCAACTTGCTGATCGGGTTGATTATTCAGATTTCCCGGTTTTACTGGACTGATGTTGAAAATCACATTGGAATCTGCTTCTGACCCAAAGTTCTGAATGGCCATGTCCAAATGCGAGGATTCAATGACCATTCCAGGCCGAAGTAAATTGATGCTCCTCTGGTCAAATTTCAGACCCAATGCAAGTTCTGGCAGGTTTTGATTGATTGTGGCAGCTTCTAGGGCAACATCATGGGCAGCCTTGGAACCAATATCGGCCAGCACATATAAATGATCTATTTGAGATGATTTATTGGCATCAACGTCATGGTAGGGTATCTCTGCAAGAGCCTCGGTCAATTGGTGTATGGACTCACCTTTTTTAAATTCCTGGACAATGGGGCCTGAAACTGCAGGCGGTGTACCTGTTGTGTAGCCTTTATTGGGGTAAACCGTGTATTTCATTTTTGAATTGACTTGTTCAAGTAAATTCCCGTGCTCGTCCACGACATCGATCGCGGTATTGACATAGGCTTTCAGCAAACTTTTAGGCCCTTTTGGGGTTTCCACGGTCTCTAATTTTTGCTCGGACTTACATTTGAATTTCAATACATATTTTTCAGAAGGGGTATCGCTATGCATTGCGGGAAAATGCTTTGAGGTGGCTTCACTGACCTCGGTCATCGTGAAGGCTTTGGCCCCCAGCGGCGACAGATTGTCTGGCAAAGCCCTAGCAGATATGAGATCGTCATAGTAAAATACTGCACCCGGAGCCAAACGATGGGTAATAGGATCAATGAATGAACCATCAACAACCACCTCGGCCTCCACATACCCGGTGCCCACTCCCTTTTCATCCCCATCGAAGCCCGCTTTGTGATAGAGGATATTGTAATCGTGTTCTTGGGTGGTCCCTTTAAATACATATCGACCGGGTTGAATCTGAATTGGAACAGCTGATTTTTCGTTGGCTTCTTCAAGCCGACCAGTCAGGTTTGTTCCGACGTTCAAATTGGCAGGAATTTCACCGACTGGGCCACTGAATTTCAGTTGATGGGTTTTCTCAGAGCACAACTTCCCGTCGATGTAAAGCATGGTTTGTACATGGCTTCGGGTTTCTCCGGTGTCCACGTCTGATTCAGTGCCTAAGTACTTACCCTTTACAGAGATTTTTTGGGTGGTGTTGGGGACATAGCTTGTATTTGACACGAATTTCATAGTCGCACGCTCTGTGATGGGTGTATTGTCTAATTCAGCTTGCGGACCCCCGAAGTTGTTGATGGCACATTCCTGTGCACACTGTCCGTGCAAAAGTGCTTGATATCCACCATAAAGTGTATTGTTGAATTGATTGGTTAACCCTGGCTGAAAATCCAAGGTAATTTCTGTCGTGATTTTTTTTGCGTCTACATTCTGTTTGTTGATTCTGGTGTGCGCCATCTTTGGAATGACGTCATGCGGGTTGGGGGTGGCTTCGCCCAGATACAGACGTTCGGGGGCGGCAGCCAGAAGCTTAGGTTCGGACGGCGTAGTATTTTTCCCTTCGTTGATAAAGGTGCGCACTTGACCATCAGTTTCCTCTTTATCGAAATCAAAAGCGCCGTTAATCAATTTCAAGGCTGCCTCGTTGTTTTCTTCTGCTCGCATCACTTTTTTGCCGGGTACATGATTTTGAACATGGTACAATAATTCTCGGCCAATCCCTTTGCATTTATGTTCATCGGCGACCAGAAGCCTGATTTCGTTACCGTCTTTTGTTGTGGTGACGGTTGCCACGCCCAAGGGACGGTTTTCATGGTCAAAAACAGTGATCAAATGCGGGCGAGTTTTGTCCACGTGTTGGGTGTAGTCATGGAAATCAGAATAACCCGAACTTGTCCCTAGAAATCTCGCACGACTTGCTTCACTGGACGAATTAAAAATCGTTTTCAGCGACTCAGTCGTTTGGGGGTGGTCCGCTGGCAAATTTCGGAATAAAAATTGCCCGCATTTGCTGACTGCCTCTTTGGGGATGTTGACACCCCTTCCAGACACAAATGCCGATACTATTCTTGATGCTTCTGGAAAAGCTCTTGCTGGACTTGTTGGACTTAACATAATATTCCCTTTGATTTAAAAAAAAAAGAGGCTCTGCAAAACCCAATGCATCGTTTCATCCCAAATTCAGCCCGAGTTTGGGATGAAACTTGCACGCAGCGAGTTTTTCAAAGCTTGCTCAACAAACATTTTAAAGTATTAATTTTAAAAGTCAAGTTTTTTTCATTCGCTTGAAGGTCCTGATCATTCGCAGTCCACAATGCGGCCAGGATACGGCGTTAATCAGCGACAAAGCCCACAACTTGGTTAGGGAAGCTCCGCAAAACCCCATGCGTCGTTTCATCCCAAACTCGGGCGCCCTGCTTCGTTGGATTTCTTGCAGATATCTTCGGATATCTGCAAGAAATCCGCCTTGCATGGCAACCCGATTTTGGGCGAAACTTGCACGCAGCGAGTTTTGCAGAACTCCCTTAGCAGATGCTCATCTGCCAGTCCCTTGCAACTGGCCTTGGGTTATCCTCAAGCAATGTTCATCCAGTACCCTGGTTCCCCATTTGAGCTGTTTCAGCCCTACCCGCCAGCGGGTGACCAGCCACAGGCCATCGACAAACTGGTCGAGGGTCTGGCCGACGGTGAGGCCTTTCAGACCCTGCTCGGTGTCACCGGTTCGGGCAAGACCTACACCATGGCCAATGTGATCGCCCGTGCCGGTCGGCCGGCCATCGTCTTTGCCCACAACAAGACGCTGGCGGCGCAGCTGTACAGCGAATTCAGAGAGTTTTTCCCGAAAAACGCCGTCGAATATTTCGTCAGCTATTACGACTACTACCAGCCCGAGGCCTATGTGCCGCAACGCGACCTCTTCATCGAAAAGGACAGTGCCATCAACGAGCACATCGAACAAATGCGCCTGAGCTGTACCAAGAGCATTCTCGAGCGTCGCGATGTGGTCATCGTGGCATCGGTCTCTGCCATTTATGGCATTGGCGACCCGGAGAGTTACCACCGCATGGTCATGACTTTGCGCACCGGCGACACCCTGGGCCAGCGCGACATCATTGCCCAGTTGGTGCGCATGCAATACACCCGCAACGACATGGAATTTGTGCGCGGTGCCTTTCGGGTGCGGGGTGACACCATCGACATCTTCCCCGCCGAACACTCTGAAATGGCCATTCGGGTTGAGTTGTTTGACGACGAGATCGAAGGCTTGCAACTGTTTGACCCCCTCACCGGGCAGGTGAAACAAAAAATTCCGCGCTTCACTGTCTACCCCTCCAGCCACTACGTCACCCCGCGCGACAAAGTGTTGGCCGCCGTCGAGGGCATCAAGGCCGAACTCAATGACCGGGTAAAGGAACTGGTGGGCATGGGCAAACTGGTCGAGGCACAGCGACTGGAGCAAAGAACGCGTTTCGATCTGGAAATGCTGAGCGAAGTCGGCCATTGCAAGGGCATTGAAAACTACACCCGCCATCTGTCCGGTTCCGCCCCTGGCGAGCCCCCCAGCACCCTGACCGACTACCTGCCCAAAGACGCCCTGATGTTCATGGACGAAAGCCATGTGCTCATGGGCCAATTTGGCGGCATGTACAACGGCGACCGCTCGCGCAAGTCCACCCTGGTGGAGTACGGGTTTCGCCTTCCCAGCGCGCTTGACAATCGCCCCCTCAAACTGGAAGAGTTTGAGCAGCGCATGCGCCAGGTGGTGTTTGTCTCGGCGACCCCGGCCGACTATGAAAACAGGCGATCAGGGCAAGTGGTGGAGCAACTGGTCAGGCCCACAGGGCTGGTCGACCCCGAAATCGAGGTCCGCCCGGCCACCCACCAAGTTGACGATGTGTTGCAAGAGATCAGGTTGCGGGTGCAAGTGGGGGAGCGGGTGTTGATCACCACCCTGACCAAACGCATGGCCGAGCAACTCACCGATTACCTCTCAGACAATGGCGTCAAAGTCAGGTATCTGCACAGCGACATCGACACCATCGAGCGGGTGGAAATTCTGCGCGACTTGCGCCTGGGCCTTTTTGATGTGCTGGTAGGCATCAACCTGCTGCGTGAGGGTTTGGACATCCCGGAGGTCTCGTTGGTGGCGATTCTCGATGCCGACAAGGAAGGCTTCCTGCGCTCTGAGCGCAGCCTGATTCAGACCATCGGCCGGGCTGCCCGCAACGAGCGCGGCAAAGCCATTCTGTATGCCGACCGCATCACCGACTCCATGGCGCGCGCCATGGGCGAAACCCAAAGACGGCGTGAGAGACAAATCGCCTTCAACACCGAGCACGGCATCACCCCCCGCAGCGTGGTCAAACAGGTCAAAGACCTGATCGACGGCGTCTACAGCCAGAAAGCTGGCCAAGAGGCCGAGCGTTTGTCCCAGATGAATGTCGGGTTAGAGGACATGGACGAGAAAGCCCTGGCCCGAGAGATCAAGCGACTGGAGAAGGCCATGCTGGAGCACGCCCGCAACCTTGAGTTTGAGCAGGCCGCCAGAGTGCGAGACCAACTGGCGCGGCTGCGCGAGCGCTTCTTGGGTGCCAACGTCCCGCACAGCACCTAAGGAAGCTCTGCAAAACCCCATGCGTCGTTTCATCCCAAACTCGGGCGCCCTGCTTCGTTGGACTTCTTGCAGATATCAACGGATATCTGCGGCGAAATCCGCCTTGCATGGCAACCCGATTTTGGGCGAAACTTTCACGTAGCGAGTTTTGCAGAGCTTCCCTAAAAAAACGGCTTCGCGTCAAGCACCCATCTGCATTTGGGGCACCGCGTGGGTTTTGTCTTGTGCAAACACAGGGTTTTGTAGAGGCTGTGAAGGGCGTTTGACATGGATAAAATGACTTAAAACTCCAAAATCTGGGGTAAATACTGAGTTTATGTCCATGACGAAATTGAGGTAAATTCTGATTGCCCGAGAAAATTGCTTGGGTTTCAGCTATACTTGACTTAATCGTTCGACTTTTGTCGGACACATTCTCTTGAAAGGGGAAGGATCATGCGATTGACCACCAAAGGCCGTTTTGCTGTGACTGCCATGATCGACCTGGCCCTGCGCCAGAACAATGGCCCTGTGACCCTGGCCGCCATCAGCCAGCGTCAGCAGATCTCGCTCTCCTATCTCGAACAATTGTTTGGCAAGCTGCGCCGCCACGACCTCGTTGAATCGACCCGTGGCCCCGGCGGTGGATACACCTTGGGTCGAAAAGCCACCGACATCACCGTGGCCGATATCATTGTTTCGGTCGACGAGCCCATCGACGCCACCCACTGTGGCGGCAAAGAAAACTGCATGGGTGAGTCGGGTCGTTGCATGACCCACGATCTGTGGTCGTCGCTCAATCAGCGCATGGTCGAGTTCCTCGACTCGGTCACCCTTCAAAAGCTGGTCGATGAGCAACTCGCCAAAGGCGTGCAGATCGAAGACAAGCCGGTGGTCAAGCGGGCCATCTCCAGCGCCCCCGTGGTCAAGCCGATTCGCGTCAATGCGCCCAACTCGGTCTTTGCCCTGGGCAACGCCTTTGCCAAATAATTCGCCAAGAAATTGGCAGAGTCATTTTTAACGTTCTAATACCATGACCCCCCACTTTCCGATTTACATGGACTACGCGGCCACCACACCGGTGGATCCCCGTGTGGTAGACGCCATGATCCCCTGGCTGCGCGAGCATTTCGGCAATCCGGCTTCGCGCAGCCATGCCTGGGGCTGGGAAGCCGAGGAGGCGGTGGAGAAAGCCCGCGCCGATGTGGCCGCACTGATTGGTGCGGATCCGCGTGAAATCGTCTGGACTTCGGGGGCCACAGAGTCCAACAATCTCGCCATCAAAGGTGCTGCCCACTTTTACCAGGGCAAGGGTAAGCACCTGATCACCGTGAAAACCGAGCACAAGGCCGTGCTTGACACCATGCGTGAACTCGAACGACAAGGTTTCGAGGTCACCTACCTCGATGTGCAGGAAAACGGCTTGCTCGACCTCAATCTGGTCCAA
Organism: Alphaproteobacteria bacterium; assembly: GCA_030054175.1. GTDB lineage: Bacteria > Pseudomonadota > Gammaproteobacteria > Burkholderiales > Burkholderiaceae_C > Limnohabitans. The sequence goes on along the minus strand of JASGCM010000033.1, from coordinate 6,636 downwards.
GACGCCATGCGCCCTGACACCATCTTGCTCAGCGTCATGTTCGTCAACAACGAAATAGGTGTGATTCAAGACATCGAAGCGTTGGGTCGCATGTGCCGCGAGCGCGGCATCGTGTTTCACGTTGACGCTGCCCAGGCCACTGGCAAGGTGGCCACCGACATGGCCACTTTGCCGGTCGACCTCATGAGCTTGGCCTCGCACAAGACCTACGGGCCCAAAGGCATCGGCGCGCTGTATGTGCGTCGCAAGCCACGCATCCGGCTTGAGGCGCAAATGCACGGCGGCGGTCACGAGCGCGGCATGCGCAGCGGCACGCTGCCTACACACCAGTGCGTGGGCATGGGAGAGGCCTTTCGCATCGCGAAGACTGAAATGGCGCAAGACCTGGCCCATGCCCTGAAGTTGCAAAAGCGTCTGCTCGATGGCCTGCAAGGCATTGAGCAAGTCTTTAACAATGGCGACATGAAGCAACGCGTACCTCACAACCTGAACATGAGTTTCAACTACGTTGAGGGCGAGTCGCTGATCATGGGCATCAAGGGCATCGCCGTGTCTTCGGGTTCGGCCTGCACCTCGGCCAGTCTCGAGCCCAGTTACGTGTTGCGCGCCTTGGGCCGCAGCGACGAACTGGCGCACAGCAGCCTGCGCATGACGATTGGCCGCTTCACCACCGAGGCCGATATCAATTACGCGGTGCAGACCATCTCGGAAAACGTGGCCCGACTGCGCGAGCTCAGCCCCTTGTGGGAAATGTACAAAGATGGCGTTGACCTCAGCACCATCCAATGGGCCGCTCATTGATTTTTTGATTCACCGGACAGCAACATGGCATACAGCGATAAAGTCATCGATCACTATGAAAACCCCCGCAATGTCGGCTCTTTTGACAAAGGCGACGACAGCGTGGGCACCGGCATGGTGGGGGCCCCCGCTTGCGGCGACGTGATGAAACTGCAAATCAAGGTCAACCCCAACACCGGGGTCATTGAAGACGCCCGCTTCAAAACCTATGGCTGCGGCTCAGCCATCGCATCGAGTTCTTTGGTCACCGAATGGGTCAAGGGCAAAACCCTGGATCAGGCGGCATCGCTCAAGAACAGCCAGATCGCCGAAGAACTGGCTCTGCCACCCGTCAAGATCCACTGCTCTATTTTGGCCGAAGATGCCATCAAGGCGGCCGTGGACGATTACCGCAAGAAACACGTCGCCTGAAGAGCACCTCAGTACCATGGCCATCTCTGTTTCCGAAGCCGCCGCGCGCCACGTCACCCGTTACCTGAGCAAAAGGGGTAAGGGATTTGGTGTGCGTTTGGGCGTGAAAACCACCGGCTGCTCGGGGCTGGCTTACAAATTGGAATATGTTGATGACCCTGAGCCCGAAGACATCGTCTTTGAGGCCCACGGTATCAAGGTGCTGGTCGACCCCAAAAGCCTGGCTTACATCGACGGCACCGAGCTCGACTTTGTTCGAGAAGGGCTCAACGAGGGCTTTCGCTTCAACAACCCTAGCGAGCGTGACCGCTGCGGCTGCGGCGAATCTTTCCGCGTGTGACTTCACTCTCTGATGACGACTTCGCCCTGATGGGGCTGCCTAGACGTTTTCAGCTTGACCTGAAAGCGTTGGACGAGCGTTGGAAAGACCTGCAAAGACAAACCCACCCTGACCGATTCGCTGCCGAGGGCGCCGCTGCCCAGCGCGTGGCCATGCAGTGGTCGGTGCGGGTGAACGAGGCGCATCAACGCCTGCGCGACCCGGTGCGCCGTGCCGCCTACCTTTGCGAGTTGCTGGGGGCTCCCATCCAAGCCGAGAGCAACACCGCCATGCCGGCCGATTTTCTGATGCAACAAATGCAATGGCGCGAAGATCTGGAGGCGGCCACCACCGCTGTCGCCATCGAGGCACTGCTTGATGAAGTGATGCAGTCACGCCGTGAGTCCATCACCCGTTTGGGCGCCTGCCTGGATGGCCCCCAAACCGATCCCCAGGCCGCCAGCGGGGTGGTCCGCACCCTGATGTTCATCGAGCGCTTTGTCGCCGATGTGCAAGACCATCTGGATCGCCTGCAAACCTAGCGACAATTGACCCATGGCTTTACTGCAGATATCTGAACCGGGTCAGGCCCCTGACCCGCACCAACGGCGCATCGCTGTTGGCATCGACCTGGGCACCACCCACTCTCTGGTAGCCAGCGTGCGTCATGGCGTCTCCGAATGTTTGTCCGATGCTCAGGGAAGGGTGATTTTGCCCTCTGTTGTGCGTTACCTGGAGGGCGGTGGTCGCCAGATCGGTTTTGATGCCATGGTCCACCAGGCCAGTGATCCGGCCAACACCATCGTCTCGGTCAAACGCTTCATGGGTCGTGGACTGAGCGACGTGGCACGCCGCGAGACCCTGCCATATCAATTCATCGACCAACCCGGCATGCTGGCCCTGCAGACAGTGCTGGGCCCCAAGTCACCGGTGGAGGTCAGTGCCGAAATTCTGGCCACCCTGCGTTACCGCGCAGAGGACACTTTCAACGATGACCTGTACGGTGCCGTCATCACCGTGCCGGCCTACTTCGACGATGCCCAGCGCCAAGCCACCAAGGACGCCGCCCAAATGGCCGGTCTGAACGTGCTGCGACTGATCAACGAGCCCACCGCCGCCGCCATCGCCTATGGCCTGGATCAGGGGGCCGAAGGCATCTATGCCGTCTACGACTTGGGTGGCGGTACCTTTGACATCTCCATCTTGCGATTGTCCAAGGGCGTCTTCGAGGTGCTGGCCACCGGCGGTGACTCGGCCCTGGGTGGGGACGATTACGACCGAGCCTTGGCCGATTGGGTGTTGCAGCACAGCGGCCATGTGGCCTTGACCCAGGCCACTGACCTGGCCCAGTTGCGCGTCAGTGCCCGTGCTTGCAAAGAGGCTTTGTCGGACCACGACAGCGTCGAGTTTCGCGCCGATTTGGGTGGTGAGGTGCTCAACTGCACCGTGCGCCGCGCCGACTTCGAGCAAGCCACCCAAGTCCTGACCCAACGCACCTTGCAAGCGGTGCGCAAAGCCCTGCGTGACGCCAAAGTCAGCATGGATGAAGTGCAGGGCGTGGTGATGGTCGGCGGTTCCACCCGCATGCCCCACATCCAACAGGCGGTGGGCCAGCTCTTTGGCCGCCAGCCCCTGACCAATCTGAACCCTGACGAGGTGGTGGCGCTGGGCGCTGCCCTGCAGGCCAACCAGCTGGCAGGAAACAACCCCAACGGCGAGCTCTTGCTGCTGGATGTCATTCCCCTGTCACTGGGCTTAGAGACCATGGGTGGCTTGGTCGAGCGCATCGTGCCGCGCAACCAGACCATTCCCACCGCCATGGCGCAAGATTTCACCACCTACCAAGACGGACAGACCGCCTTGGCCTTGCATGTGGTGCAGGGCGAGCGCGACCTGGTGTCCGATTGCCGCAGCCTGGCCCGATTCGAGCTGCGCGGTATCCCGCCCATGGCCGCCGGTGCGGCGCGCATCCGCGTCACCTTCACCGTCGACGCCGACGGATTGCTCAGCGTCAGCGCCCGTGAACAAGCCAGCGGCGTTGAAGCCCAGATTCAGGTCAAGCCCTCATACGGTTTGTCCGATGATCAGATCGCCCGCATGCTTCAAGACAGCTTTGCCACCGCCGAGCAAGACATGCGCGCTCGCGCTCTGGTCGAAGCCCGAGTCGACGCCGACCGCATGTGGCTGGCCACGCAAAGCGCCCTGCAAGCCGATGGAGATTTGTTGAATGCGGCCGAGCGAGACGAGATCGAACGCCAGATGGTTGAACTGCTTCACGCCAAACAACTGGAAGACGCCAAAACCATCGAACAAGCCACTGAACGCCTGGCCCAAGCCACCGAACCCTTTGCCGCCTTGCGCATGAACAAGGGCATCCAATCGGCGCTTGCCGGCAAAAACATCGAGGCCATCGAATGAGCATCATCAAAATTCTGCCCCATGTCGAGTACTGTCCCCAGGGGGCCGAAATCAGTGCGCCGGCCGGCACCACGATCTGCGAGGCGCTGCTGGACAACGGCATCAAGATCGAGCATGCTTGCGACATGAGTTGCGCGTGCACCACCTGCCACGTCATCGTCCGTGAAGGCTTCAACAGCCTGAATGAGGCCGAAGAGGAAGAAGAGGATCTGCTCGACCGCGCATGGGGCCTGCAACCCCAGTCGCGCCTGAGCTGCCAAGCCATCATCGGTCGACAAGACTTGGTGATCGAGATTCCGCGCTACACCATCAACCACGCCAAAGAAAACCACTGAGACCATGCGCCAGATCATCCTCGATACCGAAACAACCGGCTTGAATGCCGAGACTGGTGATCGCATCGTCGAGATCGGCTGCGTCGAGTTGCTGCACCGCAAACTCAGTGGCAACAACCTGCACCATTACCTCAACCCTGAGCGTGACAGCGAGGAGGGCGCTTTGCGGGTGCATGGCCTCACGCGCGAGTTCCTGGACACCAAACCCAAATTCGCCGCCATCGCCCAAGAGTTGCGCGACTACCTGCAAGGCGTCGATGAGCTCATCAGCCACAATGCGCCCTTTGACATCGGCTTTCTGAACAAAGAGTTCCAGTTGCTGGGTCTGGGCCCGGTCACCGAGCTGGTGGGGCGGGTGCTCGACAGTCTTGCCATGGCCAAAGAGCTTTATCCGGGCAAGCGCAACGGTTTGGACGCCCTGTGCGATCGCCTGGGCGTGGACAACTCGGGGCGCACCCTGCACGGCGCTTTGCTGGATGCCGAGCTGCTGGCCGAGGTCTACATTGGGATGACACGCGGCCAGGATGTCCTGCTGATGGATCTGGGCAGCGGCGGCGAGCAGGGCGGCGCGGGGGCGGCTTGGCAAGACCTCAGGCAATTCCACTTGCCCGTCATCGAACCCTCGGCCGCAGAGCTTGAGCAGCACGAGGCGGTTTTGCAGCAAATGGACAAGTCCAGCGGCGGCAAAGTGGTTTTTCGGCAGGTCTCAAATATGGCATAATCGAAATCTTCTCTGATTAATGCGAAGTCGAAGTGGGTGGTTAGCTCAGTGGTAGAGCATCGCCTTCACACGGCGGGGGTCGGGGGTTCGAAACCCTCACCACCCACCACTTCAAATGGCTCTGCTGACGAATGGTTGGTGGGGTTTTTTGTTTCTGGGGGTGATCGGGCTGGTGGCTGGTTTTCTTGAGCATGAGAAAAGTAGGAGAAAACCAGGGTGAAGTTATTTCACAGCCCAGGCACTCTGGCCCACTGCGTGAATGACTCTGCGGTCAGTTCGGGGCCATTGTCCAGCCGAATAGCCAGCGGCTTGTCGTAGAACTCAATGAGCTCGCTCATGATGCGCGTTACCCGAAGACTGGAAATGGATATTCCCACTTCGATACGCAAGCCTGCACGATTTGCTTCATCGATGACACGCTGACGGCCAGGTCCGAATCGGGCTGAGGCAACGTGTGCTTAAAGTTGGTCACTGCGCTACCGCTGCGCTGGTGCAGGCGAGTGTCGATCTGCGATACCAACACATTGCGAGACCAGTTGTTCTCAATGGCTTTTTCGGCGTACCACCGCCGCTCCTCAGGTGTATGTAGCTTGTCCAGAAGCGCCAATTGGTGATACCAAGGCAATTGTGCAAGCACCGCTTGCACAAATTCGGCATCAGGCCATGCTTCGGCAAAGGCCCGTCTAGTGGCCATGGTTTAACGCACCCATTGCCGCGCATCCTTCAGAAGCAGCAACAGTTGCTGGGGTCGCAGGGGTGATGCGATAAAACCGAATCGGGTGTAAAACCGTGCCGCATCCTCATCTATGGGATGCGTCAGCATGGCGCGGATGCCAGCATGCTCAGCCATCAAGAGTGTGCGCCGAATCGCATCTTGCAGCATGCCCAAACCAATGCCTAACCCCCGAGCCTGGGTGGCCACAGCCAGTCGCGCCAACACCACGACAGGCAGGGGGTACTGACCCATGCCTTTGCGAATGCGCTCTGGCGCCTCCAGCGTATCGACCTGGCCCACGGTCAGGCTGCAATAACCCGCCACAAGACCATCCGTTTGGGTCACCACAAACGTTTTGGCCGAGCCGCTGCCCTGGGCTTGCCGTGCATGCCGACCAAGCCAATCGTTGAGAGAAGGTTTGCCGCAGTCAAAATCTTCCAGCCTGTGCTGAGCGGCCAGCGACTCAGGTGCGCCGAACGTCACTTGTCTTTGTCCCAAGGGGCCTTGCGGGAGAAAAGATCACGCAGCCCGGCGTTGGCCTGCACTGGACGCTCCAACAAATCCATCAGCGCCTGATACTGACTGCCCGAGACCATGAACAGGCGTTGATCAAGCAAGGTTTGCTCAGCCGCTTGGCAGGCACTGTCCAAAATGAAATCGGTCAGCGATTTGTGTGAAACCTCGGCAGCACGCCGCATCACCACTTCTTGCTCGGGCGTGGCCCGCAACCCGAGTCGTGAAGAACGGGCAGTTTGGGTGTGAGTGGAGGGGGCTGTTGCGGTCATGGAGCACCTGTCTTGTTAGATCAATTGACGCCATGTTAGTACAAATGACGATCGCCGCCAATCCGGTATCCCATCGCCTGAATCGCCCCGGGTTTTGAGGAGGCTCCAATTTTTAAGAGAATGGAGCCAAG
>JASGCM010000016.1:44727-92807 GCA_030054175.1 Alphaproteobacteria bacterium | reverse complement strand
CGCATTCTGCAGGCCTTCAACGAGAAGACCCCCGACTGGTTGTCGTTCTTCATGTCCTTCCACCGCAACATTGGCGCCCTGGCCGGTGCCAAGGTTAGCCCCGAAGGGCGCGTGATCACTGATGCCGAGTGGAACGCCAAGGTCGACGAGTGGCTGCCCACCGGAGAGGACCGTGCTTATGTGGCCAGCCTGATGGGCCATGTCGTCGAGCCGGGCAAGTTCGCCAACTGGATCGCACCCCCGGTCATGGGCATCAACCGCCAGCCAGTTGACTTCGAATACATCCGTTTCAACTGATCCATCATGAGCGCCGAAGCCGTCCTGATCCAACAGCACCTGATCGATCCCGAGATCTGCATTCGCTGCAACACCTGCGAGGCCACTTGCCCTGTGGGAGCCATCACTCACGACAGCCGCAACTATGTCGTTGATGCCGACAAGTGTAACTTGTGCATGGCGTGCGTGCCCCCGTGTCCTACGGGATCGATCGACAACTGGCGCACCATGCCTCGGGCTCGTGCCTACAGTCTGACCGAGCAATTGGGTTGGGACGAATTGCCGGCCAATCTGAGCGATGACGAGATCTCTGCCCTGACGGGCGAACCGGTGCCGGCTCAGGCGAACCAGGTCGAGGTCCAGGTTCAGATGGCGTCGGCCTCGGTGTCATCGGGCGGGAGTGCGCCGTCGGCGGCAGTTGCCTCGATCAGTGCTACCTTACCGCCCTGGTCGGCGGCCCATGCCTACACCAATTTGTATGGCCCCAAGGCAGCACAAAAATCCATCCAAGCGACCGTGGTCGGCAACGTTCGGGTGACCGAGGTGGGCAAAGAGTACGACACCCACCACATCGTCCTTGATTTCGGCACCATGCCCTTCCCGGTCTTGGAAGGCCAATCGATTGGCATCATTCCCGAGGGCACCGATGCCCAGGGTCGTCCCCATCATGCGCGTCAGTACTCTATCGCCAGCCCGCGCAACGGAGAGCGCCCGGGATACAACAACGTGTCCTTGACCATCAAGCGGGTGCTCGAGGACCATCAGGGCCAGCCTGTGCGCGGGGTCGCCTCCAATTACATGTGTGATCTGTCGGTGGGCGACACGGTTGATGTGATCGGGCCTTTTGGCACCAGCTTCCTCATGCCCAACCACCCCAAAAGCCACATCGTCATGATTTGCACCGGAACTGGCAGTGCGCCGATGCGCGCCATGACCGAGTGGCGCCGCCGCTTGCGGCAAAGCGGCAAGTTTGAAGGGGGCAAGTTGATGTTGTTCTTTGGCGCTCGCACGCCGCAAGAGCTTCCTTATTTTGGTCCCTTGCAAAACCTGCCCAAAGACTTCATCGACATCAACTTCGCCTTTTCACGCGAGGCCGGCAAGCCCAAACGCTATGTGCAAGACGCCATGCGTGAGCGCGCCGCCGACCTGGCTGTTTTGCTGCGTGACCCTAACGCCTACTTTTTTGTGTGCGGACTCAAGAGCATGGAAGAGGGCGTGGTGATGGCCTTGCGCGACATTGCTTCTAGCGACGGCCAAGACTGGACCAGCGTTGCCCAGACTTTCCAGCGCGAAGGTCGCTTGCATCTGGAAACCTATTGATGGCCAATCCGGGGCTGCTTGGCACCGGGGCATTCACGGACTTCGAGCCTAGCTTATCATGCGACCATGAATACGCCTGCTTTCGATGTCGCTGTCCTGATGCGCCGAGAGGCCATCGAAGGTGCCATGGCGCGTTGGCAATCCCACCGCTGGGTTTTGCATGATGTGGTCGCCGACGAGGGCGCCTGGGGCAAGCAGCCCAAGCCATTGCGCACCGACGCCCAACTGACCTTGTGGGCACATCCGGGTTTTCGCGCCGAGTTGCACCGTGACGACGCCGAGGGCTATTACCTGAATGTGACCTCTCCGGCACCGTGTTGGTTCGTGATGTGGCGCATGGACCAGATCGAAGGCTGCGATGAACCCATCGCTGTCCCTCAAATCGTCAGCCTCAGTTACCACGACGCCGGACGTTGGCTGGATGCCCAGGAAACGGTGGAGCAAGTGCCCGCGCCCGCCGAAGTGTTGAGCGCAATGCGTGCTTTCGCTCTGGCGCATTGGGCCCCCGAACCCAAAAAACGCCAACGCCCGCAAAGCTTTCAGCCCTTGACCGATCGTTTTGGCCATCCGGCCCGAGTCAGCACAGGCAAACCACATGGCAGCCAATGATTTCTTCAGCCGATGGTCGAAGCCCGCCGCAGTGCAGACTGGCCTGGCTCCAGTGCCCGCCCCCACGATCCAGTCGAGCGTGACAGCTGCGCCCGACAAGCCTAAACTCCAAGCGACCGAGCCACCGACGCTGGAACAGGCCCAGGCCGCAACCCCGGCAGATGACTTCAGCGCCTTTGTGCGCCCTGACGTGGATCCGAAGGTCCGCAATACCGCCATGAAGCGCTTGTTCAGCGACCCGCACTTCAATGTGATGGATGGACTCGATATTTACATCGACGACTACAACACCCCAGACCCTTTGCCGGCCAGCGATTTGGCCCGCATGGCCAGCGCTCAATTTTTGCGCCTGTTACAGTCTGAGCCCGAAACCACCCAGGCGCCGGCTGGCGCTGTCGATTCCGGGAAGACTCCCGTTGACGACGCACCACAGGCCTTGGCCGAGTCCCAACTGCAACCCGAGACGCACCGTGACGACCCTGATTTGCGACTGCAACCGAACCCAGAAGCTGGACCCGCAAGCCCTGAGTCAAGCACTGGCTGAGCCGGTACAGACCTACACCCAGTTGTGCCGGCGTGAAGCGGGCGCATTTTTACAATCTTTGGGCAGCGGCGAACCCCTGACGGTGGCTTGCTCGCAAGAACAGGCGCTTTTTCAGCAATTGGTGCAAGAGACGTCGACCCAGAGCGGACACAAGGCGTGGGCGCCGATCCGATTCGTCAACATCCGGGAAACGGCCGGTTGGAGCCAAGAGGGTGCGCAGGCCACGCCCAAGATGGCGGCTTTGCTCGCTGCCGCCCGCCTGCCCGAGCCCGAACCGGTGCCCACGGTCAGTTACCGCTCACAAGGACGTTTGCTGATCATCGGACCTATCGACCAAGCCGAACAGGTGGCGACATGGCTGGCAGATTTGAATGTCACTTTGTTGTCCAGTGGGGCTGGAACCGCCGGCGCTGCTCAAACCCGCGCTTTCCCGGTGCTGTCGGGTCGCATTCGTTCTCTGACGGGTTGGTTGGGTGCGTTTCGCCTGTCCCTGGCACGCGACAATCCGATCGACTTGGATGTGTGTACCCGATGCAATGCTTGCATCGTGGCCTGCCCCGAGCAAGCCATCGGATTGGACTACCAGATTGATCTGTCACGCTGTCAAAACCACCGCTCCTGCGTGGACGCTTGTGGGGCGGTTGGGGCCATCGATTTTCAGCGTCCAGCAGAAGAAGAACTGTTGGATTTCGACCTGGTGCTGGACTTGGGAAATTCACCAGTTCTGCCCATGCACGCCTTGCCCCAGGGTTATTTGGCCACGGCCCGTCTGGCCTTGCCCGAAGCCGTGGCCTCCTTGCGCGGTCTGGTGGGCGAGTTTGAAAAACCCCGATTCTTCCAATACAAGCAAAAGCTGTGCGCCCACATCCGCAACGAGAAGGTGGGCTGCAGCGCCTGCATTGACATTTGCTCGGCAGAAGCCGTATCGGCCGACCCGCAACGCCAGCAGATCTCGGTCAACCCCCATCTGTGCGTGGGCTGCGGAGCCTGTACCACGGTTTGCCCCTCAGGGGCCCTGACCTACGCGTATCCCCGGCCATCCGATTGGGGCGCCCGCCTCAAGGAGGTGCTTCGGGTCTATGCCCATGCCGGTGGGCATGAAGCCGTGCTCTTGCTGCACAACCCGCAACAGGGGCGCATCCTGATCGAAGAGCTGGGCCGGGCTGCCCGCCTCGGATTGGCTCAGGGCTTGCCGGCGCGGGTCATCCCTCAAGAGGTCTGGCACAGCGCCAGCGTGGGCCTGGACTTGTGGTTGTCGCTGTTGGCCATGGGAGCCAGACAAATTCTGGTGTTGTGTACCGAAGACGACGCCCCGGCCTATGTCCAGGCTTTGGGCGAGCAAGCTGATTTGGCCCGTCAATTGTTGGAAGGTTTGGGGTACCAGGGTCGCGGTGTGCGAGTCTTGTACGCCCACGGCGGCTTGGATCTCGAGGCCGAGATCGGTGCTGCTTTGCTTGCAGGCCCGGCCACCGAGTTGCCCCCGGCCACAATGGCGTTCACCGGTGACAAACGCAGCCAATTGGAATTGGCCTTGGCGCATTGGATGAAACATGCTCCAGCATTCAAAGCCGCCGAGCCGGCAGCGGCCATCCATTTCACGGGTCCGGGCTCGCCTTGGGGGACGGTCCAGATCAACCCTGACGCCTGCACGCTCTGCATGAGTTGCGTGGGGGCCTGCCCGGCCAGCGCTTTGCAAGACAATGCCGAACGCCCACAACTGCGTTTTCTCGAGAAGAACTGTGTTCAATGTGGCCTTTGCGTCCAGACCTGCCCGGAAAAAGCCCTGCACCTGCAGCCCCGCTTGTGGCTGGGGCGTGAGCGCACCCAACAGCGTGTCTTGCACGAAAGCGCGCCTTATGCCTGCATTCGTTGCTCCAAGCCCTTCGGCACAGTGGGGGCGGTACAAGTCATGTTGCAGCGCCTGCAAGACCACCCGATGTTCCAGGGCCAGGCCCTGGAGCGTTTGAAAATGTGCAGCGATTGCCGCGTGATCGACATCTACGGATCAGACGATGAACAAAAAATCCAGTGATGCGGGCAGTTCGGCCCTGGACGAAGAAACCGCCCGTGCCGAGTTATACGGTTTGTTGGCGATGCTCTACTTGGCCGCGCCAAGCCCTGAAGTTTGGCAGGCCTTGCGCCTGGCCGTCACAGAAGCGCCCGCCTCTGGCGCTTTTTTGGAAGAACCGTGGCGCCATTTGGTCGGCTTGTCGCGCGACCTGACTCTGCAAGACGTGACACGCGAATACGACGATTTGTTTGGCGGCGTGGGCAAACCCGATGTCGATTTGTTCGGTTCTCTGTATCAATCGGGGTTTTTGAATGAGCGCCCCTTGGCTGAATTGCGCACTGATTTGGCCGAACTGGGCTTGGAGCGCAACCCTCAGGCTGGCTTTGCGACCGAGGACCACATCGCCTATTTGTTTGAGGTCATGCGGTTTCTGATTGCCGGGGACGATGTTGAGATTTGTAATTTGCGGCGACAAAACGAGTTTTTCATGCGCCATCTGCACGGGTGGGTCGACGATTTATGCACAGCCATAGAAGCCCACCCCAGGGCACGGTTTTATGCCGGAATGGCCGGCTTGACTCGCGCTTTTGTGTCGATCGAGCGACAGGCTTTCGACATGCTATGAGAATACTGACATCAAACTGACATCCGATTGTTCGGGCAAATCCCCATAAATCAGGCCTCCGCGCCAGGCCGACTGGTGTTAACCTCCGGAAAAGTTGTATGAACGTGTGTGCATAACAGACCCCAAGAGGGCTCGATGTCCATCAGGAGATTGTGGATGAAAACCAAACAAGCTCAACCCTCGCGCCGAGGCTTCTTTCTAGGGGCCAGTGCTGCTACCGCAGTTGCTGCCGTCGCTGCCGTGTCTTCGCCCTTGACCTCAAGCACTCAAGTGGTCGAAGAGCAACCCAAGCCTGAACGTGGCGGTGGCTACAAGGTCAGCGAACACATCCAGCGTTATTACCGTTCTGCTCGCGTTTGAAAGGAAGCACCATGTTGCTGACACGCAAATCTGATTCCGTCAAGACCGCGCCAGTGTCCGGCTTGGTTGGGCGTTTGCAACGCGGCTTGGCGCACGCCATGCCCACCGTGGATCGCCGTGGCTTTCTGCGCCGCTCCGGTCTGGGTCTGGGCGTGGGTTTGGCTGCCACCCAATTGACCTTGGTTCAAAAGGCCAAGGCAGCGGGCGGTGCCGGAGCGACCGGTGCCGGCAAGATTGAGGTCAAGCGCACCGTGTGTACCCACTGTTCGGTGGGTTGCGCCATTGATGCGGTGGTGGAAAACGGAGTTTGGGTGCGCCAAGAACCTGTGTTTGATTCGCCCATCAACTTGGGGGCCCATTGCGCCAAGGGTGCGGCGATTCGCGAGCACGGTCATGGCGAGCACCGCTTGCGTTACCCGATGAAGCTGGTCAACGGCAAGTACCAGCGCATCAGTTGGGAAGTGGCCTTGAAGGAAATCTCCGACAAGATGAGCGAGCTGCGCAAGGCCAGTGGCCCAGACAGTGTCTATTTTGTGGGATCGTCCAAGCACAACAACGAGCAGGCTTATTTGCTGCGTAAGTTCGTCAGTTTCTGGGGCACCAACAATTGTGACCACCAGGCGCGCATTTGTCACTCGACCACCGTGGCCGGCGTAGCCAACACTTGGGGTTATGGTGCCATGACCAACTCGTACAACGACATGCAAAACAGCAAAGTCGCTTTGTACATCGGCTCAAACGCTGCCGAAGCCCACCCGGTGTCCATGTTGCACATGTTGCATGCCAAGGAAAACGGCTGCAAGATGATTGTGGTCGACCCGCGCTTCACGCGTACCGCAGCCCGTGCGGACGAGTTCGTTCGCATCCGCTCGGGCACCGACATTCCTTTCTTGTTTGGTTTGGTCTATCACATCTTCAAAAATGGATGGGAAGACAAAAAGTACATCAATGACCGCGTCTATGGCATGGAGCAGGTCAAGGCCGACATCATGGCCAAATGGACGCCCGACAAGGTCGAAGAGGCCTGTGGTGTTAAGGAAGAGCAAATGGCCAAGGTTGCCAAAATGCTCGCCGACAGCCGTCCCGGTACCATCGTTTGGTGCATGGGCCAGACGCAGCACACCATCGGCAACGCCATGGTTCGTGCTTCGTGCATTTTGCAATTGGCTTTGGGCAATGTGGGCAAGACCGGTGGTGGTACCAACATCTTCCGTGGTCACGACAATGTGCAAGGTGCCACCGACGTGGGCCCCAACCCCGACTCATTGCCCGGCTACTATGGCTTGGCAGAGGGCTCTTGGAAGCACTTTGCCAGCACCTGGGGCGTTGATTTCGAATGGATCAAGGGGCGTTATGCCGCACCAGGCATGATGACCAAGCCCGGCATCACGGTGTCGCGTTGGATCGACGGAGTGATGGAAAACAACGATTTGATCGACCAAGACCCCAACTTGCGTGGCGTGTTCTTCTGGGGTCATGCCCCGAACTCACAGACCCGTGGTCTGGAGATGAAGCGCGCCATGGACAAACTGGACTTGCTGGTGGTGGTCGACCCCTACCCCTCGGCCACTGCCGCCATGGCGGCCATGCCTGGCCGGGCCGAAGACCTGAACCCCAAGCGCGCCGTTTACTTGCTGCCAGCCGCCACCCAATTCGAGACCAGCGGATCCTGTACCGCCTCCAATCGCTCGATTCAGTGGCGTGAGAAGGTCATCGAGCCTTTGTGGGAAAGCCGCAGCGACCACATGATCATGTACCAGTTGGCTCAAAAACTGGGCTTTGACAAAGAGTTGGTGAAAAACTACAAGATGCAAAAGGTCAAAGGCATGGACGAGCCCGTGCCAGAGGACATCTTGCGCGAAATCAACCGTTGTGTCTGGACCATCGGCTACACCGGCCAGAGCCCCGAGCGCCTCAAGGCGCACATGCGCAATATGCACCTGTTCGACGTCAAGACCTTGAAGTCCAAGGGTGGCGTGGACAAGGAAACCGGCTACGACACCAGCGGCGACTATTTCGGCTTGCCTTGGCCTTGCTTTGGTACACCGGAACTCAAGCACCCCGGGTCCCCCAATTTATACGACACCTCCAAACATGTGATGGACGGCGGCGGTAATTTCCGCGCGAACTTCGGCGTTGAGCGCGAAGGCAAGAGCCTGCTGGCCGAAGATGGTTCGCACTCTTTGGGTGCCGATATCACCACGGGTTACCCGGAACTCGACCACATCCTGTTGAAGAAGTTGGGCTGGTGGGACGAGTTGAGCGAGGACGAGAAGAAGAAGGCCGAAGGCAAGAACTGGAAGACCGATTCTTCCGGTGGGATGATTCGCGTTTTCATGAAGAACCACGGCTGCCACCCCTTTGGCAACGCCAAGGCGCGCGCTGTGGTTTGGAACTTCCCCGATCCAATTCCGCAGCACCGCGAGCCTCTGTACGGTAACCGGCCTGACCTGATGGCCAAGTACCCCACGCACGACGACCGCAAGTCGTTCTGGCGCTTGCCCACCTTGTACAAGTCGGTGCAAGAGAAGAACCTGGCCGACAAGCTGCACGAGAAATTTCCTCTGGTGATGACTTCGGGTCGTTTGGTCGAATACGAGGGTGGCGGTGAAGAAACCCGTGCCAACCCTTGGCTGGCCGAGCTGCAACAAGAGATGTTCGTCGAGATCAACCCAGAAACAGCTGCCAAGCGTGGTATTCGCAATGGCGAGCGCGTTTGGGTCAGTACCCCGACGGGGGCTCGATTGAACATGCAGGCCTTGGTCACCCCACGGGTCGACAAGGAAACCGTGTTCATGCCCTTCCACTTCTCTGGGCGTTGGCAGGGCAACGACATGTTGGCCTACTACCCGGCTGGTGCTGCGCCCATCGTGCGCGGTGAGGCCATCAACACGGCGACCACCTATGGTTACGACAGCGTGACCATGATGCAGGAAACCAAAACCACCATTTGCAATGTCGAGCGCGCTTAAGGAGAGCACAACATGGCACGCATGAAATTCATCTGTGATACCGAGCGTTGCATTGAGTGCAATGGCTGCGTTACCGCCTGCAAAAACGAACACGAGGTGCCCTGGGGCGTGAACCGCCGCCGCGTGGTTACTTTGAATGACGGGGTCCCTGGAGAGCGCTCAATCTCGGTGGCTTGCATGCACTGTTCCGACGCGCCTTGCATGGCCGTTTGTCCGGTCAACTGTTTCTACCGCACCGACGAGGGTGTGGTCTTGCATGACAAAGACGTCTGTATCGGTTGTGGATACTGCTCTTACGCTTGCCCGTTTGGTGCGCCGCAGTTCCCATCCCAGGGCACCTTC
The DNA here is from genome assembly GCA_030054175.1 of Alphaproteobacteria bacterium. GTDB lineage: Bacteria > Pseudomonadota > Gammaproteobacteria > Burkholderiales > Burkholderiaceae_C > Limnohabitans. Next base: position 83,748 of record JASGCM010000016.1, on the reverse strand, counting down.
GGCGTGCGTGGCAAGATGGACAAGTGCACCTTCTGTGCTGGCGGCCCCGAGGCCAACGGCAGTCAAGCCGAGTTTGAAAAATATGGTCGCAACCGCTTGGCCGAAGGCAAATTGCCGGCTTGTGCCGAAATGTGCTCGACCAAAGCCCTGTTGGCCGGTGATGGCGACGTGGTTGCTGACATCTTCCGCAATCGCGTGCTCAAGCGCAATAAAGGCGCCGAAGTCTGGGGTTGGGGCACGGCCTACGGTTCGCGATCTGAAGCCCGCCAGGGGGACAAATCATGAGCCGCGTGGTCTACGCTTTGTTGGGTTTCACTTGTCTGCTGGCCGCCTGTGGCGAGGAGGCCCGCACCGTGGGTGCTGACGTTGCACCGCATGCGGGCCCAACTGGTTCGATGTCGGCCTATGCTGCGCCCGGTTGGAAGCCCGGCGATAAAACCAGTTGGGAGCAAACCATGAAGGTTCGCGCCCAGTATGGCCAGAACGATCACTCCCGTTAAGGAGCCGGCCATGTCCCTCTCTTTTTTACGTCCATGCTTGGCGGCATTGGCGTTCGCCGCCGCATCTTGGGCCGCATTGGCTCAGGGTGCGCCGGCCGCCTCGGCACCGGCTGTGCAGGGTGCCAACATCCTGGATATCAAGGATGCCAGCAACGATCCAGGCTACGCCGATCAAAATAATGCCCAACGCGCTCAGGTGCAACCCGGCAACAACGCACCGATGTGGCGCCAGGTGGGCCAAGGCATGGATGGTTATTCCAGCCTGCCCAAATCGCAGGCCCCAGAGGCCGGCAACCTGATCCAGCCCTTCGTTCAATATCCTGGTTCCACCTTGACCAACGCTGGTGAGGCTTGGCGTCAAGTGCGCAACAATTTCATCATCCCTTATGGCGGGGCGTTTTTGCTCATCGTCTTGGGTGCAATTGGCCTCTTTTACTGGGGCAAGGGCACCATGCGCCTGCATGGCGCAGAAACCGGTCGTCAGATTGAGCGTTTCACGCCTTTTGAGCGCTCGGCCCACTGGGCCAATGCCATTGCATTTGTGATCTTAGCCCTCTCGGGCATTTTCATGGCCTTTGGCAAGTACTTCATCCTGCCGGTGGTGGGCAGTACGATTTTTGGCTTCATCACCTACGTGCTGAAAAACGCCCACAATTTCGCTGGGCCTTTGTTCGCGGTGTCTTTGCCCATCGTGTTCTTCACCTTCGTCAAGGACAATTGGCCCAGCCGCGAGGATTGGACCTGGTTGATGCGCTTTGGCGGCCTGTTGGGTGGCCAAGAGGTCCCCTCGCATCGCTTCAATGCCGGCGAGAAGGTGCTGTTCTGGTTTGGCGTCTTTTTCTTGGGAGCGATCGTCATCGCCTCGGGTCTGGTCTTGGACAAATTGGTGCCTGGTTTGATTTATGAGCGCTCGACCATGCAGATCGCCCACATGATCCATGCCGTGGCCACTGTGGTCATGATGACCATGTTCCTGGGCCACATCTACATGGGTACCATCGGCATGCAAGGAGCCTACAACGCCATGCGCACCGGCTATGTGGACGAAACCTGGGCCAAAGAGCATCACGAATTGTGGGCCCAGGACATCGAAGCCGGCAAAATTCCTGCCCAACGCAGCGGCCCCGTGCCTCAACCCACTACCCGGAGCATCTGACCATGAAAGTGTTCGCTTTTTTCATCGCCCTGGGCCTGGCGGGCTCGGCTTGGGCCAAGTTGCCTGCTCCCAGTGAAGAGGCCAAGGCCAAGGCGGCTGAAACCACCGCCAAGACGGCGCATGCGGGTAAGGTGGATGGTTTCAAGCTGTGCAAGTCGATCGATCGCGTCGCTGCCCATGTGCAAAAGACCAACAAGGCCAAAATGGGCAAGCCCACCGAGACCCCGGCCTGTGTCGATCCAGGTCCCTATGTGCCCAAAACCTGAGTGTGCGGCACTGGTTTAAGTCTTGCATTTGACAAGGGTCTGACTGGCGCTGGGGCACAATCCCAGCATGAATCGCTTTTGCGCCCTGCTCCTGAATCTGGGGCATGCACTTGACCACTTGTTTTTGCTGATCTTCGCCACGGCCGTGGCAGCGATCGCGCATGACTTTGGTCTGGCGCGTTGGGAAGACCTGATGCCCTACACTGCGGGCGCCTTCGTCATGTTCGGCTTGGGCTCGATTCCGGCCGGGCGGCTGGGCGATCTGTGGGGGCGGCGCATGATGCTGGTGTTTTATTTCGGCATGGCTCTGTCTTCTTTGGCGGTGGCCCTGACCCAAACCCCGGTCCAAATGGCCGTGGCTTTGACGATCCTCGGGTTGTTTTCGGCCATCTACCACCCGGTCGGCATCCCTTTTTTGGTCCAAGGCAGCAAGACCCCCGGCCTGACCATCGGAATCAATGGTTTGGCGGGCAATATGGGCATCGCCCTGGCTGCGCTCTCGACCGGTTTTTGGGTGCAGTTCTTCGGTTGGCGCATGGCCTTTGTGGCGCCTGCCGTGCTGTCCATGATTTGCGGTTGGTTGTTCTGGCGGTCCGCTCCGCCAGAGACCGCCCCCCCGGCCAAAAAGGCCGTGACCCATGTCCATTTACCGCGCCATCTGGCCTTGCGCACGGTGGTGGTCATGATTGGCTCAGCCATTGCCAGCAGCCTGTTGTTCAATTTCACCACCAACGGTAATGCCCAGTTGTTGACCGAGCGCCTCGATGGTCTGGTGCAAGAACCCGTCATGTTGGGACTGTTGCTGGCGTTGGTTTACGCAGTGGCTTCATTTGCCCAGGTGGTGGTAGGGCGTTTGCTGGATCGGGTGCCGATCAAGCCTTTGTTGTTTGGTATTTTGCTGGGTCAGGCCGCCATCTTTGCCTTGGCGGCGCAAACCACGGGTTGGATCTGGTACGCTGCCGCCGTGCTCTACATGATCAGTGTATTTGCTGCCATCCCTTTCAATGACCTGATGGTGGTGCGCGACATCGACGACTCTATGCGCAGTCGAGTCAGTGGTTTTCGCATCGCCGTGTCTTTTGGCATCAGTTCATTGGCCGTCTACATGCTGGGTCCTTTGGTCAAGGAGCAGGGTTTCACCACGCTCATGTTCGCTTTATCGGTCATTGCCGCCTTGGGGGCCTGCGTGGTGATCGGATTGCCTGGCGAAGCTCAAATGCGTGCTGCACGTCAGGAATGACCCATGGAGCTCAATACCGCCGTAGTCCACACACCGCCGCGCGATGCCGCTACGGTGCTTTTGTTGCGTGACCATGCCAAGCATGGCCTGGAAGTTTTCATGTTGCGCCGTCACTCTGACTCGGCCGTGCTGGGTGGGGCCTATGTCTTTGCGGGTGGCAAGCTCGATGAGGCCGACGATGGAGTGGATGAGCGTCACTTAGATCAAACGCCTGAGCGTTTGCACGCCCAACTGGCCGAGCCGGGTCTGACCCCGCAGCGCGCCAAGGGCTTGTATGTGGCGGGCCTGCGCGAGGCTTTTGAAGAGTGTGGCGTGTTGCTGGCCCAGAGTTCGGGGGGCATCGAGTCGCTCATGCCGCAATTGCAAGCGCGAGTGCGCGAGGGCTTGCACCTGACCGAACTGGTGTCTGAGTTGGATCTGACACTACAAACCCGCGCCCTGGTGCCTTTTACCCGTTGGATCACCCCGCACCGGCCATCGGTGATGAACAAGCGCTTTGACGCTCGGTTTTTTCTGGCAGCCGTCCCAGGCGACCAACAGGCGCTGCACGACAATGTCGAGGCCATCGAGAGCGAGTGGTTGTCGCCGAAACGTGCATTGAAAGACTACTGGAACGCTCGCATCGAACTGGCGCCGCCACAAATCATGAGCTTGGTGCACTTGGCGCGATTTCGCGATGTGGATCATGCCTTGAGCGAAGTGGTGCAAAGGCCACCGCCTACCATCCAGCCCGAGCCCTTTGACGACGAAAACGGCCGAACCATTTGCTACCCTGGAGATCCCCGCCATACCCAGTCGCAGCCCGCCATGCCGGGGCCTTCTCGACTGCGTTATGTGAAAGGCCGCTTCGAGCCTCTCGATGGCTTCCAAGCCTTTTTCGCCTGAACCCAGCAATCTTTCGGAGTCCTTAGGCTTTATCAGGGAAAAGACCCAAGCCCCAGGCGATCAGGTTAGGATATCGTCCGTTGCTACAAGGAGTTGAGATGTTCAAGCGTCGTATGGTGTTATCCGCTTTGGGCTTGGCCGCAGGTTTGAATTTTTCTGCCTTGGCACAAGCACAAGCCTTCCCCAGCAAGCCGATCCGTTTGGTGTGTCCTTTCCCGCCCGCTGGTGCCGTGGACATTGCCTCGCGTGCCATTGCCGCCGAGTTGGCCCGCGTGTTGGGTGTGACCGTGACAGTCGACAACAAGTCCGGTGCCGGCGGCAATATTGGGGGCGTTGACGTGGTCCGTTCGTCTCCCGATGGTTACACCATCCTGATGACCACCAGTGGCATTCAAGCCATCAATCCGGCCTTGTATTCCAAGATGCCTTTCGACACCATGAAAGATCTGGTGCCAATTTCTGCCCTGGTCTCTCTGAACAATGTCTTGGTGGTGCATCCCTCCGTCAAGGCCAACACCGTGGCTGAATTCATCGCCCTGGGCAAACCCGGTCCGGTGACGGTGGCTTCCAGCGGCAACGGCACTAGCATCCACATGTCTGCTGAGATGTTCAAGCACCTCACCCAATTCAACATGACCCACATTCCCTACAAGGGAAGTGCGCCAGCAGTGACCGACTTGCTCAGTGGGCAGGTGCAGGCCATGTTCGACAACATTCCCTCAGCCTTGCCACACATCAAAGCTGGCAAGTTGCGCGCCTTGGCCACCACCGGCGGCAAGCGTGACGCGACCTTGCCCGATTTGCCCACCATTTCCGAAGCAGGCGTCAAAGGCTATGAGTCGGGCGTGTGGTTTGGCTTGGCTGCCCCTGCTGGAACCCCGGCCGAAGTGATCGCCAAGCTGAATGCGGCCGCTGTGCAAGGCACCAAATCGCCTGATTTCATCAAACGCATGACCGAGTTGGGCTACAACATCCTGGGCACCAGCGCGGCCGAGATGGCCTCAATGAATCAGACCGAGATCAACCGCTGGGGGCCGATCGTCAAGGCCTCTGGGGCCAAGGTCGACTGACATCCGGCCTGGCCGCATCCGCTTAGGGCAGGGGTATGATCTGACCCCCATGAGCCCGCCTTTGCTTGAAGTGCGTGACCTGCTCTGTGAGCGTGGTCAAAAACCCCTGTTTCAAGGGGTCAGTTGGACGCTTTCCGAAGGTCAGTGGTTGCACTTGCAGGGTGCCAATGGCGCCGGTAAGACCAGCTTGTTGCGCATTGTCGCGGGCCTCTCGCCTGCCGATGCTGGCATGGTGTTGTGGCGGGGCGTTCCCGCGCACCATGCCGAGTCTGGCTTCTCCCAAGACAGGTTGTACATGGGTCACCAGTTGGCTCTGAAAGAAGAACTCAGCGCGTTGGAAAATCTCTTGTTCGACGCCGCCATCTCAGGCGCCTCACTGAGCCCGCATCAAGCTCTGGACGCTTTGGCCGAGCAAGGTTTGGCCGGGCGCGAGCACTTGCCCTTGCGGGTCTTGTCGCAGGGCCAAAAACGCCGTTGCGCCTTGGCTCGACTGCGTCCCGGCGCCGTCAGGCTTTGGTTGTTGGACGAGCCATTCGTGGCTTTGGATGCGGCAGCGGTCCAACAACTCGGTGACTTGTTGGGGCGCCATGTCGCCATGGGCGGTTCGGTGCTGTTCACCAGCCACCAAGCCGTGGATTTGCCCGGTCAGGGCTCGACTTACCGATTGGCATCATGAGCGCATTCGTGGCTTTGCTTCAACGCGACCTGATGCTGGCTTTGCGGCGCAAGAGCGAAGTCTTGTCGGGTGTGTTTTTCTTTGTCGTCGTCGCCAGTTTGTTTCCCTTGGCCATCGGCCCGAATTTCAAAATCTTGCGGCTGATCGCCCCCGGCATTTTGTGGGTCGGTGCTTTGCTGGCCAGTATGCTGGTGCTGGCGCGCTTGTTCGAGGCCGATTACCGCGATGGCTCTTTAGAACAAATGTGCTTGTCACCTCATACGCTGGGGGTTTTGGTTTCAGCCAAAATCTTGGCTCATTGGTTCTTGTGCGGTTTGCCTTTGGTGCTTCTGTCCCCGGTGCTCGCTTTGCAGTTCGATTTGGCTGCCGATGCGATGGCGGTGTTGGCGCTGACTTTGTTGATCGGCACGCCCGTGTTGTCGCTGATCGGCTCGATTGGGGCGGCTTTGACCTTGGGGGTGCGAGGCGGAGGCGTTTTGTTGTCTTTGTTGGTATTGCCTTTGTTCGTGCCGGTGCTGGTCTTTGGCGCCGGGGCAGTCGAGGCGCAAGCCGCGGGTTTGGGGGCACAAGCCCATGTGTCGATCTTGCTGGCGATGTTGGTGCCCGCTTTGGTGTTCAGCCCTTGGGCCTGTTCGGTGGCGCTTAAAATCGCTCTGGAATGAAAGTTTGATGTCTATACGCTGGTTTCATTACGCTGCCCCGCAAACATTTTATGGTTTGGCGGGGAGACTGTGGCCCTGGTTTGCGGGTCTGGCGGTCGCCTTGGCGCTGACGGGGTTGGCCATTGGACTGGTGTTGGCGCCCGCCGACTCGGTGCAAGGCGAGGGCTATCGCATCATCTACGTCCACGTGCCCACCTCTTGGATGTCGATGGTCATCTATTTGGCCATGGCGTTTTGGAGCGTGTTGGGCTTGGTCTTCAATACCCGCTTGTCGGGCATGATGGCTCTGACTTTGGCACCCACTGGTGCTTTGTGCGCTTTTCTCTCACTTTGGACTGGTGCCTTGTGGGGCAAGCCCATGTGGGGCACTTGGTGGGTTTGGGACGCGCGTTTGACTTCTGAGTTGATTTTGTTTTTTCTCTACTTGGGCTACATGGCTCTGACCTCAGCCATCGACGACCCCAAGCGTTCGGATCGTGCCGGCGCGCTGGTGGCGATCGTCGGGGCAGTCAATGTACCCATCATCTATTTTTCAGTGAAGTGGTGGAACACCTTGCATCAAGGGGCATCTGTGTCGCTGACTAAATCACCCAGCATGTCGCAAACCATGCTGTGGGGCATGATCATCATGGCGCTGGCGTATTGGATGATGTCCATCGCGTTGACTCTGTATCGGGTGCGCAGCCAAATTCTTTGGCGCGAGCGCCACACCGAGTGGGTGCGGCAATTGCCCGAAGTCAGGGGATGGACATGAACATCTGGTGGGACAGTTGGTCTGATTTTTGGGCCATGGGCAAACACGGTGTGTATGTCTGGGGCAGTTATGGCGTTTGCGCCTTGGTGGTGATGGCCGAGGTTTGGCAGTCTCGGCGCGCTCGTACCCAGGCGCTGCGCGAAGTACGCCAGAGCCTCATGGCCGCCGAAACCAACTCCGGGGGAGTCTCATGACACCTCGTCAAAAACGTTTCGCCTTCATTGCCTCAGGCATCGCAGCGCTGGCGATGGCCACTGCCTTCGTGTTGAATGCCTTTCAGAGCAATTTGGTGTTTTTTTTCACGCCCACTCAGGTGGACCAGGGCGAGGCACCACAAAACCGGGTCTTTCGGGTGGGTGGTTTGGTGAAAGAGGGCAGCTTAAAGCGCGATCAATCAGTCTTCGAGTTCGTCATCACCGATACCGCCAAAGACATCCCGGTGCGCTACAGCGGCCTTTTGCCCGATTTGTTTCAAGAGGGAAAAGGGGTGGTTGCTCAAGGGCGTTTGGATGCCCAAGGGTGGTTCACTGCCGCCGAAGTGTTGGCTAAGCACGATGAAAATTACATGCCGCCCGAGGCCCAACACGCACTCGACCAAGCCAGCGCCAAAAAAGCGGCTCAATCACTCAAACCATGATCCCTGAACTTGGACAATTTGCACTGATACTCGCATTAGGGGTTGCCTTCGTGCAGGCAGTGTTCCCATTGGCCGGAACTTGGCGACACAACCCGGCCTGGCTGGCTTTGGCCCGGCCCGCTGCCGGATTGCAGTTCGGATTGCTGATGGTGGCATTTTCCTGCTTGGCCACCTCGTTTCTTGGCAACGACTTCTCGGTCGCCTATGTGGCGCAGCACTCCAACTCGCTGCTGCCCAAACCCTATCAATTTGCCGCAGTGTGGGGTGGGCATGAAGGCTCTTTGTTGCTGTGGATTGTGATGCTGGCTGGTTGGGGCGCTGCGGTGGCTCTGTTTTCGCGCAACTTGCCCATGCCCATGGTGGCCCGGGTGCTGAGTGTCATGGGCTGGATCGGTATCGGGTTTTTGGCCTTCATCATCACCACCTCTAATCCGTTTGACCGCCTGATGCCGGCCCCAGCGGATGGTCGAGACTTGAATCCGCTGCTGCAAGACCCCGGCTTGGTGATTCATCCGCCCATGCTCTATATGGGCTATGTGGGTTTGTCGGTCGCCTTTTCCTTCGCTTTGGCGGCCTTGCTCGCTGGGCGACTCGATGCCGCTTGGGCACGCTGGTCACGTCCTTGGACGGTCATCGCTTGGGCATTCCTGACCTTTGGCATTGGTCTGGGCTCATGGTGGGCTTATTACGAATTGGGTTGGGGTGGTTGGTGGTTTTGGGACCCGGTGGAAAACGCCTCACTGATGCCCTGGCTGGTGGCCACGGCTTTGATTCACTCGCTGATGGTGACCGAGAAGCGAGGTGGTTTCAAGGCTTGGACGGTATTGTTGGCGATTTCGGCTTTTTCTCTTTCCTTGTTGGGGACGTTCCTGGTCCGCTCGGGCGTATTGACCTCGGTGCACGCATTCGCCTCTGATCCCACGCGTGGGGTGTTCATTCTGATTTTTCTCGCCATCGTGGTGGGCATCTCCTTGTCCTTGTTCGCCTGGCGTGCGCCTGAGGTGACCACTGGCGGCAGTTTTGGTCTCTTGTCTCGAGAGTCTCTGCTGCTGTCCAACAGCGTGCTTTTGGTGGTCGCTACAGCTGCCGTTTTGCTGGGCACTTTGTACCCTCTGGTCATCGATGCGTTGAATTTGGGCAAGCTCTCGGTGGGTCCGCCTTATTTCAATTTGGTGTTCGCACCATTGATGGTGCCCTTGTTGTTCGTGCTGGTGCCTGGAACCGTGGCGCGTTGGCGCGAGGCCCGGGTGCCCGAATTGATCCGCGAGTTGCGCTGGGTCGGCCTAGGGGCCTTGGTGGGGGGGCAGTTGGCCCCGTTGGCTTTAGGCGCCTGGAGTTGGGGCACAGCCATAGGGGCGACGCTCGGTCTATGGGTGGGATTGGCCAGTTTGCAGCACATTGTCGTGCGACTCAGCAAGCCTGGAAGGATCGGGGCTGGCTTCTGGGGCATGCACTTGGCGCATCTGGGCTTGGCGGTGGTGGTGCTGGGCATCACCGGAGTGAAATCGTATGAGGTCGAGCGCGACGTGCGCATGGGTTTGGGCGATGTGGTCGAAATCGGCCCCTATAGTTTCCAACTCAAGGCGCTGCAAGAAGTGCCGGGCCCGAATTACCGCGCAATGCGTGGTGTCTTTGACGTCTCTCGCGATGGTCGCGTGTTCGAGCAAATGATGCCCGAGAAGCGGCGCTATTTCTCCAGTGCCATGCCCATGACCGAGGCGGCCATTGACAGCGGTTTTTGGCGTGATCTTTATGTCTCGCTGGGTGATGTGATTCAGACCAACCCGCCCGAGTGGAGCGTGAGGGTCTACTACAAGCCTTTCGTGCCCTGGTTGTGGACCGGTGTGTTGCTGATGACCTTGGGCGGTTTGTTGGCGGCCATTGATCGCCGTTATCGCAAGTCGGCTCGCGGAGGTCGCGATTGAAAATATTCCTGATCCCTTTGGTGCTTTTCTTTGGCCTGGTGATTTTTTTGGCCATCGGATTGAACCGTGATCCGCGTGAGATTCCATCGCCACTGATCGGGCAACCGGCACCGGCTTTTTCATTGAAGCAACTCGATACCGATGCAATGCTGGGGCCTGAGCAATTGCGGGGCAAGGTCTGGATGCTCAATGTCTGGGCCTCTTGGTGCGTGGCGTGTCGCGACGAGCATCCTGTTTGGGTGGCTTTCGCGCGCGATCAATCGGTACCCATCATTGGTTTGAACTACAAAGAAATCCAACCCCAAGAAACCGAGTTGGCTCAGCTGTCCCCAGATGAAAAGCTGCAGGCGGCGCGTGTTCGCGCCAAGCAATGGTTGGCGCGACATGGCGGTAACCCTTATCTGGCTTCGGTCATGGACATGGACGGTAAGGTGGGCATTCAATACGGCGTGTATGGGGTGCCTGAAACCTACGTGATTGACCGCCAGGGCGTCATCCGTTTCAAACATGTGGGAGCGGTGACGCCGGCCTTGTTGCAAAAAACCGTGATGCCCCTGATTCGGCAACTGGAGGCCTCATGAATTGGGGCTGCTTTTATCGCCGTGGGTTTTTGTCCTTGATGCTGGCTTGTGCCGGCTGGGCCATGGCCGACTCAGGGCCTCGCGTGGCCCGACCCATGGCCGAGGATCCGGTGCTCGAGACCCGCTTGATCGCCATTTCCGAAGAATTGCGCTGTTTGGTTTGCCAAAACGAATCACTGGCCTCTTCGCATGCTGAACTCGCACTGGACTTGCGTGATGAGGTGCGTGGTTTGATTCGGCAGGGCAAGAGTGACCCGGAAATCAAGCAGTACCTGGTGCAACGTTACGGTGACTTTGTGTTGTATCGGCCGGCATTCAAGCCGACCACTTATTTGTTATGGCTGGGCCCGTTCGCCTTGCTGCTATTGGCGATCGGGGTGTTGTGGCGTGTGTTGCGAGGGCGACGCGCCATACAAGCCCCCATTGAACTCAGTGCCCAAGAGCGCCAGCGTGCCGAGCAACTGTTGAAGGATGGCCTGTGAGCTCAACTTGGCTATTCATCGGCTTAGCTGCATTGATGACGGCGGTGGTTTTGTGGGTGTTGTTGCGCGCCATGCGATCTGGGCGCAGTGCGCTCGAGCCGATGGATCGGCTGACCCAAGCCAATGCCGCCGTCTATAGGGAACAATGGGCCGAACTGGATCGTGATCACGCCAACGGCAAGCTCAGCGACACCGAGTGGCAGCTGGCACGGATCGAGTTGGAGCAGCGATTGTTGCAAGACGTCGAGGGTCTAAGCGATGGCAGCCAACCCTTGGGTCAACCGGCCTGGGTGCGTTCCACATGGGTGGGTATGCTGGTCGGCTTGCCGGTGCTCAGCATGGGTCTGTATTTGGGTTTTGGCCAGCCTCTGGCCCTGGATCCGCAGGTGCGCCAGTCAGGTTTGCCGCAAGAGCATGTCACACCAGAAAAAATCGAACAGATGAGCCGTGAATTGCGCGCACGATTGGAGAAGAACCCCGATCAGGTGGAGGACTGGGTGATGCTGGCTCGGGTCGAGCGCGCTTTGGACCGTCATGAGTCCGCGCAACAGGCCTTGGCCCGTGCCTTGAAACTGAGCTTCAACCCCGATTGGGCCATTGAGCGGGCCGAAATGCTGGCCAGTCGCGAACAAGGTCGATTCAACGGCGAACCCTGGCAGATCATTGAATCGGTGCTCAAGGCCGATCCCATGCATTTGGGCGCTTTGTTGCTGGCTGGCAGCGCGGCTTATTCCGAGGGTCGCTATCCGCAAGCGCTCTCATATTGGGAGCGCGCCAGTGCCTTGGTGCCGGTGCAATCGCCGGATCGCCAAGATTTGGACTCGGCCCTGGCGCAAGTGCGCGGTAAATTGGGGTTGCCCGATCCGCAGGCACAGGCGCTTGCGGTCACCGCCATCGAAGGGCGAGTCAGCCTAGCCGGAGAGGCTTTGAAGTCGGTGCGACCCGACGACACGGTGTTCATTTATGCCACCTTGCCTGAGTCTCGCATGCCCTTGGCCATTTTGCGGGTGCGCGCCGCTGAATTGCCCTACGGCTTCTTGCTCGACGACCGCCATGCCATGAACCCACAGGCGCGCTTGTCCATGGCCCAAGAGGTGGTGATTCGTGCGCGCGTCTCGCGCACTGGTCAGGCCCAAGCCCAAGCCGATGACTGGGGCGTTGAGCAAACCCGGGTCAAACCCGGAACTCGCGGACTCAATTTGATGATCCAAAAAACCTTGCAATAATGAGGCTCAACCCCTCATTCATGCCAGTGTTGTGAATCTATCAAGTTTCCTCTTTAAGTTTCTTAACTTGGTAAATTTGTTGATTTTTTGATGCACAATATCGGTGTGCAAGAAACACAACTTATTCAGACTGTGTTGGTGTATGCCCTTCCGGTGCTTTTTGCAATCACCCTGCATGAAGCTGCCCACGGCTACGCGGCCTGGTTTTTGGGTGATTCCACGGCAGCTCAAATGGGCCGTGTCACCCTCAACCCCTGGCCGCATGTCGACTGGTTGGGCACTGTGCTGATGCCAGTGGTGCTGTATTTCGCTACATCCGGGGCTTTCCTGTTTGGCTATGCCAAGCCGGTGCCTGTGAATTGGGGTCGTTTGCGTCACCCCAAGCGCGACATGATCTGGGTGGCGTTGGCTGGGCCGGGTGTGAATCTGGTTCAAGGCTGTGTTTGGGGCATGCTTTGGGTCCTTTTGGTCGCCTGGGGTGTGCAAGAGCGGTTTTTCCTAGAGATCTGCCGAGCCGGTGTATGGGTCAATGTCGTGATGTTCGCTTTCAATTTGTTCCCCTTGCCTCCCCTAGATGGGGGACGGGTGTTGACCGGCTTGTTGCCCTGGCGGCAGGCGGTGGCTTTCTCCCGCATCGAGCCCTATGGTTTTTTCATCGTCATGGGACTGGTGTTGTTGGGCGTCATCAACTCGGTCTGGATGCAGCCGGTCATGGGTTTGACCTTTGCTTTGATCGACGGCGTCTTGTCGCCTTTGAAATTTTTACTGAAATGAGTCAGAAAGATCGCGTTCTATCCGGCATGCGTCCCACGGGCGCCTTGCATTTGGGCCACTACCATGGTGCACTCAAAAATTGGGTGCGTTTGCAGTCGACGCACGAATGCTATTACTTCGTGGCCGACTGGCACGCGCTGACCACGCATTACGAAAACCGCGACATCATAGAGAAAAACGTCTACGAGATGGTGATCGACTGGCTTGCCGCAGGCTTGGAACCAGACCAATGCACTCTGTTCTTGCAAAGCCGCATACCCGAGCATGCCGAATTGTTCACCCTGTTGGCCATGGGCACGCCCTTGGGATGGCTTGAGCGAGTGCCGACCTATAAAGATCAGCAAGAGAAGTTGAAGGACAAGGATTTGTCCACTTACGGTTTCCTGGGCTACCCCTTGTTACAGGCCGCCGACATTCTGATTTACCGGGCGCATTTCGTGCCGGTGGGTGAAGATCAGGCCAGTCACGTGGAGCTCACGCGTGAGGCTGCGCGGCGCTTCAACCATTTGTATGGACGTGAGCCGGACTTTGATCAGAGGGTTCAGCAGAGTCTGGCCAAATTACCCAAAGACAGCGCCAAGCGTTTTGAAAAATCGCGCAAGGCGTATCAAGAAACGGGTGACGCCAAAGCCTTTGAAGGCGCGATGGGCTATGTTGCTCAGGCAACCGAACTCGACGCCACCGATCGCGAACGTCTCTCAGGTTATTTCAAGGGCACCGGCAAAGCCATCCTGACCGAACCCCAGGTCCTGCTGACCGAGGCCAGCCGTCTGCCGGGTCTCGATGGCGCCAAGATGAGCAAGAGTTACAACAACTCCATCGCCATCCGAGAAGACAAAGCCAGCCTGGAGCAAAAAGTTCGACGCATGCCCACCGACCCGGCGCGGGTCAAGCGCACCGATGCCGGCGACCCCGATCGTTGTCCGGTTTGGGAATTCCATAAGGTGTACTCCGGCCCCGATGTCAGACAATGGGTTCAGACGGGTTGTCGTTCGGCTGGCATAGGCTGCCTAGAGTGCAAACAGCCGGTGATCGACGGCATGCTGGCTGAGCAACAACCCATGCTCGAGCGCGCCGAGCCCTACATTGCAAACCCCAAGCGGGTGCGAGACATCGTGGACGCGGGAACCGACCGCGCCCGTAAAACCGCCCAGGCCACCATGGTGGAGGTCAGGGCCGCCATTGGACTCAATTATTGATGAGGAGTAGCACCATGAGTTTGTACGTGATTGACGTTCACCCCATTGTGCGACAGGCCATCGGCATGTTGCTGAGGCGTTTGCGGCCTTCGTCCAAGGTGGTGGAACTGGAAAAGCTCAGTGAACTTCAGGCAGCCATCATCAAGAATGGCGATCCCGAATTGTTCGTGCTCGATTTGCTGTTGCCTGGTGTCAAAGGAGCCAGCGTGGTCAGCGACATCAAAGGCATGTATTCCGATGTCCCTTTGGTGGTATTGTCGGCCATGACGGCGGGCGAGGCCGAGGAAACCTGCATCGAGGCTGGGGCCGATCTGTATTTGGAAAAAGCCGCGCCGCCCAATGAGATCACTGCCGCCATTCTGGGATTGCTGGCGGCCGATCCGACTTTTGACGAAGAGGCTGGCCCGGCCACCAAAACCAAGCTGTCCAAGCGCCAAAAGCAGCTGATCCTGATGCTTGATCGAGGCATGAGCAACCGTGACATCGCCGCCGAGCTCGATATCAGTGAGCACACCGTCAAGGTGCACTTGTGGCGTTTGTTCCGACGTCTGGGCGTCAAGAGCCGCACTCAGACGCTGCATTTCGCACGCACGCACGGTCTGCTGATGAGCTGATTAAGCCAGGCCGAGGCGACCCAAGTCGCCTCGGCCTGACCGCACCACGAGCGGTTCATCCCCGTGACCCATGGGGGTCAGGTCGATCACGGTTGTGGGCAACAGAGGGCACGGACCGGCATCGATGACTGCACCCAATTGGTGCTGCAAGCGCGACCTGATGTACTCGGCATCATTCAAGGGTTCCTTGTCTTTGGGCAGGATCAGCGTTGTGGCCAGCAATGGAGCCGCATGCAACTCCAATAAATCCAGCACGGTCTTGTGATCGGGCACTCGCAAACCGATGGTTTTGCGTTGCGGGTGGCTGACCCGTCGGGGCACTTCTTTGGTGGCTTCCAATACAAAGGTAAACGGCCCGGGCGTGCCCAGTTTCAATATCCTGAACTGGCGGTTGTCCACCCGAGCGTATAGGGCCAATTCAGCCAGATCGTGGCACAGCAAGGTCAGGTGATGTCGTTCGTCCACGCCCCGGATGCGCCGCAAATGATCGACCGCGGTTTTGTCATCCAGATGACAGACCAGGGCATAACTTGAGTCGGTGGGCACGGCCAGCACCTGGCCTTTTTGCAGGGCGTCTACGGCCAGCCGCAACAAACGCTGTTGTGGATTATCGGGGTGAACTTGCAGCAACTGAGCCATGGATGGGCTCAGTGCACCCGGTGGGCCAACAAATCCCAGACAGGGGTCAGGTGTCCGGGCAGCCAGGGCAGGGCGCCCAAATCGGTGTGGCTCTCCTGCGGACTATGAAAATCGCTGCCACGTGAGGCGGCCAAACCAAATTCGATCGCCAGACTCGCATAGGTGACGTATTCGGCGGGCGAGTGACTGCCGGTCACGACCTCGACCGCTTGACCACCGTGGGCCTTGAATACAGAAAACAGGGCAAACTCTTCGTTGTCAGTAAAACCATAGCGACCGGGGTGGGCGATGACGGCGACCCCTTGTGATTCAACGATCCAACGAACTGCGTCTTTCAGACTGGCCCAGCGGTGCGGGACGAAGCCTGGCTTGCCTTCAATCAGATAGCGTCTGAAGACTTCGGGGGTGTCATGGCAGACGCCCGCCTCGACCAGAAAGCGGGCAAAGTGGGTGCGAGAGATCAGATCGGGATTGCCGGCATATTTCAATGCGCCCTCGTAGGCGTCCCGAATGCCGACGCGTGCCAATTGATCAGCCATTTCCTGCGCGCGCTGATCGCGCCCGCTCCGAGTCTGGGCCAAACCGCCGCGCAAGACTTCGCTGTCGACGTCGAAACCCAGGCCCACGATGTGTACTGTCTTACCTGCGAAGCTGACCGAAATCTCGGTACCGGTCAGATAGGGCAGTTGTTGCTGGCGAGCTGCGACCATGGCGCGTGCTTGTCCACCAATTTCATCGTGATCGGTCAGCGCCCACAACTCCACTCCCTGACGTTTGGCGCGCTCGGCCAAAACTTCGGGGGTCAAGGTGCCATCAGAGATGACGGAGTGACAGTGCAGATCAGCGTTTAGGGTGCTCACACCGACATTGTAAGAGTTGTGCCTGCTCGCTGCTGTGAGCGGTTCAGACCTGCCCCTCGATCATCAACTGCAGGGTTTCCCTGCCTTGCCAGCGGTTGACCTGAGGTCTGTACAGTAGTCGCGCACTGGCCCCCAAAGTTTCGTTGCGACCGAACCAGATGGCGTCGACTTGTTGTCCGGGTCTGGCCAGGTTCAGTTTGAGGTGCTTCTCTCCCAGCAGGCGTTGTCCCAATACCTGCCATTCAGAGCAAAACAAGGGGGCAGGAAAGCCTGCGCCCCAGATGTGCAGCTCCAACTCAAGGGTGTGCTGCAGGTTCAATTCGTCAGCAGTCAAGTCACCGTCTGTGACCCAAATTCTGCGCAAGTCATGGGGATCGATCCATTCAAGCGCCAAATGCTGAAAGGCGCGTTCAAATTCAGCCCAATGGGATAGGTGCAGCGTGCAGCCCGCAGCCATGGCGTGGCCGCCAAATTGGGTCATGCATTCGGGGTGTTGTTTCGAGATCGCGTCGAGTGCGTCGCGCAGATGAAAGCCTGGGATGGAGCGGCCCGAACCCTTGAGCAAATCACCTTGGCCATGAGCTGGTGCAAAGACGAATGTGGGTCGATGATGTTGGTCCTTCAGTCGACCGGCCAAAATGCCGATGATGCCTTCGTGGAATCGATCGTCATACAGGCACAAGGCGCTGCTGGCTTCGGTGTCGATCTCGGTCTGCTCCAGGGTTGCCAAAGCTTGCTCACGCATGTTGTCTTCCAGCGTGCGGCGCTGGCGATTGATGTCGTCCAGGGTTCGTGCGCAGGCCAGGGCCTGTGTCGCGTCTTCGGTCAGCAGGCAATCGATGCCCAGACCCATGTGAGCCAAGCGGCCTGCGGCATTGATCCGAGGCCCCAAGCTGAACCCCAGGTCTTGGCTGCTGACCCACTGATGCGGTTTTGCACTCACATCGAACAGCGCACGCATGCCGGCGGGCATTTGTCCACGGCGGATGCGCTCCAGCCCCAAATGCACCAAGCGCCGGTTGTTGGCATCCAGGGTCACCACATCGGCCACCGTGCCCAGCGCCACCAAGGGCAGCAAAGTGTCCAGGCGGGGCTCGCCGCCCGCTGGCCAGTGTCCGCGCTCGCGCAACCAAGCCCGGGTGGCGAGCAAGACATAGAACATGACGCCTACCCCAGCCAGGTGTTTGCTGGCAAAGCTGCAGCCGGGTTGGTTGGGGTTGACCAAGGCATCCGCCGCAGGCAGCTCGTCGCCGGGTAGGTGATGGTCGGTGATTAGCACGCGCATTCCCAAGGTTTGCGCGGCTTGAACGCCCTGCACACTGGCGATGCCGTTATCGACCGTGACCAGAATTTCTGCACCGCGTTCATGGACCCTGCGCGCGATGGACGGGGTCAAGCCGTAGCCGTCCAGGCGGCGATCAGGCACCTCAAAAAATACCTGCTTGGCCCCCATCATGCGCAAACCCCGGATGGCCACAGCGCATGCCGTGGCACCATCGCAATCGTAGTCGGCCACGATGGCCACGGACTGTTGTCTCAGCACGGCCTGTCCCAGCAGTTGAGCGGCGTTTTCGCTGCCGCGCAAAGTGGAAGGGGGCAGCAAGCGCTGGGCACTCAGATCGAGGTCTTCGAGTTGGGCCACACCGCGTGCGGCCCACAAGCGGGCCATCCATTCCGAGACTCCTGCTTGGGTCAATGTGCGCCAAGCATCGTTCGGGATCGTGCGTTCAATCCAAGCCACGGTCGTTGCCCCCGGGATCCACCGGACGCCATCGGCGCATCCATTGTTGCCAAAGGCTGGCGGCCTCTGTGCGCCAGAGGCTGGCATGCTCGTCGTGAGTGAGTAAAACCCAAGCCTGGGCGGGCGGGTCCTCTGGGCCCAGCCAGCGCAAGCGTTCAAGCACCCCCACCAAAGCGGGGTCGAGGGAGCCGGTGCCTGAAAACCAGACTGAATTCACAGGTTGCTTCATGCTTTGCAAGAGCGGATGGTTGTAGAACCACATCTGGAGTTCGCTTTGCAAGCGACGCAATACCGAGGAGTCTGGCAAAAAATTCGCAACCGGTCGTCCCATCACTTTATCGTAGGAAGCGGTGGCCACTTCGCGCAGGCCAAGGCCATGGACCCAGGCCCGATCAGGGCCTTGAGGAATCAAGGTAAGGCCGTCGCCGGCGACAAAGTCGGCCAATTCACTCCAAAGCTGATCAGATTCGGTTTTGGATGGACATTGAGCGGGCATCAAGATGACTTGGCCGTTGCTCACATGCCAGTGGCACAAGTGGATCTCCGCCCAGCCCTGGCCAGACAAGCCGGCTTGTCTGGCCCCCCAGGCGGCCCACGGAAATAAGCCATCGTGATAGATCAGACCCGCCAGCGCACACAAGGCTGCCTCGAAGGCCGTACCCATCGCATGCTCGGGGTGGCGCCAATGCCCTTGCGCCCGGGCTTTTTTCAACCATTTGGGTGGTGGGCTCGCTTCTGCGGCAAAATCGAGCCTGACTGGGCGATGCACCCACAATGTTTCGTTCGCGTCCATGAGGGGATTGTCCGACATGGCGACCCTGAAATCGAGCCCTGGTCTCTTTGCCCCCATACAAATCATCACATGCCCATGGATTTACCCTTTGAATTGCGCCTTGGCTGGCGGCATGTCCGCACCAACCGTGGTGGACGGCGCAATCGTTTCATATCGTTCATTTCAGGCATATCGATGCTGGGCATCGCTTTGGGTGTGGCAGCGCTGATCATCGTATTGAGTGTCATGAATGGTTTTCAGAAGGAAGTGCGCGATCGCATGTTGTCGGTGCTCTCGCACATGGAAGTGGTCAGTCTAGACGGTGCTGGGCTGGGGGTCACCCAGTCTCTCGAGGACATGGTGATGCGTCACCCGGAGGTCAAGGCGGTGGCCCCGTTTGTGGCCGCCCAGGCTTTGCTGGCGCGTGGTGACGACATTCGAGGCGTGTTGGTGCGTGGCATCGACCCTCAGCGCGAGGGTGATGTGTCCGATTTGGTTGCAGCTTGGTCTGCTGAGCAACGCGCCGCCTTGCAAGCGGGTCGCTTTGGTTTGGTGTTGGGGCAGGAATTGGCGCGCCAGTTGGGTGTTCGCCCTGGGGATGCAGTCACGCTGATCGCTCCTTCTGGACAGGTCACACCTGCCGGAGTGATGCCGCGATTGCGGCAATTTGAAGTACTGTCAGTCTTTGATTCTGGACATTATGAATACGATGTCACCTTGGCTCTGATGCACTTACAAGACGCGCAAAAAATGTTTCGCTTCGATGGGCCCATGGGCTTGCGGGTCAAGATCAACGATGCTCAACGGGCGCCCATCGTGGGTTTGGATTTGGGTTTGGAACTGGGGCGCGATATCAGGGTCCGCGACTGGACCCAACAAAACCGCAATTGGTTTGCGGCGGTTCAAATTGAAAAGCGCATGATGTTCATCATCCTCACCCTGATCGTGGCCGTCGCGGCTTTCAATTTGGTGACCACCTTGGTGATGACCGTGACTGAAAAACAAGCCGACATCGCCATCTTGCGCACCTTGGGCGCTACGCCCGCTTCCATTTTGTGGATTTTTGTCACCCAAGGCGCTTTATCGGGCTTGGTGGGCACCTTGTGTGGCGCCGGCTTGGGTCTGTCGGTGGCATTTCATCTCGATACTCTGGTGCCAGCCATCGAGGGCCTGCTGGGTTTGAAATTTTTGCCACAAGACATCTACCTGATCAGCCGCATGCCCAGCGACCCCCAGGCGGCCGACATCGTGCCGGTGATCGTGCTGGCTTTCACGTTGTCGTTGTTGGCGACCTTGTACCCCAGTTGGCGCGCCAGCCGGGTGGATCCGGCGGAGGCTTTGCGCCATGAGTGAAGCTGTGTTGAGTGCAGTGGACCTGCACAAACGTTATCGTCAAGGTCCCTTGGACGTGTCTGTCTTGCATGGGGTGAACCTGGATATTCGTGCCGGTGAGTCGGTGGCCGTCGTTGGCGCCTCGGGCTCTGGCAAGAGCAGCCTCATGCACCTGCTGGCTGGATTGGATGCTCCAACCCAAGGCCATGTCGAGTGGTCAGGCGAGCGGTTGAGTTCTTGGGGGTTGGCTGAATTGGGACGCAGACGCAATCTGCACTTGGGCTTCGTGTTCCAGTTCCACCATTTGCTGCCCGAATTAGACGCGGTTGACAACGTCGCCATTCCCTTGTGGATCCGACGAGTGCCGACCGCCTTGGCGCGACAGCAGGCATTGGAGGCCTTGCAGCAAGTGGGCTTGGGTCAGCGCAGTGCGCACCGCCCCGCAGAGTTGTCTGGGGGCGAGCGTCAACGGGTGGCCTTGGCCCGTGCCATGGTGACTCGACCGGCATGCCTGTTGGCCGACGAACCCACGGGTAATCTGGACCGTGACACGGCCCAAGACATGTTTGGCTTGTTGTTGAATCTGTGTGATCAGCAAGGGACCGCATTGGTTATGGTGACGCACGACGAGACCTTGGCCGCCCGGTGTGATCGACTGCTGCGCTTGCAACACGGACAATTGGAGGAGTGATGCAGGCTGGGGTCTACATCGACACGCATTGCCACCTGGACGCGATCGAATTCGATGCCGACCGCGATGAGCAACGGCGATTGGCGCGCGTGCGAGGAGTGCAGACCTGCGTCATCCCAGCGGTGACCCAAGTCCATTGGGCTGGCGTGGCCGATTTGGCTCATCGGCATGGCGATGTATACGCTTTGGGCATACACCCTTTGTACGTGACTGGCGCTCAAACCGCCGATGCCGAATTGCTGGCGCAGGCGCTCTCGAGGGCTCAAAACGACCCGGCGCTGGTTGCCGTGGGAGAGATCGGCCTGGATGGGTTTGACGGCCACCCTGACATGGAACTGCAATTGCACTGGTTTCGTCTTCAACTGGGACTGGCCCGCGATTTTGGTTTACCCGTCATCTTGCATGTGCGCCGTTCGGTGGATTTGGTTTTGCGCGAATTGCGCCGTTGCCCGGTCGTGGGCGGAATCGCCCATGCCTTCAACGGCAGCGAGCAGCAGGCGCAGGCCTTGATGGATTGGGGCTTCGTGTTGGGCTTTGGCGGCGCTTTGACTTTTGAGCGTGCATTGCAGCTGCGCCGCTTGGCGACGAAACTGCCTTTGAGCGGCGTGGTACTTGAGACCGACGCGCCCGACATCCCACCCCAGTGGCTCTACCGAACCGCCCACCAGCGCGCACAGGGAATGCCACAGGGGCGCAACAGCCCTGCCGAGTTGCCTCGCATCGCCGAATGTTGGGCTGCCTTGCGCGACATCGATCCCATTGATCTGGCGCGAACCTGCGCCGACAACGCTCGCCGGGTGCTGCGTTGGCCACACAGGACGCTTGCATGAGACATCGTTCAGCCTCGGCCTTGCCCGAAGTGAATTTTTCTGACCATGGTCCCATCCGCTATTTGCACTTGGGCACCGAATGGATTCAGGGGTCGATGAGGGTCGATGACCCCGATGCCATTCAGTTGGAATATGTTCAACGCATGATGGCAGGTTTGTTGTTTGTGCCTTTGGATGATGTCCCCGAGCAGCACGCCATGCAATTGGGTCTGGGAGCGGCCGCCTTGACCAAGTTTTGCCACAAACGTTTGCATTGCCGCACCACCGCCATTGAGATCAATCCGCAGGTCGTCGCGGCCTGCCGACTGTGGTTCAAATTGGCCGCCGATGACGAGCGTTTGTCGGTGATTCTGGGCGACGCCCAAGAGGTGGCCGCGCACGCCCACTGGCGCCACCAGATCGATCTCCTGCATGTGGATCTTTACGACCACGAGGCCGCTTCGCCGGTTCTCGACAGTCCAGAGTTTTACGGCCATTGCAGGCAGCTGCTGACAGACATCGGGGTGATGACGGTCAATCTTTTTGGCCGCAGCATGAGTTACGAGCGCAGTTTGCGGCACATCATCGAGGCCTTTTCCGACTCGGCTGTGTGGGCCTTCAAGCCCACCCGCGAAGGCAACACTGTGGTCTTGGCCTTGCGCACGCCAGTGCGCCCCACGCGGGAACAGTTGGCTACGCAAGCCGAGCGGATCGAGGAGAAGTGGCCTTCTTTGCCGGCCCAGCGTTGGGTCAAAGCGCTATCGCCAGTGTCTTGAAAGCGACAGGTCTATAAGTGAAACCCGCAGTCACTTTAAAAATTCTTACGCTCATAATCGCACGATCGGAAAGTTTCGAGGAGATTGCTTTGAAAATCAAAAGTCAGAAAGACTTTCTGTCTGGACTGATGTTTCTGGTGGTAGGCGGCGTTTTCGCCTGGGGAGCCACCAGTTATTCTCTGGGCACCGGGGCTCGCATGGGCCCGGGTTATTTCCCCATGATGTTGGGAGTGCTTCTGATCTTGCTGGGCGCCATCATTATGTTGGGCGGTTTGATCGTTGAAACCCCGGATGGTGACAAGGTCGGCAAAATCGCTTGGAAGCCGCTTTCCTATATTTTGGGAGCCAACTTGGTGTTCGGCATTTTGCTGGGGGGACTGCCCAAGTTCGGCATTCCTTCGTTTGGCCTGATCGCCGCCATCTTTGCCCTGGTCATCATCGCCAGCAAGGCGGGCGACGAGTTCAGTTGGAAATCGGTTCTTATCCTGGCTGCTGTGTTGTCGTTGGGCAGTTATCTGGCCTTTATCGCTTTGCTGAAACTGCAAATGCCTGTCTGGCCTGCCTTTTTGGTCGGCTAAGGAGTTCTCGCAATGGATCTGATTACCAATCTCTCGTTGGGTTTTGGCGTCGCTTTCACGCCAATCAACCTGGCTTATGCCTTTTTGGGATGTTTGCTGGGCACCCTGATCGGCGTGTTGCCCGGCGTCGGGCCGGTGGCCACCATCGCTATGTTGCTGCCTGCCACTTACGCATTGCCCCCAGTGTCGGCTCTGATCATGTTGGGCGGTATTTACTACGGTGCTCAATACGGCGGTTCAACCACCGCTATTTTGGTGAACTTGCCTGGTGAATCCTCGTCTGTGGTGACCACTCTCGACGGCTACCAAATGGCCCGTAAGGGCCGTGCCGGTCCGGCCTTGGCGGCCGCTGGCTTAGGCTCATTCTTTGCGGGTTGCGTGGGCACGCTGATTTTGGCGGCATTTGCGCCACCGCTGACCGAGTTGGCCTTCAAATTTGGCCCGGCCGAGTATTTCTCGCTGATGGTCTTGGGTTTGATCGGCGCTGTGGTGCTGGCCTCGGGTTCCCTCATCAAGGCCATTGCCATGATCATTTTGGGTTTGCTCATGGGATTGATCGGCACTGACGTCAATTCGGGCGTCGCTCGTTACAGCATGGACATCCCTGAATTGACCGACGGTGTGGGCTTTGTGACCATCGCCATGGGTGTGTTCGGTTACGGCGAGATCATCGCCAACCTGTCTCGTCCGGCCGATCAGCGCGAGGTGTTCACCTCCAAAGTGCAGGGCTTGTTCCCGACCATGCAAGACTTCAAGCACATGTTGCCGGCGGTCTTGCGTGGCACGATCTTGGGATCTTTGTTGGGAGTGCTGCCGGGTGGTGGCGCTTTGCTGGCCGCTTTTGCCGCCTACACCATCGAGAAAAAGACCAAGCTGCAACCAGGTGAAGTACCTTTTGGTCAAGGCAACATCCGTGGCGTGGCTGCCCCCGAGTCAGCCAACAATGCTGGCGCTCAAACCTCGTTCATCCCTCTGCTGACTTTGGGCATCCCGCCCAACGCCGTGATGGCGCTGATGGTGGGAGCGATGACCATTCACAACATCCAGCCGGGCCCGCAGGTGATGACCAGCAACCCGCAATTGTTCTGGGGTCTGATCGCTTCGATGTGGATTGGCAACCTGATGCTGGTCATTTTGAACCTGCCCTTGATTGGCATGTGGATCAAGTTGTTGACGGTGCCTTACCGATTCTTGTTCCCGGCCATCGTGTTGTTCTGCGCGATTGGCGTGTATTCGACCAACAACAACACCTTCGACATCTGGCTGGTGGCCATTTTCGGTCTGATCGGGTACATCTTCATCTTGCTCGGGTGTGAGCCTGCGCCTCTGCTTTTGGGCTTCATCCTGGGGCCGATGATGGAAGAAAACCTGCGACGCGCCTTGCTTTTGTCGCGCGGCGACTGGACCGTGTTCGCGACCCGTCCCTTGTCGGCTGGTTTGTTGGCGGCGGCTTTGTTGCTGATCGTCATCGTGCTTTTGCCCTCGGTCAAGAAAAAGCGCGCGGAGACTTTCGTCGAAGAATGATCCTAGGCATCGTTTTCTGACCCTGAATCGGACTGGCTTGCCAGTCCGATTTTTTTGTACGTTGCCCGTCGGGTATGGCTGGGGTGCGAGAATGCCCGAATTCAGGAGTCTGCCATGCAAGACCACGCCCTGCGGCATGTGCTGCACAACGAAGTCCACGCCCGTCCACCGGAACCCATGCAGGTTCCGTTGGCGATTTCGCACATCGTGATGTGGACCGACCGCTCCGGGCGCGAAGCCAGCCGCCAGCACCTTTCACGCCTGCTGGCCGATCACCACCTGGCCAGCCCGGGGACAGACATCACCCACCTGCGGGTCGATTTGGGCTCGTGGCGCTTGCGTTGGGAGATGCACACCGAATTCGTATCCTGGACTTTCATGCGAAAAGCCGCCATGGACACCTTGGCCCATGCGGATCCCCCGACGGCTTTGCAAGCGGTTCCACAGAATTGGCTGGCAGGACTGCCGGGACAGGCTTTGGCCAAATTGCACCTGTGGGCCGTGCCCACCAAGGCGCTTGAGTCGGGTGATTTTGCCCGCATTTTGCAAGAGGATTCGTTGGTGGCTTCGACCCTGTCTGACGGTCAGGCCGAGGTGCATACCGACTTTCAGATTCATGCCGATGGGTTTTCCCGCATGGTCTTGTTCGTCGGTTCGGTCACCCACCGTCGCACCGGGCGTTTGGTGCAACAGTTGCTCGAAATCGAAACTTACCGCATGGCCGCTTTGTTGGGCTTGCCGGCGGCCCGTCAGGCCGGTGCGGCTTTGTCGGATGCCGAGCGTGAATTGGCCGAACTCGCCCAAGCCATTCGCAGCGCCGATCGGTCTTCTGAGGCGGCGTTGCTTGATCGACTGACTACCTTGGCTGGTCAGGTCGAGGGGCAGTACGCTGCCACGCATTCGCGTTTTTCGGCCACCAAAGCTTACTTCGAGTTGGTGGATCGGCGCATCCATGACATCCGAGAGTCGCGCCTGGCCGGGCAACAGACCATCGCCGAATTCATGGAGCGACGCCTGAGCCCGGCCCGCAGCACCTGTGAGTGGGCCGTGCGCCGCCAGACTGCCCTGTCCGAGCGGGTCTCACGCATGAGCAATTTGCTGCGCACCCGAGTTGAAATCGAACAGCAGCAAAGCAGCCAGGATTTGCTGGCAGCCATGAACCGTCGGCAGGGCCTGCAATTGAAGTTGCAGTCAACCGTCGAGGGTCTGTCGGTGGCGGCCATCACTTACTACCTGACGGGTTTGGTCCATTACGTGGCCGAGGGCTTGTCGCACCATGGCTGGCCATTTGGCGTCACCACCACCACGGCGGCGGCAGTGCCCCTGATTGCGCTCTTGGTGTGGTCCTTCATGCGAAGAATTCACCATAAACTGGCCCTGGGAGAATAAAGTGAAAATCAGTGGTTTGTCCCGGCGCGCCTGCTTGGCCGCTTTGTTCGCAGTGTCTTCGGGTGGGGTCTTGGCACAGTCCAACCCCACCAAATCCATCCGTTTGGTGGTGCCATTCCCCGCCGGTGGCGCAACCGATATTTTGGCGCGCGCGGTCTCGCAAAAGCTGTCTGAACGCTTGGGACAAACCGTGGTGGTGGACAACAAGCCCGGCGCCGGCGGCTCTTTGGGGTCCGATTTGGCCGCCAAAGCCCCCCCCGACGGCTACACCCTGCTGCTGGCCACCACCAGCACGCACACCATCGGCCCGGCGGTGAACCCCAGATTGCCCTATGACGCATTCGCTGATTTCATTCCGGTAGGCCATGTGGGTAATGCGCCCAGCATCATGTTGGTGCCCAACCAGGCCCCGGTGCACAGTGTCAAGGAATGGATCTCGTATGCCAAGGCCCGGCCTGGGCAGTTGAATTACGCGTCCAGCGGCAACGGCACCATCGTGCAACTGACGGCCGAGCTGTTCAAAGCCCAGGCCGGTTTGTTCGTGGTGCACATTCCCTACAAAGGAACCGCCCTGGCCATTCCGGATCTGGTCAGCGGCAAGATCGACGTGCTGTTTGATTCATTGCCCAGCGGTATGCCGCATGTGCGCGATGGTCGTTTGCGCGCTCTGGGCGTGACATCGGCCAAGCGCAGCCCACTGGCCCCCGATCTGCCGGCCATTGCCGAGGTTTTGCCTGGCTATGAATCAAATACCTGGTTCGGCGTGTTTGGCCCTAAAGGCTTGCCGTCAGAAATCGTGACTCGGGTCAACCAAGCCATTAACCAGACCGTGGCCGACCCCGAGGTGAGAGAGAAACTGGCCCGACTTGGGATCGAAGCCACAGAAGGCACACCGGCCGCATTTCAGTCTTTGCTCAAGACCGAATACGACAAGTGGCGCCGCATCATCATTGAGCGCAAGATCACCACCGACTGATTTCACTCACTTGACAGACGGTCCTGCATGGGCCTGAGAGAATCCATCCCCATGAAATTCAACTACGCCAACCCTTATCCCATGGCCCGCTTGCCGGTGTTTGCCCGCAACGTGGTCTCGACCTCTCATCCTCTGGCGGCTCAGGCTGGCTTGCGCATGTTGTGGGCTGGCGGTAATGCCGTCGACGCGGCCATTGCCGCCGCCGCCGCCATCATGATCACAGAGCCCGTCAGCAATGGGTTGGGGTCGGATGCCTTTGCCATTTTGTGGGATGGCAAAGAACTGCACGGCCTGAATGCCTCGGGTACCGCACCCGCCGCCTGGACACCCGATTATTTCCAACGCAAGTACGGCGATGGCTGCCTGACGCCACCAAAGCGCGGCATGGACTCGGTCACGGTGCCTGGTGCGATTGCTGGTTGGGTGGCGCTGTCCGAGCGTTTTGGCAAATTGCCCTTTGAAGACTTGATGCAACCCGCCATCGAGGTCGCCGAGCGGGGCTACCTGATGCCCATCGTGGTTCAGTCCAAGTGGTTGGCCGCGACCGAAGAGTTGCGCGTGCAGCCCGGTTTTTCCGAGTCATTTTTGCCTTGGGGGCGTGCCCCTGAAGTGGGAGAGCTGTTTCGTTTTCCTGCGGCGGCTCGTGCCTTGCGTGCGATTGCCAAAACCAAAGGCCAGTCCTTCTACCAGGGCGAGATAGCGCTGGCTCTGGAGAAGTTCTCCGATGCCAACGGCGGTTCACTCAAGGCCTCGGACATGGCGGCCTACCGTCCCGAATGGGTGCGGCCCCTGGCCAAAGACTACCGCGGCTACACCCTGCATGAGATCCCCCCCAACGGCCAAGGCATCGCCGCCCAAATGGCTTTGGGCATGCTCAGCCATTTCGACTTGGCATCGATGCCATTGGATGGTGCGCAGGCCGAGCACTTGAAGATCGAGGCCATGAAATTGGCTTTTGCCGACATCTACCGCTATGTCGCACAAGGGGATGCAATGGAAGTTACTTCCGAGCAACTGCTCGACGATGCATACCTGGCCAGTCGCTCCCGTTTGATCGACCCCAAGCGTGCTCAGGATTTCAAGGCCGGAAACCCGGTTCAAGGCGGCACCATCTACCTGACCGCCGCAGATGAGAGCGGCATGATGATCAGCTTCATCCAGAGCAATTACATGGGCTTTGGTTCGGGCTGTGTCGAGCCTACCTTTGGCATCGGTTTGCAAAACCGGGGTCATGGTTTCAATGCCTCACCCAAAGGTGCCAACCGCGCCAATTTGGTCGCTCCGGGCAAGCGACCTTTCCACACCATCATTCCGGCTTTCCTGACGCAAAACGGTCAACCCGTCATGAGTTTTGGCGTCATGGGCGGCAACATGCAACCCCAAGGCCACATGCAGACCTTGATCCGCATGATCGACCACGCCCAAAACCCGCAATCGGCTTGCGATGCACCGCGTTGGCGCTTTAATGTGGGCTTGGAAATCAATGCCGAGCCGACCATGCCAGCAGCCACCGTGCAAGGATTGAAAGACTTGGGGCACCAGATTGCGGTCATCAACGACAGTTACCAGGACTTCGGCGCGGGTCAATTCATCTGGCGTGCCGGCGATCCGGCTGTCGAAGGCTATGTGGTGGCCAGTGACTCGCGCCGCGACGGTCTGGCGGCCGGTTTCTGATCGGCGCTGACTGCATGACCCCTGCTGTCCAAAGCACGACCGCGAAGGTGCATCGCGCGGGGGTGTTGCTGGCGATAGCTGGGGCCATTGCTTTCAGTGGCAAGGCCATCATCGTCAAGCTGGCCTATCAGCACCCGGTGGATGCGGCGACGCTGATCATGTACCGCATGCTGTTTGCGTTACCGCTGTTTTTACTCATGGCCTGGTGGGCCGAGCGCCAGCCCTCGGCCCGCGGCCAGCCCCTGACCCGGCGCGACTTGGCGGGCATCGTTGGCTTGGGCTTCTTGGGTTATTACTTATCGAGTTACCTCGATTTTTTGGGTTTGCAGTACGTCAGCGCCGGTTTGGAGCGGCTGATTCTGTATTTGAATCCGACCTTGGTGCTGGTACTGGGTTGGGTCCTGTTTCGTCGGCCCCTGAATGTTCGACGCGTGCTGGCCATGGCGGTCAGTTACAGCGGGATTTTGCTGGTCTTTGGCCATGAAGTGATGTGGGCCGGCGGGCAGGTGGCCCTGGGGGCGACACTGGTGTTTCTGAGCGCGCTGACTTATTCGTTGTATCTGATTTACAGTGGAGAGATGGTCAAACGCTTGGGTTCCTTGCGCTTGGTCGGTTGGGCCAGTACTGTGGCATGCCTGTGTTGCATTACCCAATTTGCGCTGTTGCGCCCTCTTGAGGCGGCTTGGGTCCCGACCCCGGTGATCGCCTTGTCGGTACTCAACGCGGTGGTTTGCACCGTGGCACCGGTTTTGCTGGTGATGATGGCCTTAGAGCGCATTGGTCCCGGTTTGACCTCGCAAACGGGAATGATCGGCCCCATGTCGACCATCGCCATGGGGGCATGGATTTTGGATGAGCCTCTCAACGCCTGGATCGGCGTGGGCACCTTGCTGGTGCTGGGGGGTGTTTTCATGGTTTCACGTCAAGGAGCGAAATAAATGGATCTGGGCATCAAAGGCAAATGGGCGCTGGTCGGAGGCGCCAGCAAAGGTTTGGGGCTGGGTTGCGCCCGCGCACTGGCGCACGAGGGTGTCAACGTGGTCATGGTGGCGCGTGGCGCCGAGACGCTGAGTGCCAGCGCACAGGCCTTGCAAAAAGAAGCGGGGGCACAGGTCAAGGTGCTGGCCGTGGCAGTTGACATCACGACCGAAGCGGGCCGTGAGGCCATTTGGGCGGTGGCCGGTGGCCCGGGCAAGGCCTATGACATCGTCGTCACCAACGCGGGTGGTCCGCCGCCGGGCGATTTCCGCGATTGGGGCCGCGAGCAGTGGATCAAGGCGGTTGATGCCAATATGCTGACACCCATCGAACTCATCAAGGCCACCGTTGACGGCATGGCCGAGCGCGGCTTTGGTCGCATCATCAACATCACCTCAGGCGCGGTCAAGGCCCCCATCGACGTGCTGGGTTTGTCCAACGGCGCACGTTCTGGTTTGACCGGCTTCGTGGCCGGTGTGGCACGCCAGACCCGTTTGGCTTCGCGTAATGTCACCATCAACAACCTCTTGCCCGGTGCCTTTGACACCGCCCGCATCCGAACCACTCTGAAAAGTGCTGCCGAAAAAGCGGGTAAATCGGTGGAAGAAGTGGCCGAGATGCGCAAAAAAACCATCCCTGCCCAACGCTTTGGCCATGCCGAGGAATTTGGCCAGACCTGCGCTTTCCTGTGCAGTGCCCATGCCAGTTACATCACCGGGCAGAACATTCTGACCGATGGAGGCGCCTACCCCGGCACCTATTGAAAGTCTGCCGGTGTCGTCAGCGGCGCGACGACACCACAATGCCCTTGACAGAAATTGGGGTCAGACCCCAATTTCTCAACTCGCTACTTCCGCGACGACACCACGATCCCGCCCACGATCAGCACAAATGCGGCGGCATGATGCAGGCGAGGCGCATCGCCCAGCACCAGGGCCGACATGATGGCGGCAAACAGCGGCGTGAGATTGGCGAAGAAGCCAGCCACCCCAGGACCTACGCGTTGAACGCCCAAGCCCCAGAAGCGGTAAGCCAACACGGCCGGACCGATGGCAATGGCCAAGATGGCCAAAGACAAAGGCCACCCCCAGGCGATGTCGGGTTTCAACGCAGCCCACTCCATGCCGGCAAAAAGCCCTGACCAGACCAGCCCGTAGGCCAGTTGTGCCATCAGAAAGCCTGCCCAGTCGCTGCGCAAGGAGGCGGGGTCTTTCGGCAAGGCCAGCAGCCAGCTGTACCAAGCCCAGCTGGCCGTGGCGAGCAAGATGAGCAAATCGCCCACCACCCATTGGACCTGCATCAGGTTATGCCAGTCGCCGCGCGTCAGCACTGTCAACACGCCCAAGATCGACAGGGCCGCACCGAACCACTGGCGTTTGCGTACCAATTGGCCGAAAAACAGCGCACCCAGACCCAGCATGAACACGGGCGTGCTGGAAGCCACCAGGGTGATGTTGATGGGGCTGGAGGTTTGCAGGGCCAGGTACTGGAAGCTGTTGTAAGTCCCTATGCCCAAAAAGCCGATCAGGGCGTAGCGGCGCCATAGGCCCCAAATCGGGCTAGCCGGAAGCAAAACACGCCATGCCACAGGCAAGACCAGCACGAAAGCCGCCAGCCAGCGCAAAAAATTCAGCGTGATGGGCGGGCACAAATCTTGGATCAACCGACCCAGCACCACATTGCCGGCCCAGAAAAAGGGCGGCACCAGCAGCATGGCGATGGTCTGGGGTGTCAAATTCGGTACAGCCGACATGGGGCAACTATACCCAGAACACCTCACACGGGCTTGTCGCTTGTGGCACCATACGCCACCATCACATCTGAGGAGTCGTTATGAGCAGAGCCGTTCGCATCGACCGCCACGGCGGTCCGGAAGAAATGAAAATCGTTGAAGTCACAGTGGGTGAACCCGGGCCTGGCGAAATCCGTATCCGCCACAAGGCGGTGGGTTTGAATTTCATCGATGTCTATCAGCGCACGGGCTTGTACCCCTTGCCGATGCCGGCGTTCATGGGTAACGAGGCTTCGGGCATTGTTGAAGCCGTGGGACCGGGCGTGACGCACTTGAAAGCGGGCGATCGAGCTGCATACGCCAGCCGCCCCCCTGGCGCCTATTGCGATGTGCGCGTCATGCCCGCCGCCACCGTTTGCAAATTGCCTGAAGCGATCAGCTTTGAGGCCGGTGCTGCGATGATGCTCAAAGGACTGACCGCCCAGTACCTGCTCAAGCGCACCCTGCCGCAAGAGGGACTCAAACCTGGCGATTACATTTTGTTTCACGCCGCCGCCGGTGGTGTGGGTCTGATCGCCTGCCAGTGGGCCAAGGCCTTGGGTTTGCAACTGATCGGAACGGCCGGCAGCGACGAGAAATGCGCCCTGGCCCAAGCGAATGGCGCCGCCCACGTCATCAATTACAACAAGGAAGACTTCCTGGTGCGCGTCAAAGAAATCACCGACGGTCAGGGGGTGAAGGTGGTGTATGACTCGGTGGGCAAGGACACCTGGGCCAAATCGCTCGATTGCCTGCGCCCCTTTGGACTGATGGCCTCGTTTGGCAATGCCTCAGGCCCGGTGCCCGACTTCTCGCCCGGCATTTTGGCGGCCAAAGGTTCCATCTACGTCACCCGTCAAACCTTGTTCACTCACATGAGCAATCGCGAGACCTGTCAATCGATGGCTGACGATTTGTTCGACGTGGTCGTGCGCGGTCAGGTCAAGATTCCGATCGACCAGTCCTACCCCTTGGAGCAGGTGCAACAGGCTCACATCGATCTAGAGTCACGCAAAACCACTGGCTGCACCATCATCACCCTGTGATGGCGGCTGGGGCCTGAGTCTGCCTACTCGGGCCTGATGCAAGCCTCAGGCCCGAGGCTCAGCGCCCTTGCCGAACCCGCAGGAACTCATCGAGCAACAGACAGGCTGCGCCCAGGGTGATGGCGCTGTCAGCCAAGTTGAAAGCGGGAAAGTGGCCGCCCAGAAAGATGGGCTCAAGCCAGTCAAAGTGAAAGTCAAGGAAGTCGATCACATGGCCATGAATCAGGCGGTCGATCACATTGCCCACTGCGCCGCCCATCAACATCGACAATGCAAAAGCAAATAATTTTTGCTGTCCGTGACTGCGCAACAACCACAGCATGAAGAGTGCTGCACTCAGGCCCAAGGCAGTGAAGAACCAGCGTTGCCAACCACCCGCTTGGGACAAAAAGGAAAAGGCAGCCCCTTCGTTGTGCACCCGAACCAAGTTGAAAAACCAGGTCACGGTCTGGCTATCGCCCCAGTTGAAATGCGTCACCACCCAGGCTTTGCTGAGTTGGTCGAGTCCCAACACCACGGCCGACAAAGCCAGCCACAGTGCCCAGGTTTTACGCGACTTGGGCATGGTCAGGCGCAGAGGCGGGTTTCGCCGCTGCCGTGCAGGTTGCTGACGCAACGGCCACACAAACCGGCATGGCTGTGTTGGCCCACGTCATCGACATAGTGCCAGCAACGCTCGCATTTGATCGCCTGACTCACGCGCGGTGTGACCTTCAGTTCGGAGGCAAGTTGCAGATCGACTTTCGAGGTGATGAAGACGAATTTCAGGTCTTGCCCCAGGCTCGCCAGTAGGGCGTGATCTTCGGCATTCACCTGAAGCTCGATCTCGGCCTGCAAGGAAGCGCCAACTTGGCCGGCAGCACGCAAGGCCTCGATCTCTTTGTTCGCGACTTCGCGCACGGCGCGGATGCGCCCCCATTTGTTCAGCAAGTCATCTTCGGCTTGGGGCAGATGCACATAGGTCGTTGTGAAAATGGTTTCCCCTTGCATCAGCACTTGCCAGGCTTCCTCGGCAGTGAAACTCAGGAAGGGTGCCATCCAGCGCAACATCGCTTGGGTGATGTGCCACAAGGCGGTTTGGGCGCTGCGGCGCGCCTTTGAGCCCGGGGCGGTGGTGTACAGACGATCTTTCAGAATGTCGAGGTAGAACGCCCCCAAGTCTTCAGAGCAATACACCTGCAACTTGGAGACCACAGGGTGGAACTCGTACTGACCAAAATGACCTCCCTCGAAAACGCCACGCTCTGGGTCATGGTGGCCGACGATATCGGCTTGCAGTTGTGCGGCACGTGCCAAGGCATAGCGATCAATTTCCAACAACTCGTCCAAGGGGAGCGCATCGCTTTGGGGATCAAAGTCGCTGGTATTGGCCAGCAAAAAACGCACCGTGTTGCGGATGCGGCGGTAGGCGTCGACCACCCGGGCCAGAATTTTGTCGTCAATGTTCAGGTCGCCCGAGTAATCGGTAGAAGCCACCCACAGGCGCACGATCTCAGCCCCCATTTTGTCGGTGACTTCTTGGGGAATGACCACATTGCCCAGGCTTTTTGACATCTTGCGGCCTTGGCCATCGGTTGCAAAACCGTGGGTCAGCAAGCCCCTGTAAGGAGCACGGCCAAACAGTGCGCAGCCCAACAACAATGAAGAGTGGAACCATCCCCGGTGTTGGTCGTGGCCTTCCAGGTACAAATCGGCTTCAGGGCCTTGCTCGTGGTACGGTTTGCGGCCATAGGACTGCAGGCTGTAGGCCTCGTGGCTGCCGCGCAGCACGTGCCAAAAGGTCGATCCCGAATCGAACCAGACTTCAAGGATGTCCGTGCTCTTGGTGTATTGTCCGGCCTCGGCGCCCAAGATGTCGGCGGCATTGACGCGACTCCAGGCCTCGATGCCGCCTTGTTCCACGATGTCGGCAGCCCGATCCAAAATCTCCAGAGTGCGCGGGTGCAATTCGCCGCTGTCTTTGTGCAGGAAGAACGGAACCGGGACGCCCCAACTGCGCTGGCGCGAAATGCACCAGTCGGGCCGGTTGGCGATCATGTCGCGCAGTCGCGACTGGCCGTTCTCGGGGTAGAAGCGGGTGTCCTCGATCGCCTGCAAGGCCATTTGTCGCAGGGTCTGCTTGGGCTTGAGTTGCGGGTTCTCAAATACGCCCGTGCCTTCGTCCATGCGCACAAACCATTGCGGCGCCGCGCGGTAGATCACTGGGGTTTTGTGACGCCAGCAGTGTGGGTAGCTGTGGGTGATGGGCGAAGTCGCCATCAGTCGTTGGGCCTCGCTCAGGGTGTTCAGAATGCCGGGGACAGCCTTCCAGATGTGTTGACCGCCGAACAAGGCGAAATCGGCCGCATAGGCGCCTTGACCCTGAACCGGGTTGAGAATGTCGATTGGGGTCATGCCATGCGCCAGGCACGAGTTGTAGTCGTCAACGCCATAGGCGGGAGCCGAGTGCACGATGCCGGTGCCGTCGTCTTCTCCCACATAGTCGGCCAAAAACACCGGCGCGATGCGGTCATAGGCGTGATCGATGTGAGCCAGCGGATGACGAAATTCAATGCGATCCAGCGCCTGTCCCTTGGCTGTGGCGATCACCTCACCACTCAGGCCATAGCGCTCTAGGCAAGCCGACACCCGCGAGGCCGCCAGCAACAGCACGCCTTTGTCGGTCCGCAACAGGGCGTACTCGATGTCGGGGTTGGCATTCAGGGCTTGGTTGGCTGGAATGGTCCAAGCCGTGGTGGTCCAGATCACCGCAAAAGCGTCGGCAGGCAAAGACTGCAGGCCAAAGGCTTGTGCCAAGCGTTCGGGTTGGGCGCACAAAAACGCCACGTCCAGCGTGTCGCTCTTTTTGTCGGCGTATTCAATTTCAAATTCGGCCAAAGACGAAGCGCAGTCAAAGCACCAGTACACCGGCTTGAGCCCACGGTAAACGAAGCCACGCTCGATGACCTGTTTGAAGGCGCGCAACTGGCCCGCCTCGTTGGCCGGGTCCATGGTGCGGTAAGGGGTATCCCATTCGCCCAGTACGCCCAGGCGCTGGAAGTCGGCCTTTTGCTGGGCGATCTGTTCGGTTGCGTAGGCTCGGCTTTTGGCCTGCATGTCGTCGCGGCTCAGGTGGCGGCCATGTTCCTTTTCGATGGCATTTTCGATGGGCAGGCCGTGGCAATCCCAGCCCGGGATGTACTGCGCGTCAAAACCCGCCAGTTGGCGGCTTTTAACGATGATGTCCTTCAACACCTTGTTCAGGGCGTGCCCGATGTGCAATTTGCCATTGGCATAAGGCGGGCCATCGTGCAAGACGAACAAGGGTGCGCCACGGCGTGCGACGCGCAATTTTTTGTACAGCCCTTGGTCTTGCCAAGCACGCCCCCAAGCCGGCTCGCGCTTGGGCAGGTCGCCACGCATCGGGAACGGCGTGTCGGGCAAATTCAGTCTGTGACGGGTATCGTTGGTATTTTTGGTGTTCATTGGAGACTGCAAGAGTGGGCTGCATCGGGGGGCAATAGCCCCCAGGGTGCGGGGGCGAGTCCCCCGAGGCGGTTCAACGCCGCTTCAAATTCGGTCGCGCGTGGTTTGACGTCGCGTGTGGGCGTGAGAGGGGCGCTGGGCGAACCACAGTCGTGCGTCTTCCCGGTCTTGGGCAATGCCTTGTTTCAAGGCATCCAGACCATCGTATTGACGTTCGTCATGCAGTTTTTGCAGCAATTCCACACGAATGATTTTACCGTAGCCACCCTCGAGCCCCAGATGCACGGGCCATTGCAGGCAATGGGTCTCTAACAGCACCCGGCCGCCGTTGACATCGTTGGGGTCCAAGGTGGGGCGCACCCCCATGCTGGCGACGGCGGGCAAGGGTTGTTCGCCCAGGCCCCAGACTTGGGCCACAAAGATGCCCATGACGGCAGGTTTGTCATGACAAAAGCGCAAGTTCAGCGTTCGGCAATCCAACTCCCGACCCAACTGGGCCCCTTTGACCACATGGCCTGAGACAGCGTAGGGGCGTCCCAGCAGTTGTGCCGCTTCGGCCATGGCGCCGCGTGTCAAAACCTCGCGCACCGCCGAACTGCTGACCCTCAAGCGACCATGCCGAAATGGGGGTAAGGCAGGACTGGGTCCACCCCGCATGCCGGGCCGAGGGTCGGAAATTTCGTGGCTGTTCATGCGCGCCGCATCAAAGCCGTGCACTTCGCCAGACGCCACCAGCATGTCGTAATCGCCAGCGCGCTTGGCCCCAAAGCGGAAGTCGTCACCCACCAGCACATAACGCACGCCCAAGCCATCGAGCAGCACCTCGCGAATGAAATCGTCAGGGCTTTGCGAGGCAAAGCGGGCATTGAAGGGCATGATGATGCACTGGTCTACGCCACAGCGCTTGAGCTCAGATAGTTTGTCTCGCAAGGTGGCGATGCGCTGGGGTGCCAGTTCGGGCTTACCAGCCCGGGCAGCGAAAAAGTCGCGCGGGTGTGGCTCGAAGGTCATGACGCAACTGGGCACTCCTCGGTGCTCGGCTTCCGAGCGCAACAGAGCGAGCATGGCTTGGTGGCCACGATGCACTCCATCGAAATTACCGATGGTCAACGCGCAGGCCTCGGCCAGCCGGGGGTGGTGGAAACCGCGGAAGACTTTCATGATGGACTCAAGGATGACACAAAAAACACGCGAAATCAGGCTATATTGTCGCTGTAGTTCGTTCGGTGTTCTGATGACCCACAGGAGGTTCGCCTTGAAGGTCTTGAAGTTGTCGGCCCAGGGGTTGCCACAGTCCTGGATTTCCCTCGAGCAAGCTGTGATCCACTACGCCGCCGAAGAGGTGCGTTGGGAGGTCGGCGGCGAGGTCGCGGTTTTTCATGGCGGCTACAACGCCCTGAGCGGACTTCAGTCGATCATTCGCGTCAACAGCATCATTGGGACGCGGGGCTTACCCAACATCAATCCCTTCGATTTGCGCCCCGGCCTGACCAACGCCAAGTTGTTTGCCCGTGACCGCAACATCTGCGCTTATTGCGGGGATCATTTTCATGAAACGAGTCTGACCCGAGAGCACATTGTGCCTTTCGCTCAAAATGGCCGAGACCATTGGATGAACGTCGTCACGGCCTGTCGGGCTTGCAACGCGCGCAAAGCCAACCGCACCCCCGAGCAGGCCCGCATGCCCCTGCTCTATGCCCCGTATGTGCCCACCCTGTGGGAAGACTTCATTTTGCGCAACCGCCGCATCCTGGCTGACCAGATGGAGTTTCTGATGGCGCACCTGCCGCGCCATTCGCGGCTTGTGGCGTGAGATCGGTTGGGGCACTGGGCCGCGAGTGATAGGCTGCAAAGGGCATGGCCGCGATGTCGGGCGAATCCCTCAGCCCCCGTCAGTGACGACACCGGCACAGCCCCGGGCCGCTGCACCTTGACCTTGCAGTTGCTGCTGCACAAAATGCCAAGAAGAAAACGGGAGTCACCGCATCATGTCCGCAAATATATCCGTAAACATCCAAAATGAGTCGCGTCACTGGCCAGATGCCACATACCAGGTGCCACGACCGATTCCATGTTTGACCAAGTGGCCATCCTTGACGAGTTTGGCCAAGTGTGCCTTGATGGTTGCACGATTTGCGCCTGTTTGTTGCTCGGCCTGCGCCGTGGTAAGCCTGCCATGTTCTCTGGCCAGGGTAACCAGGTCAGCCGAGAGTTTGGGCAGACGCTGGGAGAGCATCCGTTCGCGCTCGACCTTCTCGCCAAGGCGTTTGACTTGGGATGCCAGCGATGAGAGGAAAAACACAATCCACGATTGCCAGTTGGGGCTATCGGTGCGAATCGTTCCTTGCGTTTGGCGCAGGGCGATGTAGTACCCGCTTTTGTTTTGTTCGATGATGCTTTCCAGGGAGCTGTACGGCACATAGCTGTAGCTGAACTGAAGCATGAGCAGCGTGGTCAAGATGCGCGACAAACGCCCGTTGCCATCCTCGAAGGGGTGAATCTCCAGGAAGACCACCACGAAGACGGCCACGATGAGCAGCGGGTGCAAGGTTTTGTTCCCTCGGGCATGGCGTGCCCACTCGACCAACTCTTGCATGAGGCGTGGCGTGTCAAACGGGGTGGCTGTCTCGAAGACCACGGCCACCTGTTCGCCTGTCTCACTGAAGGCAACGACGTTGTTGGAGACTTTTTTGTACTGGCCGCGATGGTGGCCATCCTTGATGCTGTACCGGAGCAAATCGCGGTGCAGTTGTTGGATATGGTTTTCGTTGAAGCGGATATGTTCCCAGGACGCGAAAAGCAGCTCCATCACTTCGGCATAGCCAGCAACTTTCTGTTCGTCATGGGTAGTGAATTTTTTGACTTGGATGTTCGAGAGCAAGGCATCGACTTCGGCATTCGTGAGTTTGCCGCCTTCGATGCGCGTCGATGAGGCCACGCTTTCAATGGTGGCCACGCGCCGCAACGCCAACAGTCTTTCGGGGGCCAACGACCCCAGCGCCCGCCATGCTCCTTTGAACTCATCAATTTGAGCAATGAGCGCCAGGATATCGGGCGTGATGATGATGCTGTCAGTGTTGAGCATATCCGCAAATATAGCCACAAATAGCCATAATGCAATGATTCTTCTTTATTCGAGCCCTTGCAAAATGATTTCATACTTTCGAATTTGATCCCCCCCGCGCCAACGTAGCCAGTCAATAGGGCGTAACCGCCGGTTTGGCGCTTGCCTGTCAGAGCGCATTTCCCAATCGAATAGACTGGCGCTCATCATCGTGTGGCCGATGATTATGTTCCGGTCAGAGCGCATTTCCCAATCGAATAGACTGGCGCTCATCATCGTGTGGCCGATG
>JASGCM010000016.1:0-44627 GCA_030054175.1 Alphaproteobacteria bacterium | reverse complement strand
ATTATGTTCCGGTCAGAGCGCATTTCCCAATCGAATAGACTGGTAACTGTGGGCTTGACGAGGACCGCAAAGTTCCGGTCAGAGCGCATTTCCCAATCGAATAGACTCGCAGCGGGTGAGCGGACAGCGCTCGATGTGTTCCGGTCAGAGCGCATTTCCCAATCGAATAGACTCATGCCGGTGAAGGTAATTTGTCCCCCACCGTTCCGGTCAGAGCGCATTTCCCAATCGAATAGACTAACAAGCCTGCCTTCAGGTGGTTACACCACGTTCCGGTCAGAGCGCATTTCCCAATCGAATAGACTGGCGCTCATCATGGTGTGGCCAATCACGATGTTCCGGTCAGAGCGCATTTCCCAATCGAATAGACTAGACAGTTCGATAGTCAAATCAACATTAAAGTTCCGGTCAGAGCGCATTTCCCAATCGAATAGACTTTCTTCCGGCGGTTCAACTGTTGTGAATGTGTTCCGGTCAGAGCGCATTTCCCAATCGAATAGACTTTTCAGTGGCCGTTTTTTATTGCTGCGCTCGGTTCCGGTCAGAGCGCATTTCCCAATCGAATAGACTTACTTTCGTGTGTTGGTCAATACCAGCTTGGTTCCGGTCAGAGCGCATTTCCCAATCGAATAGACTGGTGTTCTCATCGTGTTGAAGGGCATTAGTGTTCCGGTCAGAGCGCATTTCCCAATCGAATAGACTATAACCTGATTTTGTGTAAGGTTCAAAGACGTTCCGGTCAGAGCGCATTTCCCAATCGAATAGACTCCGGATTTTGAACAGTCATCAGCCTTTGCGGTTCCGGTCAGAGCGCATTTCCCAATCGAATAGACTGCGTGTGTTCGTTGTTGCAAGTGCTGGAAAGTTCCGGTCAGAGCGCATTTCCCAATCGAATAGACTATTCGAAAACTCAGGGAAAAGATCAAGCAGGTTCCGGTCAGAGCGCATTTCCCAATCGAATAGACTAATGCCCCCGCTTGACGCAGGGGCAGTAGCGTTCCGGTCAGAGCGCATTTCCCAATCGAATAGACTACAGGCCCGGTAAAGCTTGCCTACACCCGTGTTCCGGTCAGAGCGCATTTCCCAATCGAATAGACTTATCTATCGAATGACCAAGTTGAAATCACTGTTCCGGTCAGAGCGCATTTCCCAATCGAATAGACTCCCCGCTGAACTGATGCCTCAATGGATCGCGTTCCGGTCAGAGCGCATTTCCCAATCGAATAGACTAACCGTGCGAGGCACATGCTCATCACATTCGTTCCGGTCAGAGCGCATTTCCCAATCGAATAGACTTTTTATTCGACCGATCGAATGGTTCCATTAGTTCCGGTCAGAGCGCATTTCCCAATCGAATAGACTCAGGAACAACCAAAACTTCACCAGCTGGACAGTTCCGGTCAGAGCGCATTTCCCAATCGAATAGACTACACCTACGATTGCTGCGCCAACGGCCAAAGTTCCGGTCAGAGCGCATTTCCCAATCGAATAGACTGGACATGATAATTTTGCATTCGTCGTCTGTGTTCCGGTCAGAGCGCATTTCCCAATCGAATAGACTTCTCGCGGCCAGGCATGGCAGTCTTGCAAAGTTCCGGTCAGAGCGCATTTCCCAATCGAATAGACTTGATGGCTGCGTGGGGTCGAGCCGAATTTTGTTCCGGTCAGAGCGCATTTCCCAATCGAATAGACTGGCGAAAATGTGGCTTTGCTTGTAGAGTGTGTTCCGGTCAGAGCGCATTTCCCAATCGAATAGACTTGCCGTTGCGGCTGGTGTTGCTGTAGATTAGTTCCGGTCAGAGCGCATTTCCCAATCGAATAGACTTGAAAGCTGGCTGGGCAAGGCCGTCGAAAGGTTCCGGTCAGAGCGCATTTCCCAATCGAATAGACTTCTGGAGTACCGCCTACCTGGTCAAGTTCCGTTCCGGTCAGAGCGCATTTCCCAATCGAATAGACTCCAGGTAGGCTACCAGGAAGGCTACCAGGAGTTCCGGTCAGAGCGCATTTCCCAATCGAATAGACTGCACCAAACGGTGACTTGGCCGCGATCTGTGTTCCGGTCAGAGCGCATTTCCCAATCGAATAGACTCCAACGGTCACAGCGTCAGAGTTGGCTACGGTTCCGGTCAGAGCGCATTTCCCAATCGAATAGACTTGCGGACAAGGGGGGAAAGTGGCACGGCGTGTTCCGGTCAGAGCGCATTTCCCAATCGAATAGACTTTGACGCGCACCCCAAGCTCTGTCATTTCGTTCCGGTCAGAGCGCATTTCCCAATCGAATAGACTATGGGCGAAGGCAAGGAAGCCGCTGCAATCGTTCCGGTCAGAGCGCATTTCCCAATCGAATAGACTAAGTCGGGTGGCGTGGACATTGACGCTGTCGTTCCGGTCAGAGCGCATTTCCCAATCGAATAGACTACCCCAAAGTATTGATCCATGTCGGTCAATGTTCCGGTCAGAGCGCATTTCCCAATCGAATAGACTGGCACATGTTCGCCATCGGGTGCCTGGGTCGTTCCGGTCAGAGCGCATTTCCCAATCGAATAGACTAACCCATGAACATTTCACACATCAAAACAGGTTCCGGTCAGAGCGCATTTCCCAATCGAATAGACTGACGAATGCAAAATTATCATGTCTGGAGCTGTTCCGGTCAGAGCGCATTTCCCAATCGAATAGACTCATGTCCATGGTGTATTGGTTTAAGCGCCAGTTCCGGTCAGAGCGCATTTCCCAATCGAATAGACTCGGGACGCACTAACATCATGTTTTGTATGGTGTTTTTGCGTTTCGAGCCTCTTCAAAACAGCGCCTCACCCAAAAAGATCGAATTGATCAGGTGTTTTATTGGCGGGCAAAATCTTGGCACCCTTAAAACAAATGATCCGCTCGTATTGTTTGTCGGTCAATTGCAAGATGTTCACCTGGCCGTCTTGCGGAATGGACGATTGCACCCTTTGGCAGTAGGTTTGAACTTGAGCTGAACTGGAGCAAAAACGCATGTACACACTCAATTGGCATCTTGAAAAACCCATGTCCAGCAAGTGCAGCCTAAATTGAGTAGCAGCTTTTCGTTCTTGGGCAGTGATGACGGGCAAGTCAAAC
This sequence comes from Alphaproteobacteria bacterium, assembly GCA_030054175.1. Lineage (GTDB taxonomy): Bacteria > Pseudomonadota > Gammaproteobacteria > Burkholderiales > Burkholderiaceae_C > Limnohabitans. The sequence continues at coordinate 41,522 of JASGCM010000016.1, read as the reverse complement.
ATCACCAGCATCCACATGATTCGGTAGCCACTGAGTATGCTTTTAGCCATTTCATTTACTCACCATCCATTCGAATCGGTTTAACAGGAATGCCAGGCATAGGTAAATCAAGTTTTGACCGCTCTTTGAGCATGACCTGCGCCACAGAAGTTGCCAGTTTTTGGATGGCGACTATGACGGGTGTTTTGCCCAGATCGGTGACCAAGTCCATGTAAAGACACTTCACCAAAGTGCGCTTCGTTTGATCGTCGACAGAATCCATACCCTGACTCTGCATTTGCCAAACATGCCAATCGATGGTTGGTCTAAACGGCTCCATCAGGTCATCGACCAGGCGCATGGCGTTATTGTCATGACTGTGGTGTAAGCCGATGCTGGGGTGAAGTCCAGCCGCCACCACTGCGCGTGCCGTTGCTGCTCTGAGTACGGTGTAGCCGTAGTTCAGCAAAGCATTAAGCCCGTCTGCTTCTTGATTACGTCTGAAATTGGAGCCTAAAAGAGCTTGCCAGTACTGCCGCGCCCCTTGGGCTTCGGTGTTTCCAGCGTCCCCACTTTTCACCATTTTGGATAGCCTTAGCAACCCCGTAGCATTTGACCCGCTGGCCATTAAAACCGCAGCTTGATTTTGCAATTTGGCTTTGACGATGGCCGCCCACATTCGCTTGCGTGCAGGTTCTTTGCAATCAATTTGCGCTTCAAATCGGTGGGCTTGTTGGTGATGCCCGTCAATTGGCCAAAGCATGCCAGCCACATTGTGGTTGGAGCCACACAACACAAAAGGAACCCCACGTTCGGCCAAGGCAACCAAAAGGTTGTTGGTATAGCTAAGACCATGGGCATTGGCGATCAGAGCGCCCATGTCATCTAACGCCACGCGCCCCACTTCTTTCCGTTCAGCGCCAGATTGTGTCACCAACATGAATCCTCTGTACAAGGACAAGTGGCGGCTGTCGTTGGAGACTTCAACAATCCGGGGCAGCATGGGTTGATTTATGCTTTACTTCTGGTTTTGTACTCTCTGAACTCTCCGATGGGTGAAACCACTGCCTTTCGCCCATCGGCTGCTTGCAGCGAGCTAGCTTTTTTCGACACGTAGGTGAACGGATTTTCGTCGTCACGATTGCGTGCGTCTACATTGGCCTCGTTCGGAGCAGCCATAAAAATTTGACCATTGCCGCTTATCTTGGCAATGCGACCTACATAACTAGTGCCTTTTTCGATTTCAAATTTCACAAGATCATTGATCATTAGCCTCATGACCAGCGGTTTCCCACTGCAACTCAAGGAAGGGTGCCTAAGCCGTTTGATGCCGCCCTGACGAACCAATTGGTAGGCTTCGAATGTGGAGATGACCTCCCCTTCCCACTTGCCCTTTTCATTACAAATAATTTCAATGCAATAGTTGCTATCCCCTTTGTATCCTTTATAGGGACGCGGATCGCCATTGGGCAGTGTCCCGTGGCGAGAGTTGACCCTTGAATCTGTCATCGGAATGACCTTCAGCGTCGACTGCTCACGCACTCGTTTGCCATCTGCCCATTTGTGCACACTGACTTGGTCATTGCCAAGTAGCGCATAGGCGGTGTCATTGTGCATGGCTCCCTCATGCCCATGGTCGGGTTTGTGACTGACCCAAATATGCTCTACAGACCATTTGACTTGTTCGCAATAAGTGAACCACGGTAGCGGCATCTTCTCGACCAATTTGTTCAGTTGCCGTTCGCGAGCGCTGGCACTGGCGCTGGCAAAACGCTGTAGCATCCCTTGATCGGTAACGGCGATGACACACGCGTCCACCGCATGATGTCGATGGTCATTGCGGTTTTTCTCGCCATCCAGCCCCAATATGCCATTCAATCCAAATTTTGCACGCAGCATCGCAGTCATTTGACCGGGTATGACGCGGGTGTTTTGAGGGCATATCAGGCTCATGTATTCCCGTGCAACTCGGCTCAAATATCGTGTGTCATTCAGAGCGCGAGCCAAAAAACCCTTGTCTTCGCGCAACCATTGCTCGTAACCATTTTCAGCAAATCGGTAGCGTTTGTTTTTGGGCATCATTTCTGCGCGAGCCAACATGTCCTCGGTTTTCCAACCTTGGGCAGCAAAATCCAAACGCGCCTCCCATGGAGTTCGATTTCCCTTGATTCGGTTGGCCTGTCGCATGGCAACCGTCTTGTTGTTGAGGCTGTCATCCAGTGTTCGTGAAAAGGGCAGGATGTGTTCAATTTCAACCTGATCTGAAAGCAGCATGTGTGCGCTGATCTGGATGCCGCTGTACGGGCAACGTCGGTCGGCGGCATTTTCTCGATTAAGTTCACCCCATAAGATCATTTTTTGCACATCAGCAGCTTTCACCTGATCAGGAGAAACGCCGATGAGCTTTGAAATCTCTTCTCGAAATCTTTGATTTCTGTTTTGATTTTCAGCCTGTCGCTTCTGTTCTTCTTTTCTTTGCTCTTTGCTCTGTTTAAGTTCCCTGGCGACTTCGACGATGACTTCGCTCGGGTGGCCGTATCGTTTGATCAGTGCGTTGACCACAGTTCTGATCTGATTCAGTCCAATGTGCACGGTCGGATTAGCGATTTTTCCGTATCGCTTTTCTGGGGGGTGTTCGGGGACCCCTGTGCCAAAACCAACATGTCGTTGCAGGGCTTCGCCGTAGTAAGGCAGTTCGGTCAGAATTTCACCGGTTGCTGCGTGACTGATGTTGCTGTGATGGTCAAACCCGGCAGCTTTTACCGCTTTATCGTAAGTCACGACATTTGACTTTAATTCGGGCATGACCCTTTCCAACGCCTTGACCGACAAACTGCCGTACCCTTCAGGTAGTTGTGCATTGGCGATGCGGTTTGCGGTGACTTCATCAATCCCGGTAGTTTGTTGAAGCCAGGTAATCAATTTCCTTTCATTTTCCTCAGCCAACAATTGCATGGCAATTGCATCTTGTAATTCGTCCGAAAAAGACAGCCATTGATTTCCAAAATGTTCTTTTTTCGAAAGAATGGCGGCAGTGGCATTGCCCTTGAGTTCTGTCCGTTTATCGTCTTCGATGCTGAATTGGCTTGAAAGCCCGATCAGCTTACGAATCTTGGTGAATGTGCACTTGTTGTTTGTTTCGAGCGCATGAACCACCTTATCGCGTTGTTCCAAAGTCAGGGAGCTTTCTGTCAGGTTTTCGAGCAAAAATCGAAGGTGGTTGACTTCTTGGTAAATCCGAAATTTTTGCTGGCTTGGTAAGGCCAAGGGGGCACGTTCCTCCTCCGGGATGAGTGTACATCGACCTGGCTTGACGGGTTTGAGCGGCCGTTGATGCAACAAACAATCTTTTAGATCGTCATGCGCAGCGTGATTAAATAAATTTGGGTTGAATTGAGCTTGCTTGGCCCAAAGCGTGTCGAACTCTGACTCGATCATGGCGCGATCAATGTAAAGATCGTAGCTTTTCTCGATCTTGGTTTTCCCCCCTTCTTGTGGTATCCGACTTTCTCGATACCTTGCGCGGATCATCAAGCCATTGCTATGACGTTTCCAAAGCCACTCGCCAACAGTTCTGGAACCTGTTTCCAATAGGTTTTTGCGCAATTGGCCGATCGCCGTTTTGAGCGCTCCGCTGTCGTTGTCCTTCTTGTTTGTTTTCCGGTTACTTTTGAAGCCTCTGCGCTGATTGATATGAAATAGTGCCCGTGCAAATTCTGGAGGACTCAACGGCTGATCCAATCCTTTGGCCCGCAGTGCCAAGGGCTCCAGCTTTTCAAGCTTTTTGCGGTCATCTGCATCTTTGGGGAAGAATCCATGCTCAATCAGGGCTCGCATCATGCGGGCTTTGCGTTTGAGCAGTCGGTCTCGCTGTCGCCTCATGGCCCTGGCAGCCCTTCGGGTCACTGCCAGTGAAGACCCATCTTTTGGGTTGCGCCCATCACTGAATATCCTCACCCCTGCTTTGATGATCTCGCAGGGCTCACTTTGTTCTTTCAGTCGAACCATGGCCCACCCGAGAGAGGTGGAGCCCAAGTCCAATGCCAGTCTGTATCTTAATTTCTTCATTTATTTCGCCCAATTTGAAATATAAAACACATTATGTTATATTAGAGGCTTATATTCGATTGGGAAATGCGCTCTGGACGCTAACAAGCTGAAAGATGCACCAAATGGAAAGGCCGCTACATGCGGCCTTTCGTCTTTGTGGGGGCTGCCTTCGGTGCGAGCCACCGCTTGCAGAAGGTATGAATTGGCCAAAGCTTGGGCTCTCATACCTTGATCAATGAGCTTCCAAGACGTCAACACGTGCGAATTTACGGTTCTGTGCACAGCGAGATTTTCCTTTGAACGACTCGATACCATGGTGCTGTGCGAAGTGCGCCGACGTCCCCGATCTCATCGGCATGGCTTCCCGCCGGGGCTATCGATCGTGCTCTATAACGGCAAGCGCCGCTGGTGTGGCAGCACGCAACTGGCGCACCATTACCGATCGTTGCCAACTTCAAACTTGTGGTCGCCGCCGCATCATCGGTTTGTGATGTTCGATATCCGTGGACAAGACGCCCGCCAGCTTGCTAAATTGAACGACAATTCAGCCGCGCTGGTTATGCAGTTAGAGCGCCCGCATCAGTACAGCGATGCCATTTTTGTGCTGTTGCGATTGAAAGAATTGCTGCCAACCGAGCATGAATGAAGGCGAAACATCGCCACTTGGTACAAACCAGTGGCAGGTCACAGCAGCATCGTTACCCCTTGATGGACTCATTTGTCCGTCCGAAAGGAACGGCTGTGACGCCACATCCCCCCTGACGTTCGCCAAAAGCCCGATGGCATCACCGAGGCGCAGATCAACCGTTGGCCCATCAACCCTCTTGAGCACGCCCACCCTGGCTGAAGTGTTCAAGTCGCGTTGTTAAGTTGAGCCTTCCGCAATCGCTCTGCCACCGCCAGCGGATAAATGCGGTGCTCCTGGCTGAGCACGCGAGCGGCGAGCGTGTCGGCATCGTCGTTGGGCAAAACAGGCACCACCGCCTGCGCCAATATCGGGCCATGGTCCAGCTCTGCCGTGACCTCGTGTACGGTGGCACCGGCAAAGCGGCACCCAGCATCGATTGCCCGCTGGTGCGTGTGCAAGCCCGTGAAGGTGGGCAGCAACGAAGGGTGGATGTTGAGCAGTCGCCCCGCATAGTGGGCCACAAAGCCGGGCGTCAAAATGCGCATGAAGCCCGCCAGCAACACCAGCACCGGGTCGTGTGCGTCAATGTGAGCGATCAGTTCGGCCTCGAACGACACCCGGGGCTGCACGGCATTTGCGTGGGCCTGGTGATCGACCACGGCGGTCGCCAAGCCCTGCTCGCGAGCCCAAGCCAGTCCCCCAGCATCGGGCCGGTTGCTCAGCACCAAGGACACTTGGGCACCCCAACGCCGAGCCCATTGTTCAGCCCGGCTGGCCTCAATCAAGGCGCGCATGTTGGAGCCTCCGCCCGAGATCAGGATCACAATGTTTCGCATGGCTGGGATTGTCACCCAAGCCCCGGAAAAACCAAGGGTTTACACCAAAAAAGCACGATCGTGCTAAAACATAGGCTGTCAACGGAGATTAACCATGGATCTTGCCTTCACCCCTGAAGAAGAAGCATTTCGTCTGGAGGTCCGCGCCTGGGTGCGCGAACATCTGCCCAAAGAGACCGCGCACAAAGTGCACAACGCTTTGCGTTTGACGCGCGAGGACATGCAAAACTGGTCCAAGATTTTGGGCAAAAAAGGTTGGCTCGGTTATGGCTGGCCCAAGCAATTTGGAGGCCCTGGTTGGACCGCCGTACAAAAGCATTTGTTCGAAGAAGAGTGCGCTCTGGCCGGAGCGCCGCGCATCGTGCCTTTTGGCCCGGTGATGGTGGCCCCGGTGATCATGGCCTTTGGCTCGCCCGAGCAGCATCAACGCTTTTTGCCTGGCATCGCCAGCGGTGAGGTTTGGTGGAGCCAGGGTTACAGCGAACCCGGCTCTGGCTCTGATCTGGCCTCTTTGAAAACCCGAGCCGAGCGCGTGGGCGACAAGTACATCGTGAATGGTCAGAAGACCTGGACCACATTGGGTCAGTTCGGGGAGTGGATTTTCTGTTTGGTACGTACCAGCAGCGAAGGCAAACCGCAAACGGGCATATCTTTTTTGCTGATCGACATGAGATCCAAGGGGGTCACTGTACGCCCTATCAAATTGCTCGATGGCGAATGCGAAGTCAACGAAGTGTGGTTCGACAATGTTGAAGTGCCCGTCGAGAATCTGGTAGGTCAAGAGAACAAGGGCTGGGACTATGCCAAGTACCTGTTGGCCCACGAACGCACCAACATCGCCGATGTGAATCGGGCCAAGCGGGAGCTCGAACGCCTCAAACGGATCGCCAAAGCCGAAGGCGTCTATGACGATGTGCGTTTTCGCGATGAGATTGCCAAACTCGAAGTTGACATTGTGGCCCTCGAAATGTTGGTCTTGCGCGTACTGTCGGCCGAAAAGGCGGGCAAACAGTCGCTCGATATCGCTGGCCTGCTCAAGATCCGTGGCAGCGAAATTCAGCAGCGCTACAGCGAGTTGATGATGCTGGCGGCTGGCCCCTACAGCTTGCCCTTCATTACCGAGGCCATGGAAGCCGGTTGGCAAGGAGACCAGGTCGGCGCCATGCACTGTGCTCCCTTGGCCTCGACCTATTTCAACATGCGCAAGACCACGATTTACGGTGGTTCCAATGAAGTGCAGCGCAACATCGTCGCTCAAACGGTTTTGGGCTGAAAGCAGGAGACGAACATGGATTTCAATTTCAGCGAAGACCAGCAGCAACTGCGCGATGCGGTGGCCAAGTGGGTCGAAAAAGGTTACGACTTTGAGCGCCGCAAGGCCGTCGTGTCCGAGGGTGGTTTTTCTCGTCAAGCCTACGGGGAATTGGCCGAGTTGGGCCTGACCGGTCTGGGCTTGAGTGAAGAATTGGGTGGCTTGGGCATGGGGCCCGTTGAGGCCATGGTCGTGATGGAAGAACTGGGACGGGGCATCGTGCTCGAGCCGCTGGCGCAAGCCATCATCTCGGGTGTGGTGCTCAGCCACCATGCCCCGGCTGAAGTGGCGCAGGCCTGGGGCCCCAAACTGGCCAGCGGGGAGGCCTTGATCGTGTTAGCGCACCAAGAGCGCAAAGCCCGTTATCGTTTGGACCTGTGCGCAAGCACGGCACAGGCCGAAGGCTCGGCCTACCGCCTGACCGGTGCCAAAAGTATCGTGCCCGTCGGCGACCGTGCCGATGCCTTCATCGTGCCGGCGCAACACCAGGGACAGATCGCTTTGTTTCTGGTTCAGGCCGGTGCGGCGGGGGTATCGACCCGTGGCTACTTGACCCAAGACGGCGGTCGTGCGGCCGAGCTGACCCTGCAACAGGCCCCGGCCACCTTGCTGACCGAACAGGGCTTGTCTGCCTTGGATCATGCTGTTGACGTGGGTACGGCCGCCTTGTGTGCCGAAGCGGTGGGGGCCATGGAAAAAACCCTTGCCATCACCGTTGAGTACATGAACACCCGCAAGCAGTTTGGCGTCACGATCGCTACCTTCCAAGCTTTGCGGCATCGCGTATCGGACATGAAGATGCAGCTGGAATTGGGCCGCTCTATGAGCTACTACGCCAGCTTGAAGCTGACCGCGCCGGCCGATGAGCGCCGACGTGCCATCAGCCGAGCCAAGTTCCAGTTGGGGCAGTCGATGCGCCATGTGGGCCAAGAGGCCATCCAATTGCATGGCGGCATTGGCGTCACCGATGAGTACAGCATCAGCCACTATTTCAAGCGGTTGACCCAGATGCAGATGACTTTTGGCGACACCTTGCACCACTTGGGTGAAGTCAGTGCCCGCATGCAAGACACCGCCGGCGTTTTCGCCTGACTGAGACGGTGACGGATCGGGTAAACCCCCGAGGATTTTCACCTCGGGGTTATTGATCATTAGATCAGCCGACCCTAGAATTCCCCAATTGAATAGAGGGGAATTCACATGAGCAATACGCGCAAATTTCGTGTCGCCGTCATCGGTTTAGGCTGGTGGGGACAGACCATTGTCAAATACCTGAAAAGCGCCCGCAATATCGATGCGGTCCTGGCCACAGATCTGAACCAAGACGCGGGTCAGGCCTTTGCCCAGTCGCAAGGTGTCGAGTTTGCGCCCAGTTTCGAAGCCGCCATCACCGACCCCCGCGTCGAGGGCGTTGTATTGTGTACGCCGCACTCGATGCACGCCGATCAGATGGTGATGGTGGCCGCCGCCGGTAAGCACATCTTTTGCGAAAAACCGCTGTGTCTGAACCGCGCCGACGTGCTACGGGCGATGAAAGCCATTAACGAGCGCAAACTGACCCTGGCCGTGGGGCACGAGCGCCGCTTCGAGCCGCCGGTGATGAAGGCGATGGAGATGATTCACAGCGGCGTGATAGGCAAGCCCCTGCAAATGGAGGCCAACTTCAGTCAAGACAAGTTCTTGCAGATGGCCTCGGACAATTGGCGATTGAATGCCGCTGAGGCACCGGCCGGACCCATGACCGCCACCGGCATTCACCTGCTCGATTTGTCGGTGGGCGTGTTTGGCCCGGCTGAAACCGTGTTTGCCAGTGTCAAGCAATTGGGCAGCCCGCTGGTCAATGGAGACACCCTGGCCATCCTGGCCACCTACAAGCGCGGCGGTCATGCTCTGATCAGTGCCATCTTGGCCACGCCGTTTGCCGGTCGCTTCGCCGTCTTTGGCAGCAAGGGCTGGGTTGAGGTGCGAGACAAAACCCACCCCGAGGCATCGACGGGTTGGACCATGAATTGGCACATCCGTGGCGAAGAGGTCCAGACCGCATCTTACGAGCCCCATCCGGCCGTGCTCTCCAACCTGGAGGCTTTTGCCGATGCGGCCATGGGCGGCGGCGTGCCCTATCCTGTGCCGCAAGAGCAAATGTTGGCCAATATCTGTGCTCTCGAGGCCGTGGTCAAGTCCACTCGCAGCGGCAAGGTCGAGACGGTCGAGAACTGATCAACCCACTCTCAGCCGGGGCTGCACCCGGCGACGGTTCAAAAAAAACGCCTCTCACTTGAGAGGCGTTTGCTCATAGAGAGTTGGCCCTGCGATCAGCGCTTGCGCTTGATCTTGAACAGCTTGGCCGCATTGCCCCCGGTGATCTGATCACGGTCGGACTTGGCCAGTTTCTTGACGGCGGCCACCAAACCCAGGGGATCGACCTCGGCCATGTCATACGGGTAATCGGTACCTAACACGACTCGATCAGCGCCGTAGCGGTCGATCAGGTTTTTCAACATACCCGGATCGAAGGTGATGGTATCGAAGTAAAAGTTCTTTTCCAGATAGGTCGACGGCTTTTTCTTGATCACGCGACGGCAATCGGCACGTGCGCCCCAGGCATGGTCCATGCGGGCCCAGTAGTGCGACAAATAAGCACCGCCATGGGCCAAGATGATCCGCAGTTTGGGGTTGCGCGCCAGCACGCCGTCAAAAATCAGGTGACTGACGGCCACGGTGGTGTCCAAGGGGTTGCCGATCACGTTGTTGAAGTAATGGTCGGTCAATCGCTCGGCTTGGGTGTAGCCGTTGGGATGCATGAACAAGGTCACGCCCAGTTCGGCAGCACGCTTGAAGAATTTTTCCAGTTTCAGCGAAGGGTCGGTCAACTCTTTGCCCGCCACATTGGTGCCGATCTCGATGCCTTTGAGCCCCAGCTTTTGCACGGCGTATTCCAGTTCGCGCACGGCCAGCGTGGCGTCTTGCAGCGGCACGGTGCCCATGCCCACCAAGCGATCGGGATACTGGGCCACCAACTTGGCCATGCCTTCATTGACTGCGCGAGCCAACTCGGCCCCCATTTTGGGCGGGGCAAAGTAGTAGTACTGGAACGGGGCCGGTGACACCACCTGCACATCCACCCCCATGCGATCCATGTCCTTGATGCGCACTTCAACGTCCGAGAGCATGGCACCGCGCTCGGCCATTTGCTTGTGATTGACATCCCGCGTGTGCTGGTTGGCGTAAATGAAAGGGTATTCCTGCTGGCCGGGGTTGAGCGAAGCGGCTTTCTTGGCCACTTCGGGGTTGAAGTAGTGGCAATGCACGTCGATATTCAGGTGACCGTCTGTTCGGTTCGACAGCTTCTTGGCCGTGAGAGAGGTGAACAGCTTAGGTTTGCTTTTGTGTTGATGGTAGGCGTGTTGGCAAGTGGGCGAGCAAGTGAACAGCATACTTGAGGTCTCCAATCAGGTAAAAAAGCAGTTTAATGGAAGTTGTGGAAGATTCAGGCCGCACGAGTGGCGAAATCTTGCAGCAGACGCACAAAGTCGTCTGGACGCTGCATCGGGCTGATGTGGCCGCAGGGGTCGAGGACTTCGCAGCGGCTGCCCTTGACCTCGGTGGACATGGCCTGCATTTCGCTCACCGGAGCGCCATCGTCTTGGGCGCCGGCCAGGTAAAGAACCGGAAGTTGGATGCGGTGCAACTGGTCGTGCATCGCCATGCCTTTGATGGCATTGACGCAAGACACATAGCCGGCAAGGGTGGTGGTGCGGATGATGTCGGCCATGCGCGTCATCAAGACTGTGTCACCGGTTCGCACATCGGGGGCGAACCAGCGCTCCAGTGTGGCGGGCACCAAGGCTTCGATGCCCTGGGTGCTGAACAACTGCACACGCTGGTCCCAGCCGGCGATGCCTTCGGCATTGATGCGTGCGCGACAGTTGCAAGCCATCAAGCCCAGCAAGCGCTCGGGTTGTTCCAAGGCCAAGGTCATGCCTGTCATGCCGCCCAGCGATACACCGGCCAGCAGGGCTTTCGATGCACCGGCGGCATCCAGCACGGCGATCAAATCTTGGGACAAATCAGACAAGCTGGGTGAACCAGAGGTGCAGCTGCTCTCGCCGTGCCCCCGGGTGTCATAGGTGATTACCCGAAACTGGGCCTGTAACGCAGGCAACACCTTCTCCCACATCCGGGCGTCGGTGGCCAATGAGTTGGACAGAATCAGTGGCGTACCTTGGTTCGCGCCAGTGACGCTGTAGGCGATGCGGGTGCCGTCCGGACGGGTGATATGGTGTTGGTGGCTCATGGTTTTCCCATAGTAAAAGGTTGAGTGCAGGCACAACGGGTCAATGCATTGTATGATTTTGTTGATCTTATTATCAACAATCAATCAGGAGTTTCCATGGCTGGAAAGAAAGACAAAACGGTGGTGGGCCTCATCGGCATGGGCATCATGGGCTCGGCCATCGGCACCAACCTGCAGATTTCAGGGTTTCACGTGTTGGGGGCGGAAGTGTCGGCCGCGACCCGCAAGCGCATGCAAAAGCATGTGGCCGAGGTCTTCGCCGATGCGTCCACCTGGGTCGGTCGTACCCGCCACTACATCACCTCCCTGCCCTCCAGTGCCGCTCTCATGCAAGTGGCCCAGTTGTTGGTCGATTCGTACCAAAAAGCTGGCGTGAAAAACGCCAAGGCCGTGTTGGCCGAAGTCAGCACCTTCCCCATCGCCGACAAGCAAGCCGCTCGCGAACTGCTGGCCACCGTGGGCATCGCCATGATCGATGCCCCCCTCTCAGGCACCGGCGCGCAGGCCAAAGTGCGCGATTTGACGGTCTATGCCAGCGGCGACAAAGCCACCATCAAGGCCATGATGCCGGTCTTCAAAGGCTTCTCGCGCGAACAGTTCGACGTGGGTGAATTTGGCAACGGCATGCGCATGAAGTTGGTGGCCAACCTGATGGTGGCCATTCACAACGTATCGGCCGCCGAAGCCCTGCTTTTTGGTGTCAAGATGGGCTTGGATCCCAAGCGCACGGTGCAAGTGGTGGGAGGCGGTGCCGGTACCTCGCGCATGTTCCAGGTGCGTGGCCCCATGATGGCCTCGCGCTGCTGGGCCGAAGCCACCATGAAGAACAAGCTGTGGCAAAAGGACATGACCATCATCCAGAGCGCTTTGCAAGAACTCAATGTGCCAGCACCCTTGTTCTCGGCCTGTTTGCCCATTTACCTGTCGGCCATGTCACAAGGCCATGAGCTTGACGATACCGCCTCGGTCTACGCTGTGCTTGAGCGCGCGGCTGGAGGCAAGTGATGTCGGGCGCCACCGCAGAACCGACCGAAGTGCAAATTCGCCAGCGGGCGTTTCGCAATGCCTTGGGTTCATTCCCCACGGGCGTCACCATCATCACCACCCAAGACCCTGACGATGGCCGTCTGACCGGCATCACGGTCAACAGCTTCAGCTCGGTCTCGCTAGCCCCCCCCTTGGTGCTGTGGTCGCTGGCACGCAAGTCGCCCAACATCGATCAATTCGCCGTCGGTCGGCAACACGCCATCCATGTCTTGTCGCAAATCCAGAAAGACTTGGCCTATCATTTCGCTGCCCCCAAGCCCGACAAATTTGCCGGTGTCGAGCATGCTCTGGAGGCCGGTTTCAAGGCCCCGATCCTGCCCCACTCGACCGCCTGCTTTTATTGCGAAACAGATCAGATTCTCGATGGCGGTGACCATTTGATTGTGCTGGCTCGGGTGCTGCGCCATGAGACGACCGACCACTCGCCCTTATTGTTTGCCAAAGGCACCATGATGAACTGGCCCACAGCGGCCTGAAGGAGACACGATGAACTACGCCACCATTCGCGGGGTCCGCATCCATTACCGCGTGTTCGGAAGCCAAGGCCCTTGGGTGGCTCTGGTCACTGGAGGACGACGGGGGTTTCAGGAGTTCATCGAATTCGCTGAAAAAATTGCGGCCCAGGGCTTTCAAGTCCTGTTGCACGATCGCCGCAACACCGGGGGCGATTTCGCTGCCGGTCGCCTGCCGCAAAACTATTACGGCCAATTCATCGACGCGGCCCGCCAAGGCGGCATGAAGGCCGTGTGTGCCACCGAGCAATACCAAGAGCGCATTGCCGCCAACCCGGCCAATGAAGCGCGCCTGATGGCCATGGATCCGGCCGAATACATTCGGGTCATGAGCCACTGGCTCGAGATTTTTCTGCGTGGCCCGCGCAAGCCGGTCTTGGGCATGAACGACGACGCCATGGCCGGCATCCGCGTGCCCACCATCGTGGTGCCTGGCAACGACAATACACATGCCTCGGTCAATGGCATCGCAGCCCACCAACTCATCCCTGGGTCCGAGTTGTACCAGTTGCCCATTCAGGACCAAGACGTGCCGCTGTTGCCGTTCTCAGCTTGGGCGCACGTCGAGGCCGAGTTGGCCAACGCCCTGTGCGATTTCATGCGCCGACATCCCTGAACGGCGCCCTCGTTTCATTCACCAACGACAGGAGATCACCCATGAGCAAGTTTTGGGCGCAACCCCTATTGGCCGGCATGTTGTTGCTGGCCAGCACCTGGACCTGGGCACAAAGTTACCCGACCAAGGCGGTGCGCATCATCGAGCCAGCGGGGCCGGGAAGCGCGGTGGATGTGTTTGCTCGCAAACTGTCCACGCCGCTGGCCGAACGGCTGGGGCAAGCGGTGGTGGTGGACAATAAGCCAGGCGGTAACAGTGCCATCGGCGCACGCGAGGCGGCCCGGGCTGTAGCCGATGGCCACACCTTGTTTCATGCCAACATCAACAACTCGTTGAATGATTTGCTGCACAACGACCCGTGTTGCAAGCTCAACGAGGCTTTGATTCCCATCACCATGCTGACCAGTTCGCCGCTGGTCATGGTGGTGCCGCCCTCTTTAGGGGTCAAGACCTTGGGCGAGTACCAGACCTGGGTGCGCGCTAATCCCGAAAAAGCCACTTTCGCCTCTGGCGGTTCTGGCTCGGTCACCCAACTGATTGGCACCAAGATCAACATGATCACCGGACTGAAAGTGTTGGAAGTGCCCTACAAGGCCATCGGTGCCGAGCTGCCCGATTTGATGGCTGGCCATGTCAGCACCGCCTATTTGGCCCCGGTGGTGGTGGCGCAACTGATCAAATCGGGCAAATTGGTTGCCTTGGGCGTGGCGGGGGCTCGTCGTGTCCCCACCATCGGTGATGTGCCGACCTTGGCCGAGCAAGGTTTGTCAGGTGCGATTGCCATGGGTTGGAATGGACTGTTCGTACCGGCCGGCACACCCCGTGTGGTGGTTCAAAAATTGCAAACCGAGATCGCCGCCATCATGGCCACAACCGCATTTCAGCAAGAGGCGCGCGATCTGGGTTATGAATTGGGCGGTGGCCAGGCCGATGAGTTCGCCGCTTACATCAAGTCCGAACTCGACCGCTGGGGCCAGGTGATTCGAGACGCCAAAATCAAATAAGCGCGCGCGGTGGGACAATCGAACCCATGCACCCCAAAGCTTTGCTCGATGCCTGCACCGAACTGGTCAAGCAGGCGCTCCCCTTCGCCCACCCTGCCGATGCAGTGGTGTCGCGGTTTTTTCGCCAGCAGCACGGCAAGAATGCCTATGGCTCGCGCGATCGCGCCGTGCTGGCTGAGACTCTCTACCATGTGCTTCGACACAAGTTGCGCTTTGAGCATTTCGCGCCTTCGGGCAGCGGCCCGCGCGAACGAAGGCTGGCCATTTTGGGCTTTGCACAGCACCTGACGGACCAGCGACCACAGGACCCGGGGGCCACCGATTTCCTGAAAAGCGCACTGACCGAACAAGAAAAGAGTTGGCTTGATGCCTGTCTGGCCATCGAACCCGGTGCCTTGCTGGACCGACACCGCTACAGCCTGCCCGATTGGTTGGCCGACATCTTGCGCACCCAGTGTGCCGACCCGGCCGATTTTCAAGCCTTGGCCGCCGGTTTGCTGCAAACTGCCCCGGTGGATTTGCGGGTCAATGCCTTGTCAGGACGGCGCGAGGATGTGCAACAAGAGCTGAAATTGTTGGGCATAGACAGCCAACTCACCCCCTATTCGCCTTGGGGCTTGCGCTTGAACGGCAAACCAGCCTTGACGCGCACCGACGCCTTTGCCCGTGGTGCCATCGAGGTCCAAGACGAGGGATCGCAACTGCTGGCTTTGCTGGTCGAGGCACGCCGAGGCGAGATGGTGGTCGACTTCTGTGCCGGTGCCGGCGGCAAGACTTTGGCACTGGGGGCACAAATGCGCAGCACCGGTCGCCTTTACGCTTTGGACACCTCGGCGCACCGCCTCGATGCCCTCAAGCCACGCTTGGCGCGAAGCCAACTCTCGAACGTGCACCCCAGCGTGATTGCACACGAGCGTGACGAGCGGGTCAAGCGCTTGAGCGGCAAGATCGATCGGGTCTTGGTCGACGCGCCCTGCTCAGGTTTGGGCACTTTGCGGCGCAACCCTGACTTGAAATGGCGCCAAAACCCAAGCGCCGTGGCCGAAATGCAAGCCCGACAGATGGCCATTCTGACTTCTGCCGCCAGACTGCTCAAACCCGGCGGGCGACTGGTGTACGCCACCTGCAGCCTATTGCCGCAAGAAAACGAAGAGGTCGTGTCCGCATTCGACGCCGCACATCCAGGTTGGCAACCCCTCCAAGCCGCTGAAATTCTGCGTGCCCAGAAAATCGGGCAGGCCGATGATTTGTGCACGGGGTCAGGGCGTTTTCTGCGGCTGTGGCCGCATCGGCACGCCACCGACGGATTTTTTGCATCGATTTGGCAGGCGAAGTAAAATATTGCAAAGTGGTGCTTGGTGCTTTTAAAACTTTTGAATTGAATCCATGAACGATATTCTTTTTTCTGGCCTGGAACGCGCGTTGACTTTTCTGGACCAGGGCCTGTTGGAATGGTCGGGCTGGGCTATTTTGGCCTATACCTTGTTCACGACCCACATCACCATTGCGGCGGTCACCATATATCTGCATCGTCATCAGGCGCACCGGGCGCTGGAATTGCACGCATTGCCTTCGCACTTCTTTCGATTTTGGCTCTGGCTCAGTACCGGCATGCAGACCAAGGCGTGGGCCGCCATCCATCGCAAGCACCATGCCAAATGCGAAACCCCCGAAGACCCGCACAGTCCGCAGACCCGTGGCCTGAAAGAAGTGTTTTGGCGTGGCGCCGAGTTGTACCGCTTCGAGGCCAAAAATACCGACACCCTTGGCAAATACGGTCACGGCACCCCCGACGATTGGGTTGAGCGTCAGGTGTACAGCCGCTTTCCATGGCAGGGTCTGGGCCTGATGCTGATCATCAACCTGGCGCTGTTTGGGGCCATCGGCCTGACCGTGTGGGCCGTCCAAATGCTGTGGATTCCGGTCACCGCTGCCGGCATCATCAATGGGGTGGGCCACTACTGGGGCTATCGCAACTTCGAAGCGCATGACGCCAGCACCAACATCTCGCCCTGGGGCATTCTGATTGGTGGCGAAGAGTTGCACAACAACCACCACACCTATCCCACTTCAGCCAAGCTGTCGGTCAAGCCCTACGAGTTCGACATTGGGTGGATGTACATCCGCATCCTGTCGGCACTGGGTTTGGCCAAGGTCAAGAAAACCCCGCCCAGGCTGGCTTATGGCGACATTCAACCGGTGGCCGACGAAAAAACCCTTGAGGTGTTGATCGCCAACCGCTACGAGGTCATGGCCACCTATGCCCGCCAGTTGCGTGCCGCCTGCCGCCAAGACATCCAAGACCTCAAACAACGCCCGGCCGATGCGGTCTTGCGTGCCGCGCGCCGATGGATGCACCGCGATATCGAGAAAATCCCCGCCAACGACCGCAGTTTGGTCGAACAGGCGCGCGCCGCTTTGCCCCAGGCCGACACCATGGTTCGTATGCGCGAAGAGTTGCGCCAGTTGTGGATGAGCACCCACCGTAACCGCGAACAACTGGCGGCTGACCTGCAGGCCTGGTGCCGCCAGGCTGAGGGCAGCGGCGTTGCCGCCCTGCGCGATTTCTCCATGCGTCTGCGCGCCGCCCGCATCTGAAGCTTGGTGCTGTGGGGTCGACCAGCTCAGGGACTTTGTGCTAAAATCCGAATTTCGCCGATTCCGGCTCCGGGAACGGCATGGTGGGTTTTGATGACCTCCAAGGGATACCGCCCCCTTTTCTGGCGAGGTGAGGTCGGTCACCCCACGAACCCGTTCGTGACCCGTGATCGACTGTAGAAATGGAGTGTCCTCATGGCACGCAAATGTGAAGTCACGGGCAAAGGCCCGATGGTTGGGAACAATGTCTCCCACGCCAACAACAAAACCAAACGCCGCTTCATGCCCAACCTGCAATACCGCCGGTTCTGGGTCGAGAGCGAAAACCGTTGGGTGCGTCTGCGCGTCTCCAGCGCCGCCCTGCGTTTGATCGACAAAAACGGCATTGACGCCGTGCTCGCTGACCTGCGTGCACGCGGCCAGGCTTGAACTGAAAGGAACACACCATGGCTTCCAAAGGCGGACGCGAGAAAATCAAACTCGAATCGACGGCTGGCACCGGTCACTTCTACACCACCAGCAAGAACAAAAAGACCATGCCCGAGAAAATGACGATCATGAAATTTGATCCGAAGGCTCGCAAGCATGTGGAATACAAAGAAACCAAGCTGAAGTAATTCAGCTCTGGCTCATGAAAAAGGACTCGTCAGAGTCCTTTTTTTCGTCTGTATCGGTCCAGAGGACTCGCTGTCAGCCCTCGTTTTGCTCCAAAAAGCGCTGTGCATCGAGCGCAGCCATACAGCCCGTTCCCGCGCTGGTGATCGCTTGGCGGTAGACGTGATCCTGGACATCACCGGCGGCGAACACACCCGGCACGCTGGTCATGGTGGCCATGCCGCTCAGGCCGCTGCGGGTGATGATGTAGCCGTCTTTCATGTCCAACTGACCCTTGAAGATATCGGTGTTGGGCTGGTGGCCAATGGCAATGAAGCAACCCTGCAAGGCCAGATCGTTGGTGCTGCCGTCGTTGCGTTTCAACCGCACGCCGGTCACGCCTGATGCGTCACCCAACACTTCATCGAGTTGGCTGTTGACTTCCAGCACGATTTTGCCGGCGGTGACTTTTTCCATCAACTTGTCGATCATGATTGGTTCGGCGCGAAATTTGTCGCGCCGGTGCACCAAATGCACCTGGCTGGCGATATTGGACAAATACAGTGCCTCTTCGACCGCCGTGTTGCCGCCTCCTACCACGCAGACCTTTTGATCGCGGTAGAAAAAACCGTCGCAGGTCGCGCATCCGCTCACGCCACGACCCATGAAGGCTTGTTCCGAAGGCAGACCCAGGTATTTGGCCGATGCACCGGTGGCAATGATCAAGGCGTCGCAGGTGTAGCTGCCGCTATCGCCTTTCAATGCAAAGGGACGCCGTGAGAAATCGACCGAATGGATGTGGTCAAAGACGATTTCGGTTTTAAAGCGCTCGGCATGCTCCTGAAAACGCTGCATCAGCTCAGGGCCCTGCACGCCGTGCACATCGGCCGGCCAGTTATCGACCTCGGTCGTGGTCATCAGCTGGCCGCCCTGGGCCATGCCGGTGATCAGCAGGGGTTGCAGGTTGGCCCGGGCGGCATAAACCGCAGCGGTGTAACCAGCGGGGCCCGAGCCCAAAATCAACACTTTGGCATGGCGTGCATCTGACATTTTGACATTCCTTGTGAATGGCTGTTATTGTAGTGAAGTGTCCAGGCCGGTATGATGGTGGGGGTATGCCATTGTTAGAACCGGGCCTGAATGGCACTACCATAGCGCTTGAGCCCCCTGATCGCACATGACTTACTCACTCAACACCCTCAAAGGTGCGTCCGTCGCCACGGCAGAAATCACCGGTTGGCGCCGTTTCTTGCAGGAAATTGCCCTGGTCGTAGGCTTTGTGACCTTGGCCTTCACTTTGATTTCCTT
The DNA here is from genome assembly GCA_030054175.1 of Alphaproteobacteria bacterium. Classification (GTDB taxonomy): domain Bacteria; phylum Pseudomonadota; class Gammaproteobacteria; order Burkholderiales; family Burkholderiaceae_C; genus Limnohabitans. The sequence goes on along the minus strand of JASGCM010000016.1, from coordinate 22,744 downwards.
GCTCAGTTACCACCGCAGCGACCCGGCGTGGTGGTTGACCACCGGGCAGGGCGCTGGCTCGGTGGTTCATGTGGGCAATTGGGGCGGCAAGGTGGGTGCTTGGTTGGCCGGCCTGGGTTACTTTTTACTGGGTTATTCCGTTTGGTGGTGTTGGTTGGCGGCTTTGTCCGCTTGGTGGCGTGCGCTCAGCCAGCGTTGGTTTGCCCCCCCCGAGGCCGCTTGGGTGCAGACCCGCTGGGCTTTTTGGATGGGCTTGGTCTTGCTGATTGTCTCGAGCACCGGTTTGGAGTGGACCCGACTGCACCGCTGGGACCAAGCCGATTATCAAAGCGCCGGCGGCATGGGTTGCGCCATGGGGCAAGCCGGCGGCGCCCTGGGTTGTTTGGTGGGGCAAGGCGGCCAGTCTTTGCTGGGCTTTAATGGCTCAGGTCTGATCTTCATTGCGTTTCTATTGGTTGGCATCTCCTGGGTGTTTCGCTTTTCATGGCTGGGCTTGGCTGAGTCGTTGGGCCAGCGCATCGACGCTTTGATGCAGGCACGCCGTGAGCGGCGTGAAATCGAGCAAGACAAGGCCATGGGCCAAGCCGCTGCGATGGCGCGTGAAGAAGTGGTGCAGGTCGAGCGCATCGACATTGAAGAGCACCACCCGGCTCCGATTGTGATCGTCGAGCCCGAAGTGGTCGAAGTGCCGCAAAGCACCCGAGTGGCGCGGGAACGGCAAAAGCCCTTGTTCGCCGACATGCCCGATTCCCGCTTGCCGCAGGTCGATTTGCTCGACGCCAACACGGCCCGTCAGGACACCGTGCCCGCCGACACACTCGAGATGACCAGCCGTCTGATCGAAAAAAAGTTGAAAGATTTTGGCGTCGAAGTGAGGGTGGTGGTGGCCGCCCCCGGACCAGTGATCACCCGCTACGAAATCGAGCCTGCCACTGGCGTCAAGGGTTCGCAAATCGTCAACCTGGCCAAAGACCTGGCGCGCTCACTCAGTCTGACCAGCATTCGAGTGGTGGAAACCATCCCAGGTAAAAACTACATGGCGCTGGAGTTGCCCAACGCCAAACGACAGTCGATCCGACTGAGCGAGATTCTGGGCTCACAGGTCTACAACGAGGCCAAGTCGATGCTGACCATGGGATTGGGCAAAGACATCGTGGGCAACCCGGTGGTGGCCGACTTGGCCAAAATGCCCCACGTGCTGGTGGCCGGTACCACCGGTTCAGGCAAATCGGTGGGTATCAACGCCATGATTTTGTCCTTGCTCTACAAAGCCGAGGCGCGGGATGTGCGGCTGCTGATGATCGACCCCAAAATGCTGGAGATGTCGGTTTATGAAGGCATACCGCATCTGCTGGCCCCAGTGGTCACCGACATGAGGCAGGCCGCCCATGGCCTGGCCTGGTGCGTGGCCGAGATGGAACGTCGCTACAAGCTGATGAGCAAGCTGGGTGTGCGCAACCTCGCCGGCTACAACACCAAAATCGACGAGGCCGCAACCCGACAAGAGCACATCCCTAACCCCTTCAGCCTGACCCCCGAAGAACCCGAACCCTTGCAGCGTTTGCCGCACATTGTGGTGGTGATCGATGAGTTGGCCGATCTGATGATGGTGGTGGGCAAAAAAATCGAAGAGCTCATCGCCCGTTTGGCGCAAAAGGCCCGAGCGGCGGGCATCCACCTGATATTGGCCACGCAGCGCCCCAGCGTGGATGTCATCACTGGACTGATCAAAGCCAACATCCCGACTCGCATCGCTTTTCAGGTCAGCAGCAAGATCGACAGCCGCACCATCCTGGATCAAATGGGCGCCGAGGCCTTGCTGGGCATGGGCGACATGCTCTACATGGCGTCCGGCACCGGCTTGCCGGTGCGGGTCCATGGCGCTTTTGTCAGCGACGAAGAAGTCCATCGGGTGGTCAATTACCTCAAGAGCCAAGGCGAGCCCGACTACATCGAGGGCGTTTTAGAGGGAGGCACAGTCGATGAAGCCAGCGTGCCCGGCCTGAGTGGTTTGGGCGACATCCTTGGTGGGCAAGAGGGCGGGGAAAAAGACCCGCTGTACGACCAAGCCGTGGAAGTGGTGCTGAAGAACCGCAAGGCCAGCATTTCCCTGGTGCAACGGCACCTGAAAATCGGCTACAACCGCTCGGCCCGTTTGCTGGAAGACATGGAGAAGGCCGGTCTGGTCAGCTCACTGAGCAGCAACGGGCAACGGGATATTTTGGTGCCCACTCGGGCCGAATGAACCCATGATTCGGCACCTGACTCTGTGCGTTCTGAAGCGCTTCGGGCGGATGTGGGCTTTGGCCTGTGGGCTGCTCTTTGCCAATCCCTGGGCCTGGGCCGATGGCGTCCAGGCTTTGCAAGATTTTTTGCAGCACAGTCGCTCTGGCCGGGCTGAATTCGTGCAACAAGTCACGGGCCCGGCGCGCGCTGGGCAGCCGGCACGGGTGAAGAACAGTCGAGGCACTTTGGCGTACCAACGCCCCGATCTGTTCCGCCTGGAGTACACCAGCCCCGATGTGCAGGTGTTGCTGGCCGATGGACGCCAGTTCTGGCATGCGGATCATGATTTGCAGCAGGCGACGGTGCGCGACCAAAAGGCGGTCTTGGCCAGTGCCCCCGCCGCGCTGATCCTGACGGCCTCGGATGTACAAGCCTTGCGGGCCGCATTCTTGTTGCGAGACTTGCCCGCCAGCGACGGTCTGAGTTGGGTCGAGGTCACCCCCAAATCGACCGAAGGCACGTTGCGTCAGCTGAGGGTCGGTTTGCAAGGGCAGGGTGCGGCAACCCGCGTGTCGGTGTTGGAGTTCACCGATGGCTTTGGCCAAACATCACGCCTGGAGTTGAGCGCCTACGAGTCGCCCGCTCGCCTGCCTGCCGGGACCTTTCAATACAAACCGCCGGCCGGTTTTCAAGTGCTGCGGCCTTGAGGGGGGAGGGGCGAGCATGGATCTGTTTGAACCGGAAGACACCTTGCCCCACTCGCCGCTGGCCGAGTCTTTGCGGCCCAAGACACTCGATGAGGTGATCGGCCAAACGCATTTGTTGGGTGAAGGCAAACCCCTGCGGCTCGCATTTCAGTCGGGCAAGCCCCACTCGATGATTTTTTGGGGGCCACCCGGGGTTGGCAAAACCACTTTGGCGCGGCTCACCGCCAGTGCCTTCAACAGCGAATTCATCGCATTGTCGGCGGTGATGTCGGGTGTCAAAGACATCCGCGAGGCCATGGAGCAGGCCAGGCGGCATTGGGCCATGGGCAAAAGCACCATCTTGTTTGTAGACGAAATACACCGCTTTAACAAATCGCAGCAAGACGCCTTGTTGCCGCATGTGGAGTCGGGTCTGTTCACGTTCATCGGGGCGACCACCGAGAACCCGTCCTTCGAAGTGAACTCGGCCCTGTTGTCGCGTGCCCAGGTCTATGTGCTCAAGTCGCTCAGCGATGCCGAGTTGAAGCAGTTGCTGGAGCGTGCACAAGCCAAGGCTCTGGGTGATTTGACTTTGGATGGCGCGGCCGTGGACACCCTGGTGGGCTATGCCGACGGCGATGCGCGCAGGCTGCTCAATTTGCTCGAGCAGTGTCAGACAGCCGCCCAGGCTTCGGTGCAGAGCCATGTTGGTGCCGACTTCGTCCAAAATGCGCTGACCCTCAACGCCCGGCGTTTTGACAAGGGCGGTGACTACTTCTATGACCAAATTTCGGCTTTGCACAAATCGGTGCGTGGCTCCCATCCCGACGCGGCGTTGTATTGGCTGACCCGCATGCTCGACGGCGGCGCCGACCCCAAGTACCTGGCCCGGCGCATCATCCGCATGGCGTGGGAAGACATTGGTCTGGCCGACCCGCGGGCCATGCAGATCGCCAATGACGCAGCCCTGACCTATGAGCGCCTGGGCAGCCCGGAGGGGGAACTGGCCTTGGGGCAGGCAGTGATTTATCTGGCGGTGGCACCCAAGAGCAATGCGGGCTACAAAGCCTTCAACGCGGCTCGCGCTTTCGTCAAAGAGGACCCAAGCCGTGCGGTCCCAGTACATTTGCGCAATGCACCGACGCGTTTGATGAAGGAATTGGGCCATGGTCATACCTACCGCTATGCCCATGACGAGCCCAATGCCTATGCCGCCGGCGAGTCCTATTTGCCCGAAGGCATGTCCGAGCCGGGGTGGTACGAGCCCGTGCCTCGGGGGCTTGAGATCAAGATCGCTGAAAAACTGGCCTTGCTCAAGAAATGGGATGAAGACGCCTGACCGGTGGACTCAGGGTTTCCATCAGCCCATCATTCAAGTGGGGTGAAACAATCGCAGATAAACTTTTCCCACGTCATCTGGATCAATCCCCGGTTTGTGATTTTCAGCGAACCACCACCCACACTGCCCCCACCCGCACATGGACATCTTCCTGCAGCAGATCATCAACGGCTTGGTGCTGGGCAGCATGTATGCCTTGGTGGCCTTGGGCTACACCATGGTCTACGGCATCATCAACCTGATCAACTTCGCCCATGGCGAAGTATTGATGGTGGGGGCCATGGTGAGTTGGTGGCTGTTGGGGCCCTTGAGTCAGAACTTCCCCACGGCGCCAGGTTGGCTGCTGATGTTTCTTTCTTTCCTGGCCGCATGCGTGGTCACCTCGGTTCTGAATTACAGCATCGAAAAACTGGCCTATAAGCCACTGCGCAATGCACCCAGGTTGGCGCCACTGATCACCGCCATTGGCGTCTCGATCTTGCTGCAGACCTTGGTCATGATCCTGTTCAAGCCCAATTACAAGCCATACCCCGCCCTCTTGCCCACCGAGCCCATCCGTCTGGCCGGCGCGGTGATCACACCGACGCAAGTTGCCATTTTGGCCTTGACGGCGTCGTCGCTGGCCTTGCTGATGTGGTTGGTGCACGCCACCTCGCTGGGGCGGGCCATGCGAGCTACCGCCGAGAACCCCAAAGTGGCCAGCCTGATGGGGGTGCGTCCTGACCGGGTGATTTCGGCCACCTTCATCATCGGGGCGATTTTGGCGACCTTGGCGGGCATCATGTGGGCGGCCAACTACGGCACCGTGCACCATGCCATGGGTTTTTTGCCCGGCCTCAAGGCCTTCACTGCCGCCGTCTTGGGCGGCATCGGCAACCTGGCTGGGGCGGTGGTGGGTGGTTTGCTGTTGGGCCTGATTGAGTCCATCGGTTCGGGCTACATCGGTGACCTGACCGGTGGGGTTTTGGGCAGCCATTACACCGATGTGTTTGCGTTTGCCGTGCTCATCATCATGCTCACCTTGCGGCCCTCGGGCTTGCTGGGCGAGCGCGTCGCAGACCGCGCCTGAAGGCCGACCATGGATCTGAGTCAAATTTCATCACGACAAAAATGGCTGGGACTGTTGGCCCTGCTGGTGCTCCCTCTGGTGTTGCAACAGTTCGGCAACGGCTGGGTTCGCATTGTGGATGTGGCCTTGCTCTATGTGCTACTGGCCTTGGGCTTGAACGTGGTGGTCGGTTATGCCGGTTTGCTCGATTTGGGCTATGTCGCTTTTTACGCTGTAGGGGCTTATATGTTCGCCCTGCTGGCCTCGCCACATTTGCTCGATGCCTTTCCGGCCTTGGCGGCCATCTTCCCGGGCGGGCTGCACATGCCACTGTGGGTGGTGGTGCCTTTGGCGGCATTGCTGGCTGGACTAACAGGTGCCTTGCTGGGCGCGCCCACTCTGAAGCTGCGCGGTGACTATCTGGCCATCGTGACACTGGGTTTTGGCGAGATCATCCGCATTTTCATGAACAACCTCGATCACCCGATCAATCTGACCAACGGGCCACGCGGCATCGGTTCGATCGACCCGATCACGGTGTTGGGGCACCCCTTGTCCCGCCCGCTCGATTTGGGTTTCATGAAACTGCCTTCGGTCACTTTGTATTACTACCTGTTCCTGTCCTTGGTACTGGTCAGCGTGCTGATCTGCCACCGCTTGGCCAACTCTCGCATCGGTCGCGCTTGGATGGCTATTCGCGAAGACGAACTCGCCGCCAGAGCCATGGGCATCCATACCCGCAACATGAAACTGTTGGCCTTTGGCCTGGGGGCGACCTTTGGTGGCGTGTCTGGTTGCATGTTCGCCTCCTTTCAAAGCTTCGTTTCACCCGAGTCCTTCAGCCTGATGGAGTCGGTGATGATCGTGGCCATGGTGGTCTTGGGTGGGATTGGCCATTTGCCGGGGGTCATCTTGGGGGCCTTCCTGTTGGCGACCTTGCCCGAGGTGCTGCGTTACGTGGCCGGCCCCTTGCAAGACTTGACCGGTGGGCGCATCGACGCGGCCATCTTGCGCCAACTGCTGATTGCGCTGGCCATGATCGGGGTCATGCTGTGGCGCCCCAGCGGTCTGTGGCCAGCGCCTGAGCGCCGCAGCAGAGGTGATGCATGACTGCCCCCGTTTTGCAAGTGCGAGGTGTCAATAAGCGATTTGGCGGATTGCAGGCGCTCAGCGAGGTGGGGTTGCGCATTGAGCCAGGACAAATTTACGGCTTGATCGGACCCAATGGAGCGGGTAAGACCACCTTTTTCAACGTCATCACCGGCATGTACACCCCCGACAGCGGTGAGTTCGAGTTGCAGGGGCGGCCTTATCAACCCACTGCCGTTCACGAAGTGGCGCGCGCGGGCATCGCCCGCACCTTTCAAAACATCAGGCTGTTTGCCGAAATGACGGCGCTGGAGAATGTCATGGTGGGGCGCCACGTGCGCACCGATAGTGGTGTTTTGGGCGCGATCTTCAAGAGCCGCCGATTCATGGCGCAAGAACGACAAATGGCCGATCACGCCCAGGGATTGTTGGATGAGGTGGGTTTGGGTGCCATGACGCACCACAAAGCGCGCACCTTGTCGTATGGCGATCAGCGCCGCTTGGAGATCGCTCGTGCCTTGGCCACCGAGCCTGTCTTGCTGGCGCTCGATGAGCCCGCTGCCGGTATGAACCCGACCGAGAAAATGCAATTGCGCGAACTGATCGATCGCATCCGCCGCGAACGTTGCACGGTCTTGCTGATTGAGCACGATGTCAAGTTGGTGATGGGGTTGTGCGACCGCGTCACGGTGTTGGACTATGGCAAGGTCATCTGCGAAGGCAATCCAGCTGAAGTGCAAAGCAACCCCCAAGTGATTGCGGCCTATTTGGGCACGGGAGCCAGCCATGTCTGAAGTCCTGTTGTCGGTGCGCGGGCTGGAGGTTGCGTACGGGGGCATTCGGGCCGTCAAAGGGGTGGACATGGAAGTCCGCGCTGGTGAGAAGGTCTGCTTGATTGGCTCCAACGGCGCGGGCAAGACCACGGTCCTCAAGGCCGTGACCGGTTTGTTGCCTGTACAAGCGGGTCAGGTGAGTCTGATGGGGCAGGCCACCACCAGCTTGGGAGCATGGGATCTGGTGCAGCGCGGACTGGTGATGGTGCCCGAGGGGCGTGGCGTGTTCGCGCGGATGTCGATCCTGGAGAATCTGCAGATGGGGGCGCATGTGCGGCGCGACGCTCAAATCGCCTCTGATCTGGAGCGCGTCTGGTCACTGTTTCCTCGTCTGGCCGAGCGCAAAACCCAGTTGGCCGGAACCTTGTCGGGCGGTGAGCAACAGATGCTGGCCATGGGTCGGGCCTTGATGTCACGGCCCCGGGTGTTGCTGCTCGATGAGCCATCCATGGGCTTATCGCCAGTGATGGTCGACAAGATTTTTGAGGTCATCGATCTGGTGTCTCGCGAAGGCGTCACCCTGCTCTTGGTAGAACAAAACGCCAGTCGCGCCTTGCAGATGTCAGACCGGGCCTATGTGATGGAGTCGGGCGTGATCAGCGCGAGCGGCCCGGCCGGACAATTGTTGCACGACACCCAGGTGCGCGAGGCCTATCTGGGGCACTGAGCCAAGCGGGGTTCAGTCGACTTTGGCGCTGCTTTGTTTCACCACCGACTCGTAGCGCTTGCGCTCAGCGTCCATGAACTGCCCGAACTGTGCTGGTGTGGTCGGTGTGGGTTCGGCCATCAGTTTGGCGAATCGGCTGCGCGTATCGGGGTCTTGCAGGGCGGCGACAAAGGCTTGATTGATCTTTTGTATTGCATCGGCCGGGGTGCCGGCCGGAGCCACCAGACCCCACCAGGTGTCGATCACCAAGCCGGGCAGACTCTCGGTCAGGCTGGGCACTTGTGGCAGCTGCGGCGAGCGCTGGGCCGAGGTCACGGCCAAAGGGGTTAATTTGCCGGCGGCGATGTTGGCCGAGGCAGTGGCCAGGTTGTCGATGTTGAAGTCGACCTGACCCGATAACAAGGCCAGCTGCGCCGGGTTGCCACCGTTGTAAGGAATGTGCACAGCGAAGATACCGGCTTCTTTTTTCAGCATCTCACCGGCCAGATGCCCCGCGCTGCCATTGCCCCCTGAGCCCATATTGAGCTGACCCGGATGGACCTTGGCATAAGTGATGAAGTCGGCCATGTTGCGGATGTTCAATCGGCGGGCGGTGTCGCTGTTCATGACCACGACATTGGGTACCCGCACCCATTGGGTGATGGGGGCAAAGTCGCGCTCGGCTTGAAACGGCATGCGGGTGAACAACCAGGGGTTGATGGCGTGTGTGGCCACGGCGGCGATCCCCATGGTCTTGCCGTCTGGGGCGGCCTTGGCCACCAGGTCCACACCCAAATTGCCGCCGGCCCCGGGTTTGTTCTCGACCACCACAGTCCCCAGGCTGTCTTTGACTTTTTCGGCCAGCACACGGGCGGTGACATCGATGGGGCCGCCAGCTGCGTAGGGCACGATCAGGCGGATGGGAGCCCGCTCTTGTGCCCACAACGCGCAAGGAGACAACAACAGGGCACCCAAGGCCCAAAGACGCGCTTGCAGTTTCAATGGCTTCATGGTGATGGATCTTTCTGACGTCAGGCCGCCTTGTCGGCTTCCGATGTGAACGAGTCGGCATAGAACTCGTCTGCGGGTAAGCCCGCATGGGCTGAGAAATCAGCCCGCGCCGAGTCGACCACGACGGGCGCGCCGCAGGCGTAGACTTGGTGACCAGACAGATCGGGGAAATCTTCCAGTACCGCCCGATGAACGAAACCGGTGCGACCGCTCCAGGCGTCTTCGTTCAAGGCGTCTGAAACCACCGGGACATAGCGGAGTTGTGGCATTTCGCCGAGTTGAGTGCGCACCCAGTCGTCCAGGTACAAATCCGACGGTCGACGCCCGCCCCAATACAAGGTGGCGGGGCGTTGGATTCCTTTGAATCGCATGTGTTCGATCAGTGCTTTGATGGGGGCAAAGCCTGTGCCCGAGGCCAGCAGCACGATGGGCTTGTCGCTGTCTTCACGCAGAAAGAAACTGCCCAAGGGGCCTTCGACGCGCAAGATGTCTTTTTCTTTCATGGCGCCAAACACATGGTCGGTGAACTTGCCCCCCGGCATGTGCCGGATGTGCAGTTCGACCGCTTGGACCTGCTCGGTCAGCAAGTGAGGCGCGTTGGCCATCGAGTAGCTGCGGCGGGATCCGTCGCGCAAGAGAAAGTCGATGTATTGGCCGGCATGGAATTGAAAGCGGTCGTTGGCGGGCAGTTGCAACTTGACCCACATGACTTCGGCTGATTTTTTGTCCAGCGCCATCACCCGCACCGGCATTTTTTTCACCGGGGATTGGCCGACATCGACCACCTGACGCGATTCGAGCACCACGTCCGACTGGGCTGTGGCGCAACAGGTCAGCACAAAGCCTTGGGCTTCTTCATCGGCACTGAGGGCTTTGGACTGGTGGTTGCCATGCACCACATTGCCAGAGAGTTTTTTGCATTTGCACGATCCGCAGGCCCCGTCTTTACAGCCATAGGGCAATCCGATGCCCTGACGCATTCCGGCAGCCAGGATGGTCTCGTTCTCACCCGTTTCATAATGACGGCCGCTGGGCTGAACGGTGACATGAAAGCTCATCTTTGGTTATCCTCTGGGACTGTTACAGACACTAACCCCTCATTTTGCCTTCAAACCAGAGCCCTTTGGGCGCCTTGCCCTCGCGTTTTCGCCGCACCCGAGTCTTGATCGTGGGCTGTGGTGATGTGGGCTTGCGCGTGCTGCGGACCTTACCTGCCAAAGTAAGGGTGCTTGCCTTGACCTCCAGCCCTGAGCGGGTCGCCGAGTTGCGTGCCGGTGGGGCCGTGCCTTTGGTGGGCAATTTGGACCGGCCCGACACTCTGGCTCGGTTGGCAGGACTGGCGCAGCGCGTGTTGCATCTGGCGCCGCCCCCCATGGCGGGGCGAGAAGACCCCAGAACACGCCAACTGTTGCGCGTCTTGCAACGTCGAACCACGCCGCAGCATTTGGTCTATGCCTCGACCACCGGTGTGTATGGCGACTGCGCCGGAGCGTGGGTCAGCGAATGTTACCCGCTGAGACCAACGACCGAACGCGCCTGGCGGAGGGTCGACGCCGAGGCCGAGATACGCGCCTGGGGGCGTCGCCTACTGGGTGGCAGCGCGGCATCGATATTGCGTGTCCCTGGCATTTATGCCCCAGACCGCGATGGCGGCACACCGCGCGAGCGGCTGCGCCGTGGCACGCCCGTTTTACGTGCTGAAGATGATGTCTACACCAATCACATCCATGCCGATGACTTGGCCCGGGCGGCGGTGCGTTCGCTGTTCGCGGCTCGGCCCCAGCGCGTTTATCACGTCAGCGATGACAGCGACCTTCGCATGGGCGATTACATGGACATGGCGGCCGATTTGTATGGCATGTCTCGACCAACCAGGATCCCGCGCTCGCAAGCCCAGTCCGAATTGCCGCCCGTGATGCTGAGTTTCATGTCAGAGTCCAGACGCATGCGCAATGATCGCCTGAAACTCGAATTGAAATTGGTCTTGCGCTATCCGAAGGTGCGCGATGGGCTGGTTGGCTAGGGCCGACGCGGTTTATTTGCGCTTGAGGACGTGGACGAACTCGTTGCCAATGGTTTGTTGCTCGATCAACTCGTTGCCCGTCTGTTTGGCAAAAGCGGCGAAGTCACGCAAAGACCCGGCATCGGTGGCCAGCACTTTGAGCAGCTGACCGCTTTGCATGGCGGTCAGTGCTTTCTTGGCTTTCAAAATCGGCAACGGGCAATTCAGCCCACGGGTATCCAGCTCTTGATCGATATTCATGCGACACTCATTCGATGTTCAAACGCTCTCTCTCGGCCCAATCCATGAAACGCGGCTCGATGCCACGGCGGCGCTGCCAATCGGCCACGCCCCGGCCCGTGCCGGAGGGCCAACAGATGATGTCTTCGGGCTTGTAAAGCTTGTATTCTGCCAGTTCGGGTGAGAGTTTCACCTCGGTCCCTTCGGCGTGAGCATGGTAGACGATCAGGACCTGATTCATGCGCTGGTGGTCATAAACCCCCACCAAGGACAATTCCTTGACGCTCAGTTGGGTCTCTTCCATCAACTCGCGCGAGATGCCTTCTTCGGGGCTTTCTCCGGCCTCCATGAACCCCGTGATGAGGGCGAAGCGTCGACCCGACCAGGCGGCATTGCGCGCCAGCAAAATGCGCCCCTGCCATTCCACGATGGCGCCCAAGACCGGCACCGGGTTGTTCCAGTGCGTCCAGCCGCACGAGGTGCAGCACAGACGCTCTTTAGCCCCCCCGTCTTCCAGGCGGCCGAGCCATTCCAGCGGGTTGGCGCAGGTGGGGCAAAAACGGTGATTGGCGCTCATGCCGGGAAGACTCCGGTGGACAGGTAGCGGTCGCCACGGTCGCAGACGATGAACACCACGGTGGCATTTTTTTCGCGGGCGGCGATCTGTTGCGCCACCCAACAAGCCCCGGCGGCAGAGATGCCGGCAAAAATGCCTTCTTCGCGCGCCATCTGGCGGCACATGTCCTCGGCGTCGGCCTGGGTGACCAGCACCAATTCATCGACCGTGCTGGGGTCGTAAATCTTGGGCAGGTACTCTTGCGGCCATTTGCGTATGCCCGGAATGCGCGAACCCTCGCTGGGCTGGGCGCCGATGATGCGGATGTTGGGATTTTTTTCCTTCAGATAGCGCGACACGCCGGTGATGGTGCCGGTGGTGCCCATGGCCGAGACGAAATGGGTGATTTCCCCTTGGGTGTCGGCCCAAATCTCGGGCCCGGTGGTTTCGTAGTGGATGCGCGGATTGTCCGGGTTGCCGAACTGATCAAGCACCTTGCCCTTGCCATCGCGTTGCATCTGCTCGGCCAGGTCGCGGGCGTATTCCATGCCGCCACTCTTCGGGGTCAGAATCAATTCAGCGCCGAAGGCTTTCATGGTTTGGGCCCGCTCGATCGAAAGGTCTTCGGGCATGATCAGGACCATCCGATAGCCTTTGATGGCCGCCGCCATGGCCAGTGCGATGCCCGTGTTGCCCGAGGTCGCTTCGATCAGCGTATCGCCGGGCTTGATCTCGCCCCGTTCTTGCGCTCGCTGGATCATGGACAGTGCGGGTCGGTCTTTCACCGAACCCGCCGGGTTGTTGCCCTCGAGTTTGCCCAGTACCACATTGCCGCGCTCGGCATTGGCTTGCGCGCCGATGCGCTGCAGGGCCACCAGAGGGGTTTTCCCAATGGCAGATTCAATGGTTGCGTATTTCATGCCCTAAATGTGCCATAATTTGGCTTTCCCTCCGTGCCGGAGTGGCGAAATTGGTAGACGCAGCAGATTCAAAATCTGCCGGTGCAAAACACCGTGCCGGTTCGATTCCGGCTTCCGGCACCACCTTTTCCAAGGTGCACCCCGTACATGACCCCCTTGCGCATCGGCTCTGGAGCAGGTTACTCGGGCGATCGGATCCCCCCAGCCGCTGATCTGGCCCGACGCGGTCAACTCGACTGGCTCATTTTTGAATGTTTGGCCGAGCGCACCATCGCTCTGGCCCAGCTCGAAAAACAACGCCACCCCGACCTGGGCTTCGACCCTCTGTTGCGCGAGCGCATCCGGGCCGTTTTGCCCGACTGCATGGCACAGGGGGTACGCATCATCACCAACATGGGTGCCGCTCACCCCCGTGCTGCGGCATTGGCGGCACGACAGGTGGCGGCTGAACTGGGCCTGCATCCCAAGATTGCCCTGCTCTCTGGCGACGACGTACTGGCTACTCTCTTGCAGCGCGACCCCGAGAGGATGCTGATCGACCGCCAGTTGCCCCTCTCGGCTCTGGGCGATCGGGTGGTGTCAGCCAATGCCTACTTGGGCGCCGAGCACCTGCTGCCCGCCATTGACGCTGGCGCTGACCTGATCATCACGGGCCGAGTGGCCGACCCAGCTCTGTTTCTGGCCCCTGTCTGGCACCACTTTGGCTGGCGTGCCAATGACTGGAACCGCCTTGGCCAAGGCGTGGTGCTGGGTCATTTGCTCGAATGCGCCGCCCAGGTCAGCGGCGGTTATTTTGCCGATCCGGGTGTCAAAGATGTTCCCGATCTGGCGCACCTGGGCTTCCCGCTGGCCGAGGTTCAAGCCGACGGCAGTGCGATCTTCACCAAATTGCCCGGCACGGGGGGGTGCGTCACCCTGGCCACTTGTACCGAGCAACTCTTGTATGAACTGGAAGACCCCAGTCGCTACCTGCAGCCCGATGTGGTGGCCGACTTTACTGCGGTGGCCCTGGAACTGGTCGGACCCGACCGGGTGCGTGTCAGTCAGGGGCGTGGCCAGCCCCGTCCCGATCAGCTCAAGGTGACGGTGGGTTATCGCGACGGCTACATTGCTGACGGCCAAATGTCTTATGCTGGTTTGGGAGCGGTGGCGCGCGGTCAATTGGCCCTCGACGTCGTTCGTGTGCGTCTGGCCGAAGCCGGTCTGGGGCATCTGGAGACACGCTTTGACCTGATTGGCTGCAACGCCATTCTGGCCGGTGCCTCCAGTCCAGGGGAAGCGCCCGAAGTGCGTCTGCGTGTCAGCGCCCGTTGCGACACGCCCGAGCAGGCCAAGCAGGTCACCCGGGAGGTTGAGGCCCTCTACTTGAACGGCCCGGCCGGTGGCGGAGGGGCCACACAAAGTGTGCGCGAAGTCATCGCTGCCGATGCCGTACTGATTCCACGCGATTGGGTGCAACCCCGGGTTGAGGTGTTGTCATGACTCTGCTGCGTGACATCGCCCACACCCGTACCGGCGACAAGGGCAATCGTTCGACCTTGTCGGTCATCGCTTACAGCGAAGTGGACTACCCACGACTTTGCGCGGCGCTCACCCCCGAGCGGGTGCGACAGCATTTGGCCGGGGTGGTGCAGGGCGAGGTGGTGCGCTACGAGTTGCCACACCTCAAGGCCTTGAACTTCGTTTTGCACCAGTCCTTGGGCGGCGGCGTGACCCGTTCGCTGGCCTTGGACGCCCATGGCAAATGCTTGGCCAGCGCATTGTTGCATTGGCGGCTGGACTGATCGGCGGGATTTTCCTCTTGGCGGTATATTCCTGAGTTCAAAGGAGATTCCCATGTCCCAGAAACGCAATACCCTGGCCCGGCTCAGCCTGAGCATCGCCGTCACCTTCGCCGGTGCGTGCATGACCTTGACCGCTTGGGCACAGGCTTACCCCAACAAGCCCATCAAGGCCATCGTTCCCTTTGCCCCCGGCAGCGCCACCGACACCATCGGTCGCGCATTTGCTGCCAAGATGTCGGAAGACTTGGGCCAAACCATCGTGGTGGAGAACAAACCGGGCGTCAATGGCATGTTGGGGGCCGATGCGGTCGCCAAATCAGCCGCCGATGGTTACACCATCCTGATCGGAACCAACAGCACCAACGCCGCCCTCAAGAGTTTGATGAAGAAGTTGCCCTACGACCAGGACACCGCATTCACCCCAGTGGGTTACTTGGGTTCAGTGCCGTTGATCGTGTCCGTGAACAACGACTTCCCCGCCAAGACCCTGCGCGAATTGGTCGATCAAGCCAAGGCCAAACCGGGTCAAATCAGTTTTGCCTACGCCAGCACCTCGCAACAGGTGTCGAGCGAGATGCTATCGAGCATGGCCGGCATCAAGATGAACCCGGTGCCCTATAAAAGTGGTCCTGCCGCCATGACCGACCTCATCGGTGGCCAGGTCAATGTGTTCACTGCCGACTTTGCCGTCATGGTGCCCCAGGTCAAAGGGGGTAAGGTGCGTGGTCTGGCAGTGACCTCGACCAAGCGTTCTCCGGTGGTGCCCGAACTGCCCACCGTGAATGAAGCCCTGGGCCTGAAAGACTATGAGCTGATCGCCTACTTCGCCATCTTCGCACCGGCGGGCACTCCTGCCGAGGCTGTCGTCCGCCTGAACAAGGCCATCAACAACGCCGCCAACGCCAAAGATGTGCAGGAAAAACTGTCCAGCTTCGGCTTGGTGATCGACCCCGGAACGCCTGATGACTTGGCACGCCGCAATCAGGTCGAAACCGCCAAATGGTCCAAAGCCATCCGCGACGCCAAAATCGAACCCCAATAAATCCATGAGCGCTCTCTTTACACCCTTCCACCTCGGCTCACCCAAAGGCGGCCTCAATCTGTCTAACCGCATCGTGGTGGCACCCATGTGTCAGTATGTCGCCGTCGAGGGCCAGGCCCAAGACTGGCACCTGATGCATTGGGGCAACCTGCTCAACAGTGGTGCTGCCATATTCACCATCGAAGCCACGGCCATCACCCGCGAGGGGCGCATCACTCCAGGTTGTTTGGGTCTGTGGGACGATGCCACTGCCGCCGCACTCGATGACAAATTGCAGCGTGCCCGCCGACTGGCCCCGCCTGTACCTGTGTGCCTGCAACTCTCTCATGCCGGACGCAAATCCTCCAGCGCCGAGCCCTGGAACGGGGGGGGGCAGATCGCACTGGAGCAGGGTGGCTGGAAGGCCTTGGCTCCGTCGGCGTTGGCGCACAAAGAGGGTGAATTACCCCCCGACGCGCTGGATCAGGCCGGGCTCAATCGCATTCGCGATGCTTTTGCGCTGGCCGCCCGGCGAGCCGATCAAATGGGCATTGAGGCGGTTGAACTCCACTGCGCCCATGGCTATTTGTTGCATCAGTTCGTCTCTCCGCTGGCCAACCATCGCACCGATGCCTATGGTGGCAATTTCGAAGGCCGCATCAAATTCCCGCTGGAGGTTTTTGCTGCCGTTCGCGCTGCATACAAAGGCACGCTGGGCATACGCCTGTCTGCCACCGACTGGGTTGATGGTGGTTGGGTCCCGGAAGAGACCGCAGACATGGCGGTGCGGCTCAAACTGGCCGGGGCCGACTATGTGCACATCTCTAGCGCCGGAGTTTCACCGCAACAAAAAATCCCCATTGGTCCCGGCTATCAGGTGCATTTGGCCAAGCTGGTGCGCGAGCGCTGTGGACTGCCCACCATTTCAGTGGGCTTGATCACCGAGCCGGCCCAAGCCAATGCCGTGATTGAACAGGGCGAAGCCGATCTGGTCGCGCTGGCGCGCTCATTCCTCTACAAGCCCCGCTGGGGCTGGGAAGCCGCGGCCGCTTTGAGTGGGCAGGTGCAAGCCACGCCCTCTTATTGGCGTTGCACACCGCGTGAAGCGGGCGCCATCTTTGGGCAGGTTCGTTTCGGTCAACGTTGACAGATGTCGTTAACCATGAACTGACGCCCATGCTTGAACTCGCCATCACACTCGTGTTGGGGCTGGCAGTTGGAAGCTTCCTGAATGTGCTCATAGAACGATGCCCTCGCATGCTGGAGCGCGAGTGGCTGACGCAATCCTTGGGACTGGCGCGCGAGCAAGGATGGACCCCGCCTGCGGGCGCCGAACCCGATGCGTCCCCCTCTCTCAATTTATTCACCCCCGGTTCCCATTGCCCGCACTGCCAGGCCCCCGTTCGTTGGTACCACAACATCCCCTTGTGGGGCTTCATGGTGTTGCGCGGCCGTTGCCGCGACTGTGGGCAGGCCATCTCATGGCAATACCCGGCGGTCGAGTTGCTCACTGCGGTGTGGTTCGGCTTGGCCATGGTGCTGTGGGGGCCTGGCGTTACGGCCTGGGCCTGGATGGCTTGGGGCGCCACTCTGATTGCCTTGATGGTCATCGATGCCCGCACCCAATACTTGCCCGATGACCTGACCCTGCCCTTGTGCTGGGCAGGCCTGATGGTGGCTTCCTTGGGGTGGTTACCGACCGATCTGCAAAGCGCCCTGTGGGGGGCGGTGGCCGGTTATCTGTTGTTGTGGGGCGTGGCCCAGACTTTTCGGCTGATCAGGGGACAAGAGGGCATGGGGCAGGGCGATTTCAAACTGCTGGCTGCCTTGGGCGCTTGGATGGGTTGGCAGAGCTTGGGCGCACTGATATTGCTGGCCTCGGTGCTGGGTTTGTTGCATGGCCTCGTCCGCCTGAAGTTGAAGCCCCAAGCCGAGCCCCACTTCCCCTTTGGACCCAGCCTGTGTGTGGCCGCTTTCACCCTGGTGATTTGGCAACGCGGTCAGCCGGTCTGGCTGGTTTTTTGATTCAGGCCCGGGCGCCGCGCCAGCCCGAGTGGGTGATGTCAAAAATAATGCCGTCGGGGTCGCGGTATTTTTTCTCGTAATACTCGGTGGTGGCTTGGGCAGGCACATCCATGAACAATTGTGCTCCCGCCGTTTCCACCTGGTGGCTTTGTGCCTGCAGATCGTCGCAAATAAAGCCCATGTGGTGCACAAGCCGACAAAGTTTTTGCCAGCGGGTCCAGCGGGAGCATCTGTTTTGTATTTCAGCAAGGTCAGACTGACCGTGCCATCGCTCAGATAGACCCCATCGGCGGTCGAGGAGTGGGCTTCTCCGACGACTTCCAGTCCAAAGGCTTCTTGATAAAAACGGGCTGATGCCCAGGGGTCGGGCACCGACAATGCGATGTGTCTGAGTTTGGCCATGGTTGTACTCCGCTGGCCATCCATTATGACCACAAACCACAGGCATCGATTTTGTCCTGCAGTCATAATTCACACTTGGAAGTTGATGAGGTTTGTCATGTTTGACCATCTGAAGTGTTTCCGTCGCACCTTGCTGGCCTGGATGGGCATAGGGTTTTGGGCCAGCACTTGCGCCCCTGTGTTGCAGGCCCAGACGGTTTGGCCGCAAAAAACCGTCCGCATCCTGGTCGGTTTTCCCGGGGGCTCTACCCCCGATACAGCGGCCCGCATCCTGGCCGAAAGCTTGTCCAGGCTTTGGGGCCACCCCGTAGTGGTCGAGGTTAAAACTGGTGCGGCGGGTAACCTTGCCGCCGATGGGGTGGCCAAAGCCAATGACGATCACACCTTGGGCGTGGTGATCAATGGCAACCTCACTACCGCCAGGCTGCTCAATCCGAAACTGACCTATGACCCGACAAAAGACCTCTTGCCGATCAGTTTATTGGCCACGGCTCCCTTGATGTTGGTGTCTCCAGCCGACTTGCCTGACGCAGGCGCATGGGTCGGGGCCGTTCGCCAAGCCAGCGACAAATTCAGCTACGGCTCGGTGGGCGTGGGCTCGGTGGGCCACCTGGGCCTCGAGGTGATCAAGGCGGCCATCGGTAGCCTCGGTGCCGTGCATGTGCCCTACAACGGTAACCCGGCGATCATCCAAGCCATGCTCGGGGGCCAAATTCAGATGGCCTTGATGCCGCCCGGCCTGGCCATGCCGCATGTCAAGTCAGGCAAATTACAGGCTGTCGGTTTGGCTGGTCCCCGCAGTCCTTTGGCCCCCGAGGTGCCTTCATTGGCCGAATTGGGGGTGCGTATGAGTCCGCTGGAGGTCTGGGTGGCTCTGGTAGCCCCTTCAGGCTTGAGCAAAGCGGCCCAAGAGCGACTGTCTGCCGACCTGCCCAACTTATTCAAGGACAGCGACCTCAGGCAACGCATGTTGGCTGGCGGCTGGGACCCGGTGGGCTCGGGCAGCGCTGCTCTGGCCATTCGAGTTCGCGACGAAACCCGAATGTTTGGTGACATCATCGCCGCCAGGGGCATCAAGCTCGAGTGATTGACCCGCCTGAACTGGCTGCCATCGTGCCGTCGACACATATTGCAGCCCGTGACGATGGCTTGTGGCGGTTGTTCACATGAATATTTTTGCCGAGGCTGGTCCACAGTCACTTCATCAGCCGGGGGTAAAGGCACCCAAAATGGCCCGTTGACCTGTGTGTTCGTCATGGAGAGGGGCAAACCAAGCGTCACGATGGATCGGGTGCTGCGCATCGTGCAAAGTAAATGTTAATAGGCACTATATGGTTAATTTTTTTTATAAAAGTGTATTTTATTTTTAAAATTAGGTTATCATGCAATCCAGTGTGACGCCCGAGTGAGTTGTTCGGTCTGTTTTTCAGCCTGCTTTGGCGTCATGGTTCAACGAGGAAACAAATCTCATGCACATTCATGGAGAAACGCATGCAAGCTGCAAGAAAACTAGTCAAGGCTTTGGCTCGGCATATTGGTCTGCAAGAGCTTGTTCTCGATGAGTCTGGCCAGTGCACATTGGCTTTTGACGAGACCATCGTATTGAGCTTTGTTGGCGATGCGGACGAGGGGCTCAATGTCGTCAGCCTGATCGCCGAGATTGACCAACCTACTGTCCAAGTCCTGAGCAAATTGTTGGAGCACAACTTCGTGCCCAAAGGTCTGGGTGGTGGACATGTGGCTATGCAGCCCGACAGCAACCGTGTTGTGTTGGTCCAGCGCTGGGACTGCACGACCTTAGACTTCAATACCTTTACCGTTCAACTCGAGGACTTTGTCAATGCGGTGGAGGCCTTGCGAATGGTACTGGAGGGTAATCCGGCGCAGAGTCATTCTGAATCAAACCCTTCGGCAAGCTCACCTCAAAATGCCCCCCCGCCAGGCAGTTTGGTCGGATGAGGCAGTCAGACCAAATGATCAACTGAATCAACCTATACCACTGTTTTCTCTTCATCCTGCTTCCATTCAATAGAGATCAACGTGACTATTCCTATCTCCAATTCGATGGTGTCTCAAGCCCACCTTGCTGGTGGAATTCTTCAGGCTGGTAACAGCAAGGACAAGGCCACTGCACAGTCGGTCGATTATGGGCGACGTTCAGTGGCCAGTGTCGATCTGAAGGCCATGCCCGTAAAAGCTGAGCATGGCAACGGCTTCTGGAGCCAGGTCAAATCCGTCGCCTCTCAATTCATCGAAAACCTGACTGGATTGGCAAAAAAAATTCAGACCGCCATAAAAACCCAGGGTACCGAGTCGCAGAACGACAAGAATTTGGGAAAACTGACAAGCATGACACAACGTGCCGCCAGCTTTGTGCAAAATGTGCATGACACTGACCGTGACCTGAAAGCTCAGGTGGCCGAGCTGTTGAATCGGAAAAAACCCCAGCTCAACAAAACACCAAATCAGAAGGTTGTTGCAGACCGAGATGTCAATCAAAAGCAAAGAGCGTTAGCGGCTGAAAAAAATATGACACGCTTGGATTTTGAGCTGAAAAACGATCCCCGCATCGCCGCCAGCGTGCGAAATAAATTTTAACTTCTTTGCACCCATCAGGGTTTTGATCCCATACATACGCGAGACTAGGGACACAGCCCAAACGAAGAAACGCAAGGTGCAGACTCAGAGTTGATCGATTGAATTTTCGCCGTGGCTGCTGGGCGCAGCCACTTTATCCTGAATCTCGAAACAGTCAGAGGTTCGGATATAAAAGCTTGCACCGAAACGGGCGACAGGGTGAAAGTCGCGCAGATTCACACGCCAACGCTCGGTGTCGACTAAGTCATGCCTGGCGCTGAGCCATAGCACCTGACCAATAAAAATGTATCGACTTTCGGTCTCGATTTTTTCATTCAAGGTGCATTCAAACGCCACCGGTGCTTCGGTGATACGCGGGGGTGCGACTCGAACAGAGGGTGTGGTGGTCAGGCCAACTTCCCTCAATTCACTCACATCAGAGGGTAGGGTGCGTCCACAACCGTGCATTTGCTCGGCCATGGCTTCATCAGCAATATGGACAACAAACTGGCCGTTGGCGAGGATATTGGCAGCAGTGTCCTTCAAATGACCATCTTGCAATTTGTTGATGCTGATCATCAGGATGGGCTGATCCTCGCCCAACATATTGAACATGGAAAATGGGGCGGCATTAACCACCCCGTTAGTCCCCAAGGTAGTGACCAGGGCAATCGGTCTAGGAACAATCAGACTGGCCATCAGCTTGTAACGCTGGAAGGCCGTCAATTCAGAAAAATCAATTTGTGTATTTTCAGAGGCGCTCAAACCATCACCTGTACATTCGCTCGCTTGGCGACCTTTGTCCAGCCGTCAATCTGTGAACGTATCAGTTTAACAAAGTCATCGCCTACAACGGGTGTTTTGCGTGGCAATGTTTGTAACTCCTCCAAGCGAGAGGCAATGTCTGGTTTGGCAAGAATTTCTGGCATCAGGGCAGTGAGTTTTTGCGCAATGGGAGCCGGAATATTTTTGGGTGCTGATAAACCTAACCATTGCGAACCGGTCATTGAGGGGAAGCCCAATTCGGCGAAGGTAGGAATGTTCGGCAGAGCGGGCAAACGGGCAGGGGTTGACACGGTGCTGGGCTCCCCCACCGAAACCCCGGCTGCCTGCAATTCTTCCAGGCTTTTTTCTTGCGGCAATTCGTGCCACTTCAGCTGTTCTTCAATGCTGTACGTCTGGGTCTTGGGCACCCATCGCCAGTTGTCGATGGAACCTGTAGGGCAGGGCGATATGCAATCCATGCACGAATTGCACATATCGGCCTTGACGACATAATTCATCGAGTCGTGCGTGATGGCGCCGACAGGACAAATCGTTTCACAGGTGTTGCAACGGATGCAAATTTCTGGATCGATCAAATGTTGTTTGATCAGAGAGGTTTGCGCTTCCATCGATGGTCTCCAAATATTTTTATGTTTCAGGCAAGAGAGACTGTCGCCCCGCGCGGGGCGACAGTTCTGTCAGGCTTGAGAAAATCAGTTGAAACGGATGTATTCGAAGTCAACTGGCTGGCGGTTGATGCCCATGACCGGGGGTGCGATCCAGTTGGCGAACTTGCCCGGCTCGACGACATGGCCCATCAGGCTGGCCACATAAGCACGGTCCTCTCCGGTGGGCAGCCACTCGTCGACCTTGGCGTTCCACTCGGCATCAGTGATCACGCGCCCTTCGGGGCTAACCTTGGCACCGGCCAGGGCGCCAATGTTGCGGTGGAAGGCTTTGTTCGGCACGCTCAGGCGCAAGGGAATGCCCGCCTTCTCGATCACACGGTTCCAACGCTCCACGCCACCCTTGGAGTCGGTGATGTAGTCGTCACGCAGCACCTCGTTCAAGGCGTTGAGCATCGGCACTTCTTTCTCGCGCAGCTGTCCGCCCACCACTTCCAACACCTTGTAGGTGTGGCCCTTGAGGGTGTGGTCGTCGTTGCGCTTGCCCTCTTCATAGCGGCCCTTCAGGCCCGAGCTGTAGAAGGTGGCCGCGTTGGACGATTGGTCGGCACCGAACAGGTCAATGGTGACACTGAAGTGGAAGTTGAGGTAACGCTGAATGGTGGGCAGGTCGATCACGCCGGCCGCGCGCAGCTTGCCCACGTCATCGGTTTTGAGCTGGTTCATCATATCCACGGTGCGTTGGATCACGCGACTCACGCCCGACTCGCCCACGAACATGTGGTGAGCCTCTTCGGTCAGCATGAACTTGGTCGTGCGGGCCAGCGGATCAAAGGCCGACTCGGCCAAGGCGCACAACTGGAACTTGCCGTCGCGGTCGGTGAAATAGGTGAACATGAAGAACGACAACCAGTCGGGGGTCTTCTCGTTGAAGGCCTGCAGAATGCG
>JASGCM010000032.1 GCA_030054175.1 Alphaproteobacteria bacterium | reverse complement strand
CGCGCCGCGTCACAGGCGGCTCGGAAGGGGATTATACTATTTACGGATAAGTTCTTAATTTAACTGATTTTTTGAAATGAGGTGTGCACGCGAACGGTCATGCGTCACAACCTGTAAATTCTGATCTGTATTAACCTTTTTGTGTTCAATTTATGGGGGATCGCTATGAACACATGGGTTGGTCGGATGCTGGCAGGTGGTGCAGGGGGTGGTGCAGGGGGTGGTGCAGGGGGTGGTGCAGGGGGTGGTCTCGCCTTATTGCCGGTGACATTGCTCGATGAGCACACGCATGGCTTGAACATGCGCGCCAATTTGCTCAATCGCGACGGCATCGTGGGGCGTTTCGACCCCAGCCTCAGACGGACGCAAATGCCTGAGCCAAAACATCACATCATGCAGTTACAACCTTGGGTTCGGCAATACATGGCGGCGCAAGATTTGCAATTCGCCTTGCAGTGGGAGGGCCACTCGGGTGCTCAAGGCCATGCCCATTGCGCCATTACCACACGCACCGGGGAAAAGATCATCACCATCGAGCGCCCATCGCTTGGTTTATTTCAATCCGAATTGGTGGACGTGATCGGCATGGCCGACTTAAGAGCCGAGCGTGCGGATGAGATCCTGTCGCAAATCGATCACCAATGGGCTCAATGGGGCAGCATCCTTCCTTTGCGCTCCGACCTCAAGCCGCGTACGATGGAAGTGGCTCAAGCGATGATTTGGCTGTGCGTCAGTATCGAGATGCGGTTCAAGCAGGTCTTGGGGGTCTGGCGTCCACAAGACCTCTCGCCCCAAGTGCAGCCCCTGATCACGACGCCTGGACATGGGTCATTTCCCATGGGACATGCCACACAGGCTTTTGCGACGGCAGAAATACTCAAATCCTTGCTTCAACTCGAAGCCAACGACATTTTGGCGCAGCAACTCGATCGACAGGCATACCGCATCGCTGTCAACCGCATTGTGGCGGGCGTGCATTTCCCCGTTGACTTGGTTTCCGGACGACTATTGGGTAAAGCGTTGGCTCGGTTTGCTGGTGCTTGCGCAGACAGCCAACCACAAGGACTTGCGCTTTGGCGTTTCAGTGAATCGATTTATCGACAAGCCGGCCCTTGGGCACAAATGACCACCCGAGACCCCGAGATGAGCATATTTAAAGAAGGACAAACGATTTGGCTGCCTGCACCAAACCGGTTTCCGGTGTGGAGCCTGTTATGGCGAATGGCCCAAGCCGAGTGGGGGTCACAGAGATGAATTCTTGGCCTTTGACGCGGCGTCAATTCATTCAAGTCGGGGCTGTCTTGGGTGCAGTGCCCTTTCAGCTCTCAAGACATTGCAGTGCAGCAACTTCGACCGACGCCACTCAGATCAAATCGGCCGACCCCTTTTGGCAATTGGCCTGGAGACAGAATTTTCAAGACCATGATCCTTGGGTTTGGCCAGAGGGCATGCGCTTGTGCTTGCAGTTACCCAGGGCGTCGGCCCCGGACCTGGAGCGGCTATTGGGCGATGGCGCTCGCATACAAACCCTTTTCCATGACGTGGGGCACACTTGGACCACCTTGTGGTGCTCCCACGAAGTGTTACACAAATGGCAGCAAAAGCAAGCTTGGCTGGACTGGACCGATCACCTTTGGGGAGCGCCTTGGTCAGATCACATCAGACTTCATCCGGAGAGAGCAAAATATCCCCAATCGCAAGCGCCTATTGACCCCGCACCTGCCAGCCGCAACAGTCGTCGACAAGGTTCTCCAGCCATGCGTTGGTTGATGATTGACCATGGATTTCCCTGGGCCTTTTTGGATCAAGAGGGCGTGTCGTATCTTCGGCGTGACAGTGGGGGTTTCTTTGACACAAACCTACATCAACCATCCATCAGTCACGGCGCTCAGGTCCTGGGTTTGTGGCTGTCTCAAGCACGGGCGAAATCGGCCACAAAAAGTGACCCGCTTTTACTTTACGCTTTACCCGATCAATTGATGGGCAGCATGCCTTTGGGTGCCTTGTGGCCTGACGTGGTCGACGCTGTGGGCTGGGCGCTACAGGATTGCTCCCCAGGCAGTACCCTCAATATCTTGCTGAGTGTCGTCAGTACCGACGGGGATCGACATCCCAACAGCTTTGTCTCGCGATGTGCCAGATCACTCAATGCCCATGCCGATGCGCTCGGAGTGCGTTTGCGCTGGATCATGGCGGCAGGCAACAGTCACTCAGATCGACAAAACCTGCGCTTTGAAATTCCTGCAGGGCAGACCGTGGAGTGGGAATGGCATCTCCCTCCAGAAAACCTGCGGTCATCTTTGCTCGAGTGCTGGCATGACGCATCCGCGGGGCCAGTCCGAATTCAAATGGATGCGCCTGGACAAGCGACCAAGACGGTCCAATCTGAGCCTGTCATGGCTTCCCGCACGCATTCGGTGTCAGGGCGCATCCAAACAGTCCTCAGACTCCCTCCAACTGCAGTTTGGGATGCCAGCAAAGAAAACCTTGCTCAACCAGGAGCATGGCGCATCCAGTTTGAAACCACTCAAGCCTGTGTCTTGGATGTCCACCTCAGCCTCATGGCAGATCCTGGTGCACATCTCTATAGGCAGGCGTGGTTGCAAACACCGCATCAGGGGCACGCGCATCAGTACCCTGCTTACACGGTCAGCGGTCTGGTGCCCTGGGTTCCCAATGCATGGGCCGCACAATGTTTGCGGCCGGGCTTGGGCCATGAAGCCGAATTGGATGCGAAAAAAGAGCATTTGAGTCATTTCAGCGGTCGTTGGCCCCAATCCTTGGGTCATCAGGGTTTGCAATCTCTGGCCATCAGGGTGGACGAATCAGCGCTCAGGAGGGGCGCACTCACTCTGAGTGCAAACGGCCATCGCTGGGTTCGAGCCACTGGAACCAGCATGGCGGTTCCTTTGGCTGCGCACTGGTTATCTGAACAAACGAACCATTAATAAATGAATACAAAAATTGATTTCCATGAGGATGCGAAGCAGCCTCTTGATCTTCGATGCATTGACCCAGATCGCTGTGCTGAAACTCACCCACTGAAACAGGACTGCGCTCAGGTGCCAAAGCACGGGCATTCTCTGAGGTTTCGGTGGTACTGAACGCGAGCCCCTAAAATGCACCCATCAGGGTGCCCCTGCGGTGCCTAATCAAGGGGACTCGTTGGACGACATTGTGCGCCAGGCCATGGCCAAATGGCCCAATGTGCCGCATTGCTATGGCTGGTTGGGTCTGGATGCCCGGGGCGACTGGTACATGCGCGATGACGCGACCCAGGCGGCCGGTCCTTTCCCGCAGGCCAAAGGTTCGCGCTTGCAGCACGACAAACTGATCGCTTTCATCGCCCGCAATTACGCGCCCGACGAGCAAGGCCGGTGGTTTTTTCAGAACGGTCCGCAGCGGGTGTTCGTCGATTTGGAGGACACCCCTCTGATTGCCCGCATCGGCCCTGACCTGTGCGTGTATACCCACACCGGTCAGACATGGGCGCCCGATCGGGCCTGGGTGGACGAGGCTGGTC
The DNA here is from genome assembly GCA_030054175.1 of Alphaproteobacteria bacterium. GTDB lineage: Bacteria > Pseudomonadota > Gammaproteobacteria > Burkholderiales > Burkholderiaceae_C > Limnohabitans. The sequence continues at coordinate 23,549 of JASGCM010000032.1, read as the reverse complement.
TTTTGTACTTGGCGGACACCTCGCAGGTGGCTCGAGTCCACACCCAAGACATGATGCCTGCGCTCGATTGGCTGGATCAGCGGGGCCTGATCCCCGCAGAAATGAAAAACGCCGAGTTGCCCCGGCGCTATCGTTTCGTTAGACACCCCGCGCTAGGGACAGCTTGATCACTTGGCTGCTTCGGGCTTTTTCGGCTCGGCATAATTGCCACCCGAGGCGTTGACCATATAAACCACGGCACGCCCGATTTCCAGGTCTTCAAAGTCGCCGCCGCCCTGAGCACCCATGGCGCCTTTGCCCTTCAGGGCCGAATGCAAAAGATGGTCGTAACCCTCCTTGATGCGGGCCGCCCAAGCGCCCTTGTCTCCCACCTTTGGGGCACCGGCTGCGCCGCTGCTGTGGCAGGCGCTGCACTGGGCTTTGAACACATCCTCACCCGATTTCAGTTCGCGGTTGGCATCGCGAATCTCCACCGTGCCCACCTTTTGAATACGGGCGGCCACCGCCTCGGGAGCGTTGGATGAGCCGGCTGCGGGCTTGCTGGCGCTGGTCACGTAATACACCAAACCAATGATGATGAATACGGGCAACACAAATGAGTATAGGACCGCCCAAAGAAGTTGACGGGGGGTCTTGATCGGGCCAGTATGGGCTTCTTCGTGATGCTCGCTCATGAAATCCTCGGTGGGTACAGCAAAATGGATAGCCTCGCATTATATCCACCCCACCGGCCCTACAATAGCCACATGCGCGGCTGTAGCTCAGTGGATAGAGTATTGGCCTCCGAAGCCAAGGGTCGTGGGTTCGATCCCCGCCAGCCGCACCAAAAAATGCATAAGTCCTTGATTCGTCAAGGACTTTTTGCTTTCTGGAGAACTCGATGGTGAACCACTTAGGTGTCCCACATGATTCGAGTTCCCCGCCTCAAGGTCAACCGCTTGGGCGTTTACTGTTTACGCGTTGTCTGGACAGACGAGGCAGGCAAGCGCCGCGAGGCCACGCACAGCCTGCGCACCAAGTCCCCCGAAATTGCCCGCGTTTTGGCCTTACAGTTCAATGAAGCCTATGAACGAAAGAGAAGCCAACGCCGCATGAGCACCAAGAACCGTGATGGTGCGCAGGGTTTGGCCCGTGGTGAAGGTTTTGCCGTTTTTTTCCCGTGTGCCTGTCTTTTTGCCCGCAATGTGGAAGCGGTACGTGTCCGCGTCCACCTTTTCCACGGTCACGCCGCCGCCTTCAAACTCAGAAGGGCGGCAGCCACACATGGCCATCGCCGCCACGTGAACGCGGTATTGCGACGACTTGGGCATCGGGAATCCAATTGTGGTTGTACAACATCTCCCAACGCGGCGTGATTCGACCTGCGAAGTTGAACTCCAGCCCTGCGGCATGGCGCTTGCCCGACAGCAGATAATTGCTCGCAGTAGGTTCATCCAGATTGCGTTCGTTGAATTTTTCAGAGTGGAACCAAGCCAGTCCTAGCAAGGCTTGGTCTTCAAGCAAGCTGAACTTGCTGCCCACCTCAAGATTTCGACTTTTTTCGGGGGGCGTGTTGAGCCACTTCAGGTTATTGCCCGACAGAGCGCCCGAAGCACTGGATGGAGTCCATTGGTACGTATCCCCTTGCGTGTTGTATGACTCTCCCCAAGAGGTGTAATAAGTCGAGCGACCATCGGGCTTCCAGAGAGCACCGAGCCTGGGGCTGAGCAAGTAGTCTTTCATCTGGAAAGGCTGCTGGCTCAAATTCAGATAATCTGCTTTGAATTGGTCCCACCGCAAGCCGCCCACCAGTTGCACGGTGGATGTCAGCCTTACAGTGTCTTGTGCGTACCAGCCTATGGATCGGGTTTGAAAATGCCCCATCGCCTGAGTCAGTGGATCGCGAGTACCCGTTGATGACGCGCCATCGTTTGGGGTCGAGGCCAGGGTGGGACTGTTCACGAGTCCCAATGCCGTGCTGTTGTTGCGTACAGCGTTTTCGGCATATACCTCTACCCCGGCCAGCCACAGATGCTCGTGGCCCCAGGCCTGGTGTTGGCCTTGGTAGTCCGACTGCACTTGAGTGATGTCGCTGGCGCCGCGACGCCCCTTGGGCGAGCGGTTGATGGCGGCCCATGCCGCGTTCTCAAGGGTGGTGCCGCTGACGAATCGATTGGCGCTGCCCAGCAGATCACGCTCGTAGTGCCCTTGTCGAAGCGTGGTTTGGATCCGGCTTTGTCCATCGAACCGGTGGATGTGACTCATCGTCAAATGGCTGGTGTCGGTGCGCAAGTAGTCGCTGGCCATGCCGTAATAGTTGCGGGCATCGAGCACCGGCGTGATCACCCCCCCCCGGCGGTCAATTGGGGATGGCTGTACAGCGGTCGTCCATCGGTTTGAAGGTGGTATCCACTGATTTGGACCTCATCTCGTTCACCGATACCACGGCGGTATGCCAGCGCCACGCCTTGCTTGTCCACCCCGGCGCCCCACAGATCGGCTTGGTGCGTCATCAAATTCAGGCGCCAGGCGGCCGATTCCCCCACCGGCCGGTTGAAGTCGCCGGTCAGTCGGCGGGCGTTGCCATTGCCCAGCGTCAGGCTGGTTTCGTTTTGCTCCATCAAAAACGGCTGCTTGCTCACTTGGTTGACCACGCCACCGGTCGACCCTTTGCCAAACAGCATCGATGCCGATCCTTTGAGCACTTCCACCCGATCCATATTGAAAGTGTCGCGTTCGGTCAAAAGGACATCGCGCAGTCCGTCCACATACAAGTCGCCTGACTGAGCCAGTGAAAAACCGCGCAAACGCACATCTTCTTCACCGGTTTACCCGGCCAAAAATGTCACACCTGAGACGGTTTTAAGCACCTGCCTCAAATCGTCCATATTGCGGTCCACCATCAGCTTTTCAGTCAACACCGTCACGGTTTGTGGAAAGTCGCGCAAGGCCTGTTGTCCTTTGGCGATGCCGGTCGTGGTCGACAACAAGCGATCCTTCGATGCGGGTGATGTGTCGGCCGATTCGCGGACCAACACGGTCGACAGACTTTTTTCACTCTCTGTGGTGCTTTGCGCCATCAGCGGCAAAGGCGCCACACAGCCGGCCAGCATCAGAGCGGCCAGGGGCATGGCCGGACTTGGGCTTTGAGTTTTGTTTTTTGACGCCATGGGCAGTCCAATGTTTGGCGCGCAAAGCGCACAGGGCGTGGCTGGCGAGTGCCTGCATGACGGGACATGAGGCCCATGGCTGGCTGGGCGGTGAGTGCAGCGGTAGGGGCGCTGCGATGGTGAAAGGAAGCTCTGAGTGGGTTTTATTTGAAGCCCACGCGATCGAGCATTTGCTGCACTTTGATCTGGTTCATACCCACGGCGCTGATCGGAACCAATTCGCTCTTGAAGTTGCCTCCGGTCATGGCTTTGAGCGCCGGGTTGTCCAGGGTCACGCCTTTGGCGGCCGGCCACTCGTTGTTGCCATTGGCAAAGTGGTTTTGCGCAGCCGGGCTGGCCAGGTATTCCAGAAAACGCACCGCGTGGTCCACATGCTTGGCGTGTTGCGCGACTGCGCCTCCGGCGATGTTCACGTGCGTGCCCCAGCTCGATTGGTTGGGGAACACCACCCCCAGCTTTTCCGTGACCGCTTTATCTGCTGGATGATTGGAGCGCATCAAACGCGCCAAATAGTATGTGTTGGTGACCGCTACGCCGCATTCGCCGGCCGCCACGGCCTTGATCTGATCGGTGTCCCCACCTTTGGGCGTGCGTGCCATGTTCGCCACCAAACCCTTCAGCCAGGTTTCGGTCGCCGCCGGGCCCAAGTGTTCGGTCATCGACCCAAACAGACTCAGGTTGTAGGGGTGCGAACCCGAGCGGATGCACAGTTGGTCTTTAAGCGCAGGGCTGGCCAATTTTTCATAAGTGTCCAGGTCAGCTTTATTGAACTTCAGCTTGTCGTAAACCACCACTCGCGCCCGGGTGGACAAACCAAACCAGGCGCTCCCACCGTTATCGGAGGGCTTGGCACGCAAATGGGCCGGAATGGCTTCTTCCAATGCCTTGGACTTGATCGGCAGGAACAGGCCATCGACTTCGGCGCGCCACAAGCGGGCGGCGTCGACCAGCAAAATCACATCGGCGGGCGAGGCCTCGCCCTCGGCTTTCAAGCGCGCCAAGATGCCGGCATCATCGGCGTCCACCCGCTGGATGCGGATGCCCGTGGCTTTGGTGAAGTCGCTGTAAAGGGCTTCGTCGGTCGGGTAATGGCGTGCCGAATACAAGCTCAGCACTTTATCTTGGGCCCAGGCGCCCAGTTGGGTGGCTGCCAGTGCGGCCATCAAGGTGAGTTTAGCGAGATGTTTCATGGCTTGAGATGGATGTTCTGAATGCAAATGATACCAATTATCATTTGAGAACGAAAGCCATTTGGAAAATTATTTTTTTAGCTGGACTCCGACTCGGATCGCCCCCAAGCGCTGCACAGCCCAGCCAAACCCAAAGCCAAAGCGCAACAAGGTCCGCTAGGGGCGTCCAGCCACCACGACACTGCCAAACCCAGCCCCAGAGCGATCGCGCTCAGGGCATAAGTGCGAGCGACCCCCACACCGCGTGCCAGCCACAGGGCCGGGGTCATCAAGCTGGCGAACACCAGCATCAACCCGAGGGCCGGCACCGCTACGCTGGCGACCAGAGCAAACACGGGATAAAACCAGCGGTCGTCCGCCAGTCGGGATCGCGGCCCTCGCGTCAACCAGACCAGCACCATCGCGCATGCGGCCAGCACCAGAACTTGCGCCGGCTGCACCCACAGCACATCGGCAGCGATCAACACCATGAACTGTTCTTGGCCATGTGGGTCAAGTCGAGCGCCCAACAGTGCCAGCGCCGCACCACAGACATACAAAATGCCGATCAGCGCTTCACGTTGCATTGGCCAGCGGCGGTTGAGCAGGGCCACCAGGGCGCCACAGGCGACCGCGCCCAAAGCCGCCACGGCTTGGGTCTGCCAAGGTTCATGCCAATGGAGCCATGCACCCGACCACAAAGCCGCCGCCGCGCAGGCTTGTGCCACAGCCAGATCGATGAACACCACCTGTCGCTGCAAAACCTGTTGACCTAATGGCGCCAACGCCCAGAGACCCGCTGCCAGCGCCAGCGTGGGCCAAATGAACCAAGCATGGGGCCAGGCCAAGTCGATCATGTTCGCCCCTCGTTCAAATCCCTCAACAGCAGGTCAAACCATTGCACCAAACCCGCTTCATCGGTTTGGCTGACTGTGGCAGGCCACACCCACAGTTTCAGTGCGGGGCGCTGCTGCAGCACCCAGCGCGCGGCTCTGGGGTCTTGGTGCATGGCCACGGCCAAGCCCAAGGGCTTAGGGTGGAATTGATCCAAACCGCGCAACAGTTGTTGCAAATGTGCCGGGGAAGGCGATAGCCCTGGCTTGGGCTCTAAGTCGGCCACTTGTTTGATGCCCAGCCACTCCCACAGGTAGGTGAAGTGCGTGTGCTGGGCCACCACCGCCTGGTCACGCAGGGCCCCCGAGAGCGATTGCCAGCGTTTCAAGTGAGCCTGCCAACGGGTCTCAAAACCTCGTTGTCGCTCCTCGATCACCAGCGCTTGTTCGGGCCACAACTGACCCATGCGCCGGGCCAAGGTTTGAGCGACGGCCAACAGCCGTTGCGGGTGAGCATGGATGTGCGGATTGCCTTGCGGATGCACATCGCCGGTGAAAGGGTTGCCGGCGGACGCACCTGCGCCGATCAAACTTTGCCCTTCAGTGGCCCAAAACAGACCCGGCTGACCGACTTGCACCTTGGGGTTACCCGAGCGCTGTTGCAGCACCGGTAGCCAGCCGTCCTCTAAACCTGCGCCGCTGCACAAGGCCATGTCCGCCGCGCGCAACTGGGCGATCAATGCCGGTCTGGCTTCGATGTGATGCGGGTCTTGCGTGTGGCTGGTCGCGACATGAATTTGTGCCTCAGGCAGCAGCACGCGCGCCAGCGCTGCCCACTCAGGCTCGCAGGCGAACAACACCTGCGCTTGCGCGCCGGCGCCATGCAGCGCCAAGACGAAGGCCAGAAGACTCTTAATAACTGTGTGCACCGTGGGCTCCAAAACCCAAAATGTATTGCAAGACCAGGCTTTGCCCTGCTGGGCGGGCGAACACCGCCTCGGCGCCCAGGTTCTGCGCCGTCTGGCGCGCCACTTGCAGGCGCCAAGTCTGGCGGTGGCTGGGCTTGTAGGCCAGCATCAGGCTGTTCTCGCGCAAACGCCCCGGCGTGGACTCTGCCGTGCTCTCGTGCAGTGCCACGGCGTGCACATTCAAATGGTCCAAGCGGACCCCGGTTTCCCAATCGCGGTCAAAGCGCCAAACCAAACCCAGGCTCTGCGCCGAGTGTCCCGAGCGCACCCCCATCGAAGGCAGTGCCCGGTGCTCTTGCGCCCATTCCCAAACGACCCGCAGCTGTCGCTGTTGCGGATTACCGCCCGGCGCCCATTTCCACACCAAGTCGCTGACCCACATCTCTTTCGCCGAGAACTTGGCGCCATGGGCGTGCGCATGGGTTGCCCCTTGTCCTTCCTCATGTTCTTCGGGCAGGGCTTCGCGGCCGTTTTTCACATAAGTCAAGCCCCATTGCCAGCTGTGCTCGGGGCCCCAATCGTTGCCCACCTTCAGGCCGTAGGTGCTCACGCGTCCACCTTGTACTGACTCGGGCACCAACTTTCGCCCCCCCAGCCACTCGGCGCCCAAGCGCAAATAAAACGGGGTCGGTGCCGTCCAATTTACCCTCAGCCCGTCATCGACCCAGTGGCCGCCAAAAAAAGCGCGCTGCAGCAAACCCCGCTCGGCAAAATCGTCGGCATGGGGGTGAATTTCATTCCAATAGCCCACCTGAGGGGCAAATCGACCTGCCCGCACCTGCCAGCCGGCGGGCAGCTTGCGCGTTTGCACCCAAGCGTTTTCCCAATGGGTTTCCAAGCGTTGGTCGACAGTATGAAAGGCCCCAATGATTTCGGCGCTGAACCATTCGCCCACCGGGCCACGCAAGAGCAAATCGCTGTGACCCAGACCGGCTCCCTTGTCCCTGCTCGCCAATTCAGGCTTGGCCGAGGTGACGGCGGTGTCCAGCACCAAGCCGGCTTGCCAACCTGTGGCGACGGATTGCGCACAGCTCAGGCCGCAACACAGGGCGCCCAACACACCCAACCAGGTGACCTTGATCATAAGAAAAGAACGTCTGTTGAAAGATCGTAATGATAATGCAATATCAATAATAAAAATTTAAATCGAGTTAATCTATGGGGTATGGAACGCAACACCCGCCAACGCACGGCCATCCGCGACGCCCTAGAGTCTGCCGCACGCCCCTTGCTGCCGCAAGAAGTACTCGACCGGGCCAAGTTGGCAGCACCTGGCGTCAGCTTGGCCACGGTGTACCGCAACCTCAAGTCTTTGGTCGAAGACGGCCTGGCCCGCCCGGTGAATTTGCCCGGTGAATCGACCCGTTTTGAGCGCACCCATGCGCACCACCATCACCATTTTCAATGCCGCTCTTGTCAATCGGTGTTTGACGTTCATGAATGTCCAGGTGAGTTGGTGCATCTGGCTCCACCGGGATTCGTGGTCCAAGACCATGATTTGACTTTGTATGGTTATTGCGCGCCCTGTGCGCAAAGCCAGGGCTTGCAGGCAAAATTGCTGACCTGAACCGAGCCTGTCCCACAGGGGTCTCCCCATGTGGAAAACCGCAATGGGCCAGTGGGTTCGGCCAGAGTACAGTTTCGCAATATCAAATGTGAGGAGAACCACACCATGAAAACTTCCAAATTCTTCGCTTGGGTCGTCGGCCTGGCCATGCTCTCGGGCGCAGTTTGGGCCCAAAACCTCTCCATCGCCACTGGCGGCACTGGCGGGGTGTACTACCCTTACGGGGGCGGTTTGGCGTCTGTGTTGTCCAAGAATTTGGCCGGCGTGGCCGCCACAGCCGAAGTGACCGGCGGTTCGGTCGACAACCTCAAATTGGTTGGCTCGGGCAAGCCTTACATCGCATTCACCATGGCCGATGCGGCGCAAGACGCCTACAAGGGTGAGGACAAGTTCAAAAGCGGTAAAGTGCCCTTGCGCACCTTGGCCGTGCTCTACCCCAACCGCATGCATGTGGTCAGCGTTGAAGGGCGTGGCGTGACCAAATTCTCTGACCTCAAAGGCAAGCGCGTCTCTACTGGTTCGCCCGGCAGCGCCACCGAAGTGATGGCTTTTCGCCTGATCGAGGCCTCGGGTCTGGACAAAGACAAAGACATGAAGCGTGAGCGTCTGGGCGTGGCCGAGTCGGTCAACGCCATCAAGGACGGCAAGATCGATGCCTTCTTCTGGGTCGGTGGCTTGCCCACCGCCGCAGTCACCGATTTGGCCAACACCCCTGGCGGCAAGATCAAGATGATCGATCACGCCGATGCCGTGGCCGCCATGAACCGCAAGTACGGCAACCTGTATGTCGAAGACACCATCGCCAAGGACATGTACAAAGGCATGGAGCAAGACAATAAGCAAGCCACGGTCATGAACATTCTGGTGGCGCACGAGGGCATGGACGAGAAGACGGCTTACAACATCGTCAAGACCATGTTTGACAAGCGCGACGACCTGATTGCCGCCCACAAAGAGGCGACCAATCTGCGTCTGGATGGCCAAAAACAGGCCGCCACCCCGATCCCCTACCATCCGGGTGCTGCCCGCTTCTACGCTGAAAAAGGCGTCAAACTGAACTGATGAATTTGCCCTCCAACCGGCAGCAACCGGCCGTTGCTGCCGGCCATGAGGTCAGCGCAGAATCGCTGGCCAAGGCCGAGTCGTACATTGAAGCCGAAGAAGGCGCGTCGCATAAGTTGCGGGGCGTGCTCGCCGTTTTGGTGACTGTGTTGGCGGTGGGCATGTCGGTGTTCCACCTCTATACCGCTTACTCCATCGTCCCCACCCAAACCCTGCGTCCCTTGCACGTGGCCATGGTCTTGGTGTTGACCTTCATGATGTTTCCGGTCGCCGCACGTTATCGCCATCGCATCATGCTGTGGGATTGGTTGGCCGTGCTGTTGTCCATTGCCGTGGTCTGGTATCTGATCCAGGGCGGTGACGATTTCACCGACCGCAACACCATGCCCGAGGCCTGGGACATCTTTTTTGGCATCGCGCTCATCGCACTCATTCTCGAAGCCATGCGTCGCACCAACGGCTGGGTCATGCCGGTGGTGACCTTGGCATTCATTGCCTATGCACTCATGGGCCCCATGTTGCCTGCGCCATGGACCCACAAAGGGTACGAAGTGGGCCGCTTGGTGGGCGTGCTGTACATGACCCTGGAGGGCATCTACGGCACTGCGGTCGATGTGTCTTCTTCTCTGATCATCTTGTTCACCATTTTTGGTGCTTTCCTGCAGTACTCAGGCGCCGGCAAGTTCTACATCGACTTCTCCTTTGCCGCCATGGGTGGTAAGCCCACCGGGGCCGGCCGCACCGTGGTGTTGGCTTCTTTCCTGTTGGGTGGCCCCTCGGGTTCGGGCGTCGCGACCACCGTCACCTTGGGCGCCGTGGCTTACCCCATGCTGGCCAAAGTCGGCTATGAGCGCAATGCCGCCGGCGGTTTGTTGTCTGCGGGCGGATTGGGGGCCATCATTTCTCCCCCCGTGTTGGGCGCGGCAGCTTTCCTGATCGCCGAGTTTCTCAAGATCTCTTACCTCGATGTGCTGTTGATGGCCATCATCCCGACCGGCTTGTTTTATTTGGCCTTGTTTTTGATGGTCGAGATCGATGCCCGCAAATACGCCATGAGCCGAGGCAGCTTTGACGCCGTCGATACCCTGTGGAACCTGACCCGTAAGTTTTGGTTCCACTTCCTTTCGCTGGTTTCTATCGTGGTCTTCATGATGATGGGATTTTCACCGGTCATGTCGGTGTTTTGGTCCACCATCGTCTCGGGTTTGACCAGTTTGCTGCGCTCTGACACCGCCTTGCTGCCCTACAGCCTGTTCGGGCGCAGCGACGGTACGCCTTGGTTAGACCGCTTTTGGAATTCTGGTTTCATGAAGGCCATGGAAAACGGCTCGATTGGCGTGTTGAACGTTGGTGCCACCTGTGCTGGCGCAGGCATCATCGTCGGCGTGGTCACGCTGACAGGCCTGGGCCTGAAGTTCAGCGGTATTGTGATCGACTATGCCGACGGCTCGCTCTTTCTGACCGCCCTCTACACTGCCCTGGTGGTGTGGATTGTCGGTCTGGCCGTGCCAGTCACTGCGTCCTACATCATCTGCGCGGTCATTGCCGCACCGGCCCTGACCAAATTGGGTGTGCCCGAATATGCAGCCCACATGTTCATCTTCTACTATGCCGTGCTCTCTGAAGTTTCACCGCCTACGGCCTTGTCGCCCTTTGCGGCGGCGGCCATCACCGGTGGCGACCCCTACAAGACCACCTTGCAGTGCTGGAAGTACACCTTGCCGGCGTTCCTGGTGCCCTTTATGTTCGTGCTCGATCCCAGCGGTCAGGGTCTATTGCTGATGGGTTCGACCAAAGGCCTGGCGCTTGCAGACCCTTGGTCCATCGCCACCGTCACGGCCACCGCGGCCGTGGGCATCGCGGCCTTGGCGGTGGGTTTCCAGGGTTGGGCCTGGGTCAAGACCACCCTCTTCGAGCGCGTCATCTTCATCGTGGCCGGATTCGCCTTGGTTTACCCTGGCACTCTGGCCGACGTGGTGGGTTTTGGTGGTGTGTTGATTGGCGTGGCCTCACAAATCTGGCGCTCCCGAATGGCGCCACCACCCGGCGCCTGAGTCGGGCTTCAGCGCTCGGCGCGCGCTTGTTCGGCTTTGGCCAATTCGGCCTTGCGTGCGAATTCCGCGCGCAAGGTCTTTAATTTTTCTCGAGGATCCTCTTTCACCGTCGCGGCGTCCAGTTGCATTTCGGCAATGAAACGGCTGGGCATGGTGCTGACCATTTCGCGCCCGCGTTTGCGCTTACGCGGGTAGCTCACCACCAACGTGCGTTGCGCCCGGGTGATGCCCACGTACATCAGTCGCCGCTCCTCTTCCAAACGGCCCGTGAAGGCTTCGGTCTCGTCGGCTTCGGCTTCATCGGCGCCGGCGCTGCGCTTGGCCTCTTTGTGAAAGGGCAACACCCCGTCGACCACGCCCGCCATCATCACGTGCGGCCACTCCAGACCCTTGGCAGCATGCAAGGTCGACAAGGTCACCACGTTTTGATCGACTTCGCGCTCGCTCAAGGTCGACAGCAGCGACACGGTCTGTATGACCTCTAGCAGCGTCTGTTTGCGGGTGGCGATTTGCGCGCCCGCCACGTCCTCGAGCTGCCCGCCGCAACGCTTGGCCATCCATGCGATGAAATCTTGCACATTGATCCAACGCGCATCGGCCAACTTGGCGCTTTCTTCCTGCTCACGCAGATGCGTCTCGTAAGCGATGTCGGTGAGCCAATCGTTCAAAAAGCGCGCGGCGTCCTCGTGTCCTTCGGTGTGGCGAGCCCTGAATTCCAAATCGTTGACCAGTCGCCCAAATTCTTGCAGGCTGCTCAGGGCGCGTGACTTCAGTACGCTGGGCAAGCTGTGGCTGAACAGCGCGCCAAACAAGCTCAGCTTGTATTGGTTGGCGAAAGTCCCCAGACTTTGCAGCGTCTGATGACCGATGCCGCGCTTGGGCGTCGTTGCCGCGCGAACGAATGCGGGGTCGTCGTCGTTGTTGGCAATCAAGCGCAGCCAGGCGCACAGATCGCGGATTTCGGCGCGATCAAAAAAACTTTGTCCACCCGACACTTTGTAAGGGATGCTGGCTTTGCGCAGCGCTTGTTCCAGCACCCGCGCCTGATGGTTGGCGCGGTAGAGCACCGCAAAGTCCTTCCACTCCACAGCACCGCTCATGCCTTGCCCGGCCCGCAGCGACTGGATGCGTGCGACCATGCGTTCTGCTTCGTGATCTTCATGGTCGCAATCGATCACGCGCACTGGCTCTCCTTCTCCCAGCTCCGTGAACAGGGTTTTGGGGAACAGCTTGGGGTTGGGTTGAATCAGGTTGTTGGCGGCCCGCAAGATGGCGCTGGTCGAACGGTAGTTCTGCTCCAATTTGACCACCTTGAGCTGAGGAAAATCTTCTGGCAGCCGACGCAAGTTGTCCAGTGTGGCGCCGCGCCAGCCATAAATCGACTGGTCGTCATCGCCTACGGCAGTCAGTCGAGCGTCGACCCGGCCCGCTTGATTGACCAGCAGTTTCAGCAACTCGTACTGAGTGGCATTGGTGTCCTGGTATTCGTCGACCAGCACATGGCCCATCTGTGTCTGCCAGCGCTCGCGCACCTCGGCGTGCTCGCGCAACAGCTTCAGCGGCAAACTGATCAGGTCATCAAAGTCTACGCTCTGGTATGCGCTCAGGCGCTCTTCATAGCGAGCCATGATGCGTGCCAACACCGCCTCTTCATCGTTTTGAGCTTGGGTCGCCGCCGCTTCGGCATTCAGACCCATGTTCTTCCATTTCGATATCGTCCACTGCCACTGACGTGCGGTGGCCGCATCGGTAGTGCCTCCGGCGTCTTTGAGCAAGCCCGTCACATCGTCGGTATCCAAGATGCTGAACTGCGCCTTCAGGCCCAGAGCCATGCCGTCTTGGCGAAGCATGCGCACGCCCAAGGCGTGGAAGGTGCAGATCAATACCTTTTGTGCATCACGGCCCACCAAACCTTTGGCGCGTTCGCGCATTTCGGCGGCGGCCTTGTTGGTGAAAGTGATGGCGGCGATGCGCTCGGGCTCCAGTCCGGTTTGAATCAGCCGACCGATCTTGTGCGTGATCAAGCGCGTCTTACCCGATCCGGCACCGGCCAACACCAGGCAGGGCCCGTGCAGGTGGTTCACCGCCTCGTGTTGGGCCAAATTCAAACCGGAAGACATGCGCAATGGGAATCTCAGACAAAGGGGGCGATCATAGTCTCCCTCAAGACCCAAATCATGAAAAAAACACGAGCCAGCAGGCAAAATGTCGACATGCTGGAAGTCCTGTCAGTCACCTTTCCCTTTTTTGCCTTGGTGTTGGCGGGTTACGCCGCCGCCGTGCGCCGCATGTTGCCCATCGAGGCCATCCCCGGCCTCAACACATTCGTGTTGTATTTCGCCTTGCCCTGCATGTTATTTCGTTTCGGCGCCAGCACCCCGCTGGACAAGCTGCTTGACGCACCATTGTTCCTGACCTATTTGGGCTGCGCCTTGATGCTGTTGGCCTTTTCTCTGGCTTTTAGCCTGAACCGGCGCATCCGTTGGAACGACGGATCCTTTGGCGCGCTGGTGGCCGTCTTTCCCAACACCGGTTTCATGGGCGTGCCCTTGCTGGTGGCTTTGCTGGGCGCATCGGCGGCGGGCCCGGCCATCGTCACGCTTACCATCGACCTGGTGATCATCACATCGCTGTGCATCGCGCTGTCAAGACTCGACAGTGCTGGCAGCCATGGCGCCGGGGTCGCCGCACGCAATGCCCTCAAGGGCATGTTGGTCAATCCCATGCCCTGGGCCATCGGCTGCGGGGCACTCACGTCGGGCCTGCAATTGCAGTGGCCTGAGCCGGCGCTCAAGACAGTGGGGTTGCTGGCCGATGCCGCTTCGCCGGCAGCGCTCTTCACCTTGGGTGCCGTGTTGGCGCGTTCCACCTTGCGCCACCACGCCGCTTTGCAGGCCGACCCCGCGCACCAGCGCCCCCCTTGGACCGACCACGGCAAAGTCGTCGCCATTAAACTTTTGCTGCACCCCATCTTGGTGTTGGTGGTGGGTACGGCCGTCATCGCGTTGGGTTGGGGGCTGGATCCTTATGCGCTGTATGTCGCGGTTTTGGTGGCTGCTTTACCCAGCGCCAGCAATGTGGTCATGTTGGCCGAGCGATTCGGTGCCGACAGCGGGCGCATTGCACGCATCGTGCTCGAAACCACCGCCCTGTCTTTCCTGACTTTTTCAGCTGCGGTCGCCTGGCTCAAATGAACCAGCAGCCCGTTCTCAGATCCCTTGCGGGTCGATGTCCACGGCCCAACGCAAGACCGACCGGTGTTGTTGTCGAGTGGCGTACAGTGTGTGTGCCCAAAGCGCCAAAAAATGCTGTAAAGCCGCACGGTGGTTTGATTCAACCAGCATTTGCGCGCGCTCGGCATTGGCCACCTTTTGCATGGCCATCGGCACTGGAGGGTACAGCGTAATGTGCTCGTTGTTCGCGTCTAGCCCTTGCTCGCGAGCGGCATTCAAAAAAGCCAAGGCGTCGTTCAACTGGCGCGCTTCCGCGCGCACCAAGGCCTGGTGCGTGAACGGTGGCATGCCCGCCATCAGGCGCTCTTGCAGTTGTTGAGCGGCAAAGCCCGGAAAGTCGTGTCGGCGCAAGGCGGCAAATAGCGCATGGTCGGGCTGTCGTGTTTGAATCCACACTTGCGCCGGCGGTGCGCCCGGTTCACGCGCGGCCCGACCGGCCCGGCCTGCCGCTTGAAGCAGTAAACTGAACAGGCGTTCCGGCGCACGGAAATCGCTGGAAAACAAGGCCCCATCGGGGTCGGCGACCACCACCATTCCCATGCGCCTGAAATCATGTCCTTTTGCAATCATCTGCGTGCCCACCAGCACGTCCACTTCCCCCGCATGCACCTGTGACAACTGGCGCTCCAGGCTGCCCTTCAATCGCGTGCTGTCGGCGTCCATGCGCATCACGCCATAGGACCTGCCGCTGGGGTGCGCATCTTGCGCGAACCACTGTTCCAAAAACGCTTGCAATTGTTCGGTGCCGCGGCCTTGCCAGCCCAGATCCAGGTTGCCGCAGCCGGGGCAATGGCGTGGCACTCGGTGGGTCAGGCCGCAGTGGTGACAGCGCAGGGTACGGTCTTCGCGGTGAAAAACTCTATAGGTGCTGCATTGAGGGCATTGGCTTTTCCAGTCGCAATCGGCGCACATCAAGACGGGCGCCCAGCCACGGCGGTTGAGCAGCACCATCACTTGCTCGCCACGATCAATGCGCTCGCGCATCGCGTCCAGCAATAAGGGGGTAAACAATGTGCCTTTGGGCATCAGTCGCATGTCCACACAACGGATCTCGGGCAACACCGACTCACCGACCCTGCTGGGCATGGCCAGCCGCACATAACGTCCGCCCGGGTCAGCCTCGCTGGCCGGGCGGCTCTGAAACCAGCTCTCCAGACTGGGCGTGGCCGAACCCAAAATCACCTCGATGCCTTCCAGATGCCCCCGATACACTGCCAGATCGCGGGCTGAATAGCGAGCGCCTTCTTGCTGTTTGTAGCTGGGGTCGTGTTCTTCATCGACCACGATCAACCGCAGTCCAGGCAACGACGCAAAGACCGCCAAACGCGTGCCCAACACAATCCGAGCTCGACCCCAATGTGCCGCAAGCCAGGCGTTCAAGCGCTGCGTTGGTGTCATGCCGCTGTGCATGCTCACGACACAACCCGCTCCATACAGGGGCTCAAAGCGATCGCGCACCCGCGCCTCCAGTTGCGGGGTCAGGTTGATTTCTGGCACCATGATCAGTGTTTGGGCTTGATCGTCACTGGCCAGCACCTCTTGCATGCGCCGCAAATACACCTCGGTCTTGCCGCTGCCCGTGCTGCCAAACAACAAGTGCGTGTGGCCTTTTGCCGTGGGTTGCGCCAATTGCGCCAACACGGAAGCTTGTTCGGGCGTGGGCTCAGGAGCCCATGCGGTCACTCCGTGGTCGACTGGCTTGGGCAGTGCTTTTTGTAGTTTGTTCAAACGCCTTTGCAGTTGTTCGGCTTGCAAGGTCCGCAACTGCGGTGGCAAGGCCTGCAAGGCGACCTCTCCTGGCGAACGTTGGTAATACTGGGCTGTGAACTGGATCAAACGCCGCCAGGGCGTATTCAGGGGGGGCAAATCTGGGCAGATCCATTTGGCCTCACGCAGCGATTCAGGCTGCAAATCACTGGACGAGGAGGCATCCCAGACCACGCCCAATACCTCGCGTCGACCCAGCGGCACCCGCACCAGTTGGCCCGGTTGCAGCACCGCCTCACTGGTGTAATCCAACGCGCCAACCAGACCACTGTGGGCCGGCGCATCAACCAAAACAGAAAAAATGCCCACTAAGTCCTTGATTTTTGAATCGGAATTTGGTTGCCCCAAACATCTGTGGATAATTTTGTTGACAAAGCTTGGGCTAGGCCAGCAAAGCCTTGAAAATCAAGGCCTTCAATACTTTGCCTGAAAATCGAGCAAAACAATTTTTCGTTAAAAATCAACGGGAAGCCAAATTGCACGAGTTGGCCAGCAAAGGTTTCTCGAAAAGTTCATTCAAATCATTACTTTGTCAATTTTGTGTATAACAAAGCACACCGCAGCCCTGACATGCGAGTGTTTACTTCAGCCACGCAGCTTTTTGGAGTGGCTGTGAACTGCTTCGACCAGGGCGCTCACATGCTCGGGCGGGGTGAACTGACTGATGCCGTGACCGAGGTTGAAAATGTGCGTCGGACCCACCCGGTTGGGGTCAGTATGGGGTTGGCCAAAGCTGTCGAGCACGGCACGAGCCTGCTCCGCCACCTGTTCTGGCTTGGCAAACAACACATTCGGGTCCAAATGGCCTTGCAGGGCCTTTCCCGGCTCGCCCACACTACCGCCAACCTTCCAGCGGGCCCAACCCAGGTTCACCGTCCAATCCAAACCCAGCACTTCACAGTCCAGGCCGGCCATGTCATCCAGCCACAGACCACCGCCCTTGGTGAAGACAATGCGGGGAATGTCTTGGCCTTCGTGTTCCCGCTTCAATTGTGCCAACACGCGGCGGGTGTAGGTCAGGCTAAAGTCCTGGAACTGGCCATCGGCCAACACACCGCCCCAACTGTCAAACACCATCACCGCTTGGGCACCGGCATCAATTTGGGCATTCAGGTAGGCGGCTACGGCGTCGGCGTTGACGGTCAAGATGCGGTGCATCAGATCGGGGCGCTGGTACATCAGGCTCTTGACCAAACGGTAATCGTCAGAACCGCCGCCCTCCACCATATAACAAGCAAGCGTCCAAGGACTGCCCGAAAAACCGATCAGGGGTACGCGACCTTGCAGGGCCTTGCGGATCGAGGTGACGGCGTCAAACACATAGCGCAATTTGTTCATGTCCGGTACGGCCAGCTTGGCCACGGCGGCCTCGTCACGTACCACGTGGGCAAATTTGGGCCCTTCGCCTTGGGCGAAACTCAGCCCCAGACCCATGGCATCAGGCACAGTCAGGATATCGCTGAACAAAATGGCCGCATCCAAAGGATAGCGGTCCAAAGGCTGCAGGGTCACCTCGGTGGCGTAATCCACGTTCGTGGCCAGCCCCATGAAACTGCCGGCTTTGGCCCGGGTAGTGCAGTACTCAGGCAAGTAGCGCCCAGCCTGGCGCATCAGCCACAGGGGGGTGTAAGGAGTGGCCTGACGCCGGCAGGCTCGAAGGAAATGGTCGTTTTGCAGCGGTGCGAACATCGCCCCATTGTCGCAAAACTGCGGGCCATGACCAAATCAGCTCAGCTCAGGGGAGACAGGGCCACCAATTGGCGCAGCAGAATCGACAACTGTTCACTCACCGCATCCAGCAAGGCTTGGCCGCGAGCGGCATCGGCGCGACGGGCGCTCCCCACTGCGCCATTGGGGTTCAGATCTTGCACATGCCAGCCCATTCGGCTGTGGCCTTGACCCAACAGGGGGTACGCTTGCACTCGCGCCTGCGCATTGGAGACAAAGTCTTGCGCCAGATCCATCCGCACCCGTTGAGGGTCCAGCGCCAACATCATCGAGGTTTCCATTTCCCCGGCATGCACGCCATAGCGCCGCTCTGTAGCGTCAAAGGCTTCCAGCGCCGCTCCCAGCGGCAACTGCTCGTAACTGGTGTGAAAGACCGTCATTCCCATGGCGCGCAACTCGCGCGCCGCCAGATCCATTGCCGACACATGGCCACCATGGGCGTTGAACAAAAGCAATTTACGCACCCCGGCGCGCGCCACCGACTCGCCGGTTTCACGCAACACACGAAGCGTCGTTTCGGTCGACAGTGTCAGCGTGCCGGCATACAACTGGTGCTCGGTGCTCAGCCCAACGCTGAGCGTGGGCAATACCAACACCGGCGTACCTGCATCCAGCCGCCGCATGGCCCCGGACACCATCGCATCAGCCAACACCGTGTCCACTTCCACAGGTAAATGTGGGCCGTGCTGCTCGGTTGCGCCCAGCGGCCACACCGCCACCACCTGATCGGCATCTGGCTCGGCGAAATCGGCGCTACGCAAGGCGCCCCAACGATTGGGCAAGAACATCATCCCTCTATCTTAATGAATTAATTGCGGTCAAATTAATTGGGGTCAGACCCCAATTTCTGTCACCAATTTCGACCTCAACCCTCGAGGCCAGACCCCGTTTGAAATTTCGGGGGACAATTCGGGCATGTGGATACGCATTTTTTTGATCTGTTGTTGGGCCTGTAGCGCCAGTTTCAGCTGGGCGCAATCGACGTTCAGCACGCCCCAGGTGCGCGCTGAGTTGCTGTGGCACGCGCCTCAGGGAGTTTCGGGTGGGCAAGACCTGTGGCTGGGCTTGCGGCTGCGGCACCAAAAAGATTGGCACACCTATTGGCAAAACCCGGGTGACTCTGGCCTGCCCACGGCATTGCAGTGGCAGCTGCCCCAAGGGGTGGCGGCGGCAGACATCTTATGGCCCTTGCCGAGGAAATTGCGTTTGGGCGAACTGGTCAATTACGGTTTTGAAGGCGAGGTGACGCTGGTAGCCCCTTTGCGATTTGACCCGGCATTTCGGCCGCCTGCCGATGGCCTGCTGCGCATCGGCCTGACCGCCCATTGGCTGGTCTGCCGCACCGAGTGCATCCCGCAAACCGGCGAATTCCAGTTGCAAGTGCCCTGGGGACAGGGACAAAGCCAAATCGCCCCAAGCGTGTCCGAGACCCTGGCGCGCCAACCCCAGGTTTTTCCGGGGCAAGCCAGTGCCCGCATAGAAAGTGAATTTTTGCTGGTGCAGGCCCAGGGCTGGCCGGCCGAGGCACAGGGCCAAAAAATTGGCCTGTATCCCGAACGCAATGAAGTCATCGCAGCGCCCGCCGAGCAACATCCGCGCGCTCAGATTGGCTGGCAAAACGGTGTCTACAGCGCCCGCCTGCCGCTGAGTGATTTGCGCTCTGAGTCGCCGGCCGAGTTGTCCTGGTGGTGGGTCGTGGGCGAAGGGCCGCAGGCCCGGGCTTGGCGCGTCATCACGCCCGTGCAGGGGCCTTGGCCCCCCTTGCCACAACCTGGGCAGGGCAGTGCCCCGATCCTTAAAGCCGAAGGGGCGGATCTGGGTTTCTGGGGGGCTTTGTTGGGTGCATTTTTGGGTGGTTTGTTGCTCAACCTGATGCCCTGCGTGTTGCCAGTTTTGGCTTTGAAAATGTTTGCTTTGGGTCAAGGCCAGATCAGCCCTGTCATGCGCCGTTGGCAAGGGTGGTCTTACACCTTGGGCGTTTTGGTCTTCTTGTTGGCTCTGGGCGCCGGTTTGTTGGCTTTGCGTGCGGCCGGCCAAGCCGTGGGTTGGGGCTTTCAATTGCAGTCCCCTTGGGTGGTGGGTGCCTTGGCGCTGCTCTTTGCACTGATTGCCCTGAATTTGGCCGATTGGATCCATGTCGAGCGTTGGTTCTCCAATGGCATGATGCAATGGCAATCGCGTCACCCGGCGGTCGATGCGTTTCTGACCGGATTGCTCAGCGTTGTGGTGGCGGCGCCGTGTAGCGCTCCATTCATGGGGGCTTCCTTGGGCCTGGCCGTCACCTTGCCCTGGTCGCAGGCCTTGTCGGTTTTTGCGGTGCTGGGCGTGGGCCTGGCCAGTCCTTATCTCTTGGCTTGTCACTTTCCCGCAGTGGTGCGCTTCATCCCCAGGCCCGGCGCCTGGATGAATCGATTGCGGCACCTGCTGGCCATCCCCATGGCGGCCACTGTGGTCTGGCTGTTGTGGGTGTTGGGTCAGCAATTGACCGCACCCGAGCCAGGCCCCGCCTCTGGCGCTGTGGCCGTTCGCGCCGACAGTCCGGCTGGGCAGTGGTTACCCTGGAGTCCCGAGGTGGTTGCTCAAGCTCAGGCCCAGGGCCGCATCGTCATGGTCGATTTCACCGCCGCCTGGTGTATCACTTGCCAAGTGAACAAGCGCACCACCCTCGAGCGCCCCGAACTGCTGCAAGCCCTGAAAGACAAGAATGTGCTCGTCCTGCGGGCCGATTGGACGCGTCACGACCCGGTCATTACCCAGGCACTGTCAGATTTGGATCGCACCGGAATACCGGCTTATGCCATTTACCGACCCGGCCTGCCCGCGCGCGTGCTGTCTGAACTGATCAGCGTGAGCGACGTGCTCGACGCCCTCAGGTGAAGGTCACCCAGTCCTGATGTTCCGGGCTGTCTAGGTGATTGAGGGTGTTGTAGCTGATCAGACGATGGCCCTTGGGGTTGTAGGTCAGCTCACTCACCGCGCTATTGCGGATGTGAAAATTCAGCTCGATGGTGGCTTGCGACGGGGTTTGCAGCACAAGACCCACTGCGGTCGCGATGGGTCCGCCACTCGAGACCACCAACACCCGGCCCGGGGCTTGCCGTCTGATGTCATCGAGTACCCCGGCGATGTTGGCTCGGAAGTCTGCATAAGAGGGCATGCCCCTGGGTTGGGCCTGTCCAGCCATCCACAAGCGCAAACCTTCGCGCAACAATTTGAAATGGTGCCGGTACAACTCCGGGGTGTCTGGTCGCGCCAGCTCATCTGGATGCACCGTCTCGATCACGGCGGCGCTGTCGTACTCGTTCAGGCTGGGAGTGTGCAGCGTGGACAAGGCATCGCTCGCCAAGCCCAATCCTTCGGCGATGCCACGCCAAGTCTCGTCGTGTCGACGCAGCGTGCCCAACACCACATGGTCAAACTGCCGACCCCGCTCGCGCCAATACTCACCCAGGCGGCGGCTTTGGCGCCAGCCCAACTCGCTCAAGCGGTCATAGTCGTCCGCCCCAAAAGACGCCTGACCGTGCCGCACCAAATGTACGCAGCTCAAGATCCCAACTCCTCCCAGCGCTCCAGGCACTGAATCAATTCCTCTTCAATGGCCGCATCACGTTCATGCATGCGCGCCGCGCCCATCGGGTCGCGGGTGTAAATCTCTGGGTCGGCTAAAGCGCTGCGCAACGTCGATTGCTCTTGCTCCAACGTCTCCATCTTGGCCGGCAAGCCCTCAAGTTCACGTTGCTCTTTGTAGCTCAGTTTGCGCGACAAGCGTGCCCCTGAGGCGCCCGGAATCGCAGGGCTGGACTCGCTGGTTTCCTTGGCGGGGGGAGAAGGGGCAGGCGTATCCAAGGTTGGCGCGGCCCACAAGGCCGCGCGGCGCGTTTGGGTCAGCCAATCCTCCACGCCGCCTTCGTATTCCCGCCAGCGCCCCGCGCCCTCGTAGACCAGCGTGCTGGTCACTACCGCATCCAAAAACGAACGGTCGTGGCTGACAATGAACACCGTGCCCGCATAGTCCTGCACCAGTTGTTCCAGCAACTCCAGGGTTTCAATGTCCAAGTCATTGGTCGGCTCATCGAGTACCAGCACATTGGCCGGTCTGGCGAACAGTCGCGCCAGCAACAAGCGGTTGCGCTCGCCACCAGACAGCGAACGCACGGGAGAGCTGGCGCGGGAGGGCGAAAACAAAAAATCGCCCAGATAGCTTTTCACGTGCTGACGCCGGCTGCCGATCTCGATCCATTCGCTGCCTGGACTGATGAAATCCTCTAAGGTGGCGTCCAGGTCCAAGGCCTCGCGTTGTTGATCGTGATAGGCCACCAACAGGTTGCTGCCTCTGCGCACGCGGCCTGCGTCGGGCTCCAACTCACCCAGCAGTATCTTGAGCAAGCTGGTTTTGCCGGTGCCGTTGGGGCCGATCAATCCGATTTTGTCGCCGCGCAGCACCGTCAGATCCAAATCGCTTGCCACGGTCTGTGAACTGCCATCGGCGCGGGGGAAAGACTTGCTCACCCCCTTCATCTCAGCCACCAACTTGCCGCTTGGCGTGCCACTGTCGACCTCCATGCGCACTTGTCCCACCTGTTCGCGGCGTGCTTGCCGCCGTGAACGCAGTTCTTCCAATCGCCTTATCCGACTTTGGCTGCGCGTGCGCCTCGCCTCCACGCCCTTACGCACCCACACTTCTTCGCCAGCCAATAATTTATCGGCCTTGGCCTGAATCACCGCCTCTTGGGCCAGCTGTTCTTCCTTAAGTACTTTATAACGGCTGTAGTTCCCGGGGTAAGAGCCCAGGTGGCCCCGATCCAATTCAACGATGCGAGTGGCGATGCGGTCTAAAAAGGCGCGGTCATGGGTGATGACGACTAAGCTGCCTCGAAATTCCAGCAACAGGTCTTCCAACCAGGCGATGCTGTCCAGGTCCAAGTGGTTGGTGGGCTCATCCAGCAGCAACACCTGGGGCGCTTGCACCAAGGCGCGCGCCAAAGAAACCCGTTTCGCCGTGCCGCCCGACAAAACGCCCATCAGCGATGACCCGTTCAAGCGCAGACGTTGCAATGTTTCATGCACACGCTGCTCCCAATTCCAGCCCTGGTGGATTTCGATCAGGCTTTGCAGCCGATCCAAGTCCCCTTCGCCGCTCTCGTATTGATCCATCCACTTGCGCACATCGGCTAAACCTTCAGCCACCACTTCGAAGACGCTGGATTGAGGGGAGAACACGGCTTCTTGCTCAACATAGGCGCGACGCAGGCCCTGTGTCACCTGCACTTGGCCATCATCGGTTTGCTCTAGGCCGGCCAAAATGCGCAGCATCGTAGATTTGCCCGCACCGTTGCGACCAATCAGGCCCACGCGCTCTTGCTCTTCCAAAGAAAAATCCACCCGATCCAATAAGGGGTGGTGACCATAGGCCAATTGGGCCTGTTGCAGGGTGATCCAACTCATCTCTGCATTATGTGGGCATGGTCAATTTAAGATTTTTTCAGCAAGGTGTCGACAGAGCCACAAATTTGTGGTTAGAATACAAGGCTTCGCTGTTAAAAACTGCTCAAGTTTAAAAACAGACGCAAACAAAAAGCAGCGAAATATTTTCTTGAATGTTGACAAAGCGAATTTTTCTGTGTCATAATTCAAGGCTCTGCTGAAACAGCAACCAGTTCGAAAGAGCAGGAAGCGAATCAGTAGAAACCCTAGAGTTTGACGGGTCTTTAAAAACATGTCATAATTCAAGGCTCTGCAAAACGCAGTGTGTTTTGCAAGCAGGTGAGGCGGCATCGACTGCTCAACCGACAAAGGTTCATTAAAAATCTACAGCCGATAAGCGTGGGTGTTTTAAGGCGATTGCCATGGTTCTAGTAACCAAAGTCGAAAGACTTTTAAAACACTCATGAGAATAGAAGTGAAGTTCACTTCAATTCCGTTTTTATGAGTAATTCAAGATCGAACTATAGAGTTTGATCCTGGCTCAGATTGAACGCTGGCGGAATGCTTTACACATGCAAGTCGAACGGCAGCACGG
>JASGCM010000015.1 GCA_030054175.1 Alphaproteobacteria bacterium | reverse complement strand
ATCGTGCCCACGTTGACGTGCGGTTTGGTCCGCTCAAATTTACCTTTTGCCATTTGAATTCATCCTTGAAAGAGCAATGCACCGTGTGTGGGTTTTATGTCTGCATCGCATCACGATTCCCTGCCCACGGGCAGACAGGGGTGTGAGATCGCAGACAGATCAGAGGGGCCCGAGCAAAAGCCTATCGGCTTTTGGTCCGGCCCCTGGTTATTACTTGGCCCTTGCCGCCATGATGGCTTCAGACACGTTGCGCGGTGCTTCGGCGTAGTGCTTGAATTCCATCGTGTAGGTGGCACGACCTTGCGACATCGAGCGCAGGGTGGTGGAGTAACCGAACATTTCGGACAGGGGCACTTCGGCCTTGATGGCCTTGCCACCGCCAGGCATGTCTTCCATGCCCTGGACCATGCCACGGCGTGAGGACAAATCGCCCATCACGTTACCCGCATAGTCTTCCGGGGTTTCCACCTCCACAGCCATCATGGGTTCCAGGATGACCGGGCTGGCTTTCTTGGCGGCCTCTTTGAAACCAAAGATGGCAGCCATCTTGAAGGCCTGTTCAGATGAATCGACGTCGTGGTACGAACCGAAGGTCAGTGCCACTTTGACGTCGACCACGGGGTAGCCGGCCAACACGCCGCTGTTGAGCGCTTCGATCACACCCTTCTCGACAGCAGGAATGTATTCGCGCGGGACCACACCGCCCTTGATCTCGTCAAGGAACTCAAAGCCCTTGCCGGCTTCGTTGGGCTCAAGGCGGAACACCACGTGGCCATACTGGCCTTTACCGCCCGACTGCCGCACGAACTTGCCTTCGACGTCGGCAACCGACTTGCGCACGGTTTCTCGGTAAGCCACCTGGGGCTTGCCCACGTTGGCTTCCACGCCAAATTCGCGTTTCATGCGGTCAACAATGATCTCCAGGTGCAATTCGCCCATGCCGGCGATGATGGTCTGGCCCGATTCTTCGTCGGTCTTGACGCGGAATGAGGGATCTTCAGAAGCCAGACGTTGCAGAGCGATGCCCATCTTTTCCTGGTCGGCTTTGGTCTTGGGTTCGACGGCCTGCGCGATCACGGGCTCGGGGAACACCATGCGCTCGAGCGTCACGATGCTGTCGGGGTTACATAGCGTTTCACCGGTAGTCACGTCTTTCAGGCCGACGCATGCAGCGATGTCGCCGGCGCGGATCTCTTCAATCTCTTGGCGGTTGTTGGCGTGCATCTGAACGATGCGGCCGATGCGTTCTTTCCTGCCCTTAACGGGGTTGTACACGGTGTCGCCCTTGGAGAGCACGCCAGAATACACACGGACGAAGGTCAACTGACCGACGAAGGGGTCGGTCATCAGTTTGAACGCCAAAGCAGAGAACTTCTCGCCATCATCGGCCTTGCGCGAGACTTCTTGTTCTTCATCGTCGGTACCAGACACCGGGGGGATGTCCACGGGCGAGGGCAAAAAGTCGATGACCGCATCGAGCATGCGCTGCACGCCTTTGTTCTTGAAGGCGGTGCCGCAAAGCATTGGCTGAATTTCACTCGCAATGGTGCGGGTGCGGATGCCCAGCTTGATTTCTTCCTCGGTCAAGTCACCTTCTTCAAGGTATTTGTTCATCAGCTCTTCTGACGCTTCGGCCGCAGCTTCGACCATCTTCTCACGCCACTCTTTGGCCGTCTCGACCAATTCAGCGGGAATATCCTCAAAGCTGAACTTCATGCCCTGTGAGGCCTCATCCCAAATGATGGCTTTCATTTTGAGAAGATCGACGACACCGGTGAAGTTTTCTTCGGCACCGATAGGGATCACGATGGGCACGGGGGTGGCCTTCAGGCGCAACTTCATCTGGTCGACGACCTTGAAGAAGTTGGCGCCAGTGCGGTCCATTTTGTTGACAAAGGCCAGGCGGGGCACTTTGTACTTGTTGGCTTGACGCCAAACGGTTTCGGATTGGGGCTGCACGCCACCCACTGCACAGTAGACCATGCAAGCGCCGTCGAGCACGCGCATAGAGCGCTCGACTTCGATGGTGAAGTCGACGTGGCCCGGAGTGTCGATGATGTTGAAGCGGTGCTCTGGGTAGGACATGTCCATGCCCTTCCAGAAACAGGTGGTGGCGGCCGAGGTGATCGTGATGCCACGCTCTTGCTCTTGCTCCATCCAGTCCATGGTGGCGGCACCGTCGTGCACTTCACCGATTTTGTGGTTGACGCCGGTGTAAAACAGAATGCGCTCGGTCGTGGTGGTCTTACCGGCGTCGATGTGCGCCGAAATACCAATGTTGCGATAGCGCTCGATGGGAGTCTTGCGAGCCATGATGAATACCTTTTGTGATTAGAAGCGGAAGTGGCTGAAGGCTTTGTTGGCTTCAGCCATGCGGTGAACTTCGTCACGCTTTTTCATGGCGCCGCCGCGCCCTTCGGACGCTTCGATCAGTTCGTTGGCCAGGCGCAAGGCCATGGATTTTTCGCTGCGCTTACGGGCAGCTTCTTTCAGCCAGCGCATCGACAAGGCCAGGCGGCGCACGGGGCGCACTTCGACTGGCACCTGGTAGTTGGCACCACCCACGCGGCGAGATTTGACCTCGACCATGGGTTTGACGTTGTTGATGGCGACGTTGAAGAGCTCGAGCGGGTCTTTGCCGGTCTTGCTCTCAATTTGCTCAAGGGCACCATAAATGATGCGCTCGGCCACGGCCTTCTTGCCGCCTTCCATGATCACGTTCATGAATTTGGACAGCTCGACATTGCCGTATTTCGGATCAGGCAGGATTTCACGTTTGGGGACTTCGCGACGACGTGGCATTTTTTCACCTCATTTGCTTCAGTTGGTACCTTGTCAGGTACCGCAAGGGTCATTTCAAACCCTCACTTACTCGACCCTTCTCTCAACATGAGAGGCTGGGGTCACTTCGTTCCTGGCGGCTTGCCGAGCAGCGCCGAAACACCGATTTCCAAGAGTTTTTAAGCCTTCTTGGGACGCTTGGCGCCGTACTTGGAGCGCGACTGCTTGCGGTCTTTGACGCCTTGCAGGTCAAGCGAACCGCGCACGATGTGGTAACGCACACCGGGCAAGTCTTTGACACGACCGCCGCGCACGAGCACGACCGAGTGTTCTTGCAAGTTGTGGCCTTCACCGCCGATGTAGGAGATGACCTCGAAGCCGTTGGTCAGGCGCACTTTGGCGACTTTACGCAAGGCCGAGTTGGGCTTCTTGGGGGTGGTGGTGTAAACGCGGGTGCACACACCGCGCCGTTGCGGCGAATTTTGCATCGCAGGGCTCTTGGACTTGGTCTTTTCGACCTCGCGTCCTTGGCGCACCAATTGATTGATGGTTGGCATTGAATAACGTCCCTAAACGTGATTGAAACGAAAACGTGAATCCCTCCGGCAAATGCCGAAAAGCCTTCTAGTGTAACACCTTTTGCGATGTTGTTAAGGGTTTGCCTGACTAGCCAAGAGCCACCGGGCGTGTCGCAAGACCCGGGATCACTTGATCCACAGTCGAATGGCGTCCCAGGCCCGACCGATCACACCGGACTCTTCGACAGCCTCTAAGGCCACCAAAGGTTTTTCCATAAGTAATTGCTCACCCATGTAAACTTTGATCTGGCCCACGGCTTGACCTTTGGCAAAAGGGGCCACCAAAGGATCGGGTCGGGCGACCTCGGAGCGCAGCTTGGCAGCCTGACCACCAGGCACGGCCACGACCATGGCTTCATTGCGCCCCAAGGACAGTTGATTGGCGCGGCCTTTCCACACAGGCGCCTGCACTACAGCTTGCTTGGCTTCGAAAAGCTTGACCGCGTCAAAAGCCATGTAGCCCCAATTCAGCAGCTTTTGGCTTTCCTGGGCCCGCGCATTCTCGCTGCTGGCGCCCAGCACGATCGACAGCAATCGGCGCGACTTCAGCCCCGGCACATCGCGTTGGGCGGTAGCCACCATGCAATAGCCGGCAGCTTGGGTATACCCGGTCTTCAGACCGTCAACACTGGGGTCCCGAAACAAGAGCAGGTTACGGTTGGTGTCGTTGGCCGCCGGGGTGCCTGCATAGCGGTATTTCTTGATGGCGTAATAGCCCACCCGATCCGGAAAATCTTGCATCAGACGTTGCGCCAAGGTGGCCAGGTCGCGCGCGGTGGTGGTATGCCCGGGTTCGGTCAGGCCTTCGGGGTTTTTGTAGCTGGTGCGGGTCATGCCCAAAGCCTTGGCCTGCTGGTTCATCAAATCGACGAAGCGCTCCACTGTGCCCCCCACGCCCTCGGCCAGCGCCACCGTGGCGTCATTACCCGATTGCACGATCATGCCTTTGAGCAAGTCTTCAACCGGCACCATCATCTTGGGGTCAATGAACATGCGCGAACCGGGCATCTTCCAGGCCCGGGTGCTGACCGGCAGGGTCTGTTGCAAGCTGATTTTTTGCGCGCGCAGGGCGTCAAACACCACGTAGGCGGTCATCAACTTGGTCAATGAGGCGGGCTCGACTGGCTCGTCGGCCTGCTGCTCAGCCAACACCTGACCGGCACTGACGTCGACCAGGATGTAGGCGCGGGCGGCAACCTCTGGTGCGACGGGCGTTTGAGCCAGCACCGGGTTTAAGACCATGATGCACAGGCTCAGGGTCAATAAGCGAAAGATTCGGGTCATGCTTCTGTTTAATGTGAAGGAGGGCAAATTATCACCTCGGTTTTTCAGGCCCGAAGGTGGCGCACAACCCAATTTTTCAAAGGCGTGAGCTGCCCGTGAAAGAAATGCCCGCCGCCTGGCACGACTAAAACCGGCAACCCTTGGGGCCTGGCCCAATCCATGACGCTGGACAAGGCCACTGTGGCGTCGGCTTCGCCATGGATGACCGCGGTCTGGTCGTGTAATTCGACAGGGATGGGGGCGACCTGAAAACGGGAAGCCGCAGTGCCCACCAGCACCACTTTCTCGATACTTCGGGTCGGGTGCAAGGCCGCTAAGGCGTGGCTGGTGACAAAAGCACCAAATGAGAAACCGGCCAAGGCCAGCGGGCCTTGCGGGGCCAATTGCTCGACGAGAGCCACCATGTCGCGGGCCTCGCCCACGCCTTGGTCATGCTCTCCGGCGCTGGCGCCCACACCGCGAAAATTGAAACGCAGCGTGGTCCAACCGCACTGCACAAAGGCCCTCGCCAGCGTTTGCACCACCTTGTTATCCATAGTGCCACCAAACAACGGGTGCGGATGCGCCACCACGGCATGCCCGCGACTGACGCCGCTGGGGCGGTCGATCAACACCTCGATCGGGCCGGCCTCGCCCAGTGCATTGGTGCGTTCGGTCTGCGCATTCATGGGGTCAGCGCCCCAACTCGGGCGGAGTCAGCAGGCGCTCGACGACTTCGTTGTTCTGCAGATGCTTCTCAATGATCTCGTCTATGTCGGACGCATCCACAAAGGTGTACCAGGTTTCCTGCGGGTAAATGACCATGATCGGGCCTCCGGCGCAACGGTCCAGACAGCCTGCTTTGTTGACACGCACCCCGCCGGGGCCGGCCAGCCCCAATTGCTTGACGCGCGATTTGCAGTGATCAAAAGCTTGCTGGGCACCCTGGTGGGCGCAACAAGCATCGGGGGCTTTGCGCTCGTTCAGGCAGAAAAACACATGGTGCTTGTAATACGAAGAAATTGAATTCATGGCGACATTATTTCAGGCTCTGGCCAATCGGCGCATCACATCGGCCATCAGGACATATGGCCAAACCCAACCCAGCCATTGGGCCAAGCCATTGAAGCGGATGAACCGGCCCTGTTCCCAAATTTGCAAAGTCAAGTCATAGTAGACCGTGTTGGGCGCCAAATTGACCCATGACGAATGGATCAGCGTCACAACCAGCAGCAACACCAGGCAAATCCGCATTGGAAGCCACAAACAGGCGATGCCGATCGATAATCCCAGCCCCAGCCCGACCCACACTGGTGGCGTCAACCAGGCCCAGGCTTGTGCGGGGCCGAAAGTCAATGCGACCGACAAACTGCTGACCAACCATGCCAGCCCGTGCAGTACCCACAGGGCGTGAACCCGGTGGGCGCGTTGTGGCATGACCGAAAACACCAGCAAAACAGGCAAGCACAGGCCCAACGCCACACAAAAAGACTGGGTCGCGGGCATCAGCGGCTGTAGCTCGACTGCACGCATCGGTAACCATTCAAGAAACGGGGTATCGGTCAAAACGGCGGCCAAAAAATTCTCGAGTCGCTCGAACACCTGCCCCAAACCCAATGGAATGGGCAAAGGAAACAACAAAGCAAACGGCCATGTCAACAACAAAGGCAGCGTCCCATGCGTTTCGTTCACGAACCAACGTTGGCGCATAGCGCTGTAACGCAATAAAAACCCCCGCCGCTCAAGCCCCTGAGCCAAACCGGCCCCCAAACCAGCCCCTAAGGTGTTGAGCAACCAGTCCGACTGCGAGGGCACCCGCATGGGCAGATAACTCTGCATCGACTCCATCAGGAAGGACAGCGCGCAACCCGTCAGCCATCCACGCAGCCAGGCCTTGCGTGTGCGGCCCTGGCGCAAGACCGACAAGGTCACCCCAAAACCCAAAGGGGCATAGCCCAACAAATTCGAAGCCACATCAAATGCCGTCCAATAAGGCGTGCGCGGCGCCCACAAAAAAGTCCAGGGGGCGATGTCTTGATCTCGCCAAGGACCAAACGGGTACAAACTGGCGTAGACAATCAGTGCCGCATAAAGCCAAGCCAATGGCCGGGCTGAGGTGTGCGCCTGGGGTGTTGTCATGGCCCCGCCTGTCCGGCTTACTCAGCGCCGCTGGGCCCGGATGGTGACCCAAGCCAGGGCGATCAGGGCAATGATGGGCAAGGTCAGGTGCAAGAAAAAATCCGACAAGTCCGTCGGCTTGATTACCACCAGCGCCACCGTGATCAACATCATCAGCACCGGCCACTCATTGAATCCTCTATACCAAAGGTGACTTCGCTGCACCGTTCCAGCCTCAAGCTGGCGCAGGATGCGCCCACAAATGTGGTGGTAGCCCAGAGCCAGCCCCACGAACAGCAGCTTGGCATGCATCCAGGGATTGCCCGGACCGAGGCCAATTCCGTAGTAAAGCCACAACATCAAGCCCAGAGCCAGCGCCGGGATCATCAAAATATTCATGAAACGCAATAATTTGCGCGCCATCAGCATCAACCGCTGTCGCTCAGCCACCGAGTCGGGCTCGACCATGGCCAAATTCACAAAAATGCGCGGCAGGTAAAAGAGGCCGACGAACCAACTGGTCACCAGCACGATGTGGAGGGTTTTGATCCAGAGCATGTCCTCAAGTGTAGGTGCATCAAGAGTGATTGCCCATAAAAAAAGCCCGGCCAGGCCGGGCGAGAAGACTGCGCATCCGAAGACACGCAATCCCCGCTCAGGGAGGGAAAGCGGGGAGAGCTTGCGCCCTCGGGAGAGAATTTAACAAAGGGGTATTAGGGCCACAACCCCGCATAAGCACTGAGACCGCAGGCCCAAACATGTCTTTCGGTTGTCAGGTTGACGGCCACAAGTGTCCTTTTGGCTAGACGGCGACGCCCCTCTCAGGCACAATTTTCGTCATGAAACCCCTGACCACCCACTTTCCCGCCACTCGTCTGCGCCGTCTGCGCCGCGATGACTTCACGCGCCGCCTGGTGCGAGAGCACAACCTGACCGTCGACGATCTGATCTACCCGGTTTTCGTGCTCGATGGACAACAACGTCGCGAAGCGGTGGCCTCCATGCCCGGCGTCGAGCGTCTCAGCCTCGACTTGCTGTTGCCCGTCGCCGAACGCTGCGTGAGATTGGGGGTACCGGTCTTGGCCCTGTTCCCAGTCATTGATCCGGCGCTCAAAACACCCGACGGTCGCGAAGCCACCAATCCCGATGGCCTGGTGCCGCGCGTGGTGCGCGAACTGAAAAAACGCTTTCCCGATTTGGGCTTACTGACCGACGTCGCATTGGATCCATTCACCAGCCACGGCCAAGACGGCTTGCTCGATGACAGCGGCTACATCATGAACGACCCCACGGTCGAAGTGCTGGTGCGCCAAGCTGTGGTGCAGGCCGACGCCGGCGTCGACTTCGTCGCCCCCAGCGACATGATGGACGGACGCATCGGCGCCATCCGCCAGGCTCTGGAAGTCGGTGGCCATGTACACACCCGCATCATGGCCTACAGCGCCAAATACGCCAGCGCCTTTTACGGCCCCTTCCGAGACGCCGTAGGCTCAGCCGCCAATCTCGGCAAAAGCAACAAGAAGGTCTACCAAATGGACCCGGGCAACACCGAAGAGGCCTTGCGTGAAGTGGCCATGGACATTCAAGAGGGTGCCGACCTGGTCATGGTCAAGCCCGGTATGCCTTATCTGGACATTGTGCGGCGCGTGAAAGAAAGCTTTGGCGTGCCTACATTCGCCTACCAAGTATCGGGTGAATACGCCATGCTGGTCGCCGCCGCGCAAAACGGCTGGCTGGACCGCGAGGCGGTCATGATGGAGAGCCTGCTGGCCTTCAAGCGCGCCGGGGCCGACGGTATCCTGACCTACTTCGCCCTGGACGCCGCCGAAGTCTTGCGTCGCTGAAATTGGGGTCAGACCCCAATTTCATGACCCCAATTTCAGCTCAAGCCAAATGCCGGGCAAAAAAGTCCAAGGTGCGCTGGCGCGCCTGTTGCGCCGCAGCTGCGTTGTATGAGCCGCGTTGATCGCAATTGAAGCCATGGTCAGCTTCGTAGACGAACACCTGCACGCTTGGCTGGGCTTTTCTGAAAGCCTCGACAGTTTCCAGCGGAATCCAGTGGTCTTTTTCGCCAAAGTGCGCCATCACCGGGCATGCCGGTTGACGCTGCGCTTCGGGATCAGTGGTCACGCCGCCACCGTAGTAGGGCACCGCCGCGCTCAAACCACGCACCAGTGCAGCGCTGCGCCATGTCAGCAACCCACCCCAGCAATAGCCCACCACCCCGACCTTGCCACTGCACTGGGAAGCGGCATGGTCAACGGCCGCTTGGATATCGGCGATCACCCCGGGCGCGGGCAGGTTTTCAATGGCGCCTTTCAGGGCGAAACCGGCGTTCATATCCTCTGGCGTGTAGCCCAACTCAACCCCTGTTTTGGCGCGGTCGAAAGTGGCTGGTGCCACCGCCAAATAGCCCGCCTCCGCATAGCCATCAGCGACCTTGCGAATGTGATCGTTGACACCAAAAATCTCTTGCAAGAGCACCACGGCCGCTTTCGAGGCCTGGCTGGGTTGCGCGACATAGGCGTCGAATTTGAAACCGTCGGTGGCGGTCAGTTGAATCATGCTTCCCATCTCTTTTGCTCCTCGTTGAATGTGCATCGGCCTGGATTCGAGCCAGGGCTCAGCGGCTGAACTGGAACACGGCGGTGCTGGCCAGGGCATTGGGCCAAAGGCGCACCGCCTGCCCCTCGTGCAAGCCAAAAGCGTCTTGCACGCGCAAGCCATTGTCTCGTGCCAACGCTGCAAAATCAGCAAATGTCCCCACTCTGATGTTGGGCGTGTTGTACCACTGGTAGGGCAAGCGGCGTGTGACGGGCATGCGCCCACCCAAGACGCTCAGGCGGTTGGGCCAATGGGCAAAATTCGGAAACGCCACGATGCCTATGCGGCCCACGCGTGCGGTTTCGCGCAACATGGTCTCGGCATTGCGCAGGTGTTGCAAGGTATCGATTTGCAACACCACATCAAAACTCTGGTCGCCAAACAGGCTCAAGCCCTGGTCCAGGTTCAGTTGCAGCACCTGCACGCCCCGGCGCGCACAAGCCAACACATTGACATCGTCCAGCTCGACCCCATAACCGGTACAACCGCGCTCGCTTTGCAAGTACTCCAGCAAGGCACCGTCTCCGCAGCCCAAGTCAAGCACCCGACTGCCCACCGGCACCAACTCGGCCAAGGCCCGCATCACTTGCATTTGGCTCACGATCGGTCTCCAGGACAGATGCGGTCAAAGTACGCAGCCACCAGTTGCAGGTAACGCGGGTCATCGAGCAAAAAGGCATCGTGACCGTGCGGCGCGTCGATTTCGGCATAGCTCACTTCGCGCTGGTTATCCAGCAGCGCTTTGACGATCTCTCGACTGCGTGCCGGCGAGAAACGCCAGTCGGTGCTGAAGCTAATCAGCAGGAATTTGGCAGCGACATGAGCCAGGGCATGCGACAAATTGCCGCCATGCTGGCGTGCGGGGTCGAAATAATCGAGCGCGCGGGTGATCAGCAAATAGGTGTTGGCGTCAAAGTACTCGCTGAACTTGTCGCCTTGATACCGCAGATAGCTCTCGATCTGAAACTCGATCTCTTGGGTGCTGAACTTATAGCCGCTGGCATGGCTGGTGACGGCTTGGCGCAATTCGCGGCCAAACTTCTCGTTCATCACATCATCGCTGAGATAAGTGATGTGGCCGATCATGCGGGCGATACGCAAGCCGCGACGCGGCAAGGTGTCATGGCGATAAAAGTGGCCACCATGAAAATCAGGGTCGGTCACGATGGCGCGGCGCGCCACTTCATTGAAGGCAATGTTCTCGGCGGTCAGGTTGGGGGCGCTAGCGATCACCACGGCGTGGCGCACGCGCTGCGGGTGTTGTATGGCCCAACTCAGCGCCTGCATGCCGCCCAAGCTGCCGCCCATCACCGCCGCCAACTGATCAATGCCCAAGCGGTCAAGTAAGTGAGCCTGCGCATTCACCCAATCTTCCACCGTGACAACCGGAAAATCGGCCCCGTAGGGCTGGCCCGTGGCCGGATTCTGGTGCATAGGGCCAGTCGAGCCAAAACACGAGCCTAGGTTATTGACCCCAATCACAAAAAACCGGTTGGTGTCGACCGGCTTCCCTGGCCCGATCATGTTGTCCCACCAGCCTTCGCTGCGGTCTTGTCCCGAATACACCCCCGCCACATGGTGCGAGGCATTGAGTGCGTGACAAATGAGCACCGCATTGTCGCGGCGCTCATTCAAAGTGCCATAAGTTTCGTAGGCCAGGTGATAGTCACAGATGCTCGCGCCGCTTTGCAAAGGCAAAGCGGCGTCAAAGTTCATCGTCTGGGGCTGGGCAATCAGGCTCATTTCGTCTCGGGTCACCAGTGTGCCAAAGAAGCAGTACCGTATCGGGACGACCTCTTTAGCGGTATTTTTTGGGGCGACCAAAAGGCGACCCTCGCGCCCGCAAGCTGGAACAAATCGGCGCGTTTCTAGTATAACTTTGACATACTGTTTCAGAAACAGGGTTGCTTTTTTGCTAAATTAAATGCAAAAGTTTTCGTTTGATCATTCAAATGTTTTTTTAGGATCACATTCGTTTGACTTCAAAATGTCCGGCTCATGGCATAGACAGACCGTGACTCAACCTGTCAGGATCCATCATGGAAAAAGACCTCAAAAAGTTGGCATTGCGTATTGCCTCTGAGTTCAAGTACACCTCTGATGGCTTCGAGAAATCGACGACAGACATGACCCCTGGGGTGGATACTGACCAAGGTGCAGCGGCAAACCATCTCGACGAATGGTTCCTGGAAAAGCTTCGCGCTGGCGATCATCTGGATTTCATCCTCGAAAGCCAGCCTGCCCGCCAATTGCGGGGGTAAATCGTGTGGTGATGATTCACGCTCGCGTGAATCATCACATGATCGTATTGGTCCTATTTATGAGTACTTAGGTTCTGTTTTCTGCTAATATGAACCCCTATGGCTCATCCGCTGATCATTCTGAACCAACCCATTTGGTTGGAGACATTGGACCACTTCAACTCCGCCTTGACTGCGAATCTGTTGAAGGACGGGTGCCGACCCGATGAGGTGTGTTCTTGCTTGAAGCAATACCATGACCTCATCACAGCCCATCAGCGGGGGATCTTTGAAAAGACGGCATTCGATATCAGTCAATACACCAGTGATTACCGCGTACAAGTCCGAGAAGGCATCGCCGATGAATTCAAGGCGATCTACTTTTTAGGGATGAACATCGCCAAATGCTTGATCGAAAATCAAAAGCTCAAAAAGCAACACCACGGCGCTGTTTTGGACCTGTTGGATTACAGGCTGGCTGAGCCTCACAAGGCCAACCGCCCCAAGTTAACGGCTCGAATCCTGTCCATGATAGATAAAGACCATATTGAGCAAAACCTCGGCAAACACGGCTGGTACCTGCTATACAAGTGTTTGTTCAACGCGGCCCAAGACCATCAAACGGGCTCCAAAGAAGTGCTTTAAGTCCCTCGCACACGGCATCATGCAAACCCTGCCCAAAAGCCATGCCCCTTTGCTCTCGACCGGCTGGCGCGTTTACCACCTGCACATTGAACTCGATAACGTCGAGCCCGTGGTTTGGCGCAAACTGTGGGTGCCACAATTTGTGCGTTTGCGCAAATTCAGCCAAATCATCCAAGCCGCCATGGGTTGGTCGGAAAGCCCGAACCACTTGTTTCAGATCGGTGACAAATATTACGGCTCGCCCCGCCGAGACGTCTGGTCTTGGAGCCATGATCAGCCCACCATCAACGACGCGGCCATCCCGCTGGCCAAAGTAATCGGTGCGCCGGGCAGTGAAATCAGCTACGACTACGACATCGGAGGCGATTGGACGCACCGCATCCTATTTGAGACCGTGGTACCCGCCACGGCGCTGAACTGCTGGCCGATTTGCGTGGGCGGCGCCAACGCTTGCCCGCCCGAAGAAGTGGGTGACCCGGAAGGCTATCGGCAGTTTCAGCAAGCCTTGGACAACCCTGAGCACCCGGAGTTTTACAACCAGTGGTTGCGCATGAACGGCCCGTTTGATCCCACGGCCTTTGACATGAACCACGCCAACCAACGCATCGCCAAACTGCGCTGAGGCATCCACCAGTTGCAAGCATTACCCCTTGCGCTTGGCGACGTTTTCCATCGCACCGTAGAGCGTATCCAACGATTTGGGGAAACTCGAGGTCAACCGCCATCGCATATCAGGCAGCCCTGAGCAAACGCGGGCGCTGAACCCGTTGCGATGACACCTGCAATACCACTTTGCGCGATGAACTGGCGAGGCTCGATGTCGCCCCCTCTGCGTTGGTTGAAGGCATCTTCACTTTAGGCCTGCGGGGCATGGCTTGCATGATGTTGAAGCCTGAATCCGGCCAGAACTTAGCCTGCACGTTGATGGGTCTAATTCAGGATGGCCATACAGTTGCCACCCCTTCATCTGATTGTTGGCCTCGCTGCTGTACATCAGCTCTTCGATTCACTGCTCGATTCGTCAAGACTGCGCTCCCGATCGACGTGCACGAACACCGCTCCCCTCTTCAAAAAATCGCCGGGCCCAAACAGTTGTCCATCTTCTTTTGGTGCGCTTTTTGCTTACATCTGGTGCGTCAATCGTGTAAGCCAGATTTGCGCACCAAAAACAAACATAACATACCAAGGAAGAACAATGGATGCACCAAATCAGGGCGCAAACGCCCTGTTCATTTTGCTGGGCGCCATCATGGTGCTGGCCATGCATGCGGGTTTTGCGTTTCTCGAACTCGGCACAGTGCGCAAAAAGAACCAGGTCAATGCCTTGGTCAAAATTCTGGTGGACTTCAGCCTGTCGACCGTGGTTTATTTTTTGGTGGGCTATGGCGTGGCCTACGGCACCAGTTTCATGGTCAGCGCCGAAGAATTGGCGGCGCGCAATGGCTATGACTTGGTCAAGTTCTTCTTTCTGCTGACCTTCGCGGCGGCCATACCGGCCATCGTGTCGGGCGGCATCGCCGAGCGGGCCCGTTTTTACCCGCAGTTGCTGGCCACGGCCATCATCGTGGGCTTCGTTTACCCCTTTTTCGAAGGCATCGCCTGGAACCAGCACTTCGGATTTCAAGCTTGGTTGAAGGCGGCCACCGGTGAAGAGTTCCATGACTTCGCCGGATCGGTGGTGGTGCACGCCATGGGCGGTTGGATCGCATTGCCGGCGGTTCTGATGCTGGGCGCGCGCCACAACCGCTATCGGCGAAACGGTGGCATGTCGGTGCATCCACCATCGAGCATACCGTTTTTGGCATTGGGTGCCTGGATCCTGATGGTAGGCTGGTTTGGTTTCAACGTCATGAGCGCCCAGACCCTGGACAAGATTTCCGGCTTGGTCGCCGTGAATTCGCTCATGGCCATGGTGGGCGGAACGCTGACCGCACTGGTGCTGGGCCGCAACGACCCGGGCTTCGTGCACAACGGCCCGTTGGCCGGTTTGGTGGCGGTATGTGCCGGGTCGGATCTGATGCACCCGATGGGCGCTTTGGTTACCGGGGCGGTGGCGGGCGCATTGTTCGTGGTCATGTTCACCTTGACGCAAAACCGCTGGAAGATCGACGATGTGCTGGGCGTCTGGCCTTTGCACGGCTTGTGCGGTGCCTGGGGTGGCTTGGCTGCTGGCATCTTTGGCCAGCAGGCGCTGGGGGGCTTGGGCGGTGTGTCATTTGCTGCTCAGATCGCAGGCACCGCGCTGGGCGTGGGTTGGGCCTTGTTGGGCGGCTCGTTGGTGTATGGCGGCGTGCGCATGCTGTGTGGCGGCCTCAAGCTGGATGCCGAGCAAGAGTTCATGGGCGCAGACCTGAGCTTGCACAAGATCGGCGCCACCACTGACCGCGAAACCGATTGGTGAGGTTTTTTGCAGTGGTTTCTCATGAGAAACCCGTAAATTCGTGGTTTTTATGCCTTGGGCCATTGAAATCGGTGTAAACATGGGGGCATTTTTAGGGCCCATGAACCATAATGATTGACACTTGGCATGTTTTTCGAACGAAAACGGGTCAGGTTTTTCGGTGATCGGTTTGTTTCGTGCCCCCGCACCTCTTTCTGCGCTGTGCCCTGGGACTCCGTCGCTTTGTCTGTTTGTATCTGAGGAGTCCCTTTCATGGGCAACAAGTTGTACGTGGGCAATCTGCCCTATTCGGTTCGCGATGGCGACCTTGAGCAATCCTTCTCATCTTTTGGCACGGTGACGTCTGCCAAAGTGATGATGGAGCGCGACACCGGCCGCTCGAAAGGCTTCGGCTTTGTCGAGATGGGTTCTGACGCCGAGGCTCAGGCGGCCATCGAAGGCATGAATGGCCAGCCCATGGGCGGCCGCAGCTTGGTGGTGAATGAAGCGCGCCCCATGGAACCCCGTCGTCCCGGTGGTGGTGGTGGTGGTGGCTTTGGAGGCGGCGGCTATGGTGGTGGTGGCTACGGTGGTGGCGGTCGCCGCGAAGGCGGTGGCGGGTACGGTGGCGGGTACGGTGGCGGGTACGGTGGTGGCGGCGGTCGTCGCGAAGGCGGCGGCGGTGACGGCAGCTTCCGCAGCCCTTACGGCAGCGGTCCGCGCGGCAGCGGTCCGCGCGGCGGTGGCCAGCGCGGCGGCGACGACTACTGAAGTCTTTCTGCAGGGGGCGTGGAGCCGGGCATCAAGGTGCCGCGCACACGCCCTTGCAATTGCAGCTGGTTTTGTTCTTGCAAGGCCTTCATGCTGTTTGCTTTGAACACATCACCACCCCGAATCAGGGTCACTGGAAGATTCGTTTCCATCGTTTTACGGTGATCATCCAGAAGCAGGTATTCGCTGCGAATTTCAAACCTGGCCATCGGCCTTCCCTGAGCGTCTTTGTGTGACTGACGCTCGATGATTGCTTCGCCCAACAGTTCCACCAAAGCCCCGTTGTCGGTCACGCGGGCTTGCTCGGCACTGATGCGCGCTGGCGGCCCATCTGAGCGGCTGCGCTGCAACATGCGCGGTTGATCGATGTCATACCGGTCTTGGTGTCCGAGGTGCAACGCACGCTCGCCACCCACCTGCAACAGCCACTGACCTTGCTCATCAAAGCTGACGATGCGGAATTGATAAAAATACGCGTCGGGCTTGGCGCTGGCTCGGCGTTCTGGCTCGGCGTCGGACAAGATGGGCGAGTTTTGCACCAACCAATAGGTCAGCAATGCCAAGACGCCCAAAAGCACCATGGGCAGCAGCGCCTGTAAGCGCTGGCTGAGTTGGCGGGCGTCAGCGATCGACGCCATGGGCGGTCACTTCGCGCAGTATGCGCACATAGTGGCCCTGGGCCAGCAAGATCAAATCGCACAATTCGCGCACTGCGCCGTGTCCGCCTTGGCGCGCGCTGATCCAATGCGCTTGAGCCAGCACTTCGACATGGGCTTGTGCCGGCGCAGCCGCCAGGGCACATTGAATCAATAACGGCAAGTCGGGCCAGTCGTCGCCCATAGCGGCGGCTTGAGCAAAACCCAGGCCCGTTTTTTTCAGGATCTGTTGCGCCACGGCCAGCTTGTCATGCACACCAAAATGTGCCTCACTCACACCCAGGGCCTTCAGGCGCTGGCGCAAAGGGGCGCTATCACGACCAGTGATGATGGCGGGAACGATGCCTACCGACATCAGGTATTTGATGCCTTGGCCATCGAGGCTATTGAAACGCTTGAGTGTCTCTCCCTGTTCGGTGAAGTACAACCCGCCGTCGGTCAGCACGCCATCGACATCCAGAAATACCATGCGCACGTCTTGCGCGCGCATCAGCAACTGGGGGTTCAAGCGCAACGCAGACGTCATCAGATCACCTTGGCCCGCATCAAGTCGTGGGTGTTCAGTGCGCCGCACAAAAGGCCTTGATCATCAACCACCAGCAGACAGTTGATGCGATACTGCTCCATCAGATCGGCGGCCTCAGCGGCCAATGCGTCTTGCCCGATGCTGCGCGGATCGGCTTTCATCAAATCGGCCGCTCGGTGTTGGCGCAGATCTTGACCATGTTCGATGGCGCGTCGCAAATCGCCGTCGGTGAAGATGCCCAGCACGCGATGCTCAGCGTCGACCACGGCTGTGGCACCCAGGCCCTTGGCGCTGATCTCACGCATCAAGTCGAGAAAGGAAGCGTCTTGGGCAACGGCTGGCACACCGGTGCCGGTGCGCATGATATCGCGCACATGGGTCAGCAAGCGACGGCCCAAGGCGCCGCCGGGGTGCGAGCGGGCAAAGTCTTCGGCGCGAAACCCTCGGGCATCCAAGAGCGCCACGGCGAGTGCGTCCCCCAGCGCCATTTGCGCGGTGGTACTGGCGGTAGGAGCCAAGTTCAATGGACAGGCCTCTTTGGCCACGCTGCAATCGAGGAAGTGGTCAGCATGCATCGCCAGGGTCGAGTCAGCGCGACCAGTCATGGCGATCAGCACGATGCCCAAGCGCTTGAGCACAGGCAAGATGGTGGTGAGTTCTGCGCTCTCACCACTGTTGGATATGGCCAGCACAGAATCACGCGGCTCAATCATGCCCAGGTCACCATGGCTGGCTTCGGCAGGATGCACGAACATGGCTGGTGTACCAGTAGACGCCAAAGTGGCGGCGATTTTGCGGCCCACATGGCCGCTTTTTCCCATGCCCATCACGACCACACGGCCGCTGGTGCCCAACAGTGCTTGCACAGCAGCAACAAACGGGGAGCCGATGCGTTGGGCCAAGGCCTGCACCGCCTGAGCCTCAATGTCGAGGGCTTCTTGCGCCATGCGCAGCACGTGCGCAGCATCCAGAGAGGGGATTTGCAACATGTTTTGATTTTAGTGGCTAATGCACACCGGGGTTTGCGCTTAATATTGGGGCATGACTTCCCTGGACGTGGCCCTGTTATATCTGCTTGCGGCGGTGTTGGGCGTGGTGGTGTTTCGCACCCTGCGCCTACCGGCCATGCTGGGCTATTTGCTGGTGGGCGTTCTGATCGGGCCGCACGCGCTGGCCTTGACCAAAGACTCGGGTGGCGTCGGTTATCTGGCCGAGTTTGGCGTGGTATTCCTGATGTTTGTGATCGGCTTGGAGTTCAACCTGCCCAAGCTGCGACAGATGCGACACTTGGTCTTTGGGCTCGGCATGGGTCAAGTCACGCTGACCATAGGCGGTGCCTTGATGGGCAACTTCATGTTGGTGGTCTTGTTCAGTTGGCTGGGGCTGCGGTGGGATCTGTCGTGGCAAGGAGCGGTGGCTCTGGGCAGCGCCCTGGCCATGTCGAGTACGGCCATCGTGGCTCGCATGATGTCCGAACGACTTGAATTGCAAAGCGAACACGGTCAACGCGTGATGGGCGTCCTGCTGTTCCAAGACTTGGCCGTGGTGCCTTTGCTGGTGCTGATTCCGGCGCTGGCCAAAGGGAATGAAGAACAATTGTGGTCTGTGTTGGGGTTTGCGCTGCTCAAAGGTGCCGCGTTGGTCACGCTGCTGCTGTGGGGTGGGGCTCGCATCATGCGCAGTTGGTTGACGGTAGTGGCGCGGCGCAAAAGCGAAGAGTTGTTCGTGCTCAATCTTTTGCTGATCACCTTAGGTATGGCCTGGCTGACCGAGCACTTTGGCTTATCGTTGGCGCTGGGGGCGTTTTTGGCCGGCATGCTGATTGCCGAGACCGAATACAAGCATCAGGTGGAAACCGATATCCGCCCCTTCCACGACGTGTTGTTGGGACTGTTTTTCATCACCATTGGCATGAAGCTCGATGCCCATGCGGTTTTGAACGACTGGGTGTTGGTTTTGTTGTTGGCGATGGGCCCGGTGCTGATCAAAGGCTTGCTGGTGACGGGTTTGGCCAAGCTGATGGGGGCATCCGATGGGGTAGCAATGCGCACCGGTTTGTATTTGGCCCAGGCGGGTGAGTTCGGTTTTGTACTGCTCACCCTCAGCGCCGATCAGGGCTTGATTGGATCGGTGTGGATCAGCCCCGTGTTGGCGGCCATGGTCCTGTCCATGTTGGCCACGCCCTTCCTCATCCAATACAGCGAACGCATTGTGCTCAAGGTGGTGGCCAACGAGTGGATGATGCAGTCCGTTCAACTGACCAGTATTGCCAAACGCTCAATCCAAAACAAGGCTCACGTCATCATCTGCGGCTATGGACGCAGTGGACAAAATCTGGCCACTTTGCTCGACCAGGAAAAAATCCCTTACATGGCCCTCGACCTCGATCCTGACCGTGTACGTCAGGCCGCAGCAGCAGGACAAAGCGTGGAATTTGGCGACGCCGCCCGCTTGCCCAGTTTGATGGCAGCCGGGTTGGCGCGCGCCGCCGCTGTGGTGGTCAGCTACCACGACACGCCATCCGCTTTCAAAGTCTTGAACCATGTGCGAGAACATGCGCCGCAAGTGCCGGTGGTGGTGCGCACCCTCGATGAGCACGATTTGGATCGGCTGCGCGAGGCAGGTGCCAGCGTGGTCGTGCCAGAAGCCATCGAGGGTAGCCTGATGTTGGCCAGCCACGCCTTGGCGCTCATGGGCGTTCCCATGCGACGTGTGCTGCGCGTCATTCAAACCCAGCGCGAAGCCCGCTATGAGTTGTTGCGTGGTTACTTCCACGGCAGCGACGATGACGAGACGGTGGAAGACATGGACACCGAGCGGCTCGAGACCTTCACTTTGCCGTTGGGCTCCAAAGCCGTAGGCCAAACGGTAGGCCATATGGCTTTGGGTCAACAAGGCGTGCGTTTGCTGCAGTTGCGCCGCGTCAGTGGTATCAACGCCTCCACTGCAGACGAGACCTTGGTGGAAGAGGGCGACACCTTGTTGTTGTGCGGAACGCCCGACACCTTGACGCACGTCATTGACCGCTTGTCCAAGGGCTGAAAAGACCCTTGTGTTTTGGGCTCACTTGCCGATGCAAAAGCGCGAGAAGATCACGCCCAGCAAATCGTCGGCGTCAAACGCACCGGTGATTTGACCCAGTGCCACCTGCGCCAAGCGCAACTCTTCGGCCAGCAAGTCTAGCGCGTGGGTTTTGTCGTCATCCAGTGCAGGCAGGTGCACCTGGGCTTGGGCCAAGTGTTCCTCGACTCGGCGCAACGCCTGCAAATGCCGCTCACGCGCCATGAACAAGCCCTCTCCGGCTTGGTGTTCCCAACCTGCCAACTCCAACAAACCTTGTCGCAGTTCGTCCATACCCAGTCCGGTTTGCGCCGAAATGGTCAGGCCCGGTACTGGCTTGGCACTGCCTGTTGGCAGCGCATCGGTTTTGTTCCAAACCCGCAATACCGGAACCGAGGGACGCAAGCGCTGCCGCAATTGGTCTTCAATGTCGTGATCCCGCGATTGGTGAGCGGCGTCACCCACCTGGGTGATATCGCTGAGCAACAACACCGCGTCAGCTTGCTCCATTTGCGCCCAAGCGCGCTCGATACCGATTTTTTCCACCACGTCCACTTGAGTGTCTGAGGCTGTGCGCAACCCGGCCGTATCGATGATGTGCAGCGGTACGCCGTCGATGCTCAAGGTTTCGCTGAGTACGTCGCGGGTCGTCCCCGCCACAGAGGTCACGATGGCACGCTCAGCCCCAGCCAGGGCGTTGAGCAAAGAGCTTTTGCCGGCATTGGGCTGCCCGGC
Organism: Alphaproteobacteria bacterium; assembly: GCA_030054175.1. Lineage (GTDB taxonomy): Bacteria > Pseudomonadota > Gammaproteobacteria > Burkholderiales > Burkholderiaceae_C > Limnohabitans. The sequence goes on along the minus strand of JASGCM010000015.1, from coordinate 74,216 downwards.
GATGACCACCCGTATTCCTTCGCGCAGCAAGGCGCCCTGACGGCTGCGCCGCAGGGTTTCAGCCACGTGCTCGGACAAGCGGTTCAACTGCCCCCGGGCATCGGCTTGCTCGACAAAGTCGATGTCCTCCTCCGGAAAGTCCAAGCAGGCTTCAATCAGCATGCGCAAATGCGTCAAGTCATCCAGCAGTGCTTGAATGTCTCTGGAAAACTCACCGCTGAGTGACCGGCTAGCGCCTCGAGCGGCACGCTCGGTGCTGGCATCGATCAAATCGGCCACGGCTTCGGCTTGTGCCAAGTCTAGTTTGTGATTCAAAAATGCCCGCTCGGTGAACTCACCAGGTCGGGCCGCTCGCAAATGCGCCAATCGCGGGCTGCCGCCCGCAAGGGGTTGAGCTGCCAATGCCATGCACCGCCGCACAATCATTTGCATCACCACCGGGCCCCCATGGCCTTGGATCTCCAGCACGTCCTCGCCCGTGTAACTGTGCGGCGCTTGGAAATACAACACGATGACTTGGTCGATGGGCTGGCCTTGCTCGTCGCGCAATGGGAGATGGTGGGCGTGACGCGGGGTCAGCGGCCGCCCCATCAGGACCTGCGCAAAGTCACTGAGATCAGTGCCGCTGATTCGCACCATCCCCACCGCGCCACGGCCGGGTGGCGTGGCCGGTGCCAGGATGGGGTCGCGACGTTCCTGGGCGCTCATGGGCCCTTATTTCAGCACGCCCAGCTGTTTGTTGATCATCCACTGCTGGGCGATCGATAAGATGTTGTTGGTCAGCCAGTACAGTACCAGACCTGCTGGGAAGAAGAAGAACATCACGCTAAAGGCCAGCGGCATGATCCACATCAGTTTGGCTTGCATGGCGTCAGGTGGCGTCGGGTTGAGCCAAGTCTGCAACAGGGTCGAAAGCGTCATGAGCACCGGCAAAATGAAATACGGGTCGGGCGACGCCAGATCGTGGACCCATCCAATCCAAGGGGCGTCACGCATCTCCACTGTGGACAGCAACACCCAATACAAAGCGATGAACACGGGAATCTGAATGGCAATCGGCAAACAGCCTCCCATCGGGTTGACCTTCTCTTCCCGATACAACTTCATCATTTCGACTTGCATCTGCTGAGGGTTGTCTTTCATGCGCTCGCGCAAATTCATCACACGCGGATTGATGGCCTTCATTTTGGCCATGCTGCGGTAGGCCTGGGCATTGAGCCAATAGAAAGCGATCTTGATCAGCACCACCAGCGCCACGATCGACCAGCCCCAGTTGTTCAAGAGTTTGTTCAGCTCGTAAAGCAACCAGTAAAGAGGCTTGGACAAAATGGTCAGCCATCCGTAGTCTTTCACCAGCTCCAAACCCGGGTAAATGGCTTCTAGGCTTTTTTCTTGTTGCGGCCCGACAAACAAGCTGGCCTGATTGCTTGCTTTGGCGCCGGGTTCGATCGCCGACAGCGGGGCAATCATGCCGACCGAGTACAAGTTGTTGTCGACTTTGCGGGCGTAGATGTCACGTCGGATATTGTCCGGCAGCAACCAAGCACTGGTGAAGTAATGCTGAACCATGCCCACATAACCGTCGTTGGATTGTTTTTCAAATTCTGCTTTGTTTTTGTCGATGTCGCTGAATTCAACCTTTTGATATTTCTTGGCGCTGGTGTAAATGGCCGGTCCAGTGAAAGTGGAGTAAAACGATGACTCACCGGCCGGCTTGCTGCCGTCACGCACCAATTGGACATACAGTTGCGGGGTGATGTGCGCATTGCTTCGATTGATGATGTCAAAATCGGTTTTGATCAGGTACTCGCCGCGTTTCAACACATAGCGCTTGATCAACTGCAACCCGCCTTGAACGTCCGACTCAAAAACCACTTCCAAAGTGTCTTGTCCTTCTTTCAGCTCGGTTTGTTTGCTGACCAGTCGCATCAGGGTTTTATGAGTGGGTGATTGACCATTGGGGTCACTGGTCACCACGCCGCTTTGGGCCTGGTAAATCATGTTTTTGCTGTCGCTGAGCAAACGCATCGATTGGTCTTGAAGCGAATGGTCTTTAAAAGCCAGCAAGTCGGCGCGAACGATATTGGCACCTTCGCTGTCGATGACCAAATGCAACACATCGGTCTTGATATCAAACTTTTCGCGGGTGATGTTGCTGGCACCCTGCGGCACCGGCACGCCATTGGCTGAAGGGGTCGAGCCTGCACCTTGACTGGCAGCGGGCAGGCCGGCGGCCGAGCCACTTTGCACTGAAGCATCGCCAACCGCTTCGGTTTTGGATGGCGATTGCGGGAAGAAGGTCGGTTTGTTGCCGTTGTGGATTTGCCATTGGTCCCACAAAAGAACCATGGAAAAGCCAAAAATGACCCAAAGAATGGTGCGGCGGATGTCGTTCATGCGTGACCCCGAGGGTGGTTGGCAGAAGAAGAAAAGACGGTGCGGGGTGGCACGGGATCATGTCCGCCAGCACACCAAGGGTGGCAGCGCCCCAATCGGCGCATCACCAAATAACTGCCCTTGCCTGCGCCGTGATCATTCAGGGCTTGCAAGGCATAGGCCGAACAGGTGGGAGTGAATCGACACACAGAACCCATCCATGGACTTAGCAATAGCCGATAAGATTTCACCAAGCCGATCAAGATGCGCTGGATCATGATTGCGCCCGCTGGGCAAAAAGCTGGTTCAATTCTTGACGCACGGCCTGACGCAAATGAACAGAAGTGGCGCTGGTGAACTTGGCTGGTGCAAAAGCATGGCGCAAACGAACCACATGGGTTCCAAAGGGCAAGCGATCGTGCCAGTCAGACCAGGCTTGGTAAATTTGACGACGGATGGCGTTGCGAGTCACAGCTCGTTTGGCCCAGCGCTTGGGAATCACCGCGCCAATGCACCACACACCGGGATCTGCCTGTTTTTGAACAGCGCCATGCAAAGCAAAGTGGGCACTGCGCGCCACCACGGGTTGATCCAGGCCCTGTTGGAATTGGGCTTTGTGCTGCAGTTTCGCCGTGAGGGTCTGAACCATGCGCATCCGCCCAATTGGGGCCAGCGATTAAGGCGTGGTTTAGACGGCCAGACGCTTGCGGCCCTTGGCGCGGCGTGCGTTGATGACTGCGCGGCCACCGCGTGTTTTCATGCGAACCAGAAAACCGTGGGTACGGGCGCGACGGGACTTAGAAGGTTGGTAAGTGCGTTTCATGATGCGCTCTTGAGGTAGGTTGATAAGTGAACCTGCCATTATCGCTGATTTATTGGCTTTTTTCCAGACTTAAGGGCTTTATCTATTGGGGTCAGGGTGAAAAAGAGGTGGACCAGCAAATGGGTTTGAATCGTTCATCGTTGGCGACTGGGGCCAACCCTATACAGACTCTCCCTAGACTGTGGATAAATTTTTGATAAACCCCGTTCTCAGGGTTTTTTTAGGCACAATATCCACATGGCATTTTCCGACTCTAGCCTGTGGCAGCAGTGCGTCGACCTATTGGCGCAAGAACTCCCCGAGCAGCAATTCAATACCTGGATCAAACCCTTGGTGGCAGATCTCTCTGATGATGGCCAACGTTTGACCGTATGGGTCGGTAATCGTTTCAAATTGGATTGGATCCGCGCCCAATATGGTGCACGATTCAGTGCCTTGGTTCATGAGTTACACGGACAGTCGGTTCTTATAGAGTTTGCACTCACTAGCAAAGAACCGGCCAATAAGAGTGGAATTCCCAGGCCTACCACTGATTCAGAACTGTCCCAACCTCTGTTCGTGACCCCGATCGATGAGCCTGAGGTCACAGGTTTTCGATCTCGCTTGAACCTGAGTTTGAGTTTCGACAGTTTGGTCGAGGGCACGGCCAACCGGATGGCCCGTGCGGCCGCCATGCACGTGGCCAGCATGCCGGGCGAACTCTACAACCCCTTGTTCATTTATGGTGGTGTTGGGCTGGGTAAAACCCACCTGATGCATGCCATTGGCAACCGACTGATCCAAGAGCGTCCACAGGCCAAAGTGCTGTACATCCACGCTGAGCAATTTGTGACTGATGTGGTCAAAGCCTATCAGCGCAAAACCTTCGATGAATTTAAGTTCTACTACCACTCGCTGGATCTGCTACTGATCGATGATGTCCAGTTTTTTGCCAACAAGGAACGCAGCCAGGAAGAGTTTTTCAATGCTTTTGAAGCCTTGTTGGCCAAAAAGTCGCACATCGTCATGACCAGCGACACATATCCCAAAGGATTGGCCGACATTCACGAGCGCTTGGTTTCACGCTTTGATTCGGGCTTGACTGTGGCCATCGAACCCCCGGAACTGGAAATGAGGGTCGCCATCCTGATCAGCAAAGCTCAGACAGAAGGTTCAGAGATGCCCGAAGAAGTGGCTTTTTTTGTGGCCAAGAACGTCCGATCGAACGTGCGCGAGTTGGAAGGCGCCTTGCGCAAAATCCTGGCTTATTCACGATTCAATCAAAAGGAAATCTCGATCCAGCTGGCCCGCGATGCCTTGCGTGACCTGCTCTCCATCCAAAACCGCCAGATTTCAGTGGAAAACATCCAAAAAACAGTCGCTGATTATTACAAAATCAAAGTGGCTGACATGTATTCCAAAAAAAGGCCGGCTTCCATCGCCCGCCCACGTCAAATTGCCATGTATTTGGCCAAAGAATTGACCCAAAAGAGTTTGCCAGAGATTGGCGAGCTGTTTGGCGGGCGCGACCACACCACTGTGCTTCATGCGGTCCGCAAAATCGGCACAGAACGTCAGCAAATGAGTGATCTGAATCAGCAGCTGCATGTGCTGGAACAGACGCTGAAAGGATAACCATGTGGATGGATTCAGAACAACCGCCCAGTTATCCACTGACAGGGGCTCAATCGGAAAGTTATTCATATTCCGGGTGCATGCCTGTGAGGTATTTGCCAACAATCCTTTCCTTTTCGGAAGTGGTTGAAAAAAAAGAGGAAAATGTGGTTCTCCACAGAAATAGGGTTACCTTATCTATTAACCCTATTTTGATTCATTGATTCAAGAGGAAGACATGATCGTTTTGAAAACAACCCAAGAGCAGGTTCTGGACGTGCTACAGTCGGTGTCAGGCATCGTGGAGCGCCGTCATACGTTGCCCATCCTGGCCAATGTGTTGATTCGCAAAACCGGTCAAGTCCTGCAATTCACCACCAGCGATCTTGAAATTCAGATCCGCACCGAAGCCGATCTGGAAGGTGATGCTGGTCAGTTCAGCACCACGGTGGGTGCGCGCAAGCTGATCGATATCTTGCGTTCAATGCCAGCAGATCAAACGGTCAGTCTTGAATCGAACCAAAACAAACTCATCCTAAAAGGGGGTAAGAGTCGCTTTACGCTACAAACTTTGCCTGCCGAAGAGTTTCCTTTGGTCCAAGAATCCAGCAGCTTTGGACCAGTGTTCAGCGTGCCACAAAAAACCCTGAAGCAACTGCTCAACCAGGTGTCTTTTGCCATGGCAGTTCACGACATCCGTTATTACCTCAATGGCATTTTGTTTGTTGCTGAAGGCAAACAACTCAGTTTGGTGGCTACCGATGGTCATCGTTTGGCCTATGCCTGCGCCACATTGGAAAACGATGTCCAACAACGCCAGGAAGTCATTCTGCCGCGCAAGACAGTTCTAGAGTTGCAACGACTGCTCAGCGACAAAGAAGGCAGCATCGACATGCAGTTTGCGAGCAACCAAGCCAAGTTCACTTTTGATGGCATGGAGTTCGTGACCAAATTGGTTGAGGGTAAGTTTCCCGACTACAACCGCGTCATTCCCAAGGGCCAAAAGAACACCATCGTGCTTGGACGCAATCCGTTGTTGGCTTGCCTTCAGCGCACTGCCATCCTGACCAGCGAAAAGTTCAAGGGCGTGCGTCTGAACCTTGAGCCTGGTGTGTTGCGTGTGGCATCCAGTAACGCCGAACAGGAAGAAGCGATCGATGAATTGGAAATTGATTACGGTGGCGATGCCATTGAGATTGGTTTTAACGTCACCTACCTGATGGACGTGTTGGGCAATATGGAACAAGACATGGTTCGCATCGACCTGGCTGATTCCAACAGCTCAGCCCTGGTCACCATTCCCGATAACGAGCAATTCAAATACGTCGTGATGCCCATGCGCATTTGAGACGCAGCGAAAGACAAGTACAATGAGTGAAGAAAACGGCTCCGTTGCGGCAGGTGCGGACAGCTATGGTGAGGGTTCAATCCAAATTCTTGAGGGTTTGGAAGCGGTGCGTAAACGACCAGGTATGTACATCGGAGACACCTCCGATGGAACCGGCTTGCACCACTTGGTTTTTGAAGTGGTTGATAACTCGATCGACGAGGCCCTGGCGGGTCATTGTGACGACATCGTTGTCACCATTCACACCGACAACTCGATCAGCGTTACCGATAATGGCCGTGGTATACCCACCGGCGTCAAGATGGATGACAAGCACGAGCCCAAGCGCAGTGCAGCCGAGATTGCCTTGACCGAATTGCACGCTGGTGGCAAGTTCAACCAGAACAGTTACAAGGTCTCGGGCGGTTTGCATGGTGTGGGCGTCTCTTGCGTTAACGCCTTGTCCAAGTGGTTGCGCCTGACGGTGCGGCGTGAAGGAAATGTTCATTCACTTGAATTCGCCAAGGGTGTGGTGCAAGGCCGACAATTAGAAATGGTGGACGGTTTTGAAGTGTCACCGATGAAAATCAGTGGCGCGACCGATAAGCGTGGCACCGAGGTTCATTTCCTGCCCGACACAGAAATTTTTCAGCAAAATTTTGACTTTCATTACGAGATACTGGCCAAGCGCCTGCGCGAACTCTCGTTTCTGAACAATGGTGTTCGCATCCGCTTGATCGACGAGCGCAGCGGTAAGGAAGATGACTTCTTTGGTGCCGGTGGTGTCAAAGGGTTTGTCGACTTCATCAACGCCAACAAGAAAATCTTGCACCCCAACGCTTTTCATGCCAATGGTTCGCGCCCAGCTGACACCTATGGCGGTATTCCCGGCACCGAAATCGCTGTCGAAGTGGCGATGCAATGGAACGATGGTTACAACGAATCCGTCCTCTGCTTCACCAATAATATTCACCAGCGTGATGGGGGTACCCACTTGACCGGTTTGCGTGCGGCGATGACTCGGGTCATCAGCAAGTACATCGAACAAAATGAGCTGGCCAAAAAAGCCAAGGTCGATATCAGTGGTGACGACATGCGAGAAGGTCTTTGTTGTGTGTTGTCGGTGAAAATACCTGAGCCGAAATTCTCTAGCCAAACCAAAGACAAATTGGTGTCCAGCGAAGTGCGCGCGCCGGTAGAAGACATTGTCGCCAAGGCACTGACCGACTATCTGGAAGAGCGCCCCAACGACGCCAAGATCATTTGCGGCAAGATCGTTGAGGCGGCCCGCGCCCGCGAAGCCGCTCGCCGTGCCCGGGAGATGACGCGCCGCAAAGGCGTACTCGACGGCATGGGCTTGCCCGGCAAGCTGGCCGATTGCCAAGAAAAAGACCCCTCGCTGTGCGAAATCTACATCGTTGAGGGCGACTCGGCCGGAGGGTCTGCCAAGCAAGGCCGAGACCGCAAATTCCAAGCCATTTTGCCCTTACGCGGCAAGATCTTGAATGTCGAAAAAGCCCGCTACGAAAAGCTGCTGACCAGCAACGAAATCGTCACCCTGATCACCGCCTTGGGCACCGGCATAGGCAAAGCCACTGCCGAATCGGGCAAGTCTGGTCAAGATGATTTCAACATCGACAAGCTGCGTTACCACCGCATCATCATCATGACCGATGCCGACGTCGACGGTGCGCACATCCGCACTTTGTTGCTCACCTTCTTTTATAGGCAGATGCCCGACTTGGTCGAGCGTGGTCACATCTACATTGCCCAGCCGCCTCTCTACAAAGTCAAGTCAGGCAAGGAAGAGCTGTACCTGAAAGACGGACCGGCGCTCGATTCGTATCTGCTGCGCATTGCCTTGAAAGAAGCCCAATTGCACACTGGCGGTGCAGCCAATCAGTCTTTGTCCGGAGAAACGCTGGAAAAACTGGCGCGGCAACATCAACTGGCCGAGCAAGTCATTGAGCGACTGAGCGTATTCATGGATGCAGAGGCTCTGCGAGCTGTGGCCGATGGTGTTCGTCTGAATCTGGATACCCTGGAAGATGCCAGGTCGTGTGCAGAACCGTTGCAGGCCAAATTGCGCGAACTTTCGGCCACCGGTGTGCCTGCTGAAGTGACCGCCGAGTTCGATCTACGCACCGACAAGCCTTTCCTGCGAATCAGTCGTCGCCACCATGGCAACATCAAGAGCAGCGTCATCACCCAAGATTTCGTTCACGGGGCGGACTATCAGGTGTTGGCCCAAGCTGCAGAGACTTTCCGTGGCTTGATGGGCGAAGGTGCGCGCGTGTCGCGAGGCGATGGCGAGCGTCAAAAAGAAGAGCGCGTCACCGACTTCCGACAAGCCATGCGCTGGCTGATTTCTGAGGCCGAGCGAACCACCAGCCGCCAACGCTACAAGGGTTTGGGAGAAATGAACCCAGCTCAACTGTGGGAAACCACCATGGATCCCACCGTGCGCCGACTGTTGCGGGTCCAGATCGACGACGCCATCGAGGCCGATCGCGTCTTCACCATGCTGATGGGGGACGAAGTTGAACCTCGGCGTGACTTCATCGAGACCAATGCATTGCGTGCGGGCAACATCGATGTTTAACTATCACTGTCAATGCAAAAGCAAAAAAATAAAAACAAATAGAGCACTGCTTTAGTGACTATTATGACAAGCGGCCCGCTCTGAAATCTTCCACCGCCTCCATCAATTGCTGGCGGTTGTTCATGACAAAAGGTCCGTATTGGGCGATGGGTTCACGCAGAGGTTTGCCGGCCAGCAAGATGGCTTTAGACCCGGCCGATGCTTGCAAGCGCAAGCCGTCGCCCATGCTCAAAATCGCCATCCGTTCAGCCGATACCTGTTGTGGACCAGTCCCACCCAACACCTGAACGCTGCCCCGGTAGACATAGATGAACGCATGGTGACCCATGGGCAGTGCTTGTTCAAATGTGGCTGGCTCGGTATGGAAGTGCATGTCCCAAAACTGGGGTTGCGTGTGTTCACTTTGGATCGGGCCGGCCGTGCCGTCGACTGAACCGCCAATCACAGTCACTTCCACGCCAGACGCTGGATGTGCGCGTGGCAATTGGGCGTTGGGAATGTCTTGATACTTCGGGTCGCACATCTTCAGGTGAGAGGGCAGGTTCAGCCACAGTTGAAAGCCTTCCATGACGCCTTCTTCCTGCTCGGGCATCTCGCTATGGATCAGTCCACGGCCAGCAGTCATCCACTGTACGTCACCGTTCTTGAGCAAACCCTCGTTGCCCCGACTGTCGCGATGCCGCATGCGGCCTTGCAACATGTATGTCACTGTTTCGAACCCTCGGTGCGGATGGTCAGGGAATCCGGCAATGTAGTCGGAAGCCTCGGCACTGCCAAAGTGATCCAGCATCAAAAACGGATCCAGGCGTTGCTGCCACTCGTTCGTCAGCACCCGCGTCAACTTGACCCCGGCACCATCCGACGTGGGCTGCCCGGTCACCAGCCGCTCAACCGAGCGGGCTTGTATGACAGCGACACTCATTGGACGGCGTAGCCTTCCTCGGCAATGGCCTCCATCAGCGAGCCTCGTGGCTGCTCGCTTTGCACCGTCACTTTGTTCTCGGTGCGCACGATTTTCACCGTCGCCTTCGGGTCCAGCCGCAGCAGGGCTTTCTTCACCGACATCTCGCAATGACCGCAGGTCATGCCCTTGACTTCAAATTGGTGTTGCATTCTCTGAACTCCTTTGTACCCTAATTGGGGTCAGACCCCAATTATTTCCTTTTCAGCAGCAAGGCGTTGGTCATGACGCTGACGCTGCTCAAAGCCATGGCTGCCCCAGCGACGACGGGGCTGAGGTAGCACAGGGCCGCCAGCGGGATGCCAGCGACGTTGTAGGCAAAGGCCCAGAACAGATTTTGTCGGATCTTGGCGACGGTGCGCGAAGACACATCGATGGCCCGAGCGACCAAAGCCACATCGCCACGCATCAGGGTGATGCCTGCCGTGCCCATGGCCACGTCGGTGCCGCCCCCATCGGGGTTGGCCATGGCCATGCCCACATCGGCCGCAGCCAAAGCCGGAGCATCATTGATGCCGTCGCCGACAAATACCACCGTGCGACCGCGGGCATGTGCGTCATCTTGCAGACGCCGCACCCACGCGGTTTTTTCGGCGGGTAAGACTTCAGCGTGGATTTCGTCGGTGCGCAAACCCAGCTTTCGACCCATGGCCTGAGCCGCGCCTAGGTTGTCGCCCGAAATCAAGGCCAATTGAAGGCCACGCGCTCTCAGGTCATCCAAGGCCTGCTCGACACCCGGTTTGGGCTGATCCCCGAAGGCCAGGACGGCCAAGGGTTGAACATGATCGTCGGCCGCGATTTGGGCCAGCAGCGATACGGTGTGCCCCTGAGCCATGCGCGCGGACACCAGTTCTTTTTGCGCGGCACTCAGGTGCTGGCCGAGCCAGTTCAAACTGCCCAGTCGATAGCCCAATCCATGGATTTGTCCTTCAATGCCGCGACCGCCCACCGCCTGGCTTTGGGTCACCTCCAGCAAATCCAGGGGAGCTTGTTGCGCGGCCAACAGCACCGCTTTGGCCAAGGGGTGCTCACTGTGTTGTTGCAGGCTGGCGGCTTGTTGCAGCAGCAAATGACTTGTACTTTCGACCAGGGGCAGCAACTCGATCAAGCGAGGTTGACCCAAGGTCAGCGTTCCCGTTTTGTCAAAAGCCACGATGCCCGCTCGATGCGCCAACTCAAGTGCCTGGGCATCCCGGATCAAAATACCTGAACGGGCAGCCACACCTGTGCCGGCCATGATGGCCACAGGGGTCGCCAAGCCCAATGCACAAGGGCAAGCAATGACCATCACGGCCACGCCGTGGATCAGGGCCACTTCGAAGCTTGCACCGGATCCAGCCCAGGCCAGCCCCGTCAGTACGGCGATGACCAAAACCACCGGAACAAAGACAGCCGCGATCTGATCGACAAGTCGTTGGATCGGCGCTTTGGCCGCTTGGGCGTCTTCTACCAATCGAATGATTTGCGACAACAACGAGGTCGCACCCACTGCCGTCACGCGAATGTGCAGGATCCCCTCGCCATTGAGCGTCCCTCCACGCACGTGCTGTTGGACACTTTTGGGCACCGGCAAGGGCTCGCCCGTCAACATCGATTCATTCACGCTGCTGTCGCCTTCGGTGATTTCCCCATCGGCAGGTATGCGTTCGCCGGGCAGGACACGCAACAAATCACCCACCAAAACGTCGGCAATGGGCAACTCTTGTCCACCATCGCGCGTCATCACCCGTGCTGTTTGAGGCCGCAGGGCTTGCAGGGCCTGTATGGCCTGCAAGGTGCTGCGTTTGGCGCGCCCTTCCAGCCATTTGCCCAACAGCACCAGGGTGATGACCACGGCTGAGCCTTCAAAGTACAAGTCGGGGTGATGGCTTTCGTGCGCCGGCACACCCAGCCACAACCAAACCGACAGGGCCCAACCGGCTGTGGTCCCCAATGCGACCAACAAATCCATATTACCGGTGCCCGCGCGCAGGGCATGCCAACCGGCCTTGTAAAAACGTGCCCCTAAAATGAATTGCACCGGGGTAGCCAAGGCGAATTGCCAGGCGGGGGGCAGCATGAGGTGTTGACCCCACAGTGCGCTGACCATGGGCAAGACCAGTGGCAAGCTCATCAGCAGACCCGTCCAGACGGGCCAGGCCTCAAGCCAACTGGGCTCCGGGGTCGCACCTGAAGTGCCCAGATCGCGCGGCTCGTAGCCAGCGTCTCGGATGGCGCGCCGCAAACGGGCCCATCGTTCTGTGGCATCTCCAGAGGGGCTTTGCCAAGTGACGCGTGCCACTTCACTGGCCAAGTTGATGCTGGCGCTTTCGACCCCGGGTACTTTGCTCAGGGCGCGCTCAACACGCGTCACGCACGACGCACAGGTCATGCCCCCGACGCCGATGTCACAGACCGTTTCAGTGGAAGCCATTTTTCCTATTTTAGGTCGTTTTCTGTCAATTCAATTGTTTTTGGTGTTTTCTCTGCTGGGGTGCCGAGGCGAGAACCAAGCCACATACAAAGCGGGCAAGACCACCAGCGTGAGCAAGGTGGCTGAGACCAGCCCGCCGATCACCACCAGCGCCAAAGGGCGTTGGGTCTCGGCCCCGATGTCGTGGCTGAGCGCCATGGGCAATAAACCCAAGGCCGCCAGCAAGGCCGTCATCAGCACGGTTCGAAGCCGCTGCATTGAGCCCTCGCGCACCGCTTCCACCAAGGGTAAGCCGGCGCTGCGCAATTGCTGAAACACCGTCAACATCACCACCCCATTGAGCACCGCCTGCCCTGACAAGGCAATGAAACCGATGGCGGCGGATACCGACAAGGGAATGCCAAACAGCCACAGGGCAATGATGCCTCCGACCAACGCCAGTGGCACATTGACCAGAATCAATGTGGCGCTTTTCAGCGTTTTAAAGGCATCAAACAGTAAAACGAAAATCAGCAGCAATGAGATGGGCACCACCACCGCCAGTCGTTTCATGGCCCGCTCTTGGTTCTCAAATTCGCCGGACCAGGTCACGGTGTAACTGTCGGGTATGGCGACATGGGCCTTGACCCGAGCCTGCATGTCGGCCACCACCGAGCCCATGTCGCGGCCTTTGATGAAAATGCCAATCGCCATGGTGCGACGCCCTGCCTCACGTGCGATGTTCATGGCGCCGCTGTCTTGTCGGATGTCCGCCACTGCACCCAGCGTGGTGTAACCGCCATCGGGCGTAGCGATGGGGGTGCGCGCCAATTGCTCCAGGTTACGGCGTTCGGCAGGCAGACGAACAGCAGCGGGGAATTTACGCTCACCCTCCCAGATTTGGGTGGCCACTTTGCCAGCCAAAGCCGCTTCGATCACGTCTTGGATATCGCTCACGTTGAGCCCAAAGCGAGCGGCCCGTTCGCGATCGATGTCGATCACCAGTTGGGGTTGCTCGCCGGAACGATCCACTTCGGCACGTTGAACACCTTGAACCTGTTTGAATTGGCGTTGCATGGCCTCGACGGTGGTGCGCAATTGCTGCAAATCATCGCCAGCGACCTTGACCACGATCTGGCCTTTGATTTGCGAAATTGATTCGAGTACGTTGTCTCGGATGGGCTGCGAAAAGGCGGGATTCATACCAGGTATGACGGTCAGTCGGGACTCCATCTCTTCGATCAACGTTTCGCGAGTGAGCCCCTTGCGCCACTCTTCTGTGGGCTTCACGTCGACGAACACCTCAGCCATGCTCAGGGTCTTGGGATCGGTGCCGTCTTCCGGTTGACCCGCTTTTGAAACCACGGTGCGAACCTCGGGTATCGAGGACAGCGCTTTGCGCGCCATGCGCAGCACCTGCGAAGCCTCTTCTTGGGAAATGCTGGGCGGCAAGTCCCAGTTGACCCAAAAAGTCCCCTCATTGAGTTCGGGTAAGAACTCGGAACCCAGTCGGGTGCCCAGTCCCAATGCGATGACAAAGCTCGCCAGCGCGACGGCCACCACTTTGCGGGTGTTGAGCAAAGCCCAATCAAGGACAGGCTTATACAGCCGTTTGGCCGAGGACACCAGACGGTTGTCGTCGTGCGGCAGTTTGCGCCGCAGCATCCAGAAGGCCAGCAAAGGCACCAGGGTCAATGAAATGATCAGCGAACCCAACAGTGCCGTGGTGACGGAAAGGGCCATGGGTTGAAAGATACGCCCTTCATGACGCTCAAGAGCGAAGATCGGGATGTGTGCCGCGATGATGATCAACATAGAAAACAAAGTAGGACGCCCCACTTCGTTGGCGGCCTGAATGATCACCGTTTTGCGCTCTTTTTCGTTCATCCCTTCACCGCGTTGGGCCAATCGGTGCATGATGTTCTCGATCACGATCACTGCCCCGTCGACGATGATGCCGAAGTCCATGGCACCCAGGCTGAGCAGGTTGGCCGGCACGCCCATGATTTTTAAACCCATGAAGGTCGCCAATAGGGACAAAGGAATCACCACCACGACCGCCAAACTGGCGCGCATATTGGATAAAAACAGATACAAAACCAGGGCAACCAGCAAAGCGCCTTCGACCAAATTGCGAAACACCGTGGTTAAGGTTTTGTTCATCAACCAGGTTCGGTCATAGAAGGGGACGATCTGAACACCGGGTGGCAACCAGCGCTGATTGAGTTGGTCTATGCGCTCTTTGACGGCCTTGAGGACCACGCTTGGGTTTTCGCCTTTGCGCATGATGACAATGCCGATCACCGCATCGTCATCGCTGTCCTGGCCGACGATGCCTAGACGCGGAACGGCGCCCACCTTCACTTGTGCCACGTCTCGAATCAAAATGGGGGTGCCATTGCGTGAAGCCAAAACGATCTCGCCGATGTCGTCGGCCGATCTCAGCAAACCGATGCCGCGAATGGCGAATTGTTGTGCGCCTTGGGCTACATAGCTGCCGCCAGCGTTGCTGTTGCCGCGCCCCAGTGCATCCAGCAGATTTTGAAAAGTCAGCTTGTGCGCGCGCAGTCGATCGATGTCAGGCTGCACTTCGTATTGTTTGATGAAGCCGCCCATGGCGACCACGTCGGCCACGCCAGGCACTTGTCGCAAGGCGCGTTCGATGACCCAGTCTTCCAGCGTGCGTAAGTCGGTGGTGTTTTGTCCGTCGCCACGCACCCGATAGCGCATGATCTCGCCCACCGGCGTCGCATTGGGGGCGATGTTCACTTGAGTGCCGGGCGGCAGATCGACGCTGAGTAAACGCTCGTTGACCTGCTGTCGCGCCAAATTGACCTCGGCGTTGTCGTTGTATGTGATGACGGTGTAGGACAGGCCAAACTGAGTGTGTGAGAACAAGCGGATGGAGTTGGGCAAGCCCGCCAATGCCGTCTCAATCGGCAAAGTGACTTGTTTTTCCACCTCTTCGGCGGCCCGTCCCGGAAACAGCGCGATGACAGTCACCTGGGTATCGGTCACGTCTGGAAAGGCCTCCACCGAGAGTTTGTTGAAAGAAAACACGCCGGCCATCACAAACAGCAAGACGCCCAGCATGATGAACAGCGGCTGGTTGATGGCGAATTGAATGATGCGTTTCATGGCTTGCCCGCCGATGGGGTCATGGGCTTTTGTTGGGCTTCGTCTTGGGCGTTGCGCAACTCACGTGCCAGCAACAGACCGTTTTGCACCACCACCCGCTCACCCACATGCAGACCCTCGCTGACCAATACCTCTTTCGGGCTCTCGTGCAAGACCACGATGCTGCGCGGCTCAAATACCCCGGGCGCGCTTTGCACGAAGACGAGGTGTTGGGCGCCACGCAGGAACACCGCACTGGCGGGTACCAGCACGGTGTCAATGAACGTGCGATCGAAATGGGCTGTGGCCAGCATCTCGCCTTTGAGCAGTCGTTGCGGATTGGGCACGACTGCGCGGACTTTGATGGTGCGAGTGCTGGGGTCGATGTAGTCGGCCACCGCATGGATTTGGGCCGTGAAAGAAGCCTCGGGCAAAGAGGGCACCTTGATGCGGATGTCTCGACCCGGTTTCAGGCTGGTCAGATCCAGTTCGCGCGCGTCGATTTGTACCCACAGCTGCTGCGGGTCAGTGATGACAAACAAGGGTGGCGTGCCAGGGCCACTTTGATCGGGACGCAACTCTTGCCCCGGATTGATGTTGCGCTCAACCACCACGCCATGGATGCCACTGGTCAGTGACAAGCTTTGATCTACACCGAGTCCTGTGGCCGAGCTGTACAAGCGCACTCGGCTGTGGGCTCTTGACCACTCGGCCTGTGCACGGGCTTCTTCGGCCTGCGCCAACTCAAGATCTTTGTGCGCCAACACGCCGGCATCGAACAACTCTTGTTGGCGGCGCAACTGTTTCTGTGCCAACGACAGATCGGCTTGCGCGCGCGCCGCATCGGCTTGCGCCAAACCAAACTCGGGTGACGCCAGTTGGGCCAGTCGCGAGCCGACCTGGACCGATTGACCCAGGTCGACGTGAATGCCCACCACGCGCCCAGAAAATGCCGGGTAGATGCGTTGCGTTCGCTCTTCGTTCCAAACCAGTTTGGCGGGCAACTCAATCCGTAAATTGTGCGCCGGGGCTACGGCTTCGGTGCCCAGCAGCGTCAATTGGGGATGGTCGGCAGGATATCGGATCTGGTTGTTTTGAATGATCGGCTGGCTCGGCGCGGCTAAAGGGGTCGGTGCGTCTTGGCAGGCGCCGAGCAAACCCAGGCTCAGGGTCAGTCCGATGCGCAGACAAAGGTATTGGGCATTCATGCGAGGCTTTCAGTGAGTGAATCCTGCCGCGTGGGAGGATCGGGTCAATTGGGTGCGAGCTTGCGCTTCGGTCTCGGTATGAAACAGCAAACCCGAGTAAGCGTTGGTCCATTCAAGCCGCGCCACCAAGCAATCGAGCCAGGCCTGGTGAAAGGTGCGCCGGGCGTCGAGCAAGTCGGTCAGTGACAAGCCCCCTTTTTGGTAGGCCAGTTCAGCTTGTGCAAGCACCTGTTGGGCTTGCGGCAAGATGCCTTCTTGGTGCGCTTGCCAGCGGCCTTGGGCGGCGACAAAGCTTTGGTACAGCCCCGCTAATTCGGTCTGGGCTTGCAAGCGGGTCTGGGCCAGGAGGTCTTGGCTTTGCACGACCAGGGCTTGAGCCCGGGCGATCTCGCCTTGGTAGTTGTAATTCCATTGCAGTGGCATTTGCATGCGAAATTCCAGCAGGCGCGCCGAAGTGCCCGGGTAATGATCGAAACTGCTGCCCCAGGTGATGTCTGACTTCTTTTGTGCCAGCGCCAAGTCCAGTCCGTGTCGCGCGGCCTCAAGGCGGTTTTGAGCGGCCGCCACATCGGGGCGTTGATCTACGGCTTGTTGCAGTCGTTGTGGCCAGTGTTCTGCCGGATAGGAGGCCGTACCGATGTTGGGCCAACTTTGGGCCGGTGACCAAATACTCGTTGGCGACTCGATGCGTGTGATCAGTTGCAACGCCAGCATCGCACGTTGCAAAGCCGCTTGTGCGGAGGGGACTTCTGCTTCGGCGCGACGCGCCTCAATGTCAAAGCGCAAACGGTCTTGCATGGACACATCGCCCGCCTGTTGCCGTTGAGCTGCCACCTGCGCTTGCTGGCGGCTGGCTTGGGCCATGGCCGAGACATGGCGCAGCCTTTCGCTTTGGGCCAGCCATTCGAAATAGGCCATGCTGGCCAACCACAGTTGGCGGCGTCGGGTCTGGGCCACGTCTTCCTCGGCCGCGCGGGCAGCACTTTTCGCCCCGCGCGTACGCCATTCGCGCTTTTCACCGCGCTCTTGGGTGATGTCCAGGCCCAGACCCTTGTCGATGCGTTTATCTCGCCACACATTCCCGCCGCCGATGCCGTTTTGCAGGTCGATGGACGAGGTGCGGGCCGACAGTACCGGGAATGGGTTGCGGTCGGCGCTGGTGATGTCGGCGCGGGCTGCCGCCAGGGCGGACTGGCTGAGTTGGACCTCTAGGTTGGCGCTGGCTACCTCCAGAACACGATCCAAGTCCAAAGGAGTTTGTGCCAATGCCACGCTAGACAGGCCCACACCGACCCAAAGGGTGGCTTGCACAACAGATTGTCTCAATTGTCGTATGCTCATCATTGGGTTTATCTCAGGTTGTGCCTGACCGATACCTGACCAAGACCCTTGGGAGCCGCTGGATGCGCATTTTGTTGATGGAAGACGACACCGTGCTGCGAGAAGTCGTACAGCGCAGCTTGGCCGATGCTGGTCATCGAGTCGACGCTGCGGGCGACTTGGCCCGAGGACGGCACTTTTGGTCGGTGCAGGCTTACGACGCAGTCTTGCTGGATCTCAATCTGCCTCTGACCGGACAGTCCGACTGCGCACAGGGCAGCGGTCTGGAGTTGCTCAGGGAGCACCGCCGCCGTGGCGACCGTACCCCCGTTTTGGTGTTGACCGCCCGAAATCGCACCGAAGAGCGCATTGCCGGCCTGGATGCTGGCGCCGATGATTATCTGGGCAAGCCTTTTGAGTTGGCCGAGGTCGAGGCCCGCTTGCGCGCCTTGGCCAGACGCAGCCTGGGTACCGAAGAAGTCGTCAGCGTTGGTCAATTGACCTTGACGCGGTCCTTGCGGCGTATCCAGCTGGCTCAAGATGACCTGATCCTGCCTGCGCGCGAATACGAGGTGTTGTGCGAGTTGCTCAGTCCTCCGGGGCGCGTGATCAGCAAAAAAGAGCTGGCCGAAAAACTGTCGGGCTTTGACGATCTATTGGGTGACAACGCCCTGGAGGCATTCATCTCGCGTTTGCGCAAGAAACTTCAGGGCTCCGGGGCAGGCATTCGCACCCTGCGCGGCATCGGCTATCTGTTGGAAGAGACGCGAACATGTTGACCCCCGTGCATCTGCCGACCCTGCTCAGTCGACTGCTGCGCCACGTGCTCATGCCCCTGATGTGGGCAGGTGTGTTGGGTGCGGTGGTCGTAGCCTTGGTGGCTCGGCATTTTACCAGCCAGGCCTACGACCGTTCGCTGCTTGATGATGCGCTGATGGTGGCAGGGCATGTGCATGATCGCCATGGCGAGCTCGATTTCCGCTTGTCTCCGGCCGAAATGAAGGCGGTGTTGTTTGACCAAAGTGAATCGTTGTTTTTCGCCATCTACGATGGGCAGGGTCAATTTTTGGCCGGGCATGCTGGCTTGCAAGGCGTGCCCACCAAAGTCGGGATCAGCCACGTGTTCGGTGAAACGTTGCACCAAGGGCAACGTTTGCGCACCGTGACCTTGCACCGCGATTGGCCGCGCGACTTCAATGTCGTCATGGGGCAGACCACCCATAGCCGTGAGCGTATCTTGCAGCAAGTGTTGGTTTTCTCCTTGTTTCCGCAGCTGGGCTTGTTGCTGTTTTTGGCTTTGTGGCTGCGCCGAAACATCGAAGTGGAATTGAACCCCTTGGCCGAACTGGAACAAGACTTGTTACAGCGAGATGCTGGCGATTTGTCCCCGGTGCGTGTGCCAAAGTCCAGCAGCGACATGCAGCGCTTGGGCGAAGTGGTCAACAGCCTCTTTGGTCGCATTGCCACGGGACTGCAGGCGCAGCGAGAGTTTTCTGGCAATGTCGCGCACGAGTTGCGCACGCCATTGGCGGGAATTAGAGCGCAGGCCGAGTACGGTTTGTCCAGTGCCCAGCCGCAGGTGTGGCGAGAACAGCTGCAAGGCATTTTGGGCAGCCAAGAACGTGCCAGCCATTTGGTAGACCAGTTACTGGCTCTGGCTCTGGCCTCCGAGGCCAAGCAATCGCTGGCCCTGGAGCCCATCTGCCTGAACGATCTGGTGACTCAAGCCTTGTTGCGTTGGATGCAGCAGGCCGATCAACGTGGAGTTGATTTGGGTGCTCAAGGCACTGACCATGCGTGCTGGGTTTGGGGTCACAGGGCCTTGCTCGAGGGCTTGATCGACAACCTGATCGACAACGCTTTGCGCCATGGCCGACCCGCCGACGGGAGAGCACCCCAGGTGACGGTCCTTTGGTATGAAATGGATGACCATGGCGGAAAGCGAAGCGTTCAACTGAAGGTGCAGGACAATGGCAGCGGAGTGCCTCCCTCTCAGAGGCAGGCCTTGCAAGACCGGTGGCAACGCGGAAACGAGTTGACATTCGACACCGGAGGGCATGGGTTGGGTTTGTCCATTGTTTCATCGTATGCCCGGCATTTGCAGGCGCGCCTCGCTTTGGAAGATGGCCCCGATGGGGGTCTGGCTGTCACGGTGATTCTGACCGAGGCACCAGCTCCGACTCCAGCGTCGGAGTCGATGGCGTGAAGTCCCCTTGGCGCATTGCCCTGTCACTGTCTTTGGGGGCGGCGCTGTCGCTGGGTATCACCCGTTTTTCCTATGCCTTGTTGTTGCCCGCCATGCGCGAAGACCTGGACTGGTCGTATGCCTTGGCCGGCGCAATGAACACCGGCAATGCCGCTGGTTACATGGTGGGGGCTACCCTGATGCCGTGGTTGATGCGCAAGCGTGGTCCATCTTGGGTCTTTCTGATGGGGGGGTTGCTGGCCAGCGTGTTCATGGCGGCCAGCGGTTTTTTCCGTCAACCCGATGGCCTCTTGGTGCAGCGCTTTCTGGCAGGCTTTGCCAGTGCTTGGGTGTTTGTGGCTGGCGGAGTGTTGGCCGCGCGTTTGGCGCAAGACCATCCTCAACAAAGCGGTTGGCTGTTGGGTCTGTATTACGGCGGCACCGGTTGGGGCATCGTGGCCTCGGCCTTGATCGTGCCGTGGGCCATGCCGGTGGTGTCCGACTGGCCGCAGGCCTGGTGGTGGTTGGCGGCGGTGTGCGCTGTTGCTTTGGTGGCCATGGCGCCGGTGGCGCAAGCTTTGGGGGCCGCCACGCCCCCTTTGGCGGTGCTTGCCCAATCGGTGGACGATGCGCAGTGGCCCCAATGGCGCGCTCGCATGGGCTGGGTTTTACTGGGCTATGGTTGCTTTGGCATGGGCTACATCGGTTACATGACCTTCGTCATCGCCTTGTTGCGGCAAGAGGGCATAGAAGACACCGAGCGCACGGTCTTCTATACCGTTTTGGGCCTGTGCGTGGTGGCGTCGGCGCGTCTGTGGGCCGACTTGCTCGATAGGCATCGAGATGGACGCGCCATGGCCTGGCTCAATGCCTTGTTGGGGCTGGCCACGGCCTTGGCCACCCTCAGTCAATCGCTGCCCGTGTTGTTGTTGTCAGGGGCTTTGTTTGGCTCCGTGTTCTTATCTGTGGTCGCATCGACCACGGCTTTTGTTCGGCATAACCTGCCCGCCGAGTGGTGGGTGCGTGGCATTGGATTGTTCACGGTGGTGTTCGCCTGGGGGCAAATTGTGGGCCCGACGGTGGTGGGGCTGATTGCCGATGGCGCAGGTGGTTTGAAGGTGGGTTTGTGGTCTTCGGCAGCCTGTTTGTGGATGGGGGCTCTGTTGGCATGGCGTCAAAAATCTCTGCTGCCCGTAAAATAAGCTTTTTGATTGATCGCCTAGGCACAGCGTGCCTCAGGCCACTATAGCCATGCTTTATCCGCAAGAGTTTGATGTCATCGTCGTCGGAGGCGGCCATGCCGGCACCGAAGCCGCATTGGCGGCGGCCCGCATGGGTTGTCAAACCTTGCTGTTGACCCACAACATCGAAACCTTGGGTCAGATGAGTTGTAACCCCAGCATCGGGGGCATAGGCAAAGGCCACCTGGTCAAAGAAATTGACGCCTTGGGCGGTGCCATGGCCTTGGCAACCGACGAAGGTGGCATCCAGTTTCGCATTTTGAACAGATCCAAAGGCCCGGCAGTGCGCGCCACTCGTGCCCAAGCAGATCGGGTTTTGTACAAAGCGGCGATCCGACAGCGCCTGGAAAATCAACCGAACCTGCACATTTTTCAGCAAGCTGTTGACGACCTCATGATCGAAGGTGATCATATTGCAGGTGCTGTGACGCAAGTGGGTATTCGCTTTCGCGCGCGCGCCGTGGTGCTGACGGCGGGTACTTTTCTGGACGGCAAAATCCATGTGGGCTTGAATCACCACCCTGGCGGCCGGGCCGGGGATCCACCCGCGGTCAGTTTGTCGTCGCGTTTGAAAGATTTGAAGTTGCCTCAGGGCCGATTGAAAACCGGTACCCCACCGCGCATCGACGGGCGCACCATCGATTTCAGCCGATGCATCGAGCAACCGGGTGACGGCATGCCCGGTGGCATGAATGAGGGGTTGGGGGTGCCCGTGTTCAGTTTCATGGGTCACTCCAACATGCACCCGCCCCAAGTGCCGTGCTGGATCACCCATACCAATGAGCGCACCCACGAGATCATCCGAAGTGGCTTTGATCGCAGTCCCATGTTCACCGGGAAAATCGAGGGTGTGGGGCCGCGTTATTGCCCCAGCGTGGAAGACAAGATCAACCGCTTTGCAGACAAAGACAGCCACCAAATTTTCTTGGAGCCAGAAGGCCTGAGCACCAACGAGTACTACCCCAATGGCATATCCACCAGCTTGCCTTTCGACATCCAGTACGAATTGGTTCGATCGATGCGCGGTTTGGAAAATGCCCACATCTTGCGGCCGGGCTATGCCATTGAGTACGATTACTTTGACCCGCGTGGCCTCACTTCGCATTTTGAAACGCGCCAAATCAAAGGCTTGTTTTTCGCTGGCCAAATCAACGGCACTACCGGGTATGAAGAAGCCGCGGCTCAGGGCCTGTTCGCTGGCATCAACGCCGCCTTGCAATGCCGTGACCAGTCCCCTTGGCTGCCACGGCGCGACGAGGCCTATTTGGGCGTTTTGGTCGACGACCTGATCACCAAGGGGGTGACCGAGCCCTATCGCATGTTCACCAGCCGCGCTGAGTTTCGTCTGCAATTGCGCGAGGACAATGCCGACATTCGTCTGACCGAAACGGGTCGACAGATGGGGCTGGTGGACGACGCCCGTTGGGATACATTCTGTCGCAAACGCGATGCGGTTTCACGTGAAACAGAGCGGCTGAAATCCACCTGGGTCAACCCGCAGATCTTGTCGGCCGCAGAGGCAGAACGGGTTTTGGGCAAGCCCATTGAGCACGAGTACAAGCTGTTTGATTTGTTGCGTCGCCCCGGCATCGGGCACGCTGCGCTCATGTCGCTCGAGTCGGGTCGCTGGGCCAGTGCCGCTGTTTCACGTGAAACTTTGGGCGACATGACCGATGCTGTGATCGAGCAGGTGGAAATTGCCGCCAAGTATGCGGGCTACATTGAGCGCCAAAAAGACGAGGTTGAGCGAGCTTCGTACCACGAACAGCTGCGCTTGCCCGCCGATCTCGACTACATGCAGGTTTCTGCCTTGTCCATGGAGGCGCGTCAAAAATTGGCCAAGCACCGACCGGAAACTTTGGGGCAGGCGTCACGGATTTCGGGCATCACCCCGGCCACCATTTCTCTGCTGCTGATCCATTTGCGAAAAGGCGGTTTCAAGGGGCTGTCGCCAGTTGAAGGTTTGCTGGCATGAGTATCGACGGCTCGACCGCCCTGGCGCAGGGGGTGCGGGCGTTGGGTCTGGACATCGACCTGGCTCGCCAACAACGTTTGTTGGATTACATGGCTTTGCTCATGAAGTGGAATCGGGTTTATAACCTGACGGCTGTGCGCGATCCGCAAGAAATATTGACCCATCACCTGCTCGACAGCTTATCTGCGTTACCGCCTTTGTTGCGTCATGCCCAGGGCCGACCGATGCGTGTCCTCGATGTGGGTTCGGGCGGCGGCTTGCCTGGGGTGGTTTGGGCCATTTGCCGTCCTGAGTGGGAGGTGACTTGTGTTGACGCCGTGGCCAAAAAAACCGCATTCATCCAACAAGCCTCCGGCACACTGGCCCTGCCCCATTTAAAGGCGGTCCACGCGCGGGTGGAAACCTTGACCGAGACATGGCCTGTGATTGTCAGTCGCGCTTTCGCGTCCTTGGCGGACTTCACCCTCTGGACCGATGCGGCTTTGGCTCAGGGGGGGCAATGGCTGGCGATGAAGGGCAAGCGCCCAGACGCCGAGATGGCCGAACTCCCTGCCAGTATCGATGTGTTTCACGTGGAACCTTTGACCGTGCCCGGCCTGGAAGCCGAGCGTTGCCTGGTTTGGATGCGGCGCGCCGAGGTCTGAGCGCAAACAGGTGCCATCATGCTTGGCGTATCCGACTACGGCGCTTTTGTTCTGGCCTTCATTTTGTTGTTGCTCTTGCCTGGCCCAGGCAATCTGGCTCTGGTGCTCTCGACCAGCCAAGGTGGACTCCGGGGTGGATTGGCTTCGGTGTTCGGGCTTTTATTGGGTGACCAAGTGCTGATGTGGCTGACCGTGGTCGGGGTGGCCGCGCTGTTGCAGTCACAACCCGCCCTCTTCCTGGGTTTGCAGTGTCTAGGCGCCGTTTATCTGGCTTGGATGGGTTGGCGCATGCTCGGCTCCAGCGCCGGGACTGCGGCACCGGTGCAAGTACGACCTGGTCGTTATTTTCTGGATACGATGATGATCACCCTGCTCAACCCCAAGGCGGTGATGTTCTATTTTGCTTTCTTTCCTCAGTTCATTGACCCCCAAACACACCTGGGTTGGGTGACTTTTGGCTTCATGGCGGCGACCGTGGCGGTTTTGGGCTTTGTCTATTGCTCGGGCGTGGTGTGGCTGACGTACACCATGGCGCAGCGCCTGCAAGCCAACCCCAAGGTGACACGCGCCCTGGGTCGCTTGGCCGGTTTGTGTCTGATGGGTTTTGGCTTGCGCCTTCTTTGGCTTGCAGGCTGATTCAAAGCCATCGGATTGATGCATACTTCACACTGTCGCGGCGCCGTTGATCGGCATATTTCAAAGGGTCAGAGGTGAAAATTTTTTGTGTCGCCAACCAAAAGGGCGGCGTGGGCAAAACCACCACCACCATCAACTTGGCTGCTGGCTTGGCGGCGGTGGGGCAACGTGTGTTGCTGGTGGATCTGGACCCGCAAGGCAATGCCACCATGGGTTCGGGCATCGACAAGCGCACCCTCGAGTTGAGCGTCTACGATGTCTTGCTGGCTTCTGCCACCGTGGCCGAGTGCCGGGCCAGCACCCCTTGGGCTGAGCAAGGCAAGACCGCTGGTTACGATGTCTTGGGGGCCAACCGAGAATTGGCCGGTGCCGAGATCGAGTTGGTGAATTTGGACCAACGAGAGCTGAGGTTGCGCCACGCCTTGCAGGCCGTGGCCCAAGACTACGACTTTATTCTTATTGACTGCCCGCCGAGCTTGTCTTTGCTGACCCTCAATGGCCTGTGCGCCGCCCATGGCGTGTTGGTCCCTATGCAGTGCGAGTATTTTGCCCTCGAAGGCTTGTCCGACTTGGTCAACAGCATCAAACAGGTGCATGCCAATTTGAACCGCGATCTGAAAATCATCGGCTTGTTGCGGGTCATGTACGACCCCCGCATCACGTTGCAGCAGCAGGTCAGTGAACAGCTGAAAGCGCACTTTGGCGACAAGGTTTTCAATACCATCATTCCACGCAATGTGCGCTTGGCCGAAGCGCCGAGTTACGGCAAGCCTGGCTTGGTGTTTGACCCCTCGGCCAAAGGCAGTCAAGCCTTCCTGGGTTTCGCCCAAGAGTTGGTAGAACGTGCCCCCACGATGTGAACATGAGCGATTTCGATACACCTCCCCCCAGCGTAACTTCGGGCCTCGTTTTGCCCGAGGGCACCATAAGCGCTGCTGAACCACCGTCGCAAACCCATGCGGTGGATGCGACGGCCCCAGCGGCCCCATCCATCAGACCGCTGCGCGAACCGCCCGTGCTGACCTTGCCCGACTGTAAGGGCGCACCGGCCAGTCACTGGCTGACCCTATGGGAACAGCAGCATGGCTTGCGGCGCGTGGCCCAGCATGACTGGCAACGCCCATTGCGTGGTGATTGGATGATGCAACTCCAAGAAACCATGTTGCGTCACGAGCAAGTTCATCTCTTGGCCCATGGTTTGGCGGCGCATTTGGTGGACGCCTGGTTGCGCCACACCCAACAAGCCAAGCGGGTGAAGTCGGTGCTTTTGGTTGATCCCATCGATTTGCAATCTCCCGAGTTGAGAGAGACATTGTTCACTTGGAAGCCCTTGGCGGCGCAGACCTGGCCTTTGCCGCTGGCCGTGCTGTGGAAAGAACGCCAGCCCACGCCCGACCTGACGGCTTGTCTCAACGCCTGGGGTGCCACGGTCTTGTCCGACGCCCCGGCTGGCGGCGGTGTGGTGGGCGGTTGGGCGCGTGTGCATGAATATTGGTCGCAGGTCGAGTCCATCCCGCAGGCCACAGTGGCGGAGGTGACATGGTGACGAAAAAACCCAAAGGCCTGGGTCGGGGCCTTGAGGCCTTGCTGGGTCCCAAAGCCGACCCGTCTGAAGCGGTGGCTGGCGCAGCTGTTGCAGGGGCGCCCAGCACCTTGGCTTTGGATGCCTTGGTCCCGGGCGTGTACCAACCGCGCACGCGCATGGACGAGGGCGCCTTGTACGAATTGGCCGAGAGCATCAAAGCCCAAGGCGTGATGCAACCCATCTTGGTTCGGCCTTTGCGCGATGGTGAGCATGCGGGCAAATTTGAAATCATCGCCGGCGAACGACGCTTTCGCGCCAGTCGCTTGGCCGGTTTGTCCGAAGTGCCAGTGTTGGTGCGTGAAGTGCCCAACGAGTCGGCCGCCGCCATGGCCCTGATTGAGAACATCCAGCGCGAAGACCTTAACCCCTTGGAAGAGGCGCAGGGTTTGCAACGACTGGTGCGCGAGTTTGGCTTGACCCACGAGCAGGCCGCGCAAGCGGTGGGCCGCTCACGCAGCGCCGCCAGCAATTTGCTGCGCTTGCTGAACTTGGCTGAGCCTGTACAACACATGCTGATGGCTGGCGACATCGACATGGGCCACGCGCGTGCGTTGCTTGCACTCGATCGTGCAGCGCAAATCACAGCCGGCAATCAGATCGTCGCACGACACATGTCTGTGCGCGAGGCCGAGCGCTTGGTGAAGAAACTGGGTGCCGAGTTTCAACTGGTCTCGACCCAGCCCAAAAAAGAAAAATCACGTGATTTGCGCCGAGTTGAGGAAGAGTTGTCTGACCTGCTCACGGCCCAAGTGGAAGTGCACGTCAAAAAGCGCATCAAAAGGCATGGCAAGATCGAAGAAGTGGGCGAGCTGAGCATCCAGTTCGGATCGCTCGATGAACTCAATGGATTGATTGATCGGCTTCGCGGTCAGTCATAGCGCATGAAGACCATGTGCCGCCAAGCGCGACCGAAAGAAAGAACATGAACGCACCCTCCAACTCCGAACATTTGCAACCCTTGGTGTCCCGTCGCACGGTGCCGCCGCAAGCGTTGACCGAGTTGCAGCAGCGCTTTGGCACCCAATGCTCCTTGGCGATGGCGGTGCGCGAACAACATGGCCGCGACGAATCGGCTTTCACCACCGTGCCGCCCCCCGACGCTGTCGTCTTTGCCGAAAGCACAGCGGATGTGGCCGATGCGGTGGCAATTTGCGCACGTCACCGCGTACCCATCATCCCCTTTGGCGTTGGCTCTTCCCTGGAGGGGCATTTGCTGGCCATCGAAGGCGGGGTCAGCATCGATTTGGGACGGATGAACAAGGTGCTTTCGATCAACCCCGAGGATCTGACCGTGACGGTGCAGCCTGGCGTGACGCGCAAGCAATTGAACGAAGAGATCAAAAGCACGGGGTTGTTTTTCCCCATCGACCCTGGGGCCGATGCCTCGTTGGGTGGCATGTGCGCCACCAGAGCCAGCGGCACCAACGCGGTGCGTTACGGCACCATGCGCGAGAACGTCTTGGCTTTGGAGGTGGTCACGGCCCAAGGTGACGTCATCCGTACCGGTACAAAGGCGAAAAAGTCCAGCGCGGGCTATGACCTGACCCGCTTGTTCGTGGGCAGTGAAGGCACGCTTGGCGTCATGACCGAAATCACACTCCGTCTGTACCCATTGCCCGAAGCGGTTTCGGCCGCCATTTGCTCTTTTTCTTCGGTGGCAGATGCGGTCAACACCACCATCGCCATCATCCAAATGGGCGTGCCGATTGCCCGTGTCGAACTCATCGATGCCAATTCGGTGCGCATGGTCAACGCCTATTCCAAGCTGAGCCTGCGCGAGGAACCTATGCTGCTGATGGAATTCCATGGCTCGCCCGCTGGTGTTCAAGAGCAGGCGCAGACCGTGCAAGAGATCGCGACCGACCACGGTGGGCAATCGTTCGAGTGGGTCACCACGCCCGAAGAGCGCACCCGCTTGTGGACCGCTCGCCATCACGCTTACTTCGCTGCGCTCACCTATCGCGCAGGATGCCGCATCATCAGTACAGACACTTGCGTGCCCATCAGCCGCTTGGCCGACTGTCTACTGGACTCCATGGCCGAGGCCGATGCCAGTGGCATCTCTTACTTCCTGGTGGGCCATGTGGGCGATGGCAACTTCCATTTTGGGTACATGATTGACCCGGAAAGTGCCGATGAGCGCATGCGCGCGGAGGCCTTGAATCAGACCTTGGTCAAGCGTGCCATCGACTTGGGCGGGACCTGCTCGGGAGAACACGGCATCGGTTTGCACAAAATGGATTTCCTGGTCAACGAGGCTGGCTCGGGCGCAGTGGGCCTGATGCGCACCATCAAACATGCGCTTGACCCGCACAACCTGATGAACCCGGGCAAGATCCTGTCTTGGTCGGCACCGAGCGGGCACTGATGACGGGGCTTTGACCCTTCAGGCCAGTGAGCGCCCTCCCTGGAGCGCCAACGCCAGACCGCTGAACACCAGCAACCCCAAAATGGCTCGGCGCAGGCGGGCCACCGGCGCATGGCGCGACCAGCGGTGGCACAACAACATCGACACCAAAGCAACGGCCGTCAGTGGTGGCCACCACTCGCGCACCTCCGGGGTGTTCAGGCGCCCACTGGCGGCCAAAGTCAGGCAAGCCAGCCCGCTGACCAGCATCAGGCACAGGGTGATGTGAGCCCGCAGCACGCGCGGGTCTTCAAATCGGGATACCAGATGACCTACCACCACCGAGCCGGACGTGCCCCACAACATTTCGATCACGCCGCCTAGCAAGCCGCTCAGAGGAGTGTGACGCAGCATCGAATTCGGACGTGGTGCCGCTTCGCTCAAGCCGCGCCAACCGGCCCAGGCGACATAGAGCCCCAGCGCCACCAGCAAGACACCGCTATCGAGCACCCCCGGCACCCAGGATAAGACGGCACCCAATGCCACGCCCACCAACAGCCAGCAGAAAAAGGGCAGCAACGCCGGCAGTTGGATCAATCGCCATTGCAGTCCACCCAGCAACAGACAGGCGATGAAGTCGATGGAGAGCACCAAGGGCACCACTTGATGCAAGGGCCAGACCCAGGCCAGCAAAGGCACGGAGATCAGCGCCGAGCCAAAACCGGTGATGCCCAGCACCCCAAAACCCAAGGCTACGACCAGCAGCGGGTAAATGTGTTCCATGATAAATCCTTGAGTCTGATCATAAGCGCCCATCTGGGCGAAAATAGCGCCAGTTACGGAAAGAACGCACATGGGCAATCGACTGACGCAAATCGCCACCCGGACCGGGGACGGGGGCACCACCGGCTTGGGCAACAACCAACGGGTGTCCAAGAATAGCTTGCGCGTGCACGCCATGGGCGATGTCGACGAGTTGAACTCGAACATTGGCGTGCTGCTTTGTGAGCCCATGCCTGAGGATGTGCGCGAGGTATTGGTTGAGATTCAGCACCAGCTCTTCAACCTGGGTGGCGAGCTGTCCATTCCTGGTTTCGAGTTGCTCAAAGCTCAAGCGGTGGCGGCCCTGGATCAGGCATTGGATCACTACAACGCCCAACTGCCCAAGCTACAAGAGTTCATCCTGCCGGCGGGCAACCGCGCTGCCTCGCAAGCCCATGTGTGCCGCACGGTGGCGCGCCGCGCGGAGCGCGCCGTCGTCGCTTTAGGCTTTGAAGAGGCCATCCACGATGCGCCGCGCCAATACCTCAATCGCTTGTCCGATCTGATGTTCGTTTTGGCTCGGGTGCTCAACCGCCAAGACGGCGGTGATGATGTGTATTGGAAGAGCGAGCGCCTGCAAAAAGGCGCTTGAGCCCGCTCACTTGAACAGCTGATCGTCAAAAATCGCAACGGCGCGCGTCCAGCCGGCCGATGCGCCTTTGATCTTGTGCGGAAAGCAGCTGATGTAAAAGCCCGACGGCGGCAGGCTTTCGAGATTGTGTAGTTTTTCCAAGTGGCAATAGCCGATGTCGCGACCGGCCTTGTGCCCTTCCCAGATCAGGCCGGCGTCGCCGCTGGACTTGTATTTTTCTGCCGTGTGCACAAAGGGCGCGTCCCAGCTCCAAGCGTCTGTGCCGGTCAGACGCACGCCGCGCTCAAGCAAATACATGGTGGCCTCATAACCCATGCCGCAACCGCTGGACACGTAGTCGGGGTGGCCGTAGCGTGAACCGGCGCGCGTGTTGACCACCACGATCTCCAGCGGCGCCAAGGTGTGGCCGATGCGCGCGAGCTCGGTCTCAACCTCGGCCGCGGTCACCACATGGCCATCGGGCAGATGGCGAAAGTCAAATTTCACGCCGGGCTGAAAGCACCACTCGAGCGGGACCTCGTCGATCGCAATCGCTGGTTTTTTGTGGCCCAGCGCTTGATCCATGGTCGAATGGAAATGGTAAGGAGCGTCCAGGTGAGTACCGTTGTGCGTGCACAGGTGGATGAATTCAACGGCCCAACCTTCGCCGTCGGGCAAGTCTTCTTTTTTCAGGCCTGGGAAAAACGGAGCGATTTGCTCGTAGGTGTTCTCGTGGTTGAAGTACTCGATGCGCGGAGCGAACGCAGGCGGGTCGCTGAGCACATCGTTTTCCAGGCGGATCGAGAGGTCGACAAATTGGCGTGGCATGGTTTTAGAGCAGGGTGAACATGAAAACATGGATCAACGCGGCCAATGCACCATGGGCAAGCCCGCCACCGGCGAGCGAAAACACGGGATGCGATGACCCATCAGGCTACCAATGTACACCGTGCGCAGGTCGGGGCCACCAAAGGTGACACTGGCCATCCAGGGGGCCAGCGTGCCATGGGTCGCCAGCATGGTTTCTGTGCTGAGCGTCCCGGCGGCGACATCGGCCAACAGGCGGGCGCTGGCGGCGGTATCTCCGGCATCGAGCAACTCCAACCGGTCACCCTCGGGTGTCAGCGCGATCAACTGGTCGACCATGATCAACGTGCACCACAGGTTGCCCCATGCGTCAAAGGCGATGCCATCGGGAAATCCGCCCAAATGGCTGGGGCCAAACACCTCGCGATCGCGCAAGATGACACCCTGCAGGGTTTCCACCACCCGCATGCGGCTGATGTTCGGGCCAGTTGTCTCGACGATGTAGAGCCACTCTTCCTGTGCGTCCAGTCGGATTTCATTGGTGAAATAAAAACCCTCGGCAACGACCCGCAAACCCTGTTCGTCCACCACCGCCACATAGCCATCACGCACCCGACTGCTGGCCGCTTGGGTCCAGGGGTTGATGCGGGTGGACACAGTAAGCCAAATTCGGTTGCGGATGTCGCGCAAGACGAAATTCACTTTGCCGATGGGATGCCCGTCGATTTGGTCGTACAAGGTGCGGGTTTCGCCTTCGCGGGTCATGACCTCGAGCAAGTCGGTGCCGAAGTTCGAAATCAAGATGTCGCCGTTGGCTGCGAAGGCCAAACCGTTGGGCAAAGTTCCGGTGGTGAACTTGGCTTCGGCGCCCTCCACGCTGTCGGTGGCTGTGCGCTCAAATCGGGCATCGCGGGTCTGCCCGATGAAGCGCTGGGTACCATCGGGTCGAATGTGGGTCACCCCGCCACGTGCGTCGGCCACCCACAGGTCGCCACCGGGCTCGGCCAGAATACATTCGGGGCGTTGCAGGTCTTGGCCGACCCAAGAAATGGCATTGGGGTCAACCCGAAAGTCACGCAAAGGGTTTAGGGCTTTCATCAGTGACCGATTGAAGCGCCAGTGGGCATACTGGGACAAGCGTGGTTTCCCTGAGTGGTTTTAGGCTTGGGGTCATGCAAAATCATTGATAAGTTGATCAATTCACTGCCATGAACGCCCCCGATAATGTCATCGCCCCTTTCGTGCCGCAAATCCGGCTGTATGCCCAATGGCTGGAGAAGAAGCACGGTCTGAAATTTGCCGACTACCAGGCGATGTGGCGCTGGTCGGTGAGCGAACTCGAACAGTTCTGGGCCACCATGTGGGAATACCTGGATCTGCAATCGCCCACTCCCCACACGGCCGTACTGGCTAAAAACACCATGCCAGGCGCAGAGTGGTTTCCGGGCGCTCAGGTCAACTACGCCCAACAGGTGTTGCGCCATGTGCATCTGGCGCACGAGGCGGGCATGCTTGCCGTCATCAGCGACAACGAGCGCGGCCAACGGCGCGAACTTTCTTGGCCCGAACTGCGTCGCCAGGTGGCGGCCCTGGCCCGGCATTTGCAAGCGCAAGGCGTGCGACCGGGCGACCGGGTGGCGGCATATTTGCCCAACATCGCCGAAACCATGGTGTCTTTTTTGGCGGTGGTTAGTGTGGGTGGCATCTGGAGCGTCTGCGCACCAGACATGGGTACCAACGCCGTGCTCGATCGATTCCGTCAAATCACCCCCAAGGTCTTGATCGCTTGCGATGGCGTGACCTATGGCGGCAAAGACCACGACCGAATCGGTGTGGTCAAAGAACTTCGAGCAGCGTTGCCCAGCGTGCAGCATGTCTTGCTGCTGCAAAACCTGGGTGGGCTATCCAACCCACCCGATGGTGCCGACTTTGCCAAGGTGGTGGCCGCCGGTGGCGACGACCCGGGCTTTGCGCCCTTGTGGGTGCCGTTCGACCATCCTTTATGGATCGTCTATAGCAGCGGCACGACCGGCTTGCCCAAGCCCATCGTGCACACCCACGGTGGTTCTTTGCTCAATGGCATGGCCCACAAGAACGTGCACTACGACGTGGGCTGTAGTTACGAAGCCAATTCCTGGGGCGAGCGCTTTCTGTGGTACAGCTCGACCGGTTGGGTCATGTGGAACGCCCAACTCAGCGGTTTGCTCAGCGGCACCACCTGTGTCATCTACGACGGCAACCCCGGAGGCACCAAAGAGCGCCCGGACTGGGGGGTCTTATGGCGATATGCGGCCCGCGAGCGTGTCACTTTCTTCGGTGCCGGCGCGGCGTACTTCACCCATTGCATGAAATCAGGCATCGACCTGTCCACCATCGATGGGCTGGGTCAGGTGCGCGCCTTGGGTACCACCGGTTCACCGCTCAGCCCCGAGGTTCAACAATGGGGGACCGATCAGTTCCGTCGGATTTACAACCGATCAGGCCAGCAGCGGCGACCCGACATTTGGTGGTGCAACATCTCGGGCGGCACCGACGCCGGCGCCTACCTGGGCGGACATCGCGAGTTGCCCATGGTGCCCGGAGAGATGCAGTGCCGTTTTCTTGGGGTGGCTGTTGAGGCCTGGAATGAACACGGCCAGCCGGTCGTGGACGAAGTAGGTGAGTTGGTGGTCACTCAGCCACTGCCCAGCATGCCACCTTTTTTCTGGGGTGATACCGATCACCAGCGTTATCTGGGCAGTTACTTCGACATGTACCCGCCCGGCCTGGGTCGCCGACCCGGTGGTGGCGATGCCGATCCCACCAGCGGCGCGGTCTGGCGCCATGGCGACTGGCTGAAAATCACCCCCGAAGGCCGTTGCATCATCTATGGCCGCAGCGATGCCACCATCAACCGGCATGGACTGCGCATGGGCACCAGCGAGTTGTACCGCGCCGTCGAGGCCTTGCCCGAGGTGCTCGATTCGATGGTGGTCGATTTGGAGTACTTGGGCCGTGAGAGTTACATGCCGCTCTTCGTGGTGTTGCGCGAAGGCCAGGTGTTCGATGACGCCCTGCGGCAACGCCTGAATGCGGCAGTACGCGATGCCCTGAGCCCGCGTTTCGTGCCCGATGAGATTTTTCAGGTTGCCGAAATCCCGCGCACACTCTCGGGTAAGAAGCAAGAGCTGCCGATCAAGAAACTGATGCTCGGACAGCCCGTTGACAAAGTGCTCAACCGTGACGCCATGGCCAACCCGCAGTGTCTGAACTGGTACATCGACATGGCCCAGCGTCACCTGCAAACGCACCCGGTCTGACGCCCGCGGCCCATGGCTCAGCCGTCGACGAACACCCTCGCTTTGCGAGGGGTCAACACCAGCACATCGCCCTCGGCGTAGCCTTCTTCGCGGAACTGGGCGGCTGACAACTGGGCTTCGATGACCGCCTCTTTTCCAACGCCCTGTTCCTCTTGTGCCTCGAGTTCTAGGCGAGCCACCGGCCCTACCACGATGGCTCGCGTGAGGCGGGCCACGATACCGCCTTGGTGTCCTGGCGCGTACCGTTCCACATGCAGGTCGTGTGGTCGCACATAGGCCCACGCCTTGGCGTCTTGGGCGTTGACATGATCGGGCGTGTCCAGGCGCACGGCATGGTGATCGGTGCCAATCAGCATCTCTCCCTCGTGGGCGCGGCCATGAAACAAGTTCACGTCACCCAGAAAGCCATAGACGAACGGGTTGGCCGGATGATCCCAGACCTCCTGAGGTGAGCCGATTTGCTCGATGTGGCCTTTGTTCATCAACACCACCCGGTCGGCCACTTCCAGGGCTTCTTCTTGGTCATGCGTGACAAAAATGCTGGTCACGTTCAGCTCGTCGTGCAGTCGTCTCAGCCAGCGACGCAACTCTTTGCGAACCTTGGCGTCCAGCGCGCCAAACGGTTCGTCCAGCAGCAACACCTTGGGCTCGACCGCCAAGGCCCGTGCCAACGCGATGCGTTGGCGCTGACCGCCCGAGAGTTGCGAGGGGTAGCGGTCGGCCAGCCAGTCGAGTTGCACCAGACCCAGTAGGTCATGCACCTTGCGCCGAATTTCCGCCTCAGCGGGGCGCGTCGCACGCGGTCGCACCCGCAGGCCAAAGGCGACGTTTTCAAACACTGTCATGTGGCGAAATAGCGCATAGTGCTGGAACACAAAGCCCACTTGGCGTTGACGCACATGGACGTGGGTGGTGTCTTCACCACTGAAGGCAATGCGGCCTTCATCGGCGGCCTCGAGACCGGCGATGATGCGCAGTAGCGTGGTCTTGCCGCAGCCCGAGGGACCCAATAGGGCGATCAGCTCGCCCGATTCGATGTCCAGGCTGACGTTGTTCAATGCGATGAAGTCACCGAATTGTTTTTTGACATGGCGAATCTCGATGCTCATGGTGGGACTCCGATCCGTTTGTTTCGAGAAGAATATTCCATCAGGTGTTGGGGTTCTCCGGTGGCGTAACGGTTGTCCCACGCATGTCGCGTTCGTGCAGACACTCCACCACCGACTTGATCACCAGCGTGACCAGCGCCAGCAGCGCCAGCAGTGAAGCGACCGCGAAAGCGGCCACCGACTGGTATTCGTTGTACAGAATTTCGACATGCAGCGGCATGGTGTTGGTCTGTCCGCGGATGTGGCCCGACACCACCGACACCGCCCCAAACTCGCCCATGGCGCGTGCGTTGCACAGAATGACGCCATAGATCAAACCCCATTTGATGTTGGGCAGCGTCACGCGCCTAAAGGTCTGCCAGCCCGTAGCCCCCAGGACGATCGCCGCCTGCTCTTCTTCCGTCCCCTGGGCCTGCATCAGTGGAATCAGCTCGCGGGCAATGAAGGGAAAGGTCACAAATACGGTGGCCAACACGATGCCCGGTACGGCAAAAATGATCTTCACGTCATGCGCTGCCAACCAGGGGCCGAGCCAGCCATGCGCCCCGAAAACCAACACATAGATCAGGCCAGCCACCACTGGAGACACAGAAAACGGCAAGTCCACCAAGGTGGTCAAGAAGGCCTTGCCTTTGAAGTCGTATTTGGCAATGGCCCATGCGGCGGCAATGCCAAACACCATATTCAGCGGCAAAGTGATTGCTGCCGTGATCAGCGTCAGGCGAATCGCAGACCAGGCGTCCGGCTCTTTCAAGGCGTCTAGGTAGGCTTCCAACCCCTTGCGCAATGCTTCTGTGAACACGGCAGCCAACGGAAGCACCAAAAACAAAAACATGAAACCCAATGCCAAGCCCAGCAAAGTCCAGCGCACCCAGGCGGGCTCGGTGGTGCCCGACTGCGTGCGGCGATTCGTCTGACCCAAGGAAGCAGCGGCACCGCTCATGCTGGTGCTCCGCACCGTTGACGCTGCCAAACCTGCAAGGCGTTGATGATGAGCAGCAGGATGAAAGAGAACATCAGCATGACCAAGGCCACTGCAGTGGCCCCGGCGTAGTCGTACTGTTCCAACTTGCCGATGATGATGAGCGGTGTGATTTCGGACACCATGGGCATGTTGCCTGCGATGAAAATGACCGAGCCATATTCGCCGATGGCGCGGGCAAAGGCCATGGCAAAACCGGCCAGCAATGCGGGGATGATTGAGGGCAGGATCACGCGGGTGAAGGTTTGCCAGCGGGTGGCGCCCAGGCAAGTGGCGGCTTCTTCCAACTCTTTTTCTGCCTCTTCCAGCACCGGCTGCACGGTGCGCACCACAAATGGCAAACCGATGAAGATGAGCGCGATCACAACGCCATTGGGGTTGAATGCCAGCTGGATGCCGTGCGGCTCCAGCACTTGACCGACCCAACCATTGTCCGCCAACAGAGCGGTCAGCGAAATGCCCGCCACGGCAGTGGGCAATGCAAAGGGCAAATCGACCAGGGCGTCGACCCCTTTTTTGCCCCAGAACTCATAGCGCACCAAGACCCAGGCCACCAACAAGCCGAAGAAGGCATTCACCAGGGCTGCAATGAAAGAGGCCCCGAAGGTCAAGCGGTAAGAAGCCATCACGCGCTCTGCGGTGACGGCGGCCCAAAACTGCTCCCAACTCAGGGTGAAGGTCTTGAACAGCAAGGCCGATAGCGGGATTAGTACGATCAAGCTCAAGTACAAAATGGTGTAACCCAGGGTCAGGTTGAAGCCCGGCAAAACCCGCGCTGGCCGTCGACGAGAAGTGAATACAGTGGTCATCAAGGAGCCACCTTTCGTGCGTGCAGATCAGTCGCCATCATTTCCTCGTGTAGATCCGGTCGAACTTGCCGCCGTCTGTAAAGTGAATCTGGGTCGCTTTATCCCAGCCCCCGAAGGCCTCTTCGATGGTGAAGAGGTTCAGTTTGGGCAGTTGTTTGGCGTACTTCTGCTGGGCCTTGGCCGAGCGGGGTCGATAAAAGTGCTTGCCAATCAAATCTTGCGCTTCTTCGGAGTAGAGAAATTCCAGGTAAGCCTGGGCCACGGCACGGGTCCCCTTTTTATCCACGTGTTTGTCGATCAACACCACCGCGGGCTCGGCCAGGATGGAGATGGAGGGATAGACGAAATCCACCTTGTGGCTAAACTCTTTCTCCAGCAAATAAGCCTCGTTTTCCCAACTCAGGAGCACATCACCTTGATTGCGTTGGGCAAAGGTCACAGAGGAGCCGCGCGCGCCCGTGTCCAATACGGGTACATTTTGGTAGAGCTTTTTCACGAACTCCAGGGCCTTGTCATCGCCCCCGTACTTGCGTTTGGCGAACTCCCATGCGGCCAGGTAATTCCAACGCGCACCGCCCGAGGTCTTGGGGTTGGGTGTGATGACCTTGACGTCGGGGCGCACCAGATCATCCCAGTCTTTGATGTTTTTGGGGTTGCCTTGGCGCACAACCAGCACAATAGTTGAGGTGTAAGGGGTGCTGTTGTGCGGCAAACGCTTTTGCCAGTCTTTGGAAATCAGCGGTCCATGGACATGCAAGGCATCGGTGTCACCCGCCAAGGCCAGGGTGGCGACGTCGGCATCCAACCCGTCAATGATGGCGCGCGCTTGCTTGCCTGAGCCGCCATGCGATTGCTTGAGGATCAATTCTTGCCCGGTCTTGACCTTCCAATGGCGAGCAAAGGCCTGGTTGTATTCGGCATAGAGCTCACGGGTGGGGTCGTACGAGACGTTCAGCAAAGTGGTGGGCTGGGCCCAGCTGTTCCAAGTGACGGCCGACCACCACAGGACCAGAATGGTACGGCGCAAAATAGGGGGCATATTCATTCTCAAAATCAAAATCAGACCCCGATTCTGAAAGCGACCCTTTAAAAACGGAACGAATAAATTTTCTTTTATTAATTACTTTTTGATATAAAAGCCCTCTGTCTTCCCCCCAAAACGGGGCTTTGCCCAAGTGTCGGGAGTAAAATCATCCATTATTTGTCGTCATTTGGGGAGCACTGCATGGCCAAAGCCACATTTGTTTGGGAAGACCCGTTCCTGCTGGACCAGCAGTTGACCGAAGAGGAACGGATGATCCGCGAAGCGGCCGCAGCGTATTGCAACGACCGTTTGATGCCGCGTGTGCGCGAGGCCTTCCGCCATGAAAAAACCGACCCCCATATTTTTCGTGAAATGGGTGAGTTGGGCTTGCTTGGTCCGACCATCCCCACCGAGTACGGCGGGCCGGGACTGAACTATGTGGCCTACGGATTGATCGCACGCGAAGTCGAGCGCATCGATTCGGGCTACCGCTCAATGATGAGTGTGCAATCTTCATTGGTGATGGTCCCGATCAACTACTTTGGCACCGAAGCCCAAAAGCAAAAATACCTGCCCAAACTCGCTACCGGCCAATGGATTGGTTGCTTCGGCTTGACCGAGCCCGACCATGGCTCTGATCCGGCCAGCATGGCTACCCGGGCGCACAAGGTCCCCGGGGGTTATCAGCTGAAAGGCAACAAGATGTGGATCTCGAACAGCCCCATCGCAGACGTCTTTGTCGTGTGGGCCAAAGAGGTCAGCGAAGGCGGTCAGGTGGGGCCGATCCGCGGCTTTATTTTGGAAAAAAGCATGAAGGGCTTGAGTGCTCCGGCCGTGCATGGCAAGGTGGGCTTGCGTGCCTCGATCACCGGCGAGATCGTCATGGATGGTGTGTTCGTGCCGGAAGAAAACGCTTTCCCCGAAGTTCAAGGCCTCAAAGGGCCGTTCACTTGCCTCAACAGCGCACGCTACGGGATTGCTTGGGGCGCATTGGGTGCGGCAGAATTTTGCTGGCACACCTCGCGCCAATACGTGCTTGATCGCCAGCAGTTCGGTCGCCCGCTGGCTGCCAACCAACTGATACAGAAAAAACTGGCCGACATGCAAACCGAAATTGCTTTGGGTTTGCAAGGCTGCCTGCGCCTAGGCCGCATGAAAGACGAAGGCACAGCGGCGGTCGAGACCACCTCCATCCTGAAGCGCAACTCGTGTGGCAAGGCCCTGGACATCGCTCGCATGGCGCGCGACATGATGGGCGGCAACGGCATCAGTGACGAGTTCGGTGTGGCGCGTCATTTGGTCAACCTCGAGGTGGTCAATACCTACGAGGGCACCCATGACATCCACGCCCTGATCCTGGGGCGGGCCCAAACGGGCATTGCCGCTTTCGCCAATTGAGCCAGGCCGTCAAGCCCCAACGCGTGGTCGTGGGCTTGAGCGGCGGGGTCGACTCGGCCGTGAGCGCTTGGTTGCTCAAGCAACAAGGCCACGAGGTTGTCGGCATCTTCATGAAAAACTGGGAAGATGACGACGATTCCGAATATTGCTCATCCAATATCGATTTCGTCGATGCTGCGGCTGTGGCCGATGTGATCGGCATCGAGATCGAGCATGTCAACTTCGCCAGCGAATACAAAGACCGAGTTTTCGCCGAATTCCTGCGCGAATACCAAGCCGGCCGAACGCCCAACCCGGATGTGTTGTGCAATGCCGAGATCAAGTTCAAGGCCTTTTTGGACCACGCCATGCGTTTGGGCGCCGAGCGCATTGCTACCGGCCACTATGCGCGGGTGCGCGAGCAGGGCAAACAAGTGCAACTGCTCAAAGGCTTGGACCCGAGCAAAGACCAGAGTTATTTTTTGCACCGCCTCAACCAATCGCAATTGGCGCGAACCTGGTTTCCTGTGGGTGAGTTGCGCAAAACCCAGGTGCGTCAAATCGCGACCGACATCGGTTTGCCCAATGCGCGCAAAAAAGACTCGACAGGCATATGCTTCATCGGAGAGCGACCTTTTCGCGAATTTCTGTCGCGCTACATCTCGCATGAACCCGGCCCCATCAAGGACGATCGTGGCCGTGTCATAGGCCGTCACGTGGGCTTGAGTTTTTATACCTTGGGGCAACGTCAGGGCCTGGGCATCGGTGGCGTGAAAGAAAAAGGCGCTCAAAGAGGTGGTGGCGAACACCTGCCCTGGTTTGTCGCGCACAAGGACATCGAACGCAACACCCTGTATGCCGTGCAGGGCCACGGCCACCCCTGGTTGTTGGCACCGGCCTTGTGCGCCCAAGACCTCAGCTGGGTCGCGGGTCATGCCCCTGTCGGGGACAGACCAATGAATTTGGGGGCCAAGACGCGCTATCGGCAAGTCGATTCGGCTTGCCGATTGCTCGGCGATGCAGAGGACAGTTTGGTGCTTGAGTTTGAGCAGGCGCAATGGGCTGTCACGCCTGGCCAGTCGGCCGTGCTCTACGACGGCGAGGTGTGTTTGGGCGGGGGCGTGATTGCCCAGGCCTTGCAAACCGAAACCGTGGGCGTTTGAGCAGCATGGATCGCCGACAATTTCACCGCTGGGCACGAGCAGCCGCTTGGTCGCTGGCGCTGGCCCCATGGCAGGAGCCGACTTGGGCCCAGACGGCCAGCGAGCGCAACTGGAAAACCGCCCCATTCCAGTTGGGCGTGGCCAGTGGCTCCGTGCGCCATGACTCGGTCGTGATCTGGACCCGTTTGCTGGTTTCCGACGAAGACCGACAAGCCCTGGCCGGCGATGGGCTGTCGGGTCGCTACGAGATTTATGCCGACGAGAGCTTGCGCCGGTTAGTGCAGCGCGGCGAGTGGCGCACCGACGCCACTCGTGCCCACAGTGTGCATGTCGCCGTGAGCGGACTCTTGCCCGCCCGCTCGTACTGGTACCGTTTCGTGTGTGGCGACGCCATCAGTCCCGTCGGTCGCACCCAAACCGCTCCGTCTTCCGATGCCGAAGTGGCCCGCTTGCGCTTGGCGTTGGCTTCTTGCCAACATTTCGAGCACGGCCAGTATGTGGCGCACCGTGACATGGCGCGTCAAGACCTGGACTTGGTGGTGTTCGTGGGCGATTACATTTACGAGAACTCGAATCCGCGCAATCGCGTGCGCTCCCATCGTGGGCCTGAGCCCAAGACCCTGACCGAATATCGCGACCACTATGCCCAGTACAAGTCCGACCCTGACTTGCAAGCCAGCCATGCTGCTCATCCATGGCTGCTGATGTGGGATGACCACGAAGTGGTCAATGACTACGCCAACCAAACCGATCCGGCGCGTACCGACCCGGCTGTGTTTTTGGCCCGCCGTGCGGCGGCCTACCGGGCCTATTTCGAACACCAACCTGTGCGCTTGGGGCCGGATCCGGCCAGCCCCTATGCCGCCTCGATGCGCTTGCACTCGCGTCTGCATTGGGGGCGTTTGGCCGACCTTTGGACGCTGGACTGTCGGCAATACCGCGACCCCCAGGCCTGCCCTGATCCGGTTCGCGGTGGCGGCCGTGTGGTGTTGCAGTGCGCCGAACTGTCGCAGCCTCAACGCAGCATGTTGGGCGCCGACCAAGAGCAGTGGTTGTACGCGGGTTTGCAACGCAGCCAGCGCCAGTGGAAGTTGTTGGCCCAAAGCACGATCATTTCATCGACCCGCATCGACTCGCCTTTGGGCAAAATCACTTACACCGATGGCTGGGATGGCTATCCCATGGCCCGGCGCCGCTTGATTGACGCCATTGGTGAGGCCCGCCTGAATGATGTCGTGACATTGGGCGGCGATGTGCACATGAACGTGGCTTCGGTGTTGCGCCCCGAACCCAACGACACCCACTCGGCCCCGGTGGCGAGCGAGTTCGTCACTACCTCCATCAGTTCGCGTGGCATGGCCGACAGTTTGCTTTCGGCCATCAAAGGCAGCAACCCAGACCTGATGCACGCGCGTTCGGACGAGCGCGGCTACACCCTGCTGGACTTCAACGCCAAACAAGCCACGGTCGAGTTTCGCAACACACCACACTCAGCAGGCACTAGTGACTTATTGAAAGTACAGGCTCGCTTCGCTGTCGAGTCAGGGCGAGTGGGTCCGCAGGCAGCCTAAAGGGGTGATTTCGAAAAACGACACGCAATCAGGGTTTTTACTTAAATCTAAAGAGTATCATAGGGTTTTCACTTACAATTCAGTTATGGTTGTACCGCAACCGCTCAAAGGAGAAGACCATGACCTCTTTCGCTCACGCTGACTACCCCACCCAGCATCCTGGCGTCATTCGCGCCGAGCAGGCTTACCAGACCTTCCGTGAGGTCGCCGCAAACCTGCAAAACCCCAAAGGCCCCTTGGCGGCCATCGTCACCCCGGTGCGTTTGGCTTGGCATGCGCTGCGCACCCAGGTCGCACGCCACGTTCGCGCCTGGTTCTTGGCCCGTCAAGATGCCCGCATGTGGGAAATGGCCGTGCGCGACCCGCGCCTGATGGCCGAGATCCGTCGCGCCCGCGGTTGAGTCCACCCCCAGTGCTCTTGCTGGAGCAAACTCCCGAAAGAAAAAACGCCCTGTGACACAGGGCGTTTTCGTTGCAGCAGGTACGGGATCAGGCCTGTGCGTTGACCTTTTGCGACAAGGTCTGTTTGGCTTGCACCAAGGCCGGCGGCAAGTGGTGCGCCAGCTGGGTGAACAGTTCGTCGTGCATTTTCAGTTCTGCTTGCCATTCGCTTTTGTGGATGGCGGTCACCGACTTGAACTGATCGGCGCCAAAGTTCAGACCGGTCCAGGTGATCTCCTCGAACGAGGGGCTGTTGCCGGCGGGATGCTCGATGCCCTGGGCTTTGCCTTCGATGCGGTCAATCATCCACTTGAGCACGCGCATGTTCTCACCGTATCCAGGCCAAATGAACTTGCCGTCTTCGCCTTTGCGGAACCAGTTGGTGGTGTAAAAGCGCGGCTGGACGGCACCGGTCTTGGCGATCTTCTCGCCAATGTTGAGCCAATGCTGAAAGTAGTCGCTCATGTGGTAGCCGGTGAACGGCAGCATGGCGAAGGGGTCGCGCCGCACCACACCTTGCGCGCCAATGATGGCGGCGGTGGTCTCAGAGGCCATGGTTGCGGCCATGTAAACGCCGTCGACCCAATTGCGCGCTTCGGTGACCAAGGGCACGGTGTTCGAACGGCGCCCGCCGAAAATGAAGGCGTCGATGGCCACGCCTTTGGGGTCGTCCCAAGCAGGGTCAATGGCCGGGTTGTTGACGGCCGCCACAGTGAAGCGGGCATTGGGGTGGGCCGCTTTGGCGCCGGTTTCCTTGGCCAGGGCCGGGGTCCAATCTTTGCCTTGCCAGTCGATGGCGTGCGCCGGGGGATCACCAAGGCCTTCCCACCAGACATCGCCATCGTCGGTCAATGCGACGTTGGTGAAGATCACGTCTTTGTCCAAGCTGGCCATACAGTTGGGGTTGGTCAGGGCGTTGGTGCCCGGTGCAACGCCAAAGTATCCGGCTTCGGGATTGATGGCATACAGCCGGCCGTCTTGTCCAGGTTTGATCCAGGCAATGTCGTCCCCGATGGTGGTGACTTTCCAGCCTTCGAAACCTTTGGGGGGGATCAACATGGCGAAGTTGGTTTTGCCGCAGGCACTGGGGAAAGCGGCGGCCACGTGGTACTTGCGGCCTTCGGGGTTGGTCACGCCCAAAATCAGCATGTGCTCGGCCAGCCAGCCCTCATCGCGGCCCATGTTGGACGCAATGCGCAGGGCAAAACACTTCTTGCCCAACAAGGCGTTGCCGCCATAGCCCGAACCGAATGACCAGATCTCACGCGTTTCGGGATAGTGCACGATGTATTTGGTTTGGTTGCAAGGCCAGCGGCTGTCCTTTTGTCCCGGCTCCAGCGGGGCACCCACCGTGTGCACACAGGGCACGTACCCGCCGTCGCTGCCCAGCACGTCGTACACGGCTTTGCCCATGCGGGTCATCAGCTTCATGTTCACGGCCACGTAGGGGCTGTCTGACAGTTCGACGCCAATATGGGCGATCGGGCTGCCCAGGGGGCCCATGGAGAACGGGACCACATACAGGGTGCGTCCACGCATCGAGCCTTTGAAGAGCGGGTTTAGCGTGGCACGCATCTGGACGGGGTCGACCCAATTGTTGGTCGGGCCTGCATCGAGCTGGCTCTTCGAGCAGATGAAAGTCCGGTCTTCGACCCGAGCCACATCGGATGGGTCAGACCAAGCCAAGTAAGAGTTGGGTCGCTTGGTTTGATTCAGGCGGATGAAGATGCCCGCGTCGACCAGCTTCTGGCACAAGGTGTTGTACTCTTCATCGCTGCCGTCGCACCAATGCACGGCATCGGGCTGCAGCAAGGCCACCATGTCGGCCACCCAGGCAATCAGTTTGGCGTTTTTGACAAAAGCAGGGGGATTCAGGGGCAGGCCCTGAAAGGCGGGGGAATTCATGCACATCTCCTCAATTGAAAAAAAGTTCAGGTCAGGCCTGCGCCCAGGCACAAGGCTGACCTCAACCGTCCACGGACAGCCTTCAAGAGGGCGGGGTTGGCCACTTTGACTGGAGATGATTTTATGAAATTCGTTCCCCGGTTACCTGACAAACGAGCGTTGTTTTTTGGCAACAAAGAGGTTGGACTGATGCGCAAGTCAAAAAAA
Organism: Alphaproteobacteria bacterium; assembly: GCA_030054175.1. Taxonomy (GTDB): domain Bacteria; phylum Pseudomonadota; class Gammaproteobacteria; order Burkholderiales; family Burkholderiaceae_C; genus Limnohabitans. The sequence goes on along the minus strand of JASGCM010000015.1, from coordinate 29,797 downwards.
AGCACCGCCAAAGCGGTGCCGGGTCGACCTCAGGCCGGTTGGGTTCAGGCCATGAAGACAGCGATGAAGGCCAGCAGGAAAATCAGGATGCCGCCGCCCACCGGTAAAACGATGGGCATGAGGGGGACGATGGATTCGACCACGTCATCCGACTTCGGGGGCTCGTTGTGTCCGCTCATGATGGGTTCCTTTCAGAGGCCTAGATTCTACAACTGTTCCCAGGGCAGACCCTCAAAACGCCAGCCGTTCAGGGTCGAGCGATGGAATTGGACGTCCAGGTCGCCTTCAAAGCCATGTAAGACGTTCACCACGTCAGTAAAGCCCGCTTGTACCAGCGTGGCCCCAGCCTCGAGCGAGCGCTGGCCACTGCGGCAGATCAGCAGCAGGGGGCGGTCTTTGCGACCCGCCTCCTCCAGCACCTGGGTACAAAACTGATCCGGGTGAGGCGTGAAATCGGGGTACTCGTACCATGGAATGTTGACCGCTCCGGGGGGGCGGCCTACATACATTGACTCGATTTCCATGCGGATATCGATCAACAGGCTTTCGGGGTTGGACTGCACAAGGGCCCAGGATTCGCGGGGGGACAAATGGCGCATAGGGTGGATATTGTCGCTGTTTCTTACAATCGGGGGATGAAACGTGCTTACACCCGGGCTCAAGGCCTTGAAGACTTGCTTAGAAAGCGCATCTTGGTGCTCGACGGTGCCATGGGCACCATGATCCAGCGCTTCAAGTTGTCCGAGGCTCAATACAGGGGAGAGCGCTTTGCCGATTTCCACAAAGACGTGCAGGGCAACAACGAGTTGCTCAGCCTGACCCGGCCCGATGTCATCCGTGACATCCACGAAGGCTATTTGGCCGCAGGTTCCGATCTGATCGAGACCAATACCTTTGGAGCCACCCGGGTGGCTCAAGACGATTACGAGATGGCGCATCTGGTTCGCGAGATGAACCTGGCCTCAGCGCAACTGGCGCGTGCCGCTTGCGACAAGTACTCGACCCCCGACAAACCCCGCTTTGCTTGCGGCGCTTTGGGCCCCACACCGCGAACGGCGAGCATCAGCCCCGACGTCAATGACCCTGGCGCGCGCAACATCGATTTCGAACAGTTGCGTGCCACCTACTATGAGCAGGTCCAGGCTTTGGTGGAGGGTGGCGTCGACCTGCTTTTGGTCGAAACCATCTTCGATACCCTCAACGCCAAAGCGGCCCTGTTTGCCATCGACGAGTATTTTGAGGACAGCGGCGAGCGCTTGCCCCTGATCATCAGCGGCACCGTGACTGATGCGTCCGGACGCATCCTGAGTGGCCAGACCGTCAGCGCTTTCTGGCACAGCGTGCGCCACTCAGAACCACTGGCCGTCGGCCTGAATTGCGCCCTGGGCGCTGCCCTGATGCGGCCCTATCTGCAAGAACTGGCTAAGGTGGCCGCAGACACCTACATTTCTTGCTATCCCAACGCTGGTTTGCCCAACCCGATGAGTGATACGGGCTTTGACGAAACGCCCGATGTCACCAGTCGCCTGCTGCACGAATTTGCCGCCGAGGGCATGGTCAACATCGTTGGGGGTTGCTGTGGCACCACGCCCGATCACATTGGTGCCATTGCGCGTGCAGTGGCCCGCGACGCACGCCGAGCATTGGCAGAGGTTGACGCATGAACTCCCCCACCCCGCGCCCCGCGCCCCCGGCCATGCGTCTATCGGGCCTGGAGCCCCTGTCACTTGGGACGACCAGCCTGTTCGTCAACATCGGCGAACGCACCAATGTCACCGGCTCGAAGGCGTTTGCCCGCATGATTCTGAATGGTCAGTTTGACCAAGCCTTGGCGGTCGCCCGCCAGCAGGTTGAAAATGGGGCCCAGATCATCGACATCAACATGGACGAGGCCATGTTGGACAGCGAGGCCGCCATGGTGCGCTTCCTGAACCTGATTGCCAGCGAGCCTGACATCGCGCGCGTGCCGATCGTGATTGACTCATCCAAGTGGAGCGTCATCGAAGCCGGCTTGCGCTGCATCCAAGGCAAGGGGATTGTCAACTCGATCAGTATGAAAGAAGGGCTCGACGAGTTCAAGCGCCAGGCCCGCTTGATTCGGCGCTATGGAGCCGCTGCGGTAGTGATGGCCTTTGACGAACAGGGTCAGGCCGACACCTGCGCGCGCAAGATCGAGATTTGCGAGCGAGCCTACCGTGTGTTGGTTGACGAGGTGGACTTCCCGCCCGAGGACATCGTCTTCGACCCGAATATCTTCGCCATCGCTACCGGCATCGAAGAACACAACAATTACGCGGTTGACTTCATCGAAGCCACCCGTTGGATCAAACAGCACCTGCCAGGTGTCAAGGTATCAGGCGGAGTCAGCAACGTCTCGTTCAGCTTCCGAGGCAATGACCCGGTGCGCGAGGCCATTCACACCGTCTTTTTGTACCACGCCATTCAGGCGGGCATGGACATGGGCATCGTCAACGCCGGAATGATCGGGGTCTACGATGACCTTGACCCCGAGTTGCGCGAACGTGTCGAAGACGTGGTGCTTAATCGCCGCGATGATGCAGCCGAGCGTCTGATCGAGATCGCCGAGAACGCCAAGGGCGCTGCCCGCGACGACTCCACCAAGCTGGCTTGGCGTGGCACGCCCGATGCGCCCGTGCCCGTGGCGCAACGTTTGGCGCATGCGCTGGTGCATGGCATCACCGATTTCATCGAGGTCGATACCGAAGAGGCGTATCAGGCCGCCATCTCCGCTGGTGGCCGCCCGCTGCACGTGATCGAAGGCCCGCTGATGGCGGGCATGAACATCGTGGGTGACCTGTTTGGCCAGGGCAAGATGTTCCTGCCCCAGGTGGTCAAGAGCGCACGTGTCATGAAGCAGGCGGTCGCCCACCTGATTCCCTACATCGAAGAAGAAAAGCGCCAGCAGGAAGCCGCCGGTGAGCCGGTGCGCAGCAAAGGCAAGATCGTGATCGCCACCGTCAAGGGCGATGTGCACGACATCGGCAAGAACATCGTGACGGTGGTCTTGCAATGCAATAATTTCGAAGTGGTCAACATGGGGGTGATGGTGCCCTGCCACGAGATTTTGGCGCGCGCCAAAATCGAGGGCGCTGACATCATTGGCCTCTCGGGCCTGATCACACCCAGCCTGGAAGAGATGCAGGTGGTCGCCGCCGAGATGCAAAAAGACGAGCATTTCCGCTTGAGAAAAATTCCGTTGTTGATTGGTGGGGCGACCACCAGCAGGGTGCACACTGCGGTCAAGATTTCGCCGCATTACGACGGGCCGGTGGTGTATGTGCCCGATGCATCGCGAAGCGTGGGCGTGGCTCAAAGCCTGTTGTCAGATCAGGCGGCGCAGTACATTGCCGAGATCCAGGCCGATTACGACCAAGTGCGCCAATCGCACGCCAACAAAAAAGTGCAGCCCTTGTTGCCCTTGGCGCAGGCGCGCTCGCAAGCCACCCCCATCGATTGGTCAGCCTATCAACCGTCTGCGCCGAAATTCATTGGCCGGCGGGTGTTCAAGAATTTCGACCTGGCCGAACTCGAGCGCTACATCGACTGGGGCCCTTTCTTCCAAACCTGGGACTTGGCCGGACCCTACCCTGCCATCTTGAAAGACCCGGTCGTGGGTGACGAGGCGGTGCGCGTGCTCAGCGACGGCAAGCGCATGTTGCGTCGCTTGATCGAAGGCCGCTGGCTCACTGCACATGCGGTGGTGGGTTTGTACCCTGCCAACTCGCGTGGCGACGATATCGTGGTTTGGCGTGATGCGGCGCGCACTGAGCCGGCTCTGATTTGGCACGGCTTGCGCCAGCAAAACTTGAAGGCACCCGGAATGCCCAACCGATGTTTGTCCGACTTTATGGGCCCCGAAGGCGTTAACGACTACATTGGGATGTTTGCCGTCACCGCTGGCCTAGGTGTGGACGCCAAGGCGCAGGCTTTCTTGAAGGACCATGACGATTACAGCGCCATCATGCTCAAGGCCTTGGGCGACCGCCTGGCCGAAGCCATGGCCGAGTGTTTCCACCATCGTGTGCGCACAGACCTGTGGGGATATGCGCCGAATGAAGCCTTGAGCAACGAAGAGCTGATTGGCGAGAAATACCAGGGCATCCGCCCTGCCCCCGGGTACCCGGCCTGCCCCGACCACCGCATCAAGCGCCCCATGTTTGACCTATTGGCTTGTGACGAAATCCAGATGGGCCTGACCGAAAGCTTGGCCATGACCCCTGCGGCCAGCGTCTGCGGTTTTTACATGGCGCACCCCGAGTCGCGCTACTTCAATGTCGGGAAAATCGGCCCCGATCAGGTGGCTGACCTGGCGCAACGTGAAAGCGTGAGCCAAGACGAGGTACGCCGCTGGCTGGCGCCGCAGTTGTAAGGCCGGGCATGGTCATTTAATGCCAGCCATGCATCGAGAGGTTGCGAGTCTTTTTTGAAGAGGCCAAAGATTGCATGTCCAGTGGGTACTGGGTGTGTTGAGGTTCAAGGGAATCAGTCATCCAAAGCGACGGAATCCAACAGCTGTCTCACGGCCGGTTGTGACCGCCCATAACTGACCACTGCGACATCCAGGGCATGTCCCTGCGAAACCCTCAGTGCACGCTTGATCGCCCCGATGATCCAATCGGTCTCGTTGCCAAAAGCGCCACCGCCCAACGGCGTCAAAAACACCTTGCGCTGGCCGGTTTTCTGTGCGTTGAGGATGCCGGCACACAATGTGGCTTCATATGCGGCCTCCAGCACCAATTGGGCAAACCGCGCCCACCAGCGCTTGGGGTGCGGACTGTAGGCCACCGGCAAAGCCGATGCGTAAATTTGCGATACCCGATGACCGCCCTCTGTCAAAGTGACCTGGGTATCTGCATGTAAGCCCACGCGCAGCGACGCACGCAGACGATCCAGCTCTGCATGATCCGACTCGGCCAACCGCAGATCGATCGCTTTCAAACCATCGGCGGATGGCAAGACATAGCCATTGGTCATGCGCCAAAGTTTTTGCGTGTCGTTGCCCAACAAAGCCCCCAAATCGGCCAGTGTGTCGATCTGTCGGTCCGCCGTTTGCCCCAGTTGATCGCCCAGAGGCACAAAGTAGTTGCGATAGATGGTCCCGGCTCCCGCCGCAATGGCGCAAGCGGGCCCCTGAGTGCGGTCGTGCTCATAAATGCCAATACCGCGCTCCGGCGTGACGTTGGGCCCCACCATTTCCAGCAGGTTGAATTGCGATGCCACTTGAAACAAGGCCTGCGCATGGGCAGGGTCGGCGTGCAAGTGCTGCACATTGGCCACCACTTCACGCACTCGGTTGGCTTGATTCAAGTGGGGCAAAAGGGACACTTGCGCGCGCAACTCGGCCAGGCTGGGCGTGGACAAATGCCCGGCGTGCCACATGACGCCGTTGATGCGAGAGTGCAACCAGGGGCCTTGCACATGAAGGTTGGCGCGAACTTGTTGGACAGACTGTTCGGAGCAACCCGTGAGTGATTCAAACCAGGTCAAGGCTGATCCGCCTCGACCAACAGCGCCAGTTGGGCCAATGAGGCTTGCCAACCCAGGTGACACATCTCGAGCGGAATCATCTCGGGGATGCCTGACTGAGCCACGCGCAGTTCGGTGCCGCAACTGACTTCGATCAAATCTACACAGACATGCAACTCGCCGGGCATGTTCGGATCGTCGAAGCGGTCGGAGTAACGAATGCGTTGATGCGGCGTGAGCTCTAAAAACTCGCCGCCAAACGAGTGTGCATGGCCGGAGCTGAAGCGATGGAAGGTCATTTGAAACGTGCCGCCCACCCGAGGCTGAAAATGTTGAACGGTACAGGTGTACCCATAGGGCGGCAGCCACTTGGTCATGGCATCGGCCTGTAAAAAAAGCGCGATAGATTTTTTCGGGTGGACAACGCAATACGCGATGCAGATGGACGGTGCGATCAGTCATGGTCGGCTCGATTGAGGATTGGATGCGGCCCGTCCGTCGCAACGACATCTGCCCGTGCGGGAGTAGCAAATATATCAAGAATTGCTGCGGCCAAAGTCATCCAAAGTGGCGCCACTTCAAGCCAGTGCTCGCCGTTGCGCCGCCCACAGCGCCCCAATGCCCAGCAGGCAGGTGCCCCACATCAGCCACAGGCCCAACGCATAACCGCCTTCAGGCGACCACAACAGGCCCAGTACAAAAGGTGCCCCGGCGCGTGCCAGCGCCAGCGGCAGACCCAGTGCCCCATTCAAACTGGCGGTGTGCGCCTGGCTGACGTACTGTGCGATGGCAGTGCCTTTCACGATGGTCAGCAAGCCGTTGCCCACGCCATACAGCACCACAAAGCACATGGCGGCCCAGACCTGCCCCGCACCCAGCATCAAAAACAGCAGCCCCAGCGGGATCAGGCAAGGCATCCAGCGGTTGGTCCAGTGCGGATCCAGTCGCCGCTCCAAAACATACAAGCCCATGCGCCCGACCACTTGCATGGCTCCGATGAACGCCGGCGCAATGATGACCCAGCGCTCGCTCAGGCCGCTCTCGCGCAGCAGCGCAATCATGTGCGCGGGCAAGGCCGCCGTCACGCCCAACAGCAACACCACAAAGACCCCGATCAGCCAGAAAGTGGGCTGGCGCAGGTGGTGCTTCAGCTCGCCGACCTCTTGGGCCTGGGCATGGCCCGGCGGCAGCAAGGGGTGGACGGGCGCCCCGCGCAAGATGTGGGCATGGATGGGCGCGCACACCAGCACATGAAAGCCCGCCAGCACCCACAGGGCATGGCGCCAATCCAGCCATTCAATCAACCCGGCCATGAGCGGAATGAACACCGTGCTGGCCAAACCGCCCAAAAAAGTCAGGCTGATGATGGCGCGGCGAAAGTCGGTGGGAAAACGCCGCGTCAAGACGGCAAAGGCTGGTGGATACAAAGTGGCCGACAGGCCCACGCCCAGCATCAGCCAAGCCGCCCAAAATTGCCACAGGTTTTGCACTTGCGACAGCGCCAGCAAAGCCAGGCCGCACCACAAAGAGCCCAGCGTCATGATCGCCCGCTCGTGTCCGCGGTCAATCAGGCGACCCACGGGATAAGCCAGCAGCCCCTCGGCCAGCAAGGCCAGGCTGAACCCCAATGACGACTCGGCGCGCCCAATGCCCAGCGCTTGTTCGGTGGGTTCCAGAAACACTGAAAAACCATAGAACACGCTGCCCCAAGAGATCAGCTGGGCGAACGAGAGCCAAAAGACAAAAGCGCCATCCCCGACGATTCTTGTGCGTGCGTTGCTCATGGGGTTCATTATGAAGGGGTCGCGCGGCCCCACCTGTCGTATCCGCGGTAGCGGTATTGCAGCGCTTCGTGCACATGGCGCACATCGACCTCAGCCGCTTCGGCGAGGTCGGCAATGCTCATGGCCAGGCGCCAGCAGCGGTGCACGGCGCGTGCCGACATGATGCAGTGCTGGGCTGCTTTTTGCAGCGCCTGGCGTGCGGCGTGAGTCCACGGCAGGGCGTCGAGTTGGGCCGCCCCCAGGCGGGCGTTGCAACAACCCTGGCGCGCCAAGGCGCGTTGGCGCGCACGGTGGCAGCGCTCCCGCACTTCAGCGCTGGATTCGCCGGGGGGCGTTTGTAACAGGTCATTGGCGGCGATCAATGGCACTTCAATGTGCATGTCAATGCGGTCCAGCAGCGGTCCGCTCAGGCGCGCCTGATAGCGGCTGACCTGATCGGGCGTGCAGCGGCAATGCCCCCTGGGGTTGCCCAGTTGACCGCAGGGGCAGGGGTTCATGGCGGCGATCAACTGAAAGTCGGCATCAAACTCCACCTGGCTTGCCGCACGTGAAATGGTGATGACATGGTTCTCCAGCGGCTCGCGCAGGGCTTCCAGGGCCTGACGGCGAAACTCGGGCAACTCATCCAGAAAAAGCACCCCGTGGTGAGCCAGGCTGACCTCGCCCGGACGTGGGGGCGAGCCTCCCCCGATCAGTGCCGCTGCGGTGGCGCTGTGGTGCGGGGCGCGAAAGGGTCGCTGCCCCCAATGGGCCAAGACGTCCTGACCGGCCAGACTTTGCAATGCTGCCGTTTGCAACGACTCCCCCGGGTCGGGTGCTGGCAGCAAGCCCGATAGGCGCTGGGCCAGCATCGACTTGCCCGAACCTGGCGGGCCGACCATGAGCAGGTTGTGGCCACCCACGGCAGCCAACTCCAGCGCCCGTTTGGCGCCCAAATGGCCCCGCACATCGCGCAGGTCTGGGCCCATGTCGATGACGGGCAGTTGGGCCTTGGGCTGCAGCCGGGCCCAGCCCTCGGCGCTCTCGCCCCGAAAATGCGCGACGATGTCATTCAGGTGCTGCGCCTGTGCGATCTCGACCCCGGGCACCAGGCTGGCCTCAGGTGCGCTCACCGCTGGCAACACCCAACCATCGCCCCAGCCCCGGCTTGCGCAGGCCAGAACCATGGGCAAGGTGGCTCGCACCGCCCTCAATTCGCCGTTCAGCGCCAACTCACCGGCGAACACATGGCCCCTGAGGTTTTCCGCCGCCAAGTGCCCGCTGGCCACCAGCAAAGCCAGTGCGATGGGCAAATCAAAACGCCCTGAGTCTTTGGGCAGATCGGCCGGTGCCAAGTTGATGGTCACCCGGCGGTCGTGTGGAAAGGGCAAGCCGCAACTGAGCAAGGCGCAGCGCACCCGTTCGCGAGCTTCGCGCACCTCGGTATCGGCCAATCCCACCAATTGGATGGCGGGCAGGCCGGTGCCCACATGAATTTCGACCTCCACCCGCACCGGGCGGGCGCCAATGAGGGTGCAGCTGCTGATGCGGGCGTGGCTCATGTCTGACTCACAAAAATGGTGCAGAAAAAAAATAGCTCCGTACTCCAATATTGGGCCTGTACCATTCGGGTGCGACTGGCGCAAAGGCAACAGGCATTAACGCACGAAACAGAGAATAAATATAGGTAAATAGAACCCAAAAGCTTGGCACGAAGACTGCTAAGACCTGTGGGTCACCATCTTCAAATGAAAGGAAGTCCCATGAAAAAATCCTTGATCTCCAAAAGCCTGATGGCCCTGTCTGGTTTGGCTTGTGTGGCCACCAGCGCAGTGGCTCAAGCCCCCGCCCCCGAATCGACCTTGTCCTACAACTTGGGCGTGGTCAGCGAATACCGTTACCGCGGCCTGGCTCAATCCCGCTTCCAGCCGACCGTTCAGGGCGGTGTGGATTATGCAGACAAGTCTGGTTTGTATGTCGGTGCCTGGGCCACGACGATCAAGTGGATTGACGATGTGGGCAAGGTGGCTGCAAACGGCACCAAGGGCAATGTCGAACTGGACCTGTACGGTGGCTATAAATTTCCCATTGGCGACTTGACCATGGATGTGGGCTATTTGCGCTATGAATATGTCAAAAATACCCTCGCCAAGAAACAGGGGTTTAAAAACGCGAATACAGACGAGATTTATGCCGCAGGAACATATGGCCCGTTCACATTGAAATACTCTTATGCCCTGTCTGATCTGTTCGGACAAAATTCCTCCACTGGAAAGAGCACCAAGGGAAGTACTTACTTGGACTTGAGTGCGACATTTGATTTGGGCAACGGCTTTTCACTGGTACCCCATGTCGGCAAACAGACCGTCAAAAATATCGATGATGCAACTTACACCGACTACGCATTGACCTTGAACAAGGATCTCGGCAATGGTTTGAGTGCTTCGGTCGCTTGGATCAACACAAATGCCAAGGCAACTTATTACTACGTTCCCACTGAACCAACCAAAAACCTGGGCAAGAGCAGCTTGGTGGTGGGCGTGCAGTACTCCTTCTGAAGCCCCCATATCCCCAACAGGAGCCATCATGAAAATGATCACCGCCATCATCAAGCCCTTCAAACTCGACGAGGTGCGTGAGGCCCTGTCCGCCATTGGCGTGCAAGGCATCACCGTCACCGAGGTCAAGGGCTTTGGCCGCCAGAAAGGTCACACCGAGCTGTACCGTGGCGCCGAATACGTCGTTGACTTCCTGCCCAAGGTGAAGATTGAGGCAGCCGTTGACGACGCCATCGTTGACCGCTGTATCGAGTCCATCGAGGGCGCAGCCCGCACTGGAAAAATCGGTGACGGCAAGATCTTCGTCTACGACTTATCCCAGGTCGTGCGCATCCGAACCGGCGAGACCGGCAAAGAAGCCCTCTGACCCACCCCCGGAGCCATTCATCATGAAAAAATTCCTATCTTCTCTGATCCTGGGCTTGACCCTGATGCTGGGCGGTGGCATGGCCATGGCGCAAACTGCCCCGGCCGCGCCGACCGCAGCCGTGGCCGAGGCCAAAGCGCCAGCTGCCGCTGAAGCCGCCGCACCTGCGGCTGCCCCTGTCCCCAACAAGGGCGATACCGCCTGGATGACGGTGGCCACTTTGCTGGTCATCCTCATGACCCTGCCCGGCCTGGCGCTGTTTTACGGCGGCTTGGTGCGCAGCAAGAACATGCTGTCTGTTTTGATGCAGGTCTTTATGGTCAGCATCGCTGATGTATGTGCTGTGGGCCATTTACGGGTACAGCGTGGCCTTCACAGGGGGTTCGCCATTCTTCGGTGGATTTGACAAAGCCTTCCTCAAGGGCGTCACGGTCGATACCGTGGCAGCCACCTTCAGCAAGGGCGTTGTCATCCCCGAGTTTTCCTTCGTGGGCTTCCAAGCCACCTTCGCCGCCATCACCTGCGCGCTGATCGTTGGCGCATTTGCCGAGCGCATCAAATTCTCGGCTGTCCTCTTGTTCTGCGCTTTGTGGTTCACCTTCAGCTACCTGCCTGTCGCTCACATGGTGTGGTACTGGGATGGCCCGGATGCATTCACCGATGCCGCTACGCTTGAAACCGTGACTGCCGCTGCAGGCTGGTTGTGGGCCAAGGGCGCGCTCGACTTCGCTGGTGGCACTGTGGTGCACATCAACGCTGCCGTTGCCGGCCTGGTCGGAGCTTACATGGTGGGCAAGCGAACCGGTTATGGCCGTGAAGCCATGGCCCCGCACAGCCTGACGCTGACCATGGTGGGCGCCTCTTTGCTGTGGGTGGGTTGGTTCGGTTTCAACGCCGGCTCCAATCTGGAAGCCAATGGTTTGACCGCCCTGGCATTCCTCAACACCTTGGTCGCGACTGCCGCTGCCACCCTGAGCTGGGCCGCCGGTGAGGCACTGGCCAAAGGCAAGGCTTCGATGTTGGGTGCCGCTTCCGGTGCCGTCGCCGTCTTGGTCGCCATCACCCCGGCCTGTGGTTTTGTCGGTCCGATGGGCGTCATCATCATCGGCTTGATCGCCGGCCTGCTGTGTCTGTGGGGCGTGACCGGTCTCAAGCGCATGCTGGGTGCCGATGACTCGCTCGACGTGTTCGGCGTGCACGGCGTCGGCGGCATCGTCGGTGCATTGTTGACTGGCGTCTTCGCTGCGCCTTCTCTGGGTGGCACCGGGATCTTCGATTACGTGGCCAATGCAGCCAGCCCCGACTACTCCATTGCCGGGCAAGTCTGGGTGCAACTGCAAGCGGTCATCACGACCCTGATTTGGTCGGGTGTGGTGTCGGTGGTGGCGTTCAAGCTGGTTGATCTGGTGGTGGGTCTGCGCGTGACCGAAGAGGAAGAGCGCGAAGGCTTGGACATCAGCTCGCACGGCGAGTCGGCGTACAACCGCTAACCCTCTGCTTTAGTTACTCCAAGGTTTAAGCCCCGCCCCCTGGCGGGGCTTTTTTTCACCTGTACCGGTGTGGCCAGGGCGGCCCTGCAAAACCCCATGCGTCATTGCATCCTAAACCCGGGCGCCTTGCTGTATTGGCTTTCTTGCAGTTTACCTGAGCGACCCGCCACGGATCCACGGAGTTGGTTCAGTCGCCCAACAGCCGGTTCAAGTATCGACCCGTGTGGCTGTCGGGGTGGCAGGCGATGTCTTCGGGTGTGCCGGTGGCCACCACTTGACCACCTCCTGCCCCACCTTCAGGACCCATATCGATGACCCAATCGGCGGTTTTGATGACATCGAGGTTGTGTTCGATCACCACCACCGTGTTGCCCGCCTCGACCAATTGGTGCAAGACCCGCAGCAGCAGATCGATGTCGGCGAAATGCAAGCCAGTGGTGGGCTCGTCCAGGATGTACAGCGTGCGCCCTGTATCGCGCTTGGACAATTCCAGCGCCAATTTCACCCGCTGTGCCTCGCCTCCTGAGAGAGTGGTGGCCGATTGGCCCAGTCGGATGTAACTCAATCCCACATCCATCAGGGTTTGCAACTTGCGGGCGATCGAGGGCACGGCACCAAACAGGGCCAAAGCAGACTCGACCGTCAAGTCCAGAATCTGGGCGATGTTGTGGCCCTTGTACAAGATGTCCAGTGTTTCTTGGTTGTAGCGCTTGCCATGGCACACATCGCAGGCCACATACACATCGGGCAGAAAGTGCATCTCGACCTTGACCATGCCGTCGCCTTGGCAGGCTTCGCAACGACCACCCGAGACATTGAATGAGAAACGACCCGGCCCATAACCGCGCTCGCGCGCCATGGGCACTTCGGCCAACAATTCGCGGATGGGGGTGAACAGCCCGGTGTAGGTGGCCGGGTTGCTGCGCGGTGTGCGCCCTATGGGCGATTGATCGACATTGATCACCTTGTCGATCAATTCCAGCCCCAACAACTCCTCAAATGGCGCTGGTTCGTCGTGGGAGCGGTGAATTTGCCGTGCCGCAGCGGCATACAAGGTGTCGTTGACCAGCGTCGACTTGCCCGAGCCTGACACGCCGGTCACGCAAGTCATCAGGCCGATGGGAAAGTCCACCTTCACCGCGCGCAGGTTGTGTCCGCGCGCACCCACTACACGCAAGGCTTGCAGGGCTTGCGGGTCCGAGGGCAGGCTTTTGCCAAAGGCGTCAAAAAGTTCGGGCGCCGCGCCTTCGCGTCGCAACCAACGCCGCCGTTGCCTGTGCACCGCAATCCTCAGTGCGCCCGACAAGTAACGTCCGGTCAGCGAGTCGGCGTTTTGCTCCAATTCCTGGGGCGTGCCTTGGGCCATCACCCGGCCGCCCTGAACACCCGCTCCAGGCCCCATATCGACGCAGTGGTCGGCAGCGCGGATCATGTCTTCGTCATGCTCGACCACCAGCACCGTATTGCCCAAATCGCGCAAATGACGCAGGGTGTCGATCAGGCGGTCGTTGTCGCGCTGGTGCAGGCCGATGCTGGGCTCATCGAGCACATACATCACCCCGGTCAGGCCAGACCCGATTTGCGAGGCCAGCCGGATGCGTTGGGCTTCCCCGCCCGACAAGGTGTCAGCGCTGCGCGCCAGGCTTAAATAACCCAAACCCACATCATTGAGAAACTTCAAGCGATTGGAAATTTCATGCACCACCTTGTCGGCGATTTCTGCTTTCGAACCGATCAGTCGCAAATCACGAAAGAACCCATGGCACTCCGCCAAGGTCCAGTGGCTCACGGCGTGGATACCCGGCGCTTGCGGCCCCTCGCCCAACAACACATGTCGAGCTTCGGCGCGCAGTCGTGTACCATGACAAGCGGGGCAGGGTTGGGTCGAGCGATAGCGCGAGAGCTCCTCGCGCACCAAAGCCGAATCGGTCTCGCGGTGGCGCCGGGTCATATTGGGCAGCACCCCCTCGAACGGGTGGCGGCTACTGCGCTTGCGGCCCGCTTGTGGCCCGCTGCCCAGGCTGTAGGTGAACTTGATGACCTCTTCGCCCGAACCATGCAGCACGATCTGACGGATGCGTTCGGGCAAGTCCTCGAACGGTGTTTCGATGTCAAAGCCGTAATGTTTGGCCAGCGATTCGATCAGGCCGTGATAATAGGGGTTGCGCCGGTCCCAGCCCTTGATGGCCCCGCTGGCCAGGCCAAGACTGGGGAATGCCACCACCCGCTCGGGGTCGAAAAACTCTTGCACCCCCAGGCCGTCGCAATTGGGGCAAGCCCCTTGGGGCGAGTTGAAAGAAAACAGTCGTGGTTCGATCTCGCCGATGGCGTGGTTGCACACCGGGCAGGCGAAGCGGGCGTTGAACAAGTGCTCGGCGCCGCTGTCGGCCTCGACCAAGATGGCGCGGCCTTCGGCCAGGCCCAGCGCGTTTTCCAGGCTCTCGGCCAAGCGCTGGCGCGCGTCAGGTCGCACGCGCAGCCGATCGACCACCACGTCCAAATCGTGTTTTTCGGTTTTTTTCAGCGCAGGCAACTCGTTGGCCTCGAACCATGTTCCGTTCAGGCGGAATCGCACATAGCCCAGCGCTTGCAACTGGGACAGAAACTGATCGAATTCGCCTTTGCGCTCGCGCGCCACCGGGGCCAATACCAGCAAACGTGTTTCTGCTGGCAAGGCCAGGGCTTGTTCGACCATCTGCGCCACGCTTTGAGCCCGCAGGGGCATGCGGTGTTCGGGGCAATGTGGCGTGCCGGCGCGGGCGAACAGCAGCCGCAGGTAGTCGTGGATCTCGGTCACCGTCCCCACCGTCGAGCGCGGGTTGTGACTGGTGGCTTTTTGTTCGATGGCAATCGCCGGCGACAGGCCTTCGATCTGGTCGACATCGGGCTTGTCCATCAGTTGCAAAAATTGCCGCGCGTAGCTGGACAGGCTCTCGACATAGCGCCTCTGGCCTTCTGCATACAGGGTGTCAAAGGCCAGACTCGATTTGCCCGAACCCGACAAACCGGTGATGACCACCAGGCGGTTGCGCGGCAAGTCCAAGTCAATGTTTTTCAGGTTGTGAGTGCGTGCCCCACGCACGCTGAGAAAACCCAGCCCCGGGGCGGCTGGATGCGCCTGGGCCAGATAGGTGCCGTCATCGGGTGCGTTCAAGTTGGGGTCTTTCGGGCTAAACATGCCATTATCGCCTGTCGCGCCCAACTTGAGGGACAATACCCCCGCTGCGGCCCACCGTGAGCCCATCCAACCGACATGTCCTCTCCCCTGCCCACCGAAACCGACGCTCACCGCATGACGCCCCAGGAGCGCCGTTCCAGTTTTTCTCTGGCGTCGATCTACGCCGTGCGCATGCTGGGCCTGTTCATGGTCATGCCGGTGTTCGCCATCGAAGCGCGCCATTACACTGGGGGTGACGACTCCTCGGCGGTCGGACTGGCCTTGGGCCTGTACGGTTTGGTGCAGGCGGCCTTGCAGTTGCCCATGGGGTGGGCCGCTGACCGTTGGGGCCGCAAGCGCATCATCGTGTCGGGTTTGGCCTTGTTTGGCATCGGCAGCTTGCTGGGCGTCTGGGCCACCACGGTCGAGCAGTTGGCCTGGGCACGGGCCCTGCAGGGCGGCGGAGCCATTTCTGCCGCCGTTTCAGCTTTGTTGGCCGATTTGACTCGCGATGGCGTGCGCACCAAAGCCATGGCCATGATTGGCACCAGCATCGGACTGATGTTTGCGCTCTCGCTGGTTTTAGGCCCGTTTCTGAACAGCGCGGGTGGACTGAGCTTGATTTTTGCCGTCATGGCCGCCTTGGCCTTGGCGGGCATCCTGATCATTTCCGTTTGGACCCCGACCGAGCCGCCCTTGCAGGATCTGGCCCCGCCGCCGGCGCCTGGGGTCTTGCGTCGTTTGTTGCTCGGCCCTGATTTGTTGCGCTTGAACTTGGGCGTGTTTGTGCTGTATGCGGTTCAGATTTCGACTTGGGTCGGTCTGCCCTTCTTGTTGGTGCAAGCCGGCTTACCCGTGTCTGATCACGGCTGGTTGTACCTGCCCGTGGTGCTCTTGTCCTTTGTCGTCATGGGCGTGACCTTGTTCCCGTTAGAGCGACGGGGCCGCCTCAAGCCCCTATTTTTGGCGTGCATTGCCTTGGTCATGGTCGTGCAATGGGGCTTGGCCCAACAGGCCATGGGTGATGTCGATCTAACCATCATGGGTGGGTGGCTGTTTTTGTTTTTCTGTGGCTTCAATGTGCTCGAGGCCAGTCAACCCAGCCAAGCCTCGCGTCTGGCGCACCCTTCGGTCCGCGCCACCGTTTTGGGTGTGTACAACACATTGCAATCGCTGGGCATCTTCGCTGGAGGTGCTCTGGGCGGCTGGTTGTCCAAAACCGTGGGGGTCGTGGGCCTGTTTGGTCTGAATGCGGCCCTGATGCTGCTTTGGTTGTTGGCGGCCTGGGGCATGCGAGCCGTAGTGGTAAATCACTCACAAGCCAGTGCCACTCACAGTAACTGATTTGGCCCTGTCGGGCGACCCTTTTGGCCCGCATAATTGACCCATCATCTTCCAATTTTCCAAGAGGTTCTCCATGGCATCCGTCAATAAAGTCATTCTCATCGGCAACTGCGGCCGTGACCCTGAAGTGCGTTACCTGCCCTCGGGTCAGGCCGTGGCCAATGTGTCCATCGCCACCTCCAGCCGGCGCAAAGACAAAAACTCGGGCGAAATGGTCGAAGACACCCAATGGCACCGGGTCACCTTTTACGATCGATTGGCTGAAATCGCCGGCGAGTACGTCAAAAAAGGCCGTCCGCTTTACGTCGAGGGCCGGCTGAAGTACGGCAAATACACCGACCAGGCCGGCGTCGAGCGCAACACGGTGGACATCATCGCCACAGAAATGCAGTTGCTGGGCGGACGCGAAGGGGGTGGCATGGGAGAGGGCGGTGCACCTTCTTCGGCCCCGCGTGCCTCGGCGCCGTCTTCTCGCCCCTTGGGCGCAGGCAAGCCCCCGGCCGACGTCATCGACGACGATATTCCGTTCTGAACAGTCTGCATCTCAGCCCTTGGCCCGCTCCAGCGTGTCCCGGGTCTGTTCAGCCACCCGCCTTGCCGCCTGCTCAAAGTCAGCATCCGCGCTGGCGTACAAAATGGCCCGCGACGAGTTCACAATGATGTCGCCATCGGCTCGCCAACCGGCTTTCACCGTGGCCATGGCGTCACCGCCTTGCGCCCCTACACCGGGGATCAACAGCGGCACATGCGGTGCAATCTGGCGCACCCTCTCGATCTCGTTGGGGTAAGTCGCACCCACCACCAGCCCCAGCTGACCGTTCAGGTTCCAGGGGCCTTGCGCCAGTCGAGCAACGTGTTCGTACAACAGGGGTGCGCCCTCTACCGAAGACAGCCGTTGATTTTGCAGGTCATCGCCGCCCGGATTCGAGGTGCGACACAGCAAGAATGCGCCCTTGCCGTGGTATTTCAAATAGGGCTGAACCGAGTCAAAGCCCATGAAAGGCGACAGCGTGACCGCATCAGCGCCATACCGCTCAAAGGCTTCCAGCGCGTATTGTTCGGCGGTCGACCCGATGTCGCCGCGCTTGGCGTCCAGAATCACCGGCACCTGCGGGGCCACGCGCCGGATGTGCTCCATCAGGCGCTCCAACTGCGATTCGGCCCGGTGGGCGGCAAAGTAGGCGATTTGCGGTTTGAAGGAACTCACCAGATCGGCAGTGGCGTCGACGATGCGGGCACAAAAATCATAGATTTTGTTGGCGTTGCCACGCAAGCCGGCGGGAAAACGCGAGGGCTCGGGGTCCAACCCCACGCACAACATCGAACGATGGCGTCGCTGTGCGTCGCCGAGCATCTCTAGAAAAGACATGCGCCCATTTTAGGGCCCAGTCACCAGCGAACGGGCCAGACACAGATCATTCCAGGCTTTGCTCTTTTCTGCCGGGCTGCGCAGCAGGTAAGCGGGGTGGTACGTCACGATCAGGGGGGTGCCGCGATAGGCATGGGCGAGTCCCCGCAGTTTGCCCAGTGGGATGCCATGCACATCGGGCTGGTTCTCGGTCAGCAGGGCTTGAGCCCCAAAGCGTCCCATGGCCAGCAGCAACCTGGGGCGCAGCAGTTCGATTTGGCGCTGAAGCAAGGGCAGGCATTGCGCCACTTCCTCGGGCTGGGGGTTGCGGTTGCCTGGCGGGCGGCACTTGAGCACATTGGCGATGTAGACCCGACCAGCCGGGCCGCCCTCGGGCTGGCGTGACCAACCCACGGCGGCCAGCATCTGATCCAGCAACTGTCCGGCAGCGCCCATGAAGGGCAGGCCTTGAAGGTCTTCATGTTCCCCGGGTGCTTCGCCCACGATCATCACGTCCACGCCGGCCTCTTCTGGCGTGGAAGGGGGCTCTGCCCCCACGCCAAACACCGTCTGCCGACGGCTTTCGCACAAGCCGCAAGACTGACACTCCCGAACGATGTGTTGCAACTGGTTCCAATCGGCAGTCGCCGCATCGGAACGCGCCACGGGAACCGAAGCAGGGGTCAATGTCTGAGGGGGGAGCGTTGGGGTTGCACCGACTGCTCGCTCAGGCGCCGGGGCAGGTGCATTCGGGGTGGAGGCCGGCTCGGCGATGGCACCCGCCTCAGCCGCAGGGGCCGATGTCACGGGCAAAAAATCCAGCCGCAGACCCATGTGTTCCAACATGGCCTTTTGGCGGGCGTCCAGGCTCAGGCTCATGCACACATCTTAAGCCAGTGCCAAGCTCATCACCACCGCATGCTCGCGTTGGCGTCCAAGCCCAGGGTAGTAATTTTTCCGCTCACCCATATGGGTAAAACCGTAGGCCATATACAGTCGGCGTGCCCGCGCGTTGCTGGCGCGCACTTCCAGCCACAGACGGGTGGCGCCCTGATCGCGTGACCATGCCACCAGGGAGTCCAACAGATGCCGCCCCCAACCCCGGCCCTGGTGCGCTGGGGCCACGGTCAAATTCAACAAATGGGTTTCATCCACACCGGGCATCGCCACCACATAGCCCAGTAAATCCAGGGCGTCGCCAACCAAAACCTGGGCCCAGTAGCCCGAGCGCAATGAGTCCTCAAAGTTCCCCTGGGTCCAAGGGTGTGAGTAAGCGGTTTTTTCCAGCTCACAGACTTGGGGGAGGATTGCTGGATGCATTTCGGAAAAGTGAGCGCACACACTCATTTTGGACGAATGGATCATGTCAGGCGTCCTGCCTCGCGCTCGGCGGTGGTTTGTGCCACCTTGTCGCGCACATACATGGGCATGGCCAACTCGGCGGCCACCGCTTCGCCCCGGACCCAAGCCTGGGGGGCCAGCCGCATCAAGGCGGCTGCGGTGGGTGCCGCTGTTTGCACGCTGAATGGTTGGGGGGATTGGGTTTGCAGTTGCGTCATGATCCCCTCGAACCCCAGCCCGGCCAGGATCCAAGTGGTCTGCTCCATCAGCCATTCGCTGGGTGCCAAGACTTGGTCCGGGTTGAGCAAGGCGCTGGCACTGATTTCAGTCCAGTGCCCACCTGCGAATTGGTATGCCGCCACATAGTATTGACCCATGCGGGCATCGAGCACCGCCAACACCCGGACCGAGTCGCGCCCCTGTCGGGCTTCTTCCGCCACGGCCCAAAGGGTGTCGATGGGCAACACCGGTACCTTGGCGGCATAAGCCAGACCTTGGGCCACGGCGCAGGCCGTGCGCAAGCCGGTGAACGAACCCGGGCCGCGACCCATGACGATGGCGTCCAGACCACCCACGGTCAAGCCCAAGTCGCCCAGGGTCGACAGAGCCAAGGGCAAGATGCGTTGCGAAGACTGCGGCCCGCCGGTTTCGGCATGGGTCAGGTGGCGCGAGCCATCGCTGGCACCCAGGTGCAGTTGCTCGGTGCTGGTGTCAAAAGCCAGAAGTTTCATCAGGGTGTGGATTATCGCAAGCCGGCCGATAATCGGCTGAACATACCGATGTTCAAGATGCGCCTCTTTCAATTTCAATGCTTGCTTGTGGCCGGCGTTTGGTTGGGCGGAGCGGTGTCGGCCCAAGGCCAAGCCCTGCCACCCGAAGTGATGCGCGCCTTGCAGCAGGCGCAACTGCCGCCCACGGCCTTGCATGTGGTGGTGGCGCCTGCTGCAGGAGGGCCGGCTCGGCTCAGCCACCGTGCTGACCTCTCGGTCAACCCAGCCTCGCTCATGAAATTGGTCACCACCAGTGCGGCCTTTGAGTTGCTGGGTCCCGCTCATGTATGGCGCACCACCCTTTGGGCCGACGGTCCCATCGTCAACGGAGCTTTGCGTGGCCATTTGTATGTGCAAGGCCAAGGCGACCCCAAGTTGGTGGTCGAGCGCTTGTGGTTGCTTTTGCGTCGACTCAAGGCCTTGGGGATCGATCGCATCGAGGGCGACTTGGTGCTCGATCGCTCTGCGTTCGAAGTCGAGGCCAACGATCCAGCCCAATTCGACGGTGAGCCGCACAGGCCCTACAACGTCAGCCCGGATGCATTGGTGGTCAACTTCAAGTCGGTGTTGCTGCACTTCGTACCCGATGCGCGGGCCGGTGTGGCGCGGGTGCATGCCGAGCCCCCTCTGGCCGGTGTTCGCGTGCCTGAGGTCATCCCCTTGCAAAAAGGCCCGTGTACCGATTACCGCTCGGCGCTCAAGGCCGATTTCAGCGACCCTGCGCGTTTCGTATTTCAGGGCACTTTTCCCAGTGAATGTGGCGAGCGCATTTGGCCTGTGGCTTATGCCGATCCGCCCAGCCATGCTGCACGCGCCATCGAGGGTGTGTGGCGTGCCATCGGTGGGCAGTTGGTGGGGCGGGTGCGAGAGGGGCGCATTCCCGCCGAAGCTCGAACCCTGATTTATACCGAATCGCCGACCCTGGCCGAGTTGACGCGCGATATCAACAAGTTCAGCAACAACCTCATGGCCGATCAGGTGTTCCTGACGCTCAGCCAGCAAGCACTGGGCGTGGGTCGTTTCGAAGCATCGCGAGAGATCGTGCAACAGTGGTGGCATCAGCGCATCCGTGAACCTGGCTTGGTGGTCGATAACGGATCCGGGCTGAGTCGCCACGGTCGCATGACCGCGCAAGGGCTCAATCTGATGTTGCAACGCGCTTGGACCTCAGCCTATATGTCCGAACTGATGGCCTCCATGCCTGTCACGGGGCAAGACGGAACGTTGCGTCGCTCCAAGGCCCAAGCCAGTGCGCATCTTAAAACGGGCAGTTTGCGCAATGTGTTGGCAGTGGCGGGTTACGTTGACGGCCCAGTCGGTCAGCGATGGGTGTTGGTGGCCATCATCGAGCACCCGCAAGCCCAGTCAGGGCGAGCCGTGCTCGATGCCTTGGTCGATTGGTCAGCGCAACTGACTCACCAGCCCTGAAAACCGCGCATGAAGTTATAAAAGATGCTGCCCATCGAGAAGGTGGCGCCAGGCGAGAGGTAAATGTCGGCGCTGTAAGCGTAGCGGCCTAGATTGGTCAGGAAGACTGGCCGATTGTCGCCCGTCACATCGTCGGCATAAGGCACCCCATGCAACAGCGGCGTCACGGCATTGGTGGTGACATACAGACCGTTCCAACTGCAATTCGCACGGACAAAGTCAAAGGAAGTTTGAGGGCCGCAAATCGAAGGGCTGATCTGGTAGCCCATGATGGCACCGGCTGCGACCAGATTGGTCCCGGCTTTGGGCACGGCGATGTTGACATACAAAGAGTCGGTGGCCGAGTAACCGCTGGTGAGCAAAATACGCGGCTCACCCGGGCTGAAGGTCAGCGGATCGCCCTTGCTGTCCACGAAGGCGCGCAAGGCGATGTTGAAGAGATTGATGGCGGTCTTCAGATCCTCGGCAGAACACCCGGTGCAAAAGCTGCCCAGATCGGGGCTGCTGCTGAAGTCATAGACAGGCACGACAAAAACATTGCGATGTCCACGGCCAATCATGTCGAGCGCCAACTGCTGGTAAGCATGGGCCGCTGCCACAATGCGCACCCCCTTTGCATTGCCCAAGGATGACGCATTGGCTTGGCTGATCATCAGAAGGGGGTCAATGCCTGGGCGGACCGTGGTACTCGAGCAATTCGAGACATCGGTATTTCGCACCACGCATAAAACGTCGTGAGCGCCACCGGCAATGATCAGCAAATCACCGGTTTGGTACGCTGGGACACGGTCAGCTTGCGCGCGCACCACGGGCGCGGCGGCACCTTTGCGGGTTAATCGACGTTTTTCCGCTTCAGTACCAGAAGTCAGACTTGGATCGGTGTAAGTCGACTCGATGATTTTATCGACCCCCAGCCGATAGTTGGCCGCCAAAACAGTGACCCAATTGTTGTAAAAAGGCACGCCAGAATTGGCTACGGGAGCGGTGTTGTAATTCAGGTTGAAGCGATCGAGCGTCTCATGAGTCCCTTCGCAAAGTCCTGTTTCGGGGTTCACGGCACAGCCAACATAGCTGATCTCGTCTCCCAATACCACCAAGCGCGTGGGCATGAACTCGTTGTATTTGGTGCCCGCACCTCCGCAACCGGACAGCAACACAGCCAAGCCAAGGCACAGGCCCAACCACCAGCGTTGAATCAAAAGGTACCGCCCATGACGCATCAGAATCTCCATTAACCAGCCTAGTTTACTTGCAAGTCCAAAATCGGTGAATCAGTGGCTGGCTCGGGTCAAGCGGTCGCGGACCCCGTCCCAATCGGGGTGGGCTGGCGGGGGGCAAATCCAGATTTCTTCCACACCCAAGTGCTCGAAATCGCGCAAGACCTGAAACAGGGTTCGGGCACAGGCGTCGGCATCGGTGGGCATCGCGCGCCAATGACCTGCTCCGAAGTCGGGCGCAAGGGGTGACCAGATGGCCAGGCCGGCTTTTTCAAGGGCATTCAGGGTCTGGGCGGCATGGGCCATGGCCATCGGGTCAAGCAGTCGGACCCGGGCATTGGGGGCATAGTGCGAAGCCAGCAGGCCTGATGCCTTGGGAGTCGTTTGGCACAGGGTGGCGCTGGCAGCCTCAGGGCTCAGCACCCGTTGGCCGGCGCTATGGGACAGCACTTGCGCATTGAGCATACCAGGCCGCAACAGCACCGGTTGACCGCGAGAGCAATCGACGATGACCGATTCAATGCCTACTTGGCAAGGGCCACCGTCGAGCACCCGAATGGCGCCATCGAATTCGCTGACCACGTGCTCGGCCTGGGTCGGACTGACGCGCCCAAAGCGATTGGCGCTGGGTCCGGAGACACCGGCCACACCAAATGATCGGGCGGTACGCAGCAGGGCTTGCGCCACCGGGTGACTGGGGCAACGCAATCCGATGCTGGCTTGGTGGGCCGCACTGGTATCGGCCACCCCGGCCCGGCGTGGCAATATCAGCGTCAAAGGGCCGGGCCAATGCGCCGCCATCAGGGCCAGCGCAAAATCAGGGATGGGGTCGGCAAAGAGGGCGGCATCGGCCGCCTCTGAGATATGGACGATCAGTGGGTGATCGACGGGCCGACCCTTGGCGGCGTAAATGGCCAATACGGCATCGTCTTGACCGGCATCGGCACCCAGCCCATACACGGTTTCAGTTGGAAAGCCCAGCAGATGACCTTGGGCCAGCCAGCGGGCGGCCTCTTCGATGTGTGTCGGATTCTCGCCTGACCAGATCATGTGGGGCTGTCGATGAAGGGGGCGATGCCCAGGATGCGGGCGACTTGGTCACGAGCCATGCGCACTTGCGCCAGATCGCGACCGGTCAGGTTCAGGTGCCCCATTTTGCGGCCCACACGCGCCTCGGCTTTGCCATAAAGGTGCAAGTGCGTTCCAGGCACGGCCAAAACTGCCGACCAGTTGGGTTCATGCGCCTGGCCGTCGTGGTACCAGACATCTCCCAGCAGGTTGATCATGGCCGTTGCGCTGTGCAGGCACACTTCGCGCAGCGGCAGTTGCGCCATGCAACGGGCTTGCAGTTCAAATTGCGACAAATCACAGGCGTCCATGCTGTGATGTCCGCTGTTGTGGGGTCGCGGGGCAATCTCGTTGACCACCCAGGTCGCTCCGCCCTTGGGGCGAGGGATGATGAAAAATTCGACGCACAATACGCCGACATAGTTCAGCTTCAGGGCAATCGCCAGTGCAGCCTGCACCAATTCATGTTCCAACGCAGGTTCAAGCAAACCTGGAGCCACTTCGGTCAAGGCCAAAATGCCTTGACGATGGAGGTTGAGCTGCACGGGCAGGTGAGTGTGACTGCCATCGAAGCCACGCGCCAGCACCACCGAGCATTCGCCTTTCAAGGGCAACTGCTGCTCCAAAACGCAGGGGACGAGGACCGAGCCCGCCGAGTCTTGCAAGCGCTGCCAAGCGGCGTTCAGCTCCTCGCGGGTCTTGACCCGGGCTTGGCCTTTACCGTCATAGCCCAGGCGGGTGGTTTTCAAGATACCAGGCAGCAAGTGGTCGGGCACTTCAGCCAGTTGTTCTGGGCTTTCGATGATCCGGTGGGGTGCCACCGGCACCCCGCAGGCCTGAAAGTGGGCTTTTTCTTTGGCGCGGTCTTGGGCAATGGCTACCGCATCGGCATGGGGCGTCACACGGGTCGATTCGGCCAATTGCGCCAGCGCTTGGGCCGGCACGTTTTCAAATTCAGTGCTCACCGCCGCGCAGGTCTGCGCCAGTGTGCGCAAGGCTTGAACATCCAGGTAGTCGGCCGCCAAATGTTGTTCGGCGACGCGACCTGCAGGGCTGTCGGGGTCGGGGTCGAGCACCATGCAGCGATAGCCCAAGCTTTGGGCGGCGTGCACCCACATGCGGCCCAACTGGCCGCCACCCAGCATGCCCAGCCAAGCACCCGGGGCCACAGGGGTCAGAGGGCTTTGTTTCATGGGGCGGCGGGTGGCACACGCATGGCACGAGCCTGATCGGTCTGCGCCAGACGGAACTCGGTCAGTCGTCGCGCCCAATCGGGATGGTCGTGTGCCAGCATGGCGACAGCGAACAGGGCAGCATTGGCCGCGCCAGCGGCGCCGATGGCGAAGGTGGCCACCGGGATGCCCTTGGGCATTTGAACAATGCTGTGCAATGAGTCGACCCCCTGCAGATGGCGGCTGGCGACTGGAACGCCCAGCACCGGCACCGGTGTCTTGGCCGCCAACATGCCCGGCAAATGGGCCGCGCCACCTGCCCCGGCAATGATGCAGCGCAAGCCCCGCTCCAGGGCGGTTTCGGCATAGCGGAACATCTCATCGGGCATGCGGTGGGCCGAAACCACTCGGGTTTCGTGCGGGATACAGAAATCTTGAAGGATCTGGGTGGCGTGCTGCAGGGTGTCCCAATCGGATTGGGAGCCCATGACCACGCCCACAATAGGTGATGTCATTTGGACTGCTGGGTCGGTTATGCTTCCATTTTAGCCTTTGGGCTGTTTTTGGGTGGAGTGATCAAGCATGTTGGATGTGACCATTGAGAATTTTGAAGCCGAGGTGGTCAACACCTCGATGACCACCCCTGTGCTGGTCGATTTTTGGGCGCCCTGGTGTGGCCCGTGCAAATCGCTCGGCCCCGTGCTCGAGCGCCTTGAGGCCGAATACGGCGGGCGTTTCAAGCTGGCCAAAATCAACTCCGACGACCAGCAGCAATTGGCCTCAGCCTTTGGCATCCGCAGCATCCCCACCTGTGTCCTGATGGTGGGCGGTCGTCCGGTCGATGGTTTCATGGGGGCACAGCCCGAAGGTCAATTGCGCGAATTCCTCGACAAGCACCTGCCCTCGGAAGGTGAGTTGATTGCCGAGGCCGAGACCGCCGAGGCCGAGGATTTGATGGCCCAAGGGGATCACGAGGCCGCACTGGCCAAGCTACAAGAGGCGTTGGCCATCAACCCGGCCAACGACGATGCTCGCTTCGATTATGTCAAGCTGCTCATCACTCTAGGCGAGTTGGAAACGGCTGAAACAGCGTTGGCACCGGCCTTGGCCCAAATCCCACGTCAACTGCGTTTTGAAGCCTTGATGCACTGGTTACAGGCTTTGCAATTTGCCACCACTGACGAGCGCGGCCAATGGACCTTGGATCAGTTCGATGCTGCCTTAGCGGCCAACAAGCGGGATTTCGATACCCGTCTGGCCAAAGCCCGCCTGTTGCTGGCCGCTGGTCAATATGAGGCCTCGATGGACGAGTTGTTGGAAATCATCATGCGAGACAAAGCCTGGTCAGACGGGCTGCCGCGCAAAATCTACATCGCCATTCTTGAATTGTTGACTCCGCCGGCCCCGAAGCCGGACCCGACAGACAAGAAGGCCGGTTCGGGCATCGAAATCGCCGGGAAAACCGTTGCTCAGCAAGACCCACAGGCCGAATTGGTATCCCGTTATCGGCGCAAGCTGAGCATGGCGCTCAACTGAGGGCCGGCGTGGGCCGACCGCGATAGTCGGTCCAGCATTGGCGCGTGAAATCGTACAACTTGCACTTGCGTGCGGTATCGAAATACCAACGCCATGAGAAGCGCTGGATGATGATTCGACCGGGCAACATTTCTTCCAGTTTCGATTGCGCCTGTTTCAGCTTGTAGAGCGGAATGCTCATGTCCACATGGTGGGCGGTGTGCTCCATGATGTGGTGTATCAAAGAACCGATGTTGAACGGGAAAGTCAGGTGCACCGTGGTTGACACAAAAGGTTGTGCCTTGGACCAGGCCGCACGGTCATTGTGCCAACACACCCGTTCATGGGTGTGGTGCACATACACCACGAAACCGATCATCGCGCACCAAAACAAGAAAGGCACCACGAATCCACAGGCCCAAACCAGCCACAACGATTGGTCGGTGGCCCAAGCGGCAGCGGCCAAGGTGCCCAGCCAGAGCAAGCCAAAGCCGCTGATCAACAGGTTGTCCAGCAAAAAAATACGGCGGCGTGTCGGCATGTGTTGGGCCGACGGGAAGAACATCCGCTTCCACCAAATTTCGATCATGTAGTAGACGCCAGGCGCCCAACCACTGCGGTAGAGGCGATCCATCAGCTTGCCCATGGGGCTGAGCGCCTGGTACTCGTCTTGCGTGAGCGGCGCCCAGACAAAATCGAAGCCTTTCAGATTGGTGTAACCGTGGTGCACGACATTGTGGCCCACATCCCACAGGCTGTAAGGGGTGAGCGAGGGCAAAAAGGCGATCCGACCCAACCATTTGTTCAGGCCCCGATAAGGCGTCAGGCTTTGGTGGCAACCATCATGACCGATGATGAATAAACGGCCAATCACGAAGCCAGCGGCCAGGCCGAACAGCAATTTGACCCACCAGGTCTCGAAGTAGACCGTTGCGGCCAACAAACCGAACCATAGGGTGAAGTCCAGCGCCATCAGCAAAATGGCATGACGCACGGTCCGCTCAGCCAATGGAATGAGCCATTCGCGGATGATTTTGCGGTGGGGAAGGGGTTGTCCGGGGGCAATGGGTTGGTCGATGGCGCTCATGAAGGTATTCGCAAGGGCTGTGAGCCCAGCATTTGACTGAAATCCTGAGGATTATCGCCAAAATTACTGACAAACGGGTTTCTATATGACCCCCGATTGACTCAGGTCAGGCCCTTCAGTCCGGTTCACCATGCCACAGGCAGTGGGGGATGCAAAACCAAAGTGTGATCCTTGCGGCGCGAAATGTATTGACCCCGTTCCAGGTCTTTCAGCAAACGGCTGACCATTTCTCGGCTGCAGCCCAGGCGGTTGGCGATGTCTTGGTGCGTGATGCGCTCAGTGATGGGCATGGTGCGTGGCCCTTGTACGGTGGCCAGCGACATCAGAAGGTCGATCATTCGGGTGTAAATGTCATTGAACAGGGCCTGAGCCATCAGTTGGGTGTTGTGGCGGTTGCGCGCATTGGCGGTTAGTGCCAACAGGGCTTGAAGTTGCAGGTCGTGTTCGCGCATCTCGGCCAACTCACTGCTGGGCACCATCGCACACAGGGAGGGCGATACAGTGCACACCGAGGCACTGCGCTGACCGCCTTCGGCCCCGATCTCGCCAAAAATGTCGCCTGAATGCAACGTGGCCAAGGTCAGGCGTCGTTCTTTGCGGCCGTTGGAGTGAATGTAGGCCTCTAGCCTGCCGTCGAGCACAATGAATATTTCATGCCCGATCTGGCCCTGTGTGATCACCTGGCTGTTGTTTTTAAAGCGCACCAGGCGGCCACGTCGCGCCAATTGACGCAGACTATCGTGGGCCAAGCGGCGCAAATGCGGTTCGGCTTTGTACACGGGGATGTTTTGCATGGTCTTCTCCAAATGGATTACCACATCATTGTGCTATTTTTATACTCATAATTCGGCATCGAGTACTGATTGGTGAATAATTACGATACTTGCCAAATCAACGCCACATGTGAGAATGAGCGTCATGAAGACCACTACACCCGTCGCCCGCCGCTCCACCAAAATCGTCGTCACGCTGGGGCCTGCCTCCAGTGCCCCACAGTTGCTCGAGGAAATGATCCGATCTGGTGTGAATGTGGTGCGTTTGAATTTCAGCCATGGCACAGCCCAAGACCACATTGATCGGGCCCGCTTGGTGCGCGAGGCCGCGCAGCGTGCGGGTCGTGAGGTCGCCATCATGGCCGACTTGCAGGGACCCAAAATCCGAGTTGGCAAGTTTGCCCAGGGCAAGGTGACTTTGCAGGCGGGGCAACCCTTCGTGCTCGATGCCCAACGCACTGAGTCCGGTGACGAGCAAGGTGTGGGTTTGGATTACAAAGAGTTGCCACGTGATGTGGTGCCCGGCGATGTCTTGTTGCTCAATGACGGCCTGATCGTTCTTGAAGTCGCGCGCGTATCCGGTGAACAAGTGCATACCGTGGTCAAGGTAGGGGGTGACCTGTCGAATAACAAAGGCATCAACAAAAAGGGTGGCGGGTTGACGGCGCCGGCTCTGACCGCCAAGGACATGGAGGACATCAAGGTCGCCATGGCATTTCAGGCCGATTATTTGGCCATCAGTTTTCCGAAAAACGCCACCGACATGGAGCTCGCGCGCCAATTGGCCAATGTGGCGGGTGCCGAATACAAGCACCGACCCGGCTTGATCGCCAAGATCGAGCGCGCCGAGGCCATTCCACACCTGGAAGAGATATTGAAGGCCAGCGATGGGATCATGGTCGCGCGTGGTGACTTGGCCATTGAGGTCGGCAATGCCGCCGTGCCGGCGTTGCAAAAGCACATGATTCGCTTGGCGCACGAATACGACAAGGTCACCATCACCGCCACCCAGATGATGGAGAGCATGATCAACAACCCGGTGCCCACCCGTGCCGAGGTGAGCGATGTCGCCAATGCCGTTCTTGACGGCACCGACGCGGTCATGACCAGTGCCGAGACTGCCGCCGGTAAATACCCCTTGGAAACCGTGCGCGAAATGGTCGCCATTTGCGCGGCCGCTGAAGCGGCCGAGCGGGTTGAGTTGGACGCCGATTTCACTGGGCGACAATTCAGTCGCATCGACCAAACCATCGCCATTGGTGCGCTGTTCACGGCCCATCACCTGGGGGCCAAGGCGCTGGTGGCCATGACCGAGTCGGGCTCAACCGCCTTGTGGATGAGTCGTCACCGCATCCATATTCCCATTTATGCACTGACCAGCAAGCTGTCGACCCAGCGCAAGATGGCGCTGTACCGCAATGTGCGCCCTTTGCTGATGGAGTCCAGTAACGACCGAGATACCGCCTTGCGACAGGCCGAGGAAGACCTGAAACGGCGTGGCGTGGTTCGCTCGGGGGACATCTACGCCATCACCTGCGGCGAGCCCATGGGTTCGCCGGGCGGTACCAATATGCTCAAGATCTGCCGCGTCGCCTGAACTCCAAGACGCGGATCTGTATTTCGGCCCGATGTGCGCCGCAGACTTGTTCGCGAAAGTAAAATATCATAAAAATTTCTTACAAATAAAACCATATAGTTTCAATATAGTTTGAGTGAACCCAAGCGCACATAGCGCCGTGGGCGATGGGCTATAGCGGTTCCGCAGTCATCGGGAGTGGAAATTGCAACGAAGACAAGTTTTGCTGGGCATGGTTGCAGCCACACTGACGGCCTGCGGGGGGGGGGGGGGGGGCAGCAGGGAAATCAGCCAGTCCAACCAACAGGGAGGTCCGCACAAGGGCTGGCAACACAA
>JASGCM010000031.1 GCA_030054175.1 Alphaproteobacteria bacterium | reverse complement strand
AGCTTGAGTATTGAAAAATTGAATACCGATATCATTGAAGCCGAAGACCTTGTCCGAGAAGGTCAAAGTGTCCGGTGAATAGGGGCAACTCCAACTCCAAGCTGCCGTGTCTCGTTGCCTTCGTACGCACGATCCATCAACAAATGCACCGGTCTGCTGGTGGGCTCAAGACTGCTGAGCAAGCGTCGGCCTTCGGGTGCGTCTCTTGATGCGCACGACCTGTGCGCGCTGCAACTCCTCGAACATGCGATCGAGGACGCCGGCTTTGGTCCAGCGGTTCATGCGTGTGTAAATCGTGTGCCAGTTGCCGAAGCGCTTGGGTAGTCCGCGCCACTTGCAGCCGTGCTCGGCCACATAGAGGAGCGCATTGACCACCTGCAAATTGCTCAGGCTGACGTTACCGCGCTACTTGGGTAGACAGTGCTCAATGGTGAGCGAATTGTGCGGGCGTGATCTCCATGTCGGAGATTGTCTGGTGCAATCGCCATGATTGCTATTAGTGTTAACACGCCCTAGCGCTTCGTGTCAGCGTGAGGCCGAGTCGGGGCTAAAGAGGTCGAGCACTGCACCTTTGCTGGCGCTGGCGGCATTGAAAGCAAACTTGGCTTGCACGCCACGCACATAGCGTGGGGCCGGTGCCTTGAAGGCCTGTCGGCGCAGCCCGATTTCGGCCTCGGGCACATTGAGTTGCAACAGCAACTGGTGGGCATCGATGGTGATGCTGTCGCCTTCTTTGACCAGGGCGATGGTGCCACCGACAGCGGCTTCGGGGGCCACATGGCCCACCACCATGCCCCAGGTGCCGCCCGAGAAGCGACCATCGGTGATCAGGCCCACGCTTTCGCCCAGGCCGGCACCGATCAAGGCACCAGTGGGTGCCAGCATCTCGGGCATGCCCGGCCCGCCCTTGGGGCCCAGGTAACGCAAGACCATGATGTCGCCAGCCTTGATCTTGCCGTCCAATATGGCTTGCAGCGCCGACTGCTCGTCATCGAACACCCGCGCCGGGCCAGTGATGACCGGATTTTTCAGGCCGGTGATCTTGGCCACCGCCCCTTCGGGCGAGAGGTTTCCCTTCAGGATGGCCAGATGGCCCTGGGCATACATGGGCTTGTCGATGCTGCGTATCACATCCTGGCTGGCAGGGGCTTGGTCGGGAATGTTTTGCAGCGTCTCGGCGATGGTCTTGCCGGTGATGGTCATGCAGTCACCATGCAATACACCCGCGTTGAGCAATATTTTCATCACCTGCGGTATGCCGCCGGCCTGATGAAGATGAACGGCCAGATATCTGCCACTGGGCTTGAGGTCACAAATGACGGGGACTTTGCGCCGCACGCGCTCGAAATCGTCAATCGTCCACTCGACCCCGGCGGCGTGGGCAATGGCCAAGAAATGCAGCACCGCATTGGTAGAACCGCCGGTGGCCATGATGACCGACACGGCGTTCTCGATCGATTTGCGGGTCACGATGTCGCGCGGCTTGATGTTCTTGCGTATCGCTTCCAACAACACCTTGGCCGACTCCTTGGCCGAATTCATCTTTTCATCATGCGGATTGGCCATGGTGGAAGAGTAAGGCAGCGACATGCCCATGGCTTCAAAAGCACTGGACATGGTGTTGGCGGTGTACATGCCGCCGCAAGAGCCGGTGCCGGGAATGGCGCGCTTTTCGATCTCTTTCAAGTCTTCGTCGCTGAGCTTGCCGGCAGCGTTTTGACCCACGGCTTCGAACACGCTCACGATGTTGAGTTCTTGACCCTTGTAATAGCCGGGCAGGATGGTGCCGCCATAGACATAAATGCCGGGCACGTTGGCGCGCAAAATGCCCATCATGCCGCCAGGCATGTTTTTATCGCAGCCGCCCACCACCAGCACGCCATCCATCCATTGACCTTGCACGCAGGTCTCAATGCAGTCGGCGATGACTTCGCGGCTGACCAGGCTGTACTTCATGCCTTCGGTGCCCATGGCCATGCCGTCAGAAATGGTCGGTGTGCCGAAAATCTGGGCGTTGCCACCGGCCTCTTCAATGCCGACCACCGCCGCATCCGCCAGTTTTTGCAGACCGCTGTTGCACGGCGTGATGGTGCTATGACCGTTGGCCACACCCACCATGGGTTTGGAAAAATCGGACTCCTCGTAGCCCATGGCGTAGTACATGGAGCGGTTGGGAGCGCGGGATTTGCCTTCGGTGATGTTGGCCGAGCGGCGTTGGAATTGAATCGGTTTGGTGTCCATGCGCCAGAGTTTAGCGCAGGTTAGAACCCCAGTTGTCGCATACTGTCAAGCCCCTGTGCAGGGCCTACAATCCCGCCCATGTTGACCCACCCACAGTTCGACCCAGTCGCCCTTCAATTGGGCCCGGTGGCCATCCATTGGTATGGCATCACCTATCTGGTGGCTTTCGGCCTGTTCTTGGCCTTGACCCGGTTGCGCTTGCGGCATGAACCCTATGTTGGACAAACCCAGGTGTGGAATGTGCCCGCAGTCGAAGACCTGCTTTTTTATGGGGTTTTGGGGGTCGTCATCGGAGGTCGTTTGGGGTACTGCCTGTTTTATAAACCGGGGCATTACCTGGCCCATCCGCTTGAAATTTTCGCGGTCTGGCAAGGTGGCATGAGCTTTCATGGCGGCATGCTGGGTGTCATCACCGCCATGATGATTTGGGCCCGGCGCAAACGGCTGTCCTGGCTGACTGTCACCGATTTCATTGCCCCGTGCGTACCCACTGGCTTGGCCAGCGGTCGGGTCGGCAACTTCATCAACGGAGAGTTGTGGGGGCGTGCGGCCGACCCTGATCTGCCCTGGGCCATGGTCTTTCCGCAAAGCGGCGACTCCCTGGCGCGGCACCCCTCTCAGGTGTACCAGTTCACATTAGAGGGCCTGTTGCTGTTTGCCCTGTTGTGGTGGCTGGCGCGAAAACCACGCCCTGTGGGTACGGTTTCAGGTGCTTTTTTGTTGGGGTATGGGTTGTTTCGTTTCATCGCCGAGTACTTTCGCGAGCCCGACGCCTTTTTGGGCCTGTTGTCTTGGGGGCTCAGCCTGGGGCAGTGGCTTTGCGTGCCCATGGTGGTCTTGGGTTTGGGGCTGATGGTTTGGAGCAGGACCTCTGGGGGGACATCTGGCGCTGGCCCCGACTGACGGGCACAATACGCCACTCTGGCTCTGGGGCCTTCGCTGCCCGACCAGGGCCAGGATGAATGACCTGACTTTAAGGAGACTGACATGATTCCCAATTTCCGTCGACGCGATCTGCTGGCTTGGGGTGCAGGTGCCGCATTGGCTGCTCCCGCTTGGTCTCAATCTGGCTGGCCCACCAAACCGGTGACTTGCGTGGTCCCTTTCCCCGCTGGCGGGGGCACCGATGCCTTCGCTCGCCCCTTCACCTTGGCTTTCAACAAAGCCACCACCAAAAACCTGATCATTGATTACCGTGGCGGTGCCGGAGGCACTTTGGGGGCTTCTGTGGCGGCTAAAATGCCGGCCGATGGCTACAGTTGCTTCATGGGGGCGGTGCACCACACCATCGCACCTTCAATGTATCCCAAGCTGGACTACGACCTCGAACGCGATTTCGTTCCCTTGGCCTTGATGGCGACCGTACCGTATGTCTTGGTGGTGAACCCGAAAAATTTGCCCGTCGCGAACTTGAAAGAGTTTTTGGACCTGGTCAAGAAAAGCCCCGGTCGATTCAACTATGGCAGCGCTGGTAGTGGCACGGCCCATCACATGGCGGGTGAATTGTTCAAAATGCAAACCCAGACCTTCATCACCCACATCCCTTACCGGGGTACGGGGCCGGCCTTGCAAGACCTGATCGCCGGCAATGTTGACATGATGTTTGACGGGCTCGGTTCATCGGCTCAGCACATCCGGGCCGGTCGCATCAAACCCCTGATGGTCGCAGGTCAACAACGAAACGCCTCTTTCCCCGACATCCCCTGCGCCGGTGAATTGGGTCTGAAGGATTACAACGTCAGCACTTGGTATGCCATGTGGATGCCACGCGGCACGCCTGCTGTCATCGAATCCGAATTCATCGAAGTCATCAAAAAATCGCGCGACATGCCCGAGATCAAAACCGCATGGGCCGCCAACGGAGCTGACTTCCCCAACCTGACGGGTTCGGCCTTTGGCGATTTCGTCAGTGCCGAAACCAAGCGTTGGGCGGCCGTGGTGAAAGCCTCTGGGGCCAAGTTGGATTGATTTTTTTCCTTTGACCATGAGCAATCAGAACCTTTTCAGCGCCTTGCGCAACGCCTTCCCCTCCGATTTAGACCAAATTGCCGTCGAGACTGAACAGGGCTTGTGCTACAGCTGGCGCGACTTGGATCGCGCCAGTGCCATGGTTGCCAATTTGTTCGATGGCCTGGGAATTCCTGCCCACTCGCGGGTGGCGGTCCAAGTCGAAAAATCGGTCGAGGCGCTGATTCTGTATTTGGCCACCTTGCGTGCCGGTCATGTGTTCTTGCCGCTCAACACCGCTTACCAAAGTGCCGAAATCGAGTACTTCATTGGCAACGCCGAACCCGCAGTGGTCGTGTGCTCGGGCAAAAACCACGGCTGGGTCAGCCCGATTGCCTTCAAAGCCGGCACCCAGTATGTGTTCACCCTGAATGATGACCGCACCGGCAGTCTGCTGGATCGGGCCGCCAGCCAAAGCGACCGCCACCAGCCCGCCATCCGTCGCGCCGATGATCTGGCGGCCATCTTGTACACCAGCGGCACCACGGGTCGCAGCAAAGGGGCCATGCTCTCGCACGGCAACCTCTTGTCCAATGCCGCCATCTTGAAAAACTACTGGGGTTGGGTGCCGGGCGATGTGCTCATCCACGCGCTTCCCATCTTCCATGTGCATGGCCTGTTCGTCGCCATCCACGGCGCCATGCTCAATGGCAGCAAGATGATCTGGCACGCCAAGTTCGATCCCCGGCGCGTCATCGCCGACATGCCACGCGCCACCGTCTTCATGGGCGTGCCCACTTTGTATGTGCGCATGCTGGCCGACCTGGACCTGAACCGGCAGGCAGTGGCCCGCATGCGTTTGTTCATCGCTGGGTCAGCCCCGTTGCTGATCGAAACCTTTCAAGAGTGGCAGCAGCGCACCGGACACACCATCCTTGAGCGTTACGGGATGAGCGAGACCATCATGCTGACCTCGAACCCCTATGCCGCAGACCCGCGCTACGATGGTCAGTCCGAGCGCCGGGGTGGTACGGTGGGCTTCACTTTGCCCGAGGTCAGTTTGCGCGTGCTCGATGATCAAGGCCAACCCTGCGCGGTCGATGAAATTGGTGGCATCCAGGTGCGAGGCCCGAATGTCTTTTCAGGGTACTGGCGCATGCCCGAGAAAACCGCCGAGGAATTCACCGCCGACGGTTATTTCAAAACTGGCGATGTTGGCAAGATCGACCCAAGGGGCTACATCACCATCGTTGGTCGATCGAAAGACCTCATCATCAGTGGCGGCTACAACGTCTACCCGGCTGAAATCGAAGGTTTCATCAATGACATGCCCGGCGTCGCGGAAAGCGCCGTGGTGGGCGTGCCACACCCTGACTTCGGTGAAGTCGGCGTCGCTGTGGTCATCCCCAAACCGCAAGGCCGCCTGAATGGCGAAGAGATCATCGCCATCCTGAAAGCTCGTTTGGCCAACTTCAAGATCCCCAAACGTTGCTTCGTGGTCGATGAATTACCCCGCAACACCATGGGCAAGGTGCAAAAAAACCTATTGCGTGAACAGCACAAAGCGCTCTTCAAGTCTTGAGGGCGATGGGCTCGTTCAACTTGTAAGGAAGAGCATATCCATTCGGTTCTGTTGCTTTATGGGGTTGTAAACCCGGGGGCAGGGCGCACGGGATCACCGGCCCCCGACCACTCGGGACGAGAACAGGCTGCGGTGTGCTCAGCGCGCCGTGCGCTGACGGGCCACCGCCGCCCCCAACTCGATCACCGCCAGCGCGTAATAGCTGCTCCAGTTGTAGCGCGTCACCACATAAAAATTCGCTGTGCCTGCCACGTAACTGGGGGCCTGTCCGCCGTTGTGCAACTCGACCAGGGCCAGAGGCCCATTGTGCGCTTGACCTGCGGCATCCAATTGAGCACCCAATTCGGCCATGCGCTCGGCACTGAAGGTGGGCACGATGTCCGGTCCCGTCAAAATCTCCAGTACTGTGCCCGGACCAGAGACATCCACCTGAAAGTGGGTCGGCATGCCGTTTTTCCAGCCGTGATTGACGAAATAATTCGCCACCGATCCGATCGCATCGACCGGGCTGCGGCTCAGGTCGATGCGGCCATCTCCATCAAAATCGATGGCGTGGCGACTCCAGCTTGAAGGCATGAATTGTGGCCAACCCATGGCGCCGGCAAAGCTGCCCAAGCGCTTGACCGACGCCCCTTGCCGGGTCTGCTTCAGAAAATGCCCCAACTCGCTTCGAAAAAAAGCCTGCCTCTCGGCAGCCCGGGGGTGCTCTGTGGGGAAGTCCAGCGCCAAAGTAGACAACACATCCAACACCGCGAACTTGCCTTGGTGCTGGCCGTATAGGGTTTCGACTCCGATGATGCCCACCACAATTTCGGCGGGAACGCCAAAACGTTGTTCGGCCCGGCGCAATGCCTCGGCGTGCTGACGCCAGAACTTCACCCCGGCATCGATGCGTCGGGGTTCGATGAAGCGGGCTCGATACGCCGCCCAGTTCTTGGCAGCAGGGCTTGGGGGGGGCAAGACCCATTGGCGCACTTGGGGCACTGGGCGGGCCTGGGCGATTCTTTGGCGCGTCCACTCCGTGGGCAAGTTAAACTCTTGCGCCAGCGATTGCGCCAGGGCCTGGACTTGCGAGGTGTCCCCCCACATCGGGGCTTTGGCGGGTTTGTTTTTGGCTGGCGATGCGCCCGCGCCGCCCACGGCGACGCACAAGCCGCAGGCCAGGATCACGCGGCACCAAGACGTCCAAAGCCCCAACCTGATCATGCGCAATCTCTTTTCAGGTCCGTTTTTCCAACACCGGGTCGCCGGGGTCTCGGCGGATGCGCACTTCGCGTTGCGGGAAAGGAATTTCGACACCGGCTTGACGCAGCGCGTCCAGGATGGCGATGTTCACCGCCGAGCGGGCGTTGTTCTGCCCATTGTCCGGGTCGTTGATCCAATAACCCACCTGGAACTCCATCCCGTCCGCGGCCAGATTCATCAACAAAGCGTTGGGGGCCGGATTCGACAAAATTCTGGGGCAAGACCCTGCGGCCTGAGTCAACAAAGCCTGCACCTGACGCGGATCGGCCTCGTAGCCCACCGTGACTGTGCTGGTCAAAAGCATATTCGAATCTTGCAGAGACAGATTTTCAACCCGCTGAGCGATCAGCGTCTCGTTGGGCACCACCGACTCCCGCCCATTGGGCGCGCGGATCAGCGTATAGCGGGTTTTGATGTCCTTGACTTGCCCCTCAAAGCCATCGACCTTCACATGGTCGCCGATGCGCAACGAGCGTTCCAGCAAAATCACAAATCCGCTGACATAGTTGGCCGCCAGTTTTTGCAAGCCAAAGCCCAGGCCCATACCCAGAGCGCCACCCAACACCGACAGGGCCATCAGATCGACGCCCACCGCCGAGAGCGCAAAGAGCAGACCCATCATCAGCAACAGGGCGCGCAGGGCATTGGCGGCGACCTTGCGCATCGACAGGTCATCCACGGCATGGGACAGCAGCTTTTGCTCAATGGTGGCCGAAGTCCACAAAGCCAACACCAGCACCATGATCGAAGACAAGGCCCCTTCAAGCAGGGTGCGCAAATCCACTTTGGTCTTGCCGAAACTGATCCGGATCGTCTCGAGTTCGGTCAGCATCCAAGGTAAAAAACCAGCGATCCACAGCACCGCGCCCAGCCAAGCCAGCCAAGACACCGTGCGCTCAATGCGCAAGGCAAAATCGGAGCGCGGGAACACCGCGCGCAGCACGCGTGCCATCAAGCGGATGATGGCCAAGGACATCAGCACCGGTATCGCAAACCGCAGCAGCGACAACGGGCTGTGGTGGCTGGTCCATGCGGCCTGACAGGCGTAGACACCGGCCAAGGCGAGCAGGGGGAACAACAAGCCAGAGATGGGCGAGCGCCCAAACAACACAGAGTCCGGACTGGCGCGCCGCCCTGCCAAGCGCACCAAGACATAAGAGAGCACCAGCACCGCGAGCAAGACCAGCACTTCAAGCCAGGCTTCGGTACTGCCCAGGAGTTGCATCAGGTGTTCAAAGTTCAGCATGGGCAATGGGGTCAAAGCCCGGCCAGAGCACGCACATGGGCTTCAACGCTGCGACCCAAAGCGCTCAAGTTATAGCCCCCTTCCAGGCAAGACACGATCCGACCCTGCGCGTGACGCAAGGCCAGATCCATCAGCTGTTCGGTGATCCAGCGGTAATCGGCTTCGGTCATGCCCAATTGACCCAAGTCATCTTCGCGATGGGCGTCAAAGCCGGCACTGATGAAAATCATCTGGGGCTTGAAGTCCTCCAGGGCAGGAAACCAGTGCTGGGTCATCAACTTGCGAATTTCGCTGCCCGCCGTGTATGCGGGCACAGGCACATTGACCATGTTGGCGGGCGTGTCATGGGTGCCGCAATACGGGTAGAAGGGGTGCTGGAAGGTGCTGCACATCAGCACCCGCTCGTCGCCGGCCAGGATATCTTCGGTGCCATTGCCATGGTGTACGTCAAAGTCAATCACCGCGACCCGCTCCAGCCCATGGCGTTCCAGCACATGCCGAACAGCGATGGCCACGGTGTTGAAAATGCAAAAACCCATGGAACGAGCCCGCGTGGCATGGTGGCCGGGAGGACGCACGGCGCAAAAGGCATTGTCCATCTCGCCAGCCAGGACCGCATCAGTGGCCGCCATGGCTGCGCCGACGCATCGCAAGGCGGCATTCAGGCTGTGACCGTTCAAGGCGGTATCGGGGTCGATGTACGCCAAGCCCTGGTCTCCCTGGGCGATCTTGTCTTGGACCTCGCGATTCAAGTCATAAACCGCATCGACCATTCTGGGGTCATGCGCCAACAGCAGGTCTTCGACTTCAGCCAGCGGGGCGTCGCGCTCCAACAGACCTTGATCGACCCCGGTGACCAACAGTCGATCCCGGATGGCGGAGAGCCGTTCGGGACATTCTGGATGGCCGCGCCCTACGTCATGGCGCTGGCAGTCGCTGTGGATGAAAAAACCAGTTTTACTCATGCCCACATCATATCGAAAGGCTCAAGTCAAGCCAAAGCGTAAATCCCGTGATCGAGACGCACAGTCGCATCCGCCAGCAACTCATCCAGGTGCTGCTGCAAGGTGCGGCGCTCGGCGCTGGCCGTCCAGGGGGCGCCATGACCGGGCGGGTACAAAAAACCGGCATCGGCCAATTC
Organism: Alphaproteobacteria bacterium; assembly: GCA_030054175.1. GTDB lineage: Bacteria > Pseudomonadota > Gammaproteobacteria > Burkholderiales > Burkholderiaceae_C > Limnohabitans. The sequence goes on along the minus strand of JASGCM010000031.1, from coordinate 18,127 downwards.
ATCCAGGGTTTGAGGGCGCTGTTGAAGCCGTTGTAGCAGCGACTCGGTGCGTTGATCAATGCGGGCGGCGAAGCGACCCAGATCGGCCAGGAACTGAGTGCGGTCGGTGATCACTGCCTTGTGATGAGACGTCACCCAAACCCGCGCATCCAATTCGGCCACCCGCTTGAGCGTGTGACGAAAGTCGGCCAGATTGGAAGTGGCGTCACCGTAGTAGGGACCAAAACCACTCAGATCGATGTCGCCGATGAAGGCGACGCCTTCGTTTTCAACCACCAAGGCACAATGCCCTGCGGTGTGACCGGGCAGGTGCTGGGCACTGATGCGCACACCGGCACCCAACTGCCAAGTCTGGCCATCGTCATACGGCAGGGCGTCTGGGCGAGGTGCATAATGAAAATCGCGCTCAATCATCTGGCGCACCGAAGACAGCGTGGTCTCGGCATAGCCATAATGCCGCTTCAATCCATCCCAGGATCGGGCGGCCTCCAAATCCAAACGGTGCACCTGCAAAGCGGCGTGGCCCAGCAGATCCAGTGCCGCCATGTGATCTTCGTGCACATGGCCCAGAATCACCAGATCGACGTTTTTCAAAAGGTCACCGCGCAGGCGTGAGGCCACGGGCGTATCGAAAGCGACGGTCAATTCGCCCCCGCGCACCAGGACTTGATTGCCATCGGGGTACTTGCCCGACTGTGCTCCCAAATGCACGCTGACCGATCCGAACAGCAGCTCCACCTTGGGCCCTATCAGTTGGCCAGCAAGCGGGCGCGGGCAGCAGCGTATTCGCTTTTCAGGCGATCGATCAATTGGGCGGTGGGCAGCACTGACTTGACAGCACCAATCCCTTGCCCACAGCCCCAAATATCCTTCCAGGCCTTGCGGTCGCTGCCAAAGTTCATTTTGCTGGGGTCGCTGACGGGCAAATTGTCCGGGTCCAAGCCCGCATTGCGGATCGACGGGGCCAGGTAATTGCCGTGCACGCCGGTGAACAGATTGCTGTAGACGATGTCGTCCGAATTGCTCTCGACGATGCATTGCTTGTAGGCGTCTACCGCACGAGCTTCTTCGGTCGCAATAAAAGCCGAACCGATGTAGGCGAAATCCGCCCCCATGGCATGGGCTGCCAAAATAGCGTCCCCGGTGGCGATCGAGCCGCTCAGCGCCACGGGGCCGTCAAACCATTCACGAATTTCCTGAATCAGCGCAAAAGGGCTTTTGACCCCGGCGTGACCGCCTGCGCCGGCAGCCACCGCGATCAGGCCATCGGCCCCTTTTCCGATCGCTTTGTGAGCAAAACGATTGTTGATGATGTCGTGCAACACCACCCCGCCATAGCTGTGCGCTGCCGCATTCACATCCTCGCGCGCACCCAATGAGGTGATGATGACCGGTACCTTGTACTTCACGCACAATGCCATGTCGTGTTCCAGCCGGTCATTGCTTTTGTGCACGATCTGGTTGATGGCAAACGGTGCCGCCAGTCGATCCGGGTTCGCCCGGTCGTGCGCCGCCAAGGCCTCGGTGATCTCGGCCAGCCATTCATCCAACTGCGAAGCGGGCCGGGCATTCAAAGCTGGCATCGAGCCAATCACGCCGTTGATGCATTGGGCAATCACCAACTGGGGGTTGCTGATGATGAACAGCGGCGAGCCGATGACTTTGAACGGCATTTTTTGCAACACGGCAGGCATGCGCGACATGAAGTCTCCTGGTGAGTGGGGGGGGGGGGGCGGATGGGTTGACCAGCCGATCAGAAGGCTTCCAGCGCCATCGAAGTCACACTATCGGCGCCTTCGACAATGCCGTCACGCAGACCCGGCACGCGTACGAGCACGTGATCCGCATAAAAGCGGCAGGTGGCGATCTTCGCCTGCATGAAATCGGCGTCGTCACCGGCGCTCAACTGGTCCTGGGCAGCCAACAAGGCGCGCCCCATTTGCCAGCCGGCCATCAGATTGCCGCTGAGCATGAGATAAGGCACGCTACCCGCGTAGGCCGCATTGGGATTGGACGAAGCCTGCGCCACGATGAAGTCCACCGTATCCAGGAACGCCGATCGGGCTGCGCTCAGTCGCTTGGCAAACGCCAGTGCGTCGGTATTGCCACGCGCACGCAGAGCGGCTTCGGTTTTCTCGATCTGTGCCGCAATCGCCTTGGCCGTGCCGCCGCCATCCCGGGCGGTTTTACGGCCCACCAAATCATTGGCCTGAATGGCGGTCGTGCCCTCGTAAATCGTCAGGATCTTGGCATCTCGGTAGTGTTGTGCCGCACCGGTTTCTTCAATGAAACCCATGCCGCCGTGCACCTGCAAGCCCAAAGAAGTGACCTCCAGGCTCATCTCTGTGCTGTAGCCTTTGACCAGCGGCACCATGAATTCATAAAACGCCTGGTTCTGTTGACGCACCTGCGCATCAGGATGGGCATGGACGGCGTCATAGGCTGCGGCAGCCACCGTGGCCATGGCTCGGCAACCTTGGGTCACTGCACGCATGGTCATGAGCATGCGGCGCACATCGGGATGATGAATGATGGGTGCGGCGGCCTTGATCGAGCCATCGACGGGACGTGATTGCACCCGGTCACGGGCGTATTGGGTGGCTTTTTGGTAAGCCCTCTCAGAAACCGAAATGCCTTGCACGCCGACGGCAAAACGCGCCGCATTCATCATGATGAACATGTACTCCAGGCCCCGGTTTTCCTGGCCCACCAAAAAGCCCACCGCTCCGCCATGGTCGCCGTATTGCAGCACGGCAGTGGGACTGGCCTTGATGCCCAATTTGTGCTCGATACTCACGCAGTGCACGTCATTGCGCGCGCCCAAGCTGCCATCGCCATTGACCAGGAATTTGGGGACCACGAACAGGCTGATGCCTTTCACGCCCTCTGGAGCCCCTGAGACTCGGGCCAGCACCAAATGCACAATGTTTTGCGCCATGTCGTGCTCACCGTAGGTGATGAAAATCTTGGTGCCAAAGACCTTGTATGTGCCATCGGCTTGCGGCTCGGCGCGTGAGCGCACCATCGACAAATCCGAACCGGCTTGTGGCTCGGTCAGGTTCATTGTGCCGCTCCACTCGCCGCTGATCAGCTTTTCCAGATAGATCGCTTTGATCTCATCGCTGCCGGCGGTCAGCAAAGCCTCAATGGCGCCATCGGTCAACAAGGGGCACAGGGCAAAGCTCATGTTGGCCGAATTCAAAATTTCGCCGCACAACGAACCAATCGACTTGGGCAGGCCCTGACCACCGAAATCGGCCGGGTGTTGCAAACCTTGCCAGCCCGCTTCACGGTACTGCTGGTAAGCCTGTTTGAAACCCGGCGTGGTGGTCACCACCCCGTCTTTCCATGCCGAGGGGTTCTTGTCACCTTCCCAATTCAGCGGGGCGACCACTTCCTGATTGAAGCGTGCGCACTCTTCGAGCACCGCTTGCGTGGTCTCGAGGTTGGCATCTTCATATCCGGGAATCTGCGCGATCTGGTCGATGTTGGCCAGATGCCGCAGGTTGAACAGCATGTCTTTGACAGGGGCGATGTAGCTCATGGGGGGATTTCCTTAGAGTTTTCCGACCAACTCGGGCACAGCGACAAACAAATCGGCTTCCAGGCCATAGTCGGCCACGCTGAAAATCGGGGCTTCGGGATCTTTGTTGATCGCCACGATCACCTTGCTGTCTTTCATGCCAGCCAGGTGCTGAATGGCACCACTGATGCCACAGGCCACATACAGCTGCGGCGCCACGATCTTGCCGGTTTGGCCCACTTGCCAGTCGTTGGGGGCGTAGCCTGCGTCGACGGCGGCACGGCTGGCCCCCAGGGCAGCGCCCAATTTGTCGGCCAGTGGCGTCAAGACTTCGCTGAACTTCTCAGAACTGCCCAATGCGCGCCCACCCGAAACAATGATCTTGGCGGCGGTCAGCTCGGGACGATCGCTCTTGGCGATCTCACTGCCCACATACTGGCTCTTGCCGCTGTCGGCCACGGCGTTCAGGCTTTCGATCGCTGCCGATCCGCCGGTGCCAGCGGCATCAAAGCCGGTCGTGCGCACGGTGATCACGCGCGTCGCATCGGTGCTTTGAACGGTGGCAATGGCATTGCCGGCGTAGATGGGGCGCTCGAACGTGTCGGGCGCGATCACTTGGGTGATATCGCTGATTTGGGCCACATCGAGTTTGGCGGCCACGCGGGGGGCGACATTCTTGCCGCTGGAGGTGGCAGGGAACAGGATGTGGCCGTAGCTCGATGCCACGGCCAGCACCTGAGCGGCGACGTTTTCAGCCAGGCCATGGGCCAATACCGGGCTGTCGGCGTGCAGCACCTTGGCCACGCCGGCAATCTGCGCGGCGGCGGCGGCTGCCGCAGCAGCGTTGTGGCCGGCCACCAGCACATGCACATCGCCACCGCAAGCCAGAGCGGCGGTGACGGTATTGAGGGTTGCGCCTTTGATCGAGGCGTTGTCGTGTTCGGCAATGACAAGAGCGGTCATGTGTGTTTCTCCGTGTTCCTTCAAATCAACCCAGCACTTTGGCTTCGTTCTTCAGCTTGTCGACCAAAGTGGCGACATCGGGCACCTTGATGCCGGCGCTGCGCTTGGGCGGCTCGCACACCTTGAGGGTTTTGATCCTGGGGGTGACATCCACACCCAGATCCTCGGGCTTGAAAGTGTCCAAGGGCTTCTTCTTGGCTTTCATGATGTTGGGCAGGGTGACATAACGCGGCTCGTTCAGACGCAAATCGGTGGTGACGATGGCCGGCAGGCTGATCGACAAAGTCTCCAATCCGCCATCCACCTCGCGGGTCACCTGCGCCTTGCCATCGGCCACTTCCACTTTGGATGCGAAGGTGGCTTGGGGCAGATCGGTCAGCGCCGCAAGCATCTGTCCGGTCTGGTTGCAGTCGTCATCAATGGCCTGCTTGCCCAAAATCACCAACTGGGGCTGCTCTTTGTCCATAACGGCCTGAATCAACTTGGCCACGGCCAGAGGTTGCAGTTCCTCGGTGGTTTCGATCAGAATCGCGCGATCCGCGCCAATGGCCATGGCGGTACGCAGCGTTTCCTGGCATTGAGCCACACCACAAGACACCGCGATCACTTCAGTGGCCAGTCCCTTTTCTTTCAAACGCACGGCCTCTTCAATGGCGATTTCGTCAAAGGGATTCATGCTCATCTTCACATTGGCGATGTCGACACCCGTGTTATCCGACTTGACGCGCACCTTGACGTTGTAATCGACCACGCGTTTGACAGGTACCAATACCTTCATGAGGGGACTCCTAATGGTTGTGAATGAAAAAACCGATGGCCACAAAGCTTCGGTTGACGTTTACGTAAACGTCAATTGTACGGCCACAGACGGCATCCGAACGAACGTGCTTTTTTGATCCAGTTGCAAGTGTAATGCCCCTGACCATACGGCTTTCTGACCGGTGGCGCTGAAAACATCCATCCAACCGGTCGGTCGGCCAATTCGGGTAAGTCATGAGAGTGACAAAGCTTAAAACCCCCTAAACTGAGGTGGGTATTTTTAGACTTTCTGGAGATTTCATGAAGCGTAGTCTGGCATTCCTCTTGGCCGGTATCGGCCTGAGCGCGGCGCAAGCCCAAACCGTTTTGACCACCTCGAGCTGGGTGGGGCCAACCCACACCTTGTCGATGGCGCAAAAAGAATGGTGCGACACCCTTGAGAAAAACACCTCTGGTCGCGTCAAATGCAACATCTTGCCGCGTGCGCCCGTGGCGGCTCCCGGCACGCTGGACGCCGTCAAAAACGGGCTGCTGGACCTCTCGTTTACGGTCCACGGCTACACCCCGGGTCGTTTCTTGCACACCCAAATGGCCGAAATGCCTTTCCTGGGCAACAATGCCGAGCCGATTTCGGTGGCTTTCAACAAGATCGCCAGCCAATACTCCCAGTTTGCCGAGGAGCATCAGGGCGTTAAGGTGATCAGTTACTTTACCCACGGTCCCGGCATCATCTTCAACACCAGGAAAGTCATCGCCCAAGTTGAAGACTTGCAGGGTTTGAAGTTCCGCGTCGGTGGCGGCATGGTCAATGAAATCTCCAAGACCTTGAACATGAACGTGACCCTCAAGCCGGCACCCGATTCTTATGAATTGCTGGCCGGTGGCGTGATGGATGGCACCTTGTTCCCGGCCGAATCGACCGAATCATTCCGCATCGACAAAATCATCCGGTATGCCACCACCTTTCCAGGCGGCCTGTACAACACCAGCTTCGTCTTCATGATGAACCCGGCCAAGTACGACAAACTCAGCCCCGAGGACAAAAAAGCCGTCGACGCCATCTCTGGTGAAGTCGCCGCGCGCATCTTTGGACGTGGTTGGGACAAGGTGGACCGCCGTGCCTTGGCGCTGATGCAAGCCAACAATGTGCAGGTCAGCAAGGCCGACGCCAAATTCGTCGCCGACATCAAAATGCGCACCTCGGGACTGGAAGCCAAGTGGGTCGCTGACGCACAGGCCAAGGGCATGAAAGACGCCGCCAAGGTTTTGGCCGAGTTTCGCGCCGAGATCGCCAAGCAAGAAAAATGAGGTCCCTCTCCTGAGGTTGCCCTGCACAGCCGGGTGACCCGGGACGTTACCGCCCCAGACGCCCCATAGAATGGGTGTCGGGGCGGTTTGCCTTGGAATCGATGATGCTCAATAAATTACTCGAATGGATTTGCGGCCTGATGGGCGCAGTGGCTTTATTCGCCATCATGGCGCTTACTTTTTTTGACGTGGGCGCACGCAAACTGCTCTCCAACTCCATCACCGGTTCCCTGGAATTGACCGAGTTGTTGATGGTGGTGGTTATTTTTTCCGCCATTCCGCTGGTCTCACAGCGCGGCGAACATGTCGTTTTTGACTCGCTCGATGGCCTGTGGTCGACTTGGGCCAAGAAAGTGCAAAACGCGCTGGTACACCTGCTGTGCGCGGCCAACATGCTGGGTTTGGCCTACCTCATGTGGAAACTCGGGGTGGACATCGCTGCCCAACACGAAACCACCGCCCAACTCAAGATCGCCAAAGCCCCTTTCATCCAGCTCATGGCGCTCATGTGTGCCCTGACCGGTTTCTTGCATCTGGGAATGGTGACCAAGCCACCGACTGAATTGGCCGAGGGCGAGGGAGTGGCGTTGTGACCGCATCACTCATTGGATTCGCCGCCATTTTCCTGATGGCGCTGTTGCGCGTTCCCCTGGCCTTCGCCATGGGCCTGGTCGGATTTGTCGGTGTGGGTTGGGTCATCGGCTGGCCCGCAGCCTACGCCAACGCCGCTCAGGTGGTCTACGAGACCGGTTTTGCCTACACCCTATCTGTCATTCCTCTGTTTATTCTCATGGGTAACTTCGTTGCCCGCGCTGGATTGGCGCACGAACTTTTTCAGGCCGCCTACGCATTCATCGGCCATGTGCGCGGTGGTTTGGCCCATGCCACCGTGCTGGCTTGTGCTGGTTTTGGGGCCATCTGCGGGTCGTCCATTGCCACCGCCGCCACCATGAGTCGCGTGGCCTACCCTTCAATGAAAAAGCTGGGGTACAGCGATGAGCTCTCTACCGGCGTCATGGCTGCGGGCGGCACGCTGGGTATCATGATTCCGCCGTCCACCATCATGGTCATCTACGGCATCATCACCGAGACCCATATCGGCAAACTGTTTGCCGCTGGCGTCCTGCCTGGCTTGCTCACCATGGTGTTGCTGATGATCGGCATTGTTTTCGTGACCTCGCGAGAGCCCGAGCATGCGCCGGCCGCAGAGCGCATGAGTTGGGCCCAGCGCTGGAGTGCCCTGCGCGGCATCTGGGGCGTGTTGATGTTGGTCATCATCGTGTTGGGGGGCATCTACGGGGGCTTGTTCACCGCCACCGAAGGTGCGGGCTTTGGTGCCTTTGGCGCATGCCTGTTTGCCTTGTTGCGCAGGCGCCTGACTTGGAAGATCTTGCTTCAGGTGTTGGTCGAATCTGCCCGCACCACCGGCATGCTGTTCACATTGTTGATTGCCGCCAGCATCTTCGCTAATTTCGTCAATTTCACCAGTATGCCCAACGACTTGCGCGACTGGATCGTGGGCCTGGGGTTGTCTCCCACCTTGATCGTCATGGCCATGATGTTGATTTACATCGTGCTGGGCACCGTCATGGAAGAACTGACGATGGTGCTGCTGACCATCCCATTGTTTTTCCCCATCGTCACATCTTTGGGGTTTGATCCGGTGTGGTTTGGCGTCTTGATCGTGATGATCGTGCAAATCGGCCTGATCTCACCGCCGGTGGGCATGAACCTCTTCGTGCTCAACGCCCTCATTCCAGGCGTCAGGCTCAATCAAATCTTCAGCGGGTGCTGGCCCTTTGTTGCCATCATGGTGGGTGTTTTGGTCTTGCTGGTCCTCTTCCCCGGAATCAGCCTGTGGCTACCCTCCTTCATGGCCTGATGCAGGGAAATTGGGGTGGAAATTGGGGTCAGACCCCAATTTCCCGACCCTGATTTTGGTTTTATTTCTTGTCGCCGTCGAGTTTCAAGATCTTCGGGCCATCGCCCATGCCCATGGACAGCAAGCCCGACTGGGTGTAGACGCCCAATTTGGCGCGGGTGTCGGTGATGTCCAGATTGCGCATGGTCAGCTGACCGATGCGATCCAGAGGACTGAATGGCGCATCTTCCACCTTCTCCATCGAAAGGCGCTCGGGCGCGTAAGTGAGGTTTGGGCTTTCGGTGTTCAAAATGCTGTAGTCATTGCCGCGGCGCAGCTCCAGGGTGACCTCGCCGGTGATGGCGCGTGCCACCCAACGCTGAGCAGTTTCACGCAGCATGATGGCCTGGGGATCGAACCAACGGCCGTGGTACAGCAGGCGACCCAGCTTCAAACCATTGATGCGGTACTGCTCGATGGTGTCCTCGTTGTGGATGCCGGTGACCAAGCGCTCGTAAGCGATGTGCAGCAAGGCCATGCCTGGCGCTTCGTAAACGCCACGGCTCTTGGCCTCAATGATGCGGTTTTCGATCTGGTCGCTCATGCCCAAGCCGTGGCGACCACCGATTTCGTTGGCTTTCAGGAACAAGGCCACCGGGTCGGTGTACTCGGCGCCATTGAGTGCCACAGGTTGTCCCTCTTCAAAGCGCACGGTGATCTCTTCGGCTTTCACCGCGCAGTCTTCGCGCCAGAAGGGCACACCCATGATCGGGTTGACAATGCGAATGCCGCTGCTGAGCAATTCAAGGTCTTTGGCCTCGTGGGTCGCGCCCAGCATATTGCTGTCGGTGCTGTAGGCCTTTTCCACCGACATCTTGTAATCGAAGCCATTGGCGATCAGAAACTCACTCATCTCCTTGCGCCCCCCCAACTCGTCGATGAACTGTTGGTCCAGCCATGGCTTGTAAATCTTAAGCGAAGGGTTGGTCATCAGGCCATAGCGGTAGAAACGCTCGATGTCGTTGCCCTTGAATGTAGAGCCGTCCCCCCAGATGTGAACTTCATCTTGCTTCATGGCGGCCACCAGCATCGTGCCGGTCACTGCCCGCCCCAGAGGGGTGGTGTTGAAGTAGGTGATGCCCCCGGTGCTGATGTGAAACGCGCTGCATTGGATGGCGGCAATGCCCTCATGGGCCAGTTGCGTGCGGCAATCGACCAAGCGTGCTTTTTCAGCCCCATAGGCCAAGGCCTTGCGCGGGATCTCTTCGTAGTCCGACTCGTCGGGCTGCCCCAAATTGGCGGTGTAAGCGTAAGGGTGGGCGCCTTTTTTTTTCATCCACAAGAGCGCGGCGGAAGTGTCCAGGCCGCCCGAGAAGGCGATGCCTACTTTTTGCCCTTTGGGCAGGTGTTGCAAGATGGTGCTCATGGCGATGTCGGCAAAGGTCTGGGTTCAGCCAAAATGGCAAATATAGTGGTAAGGCTCTGTCACGCGAATCTGGAAGGAGGAGTGCCCCGGAATGGCGAACTTTTCACCTGCCGAGGACTTCACCCATTGCTCGGACCCAGCCAGTTTGTACTCGCACCACCCTGCCACGCACTCCATGATCTCGGGGTCCCCGGTGTTGAAGGTCAGGGTGGCGGGCAAAATCACGCCCACGGACAGGGAAGTGCCATCGGCGCGTGTCAGGCTGTGGCTGACGCATTTGCCGTCGAAATACACATTGGCTTGGGTTTTGACGCTGACGCCAGAGATGGTGGTGCTCATGTTGGGGTTCGATCGATTAAAACCAAACCCGACATTGTAGTCCCTGCGCATGAAAAAGCCCCTGGCCGGAACGGCACAGGGGGCATGAATTGAAAGCCATCGTTGATGGGCTGGATGGATCCGGCACGCGGATCAGGATTGCGGGGCTGAGCCCGCAGGCGGCACGGAAATGGGTGAACTGACCGGGTTGATCGGGGCTGCCAGAGTCGGGGCAGAGGGCATAGGGGTGAGCTGCAAACGCACGGTCGGGCCCGGGTCGGAAGGCATGACCACGGTGTACTGCTTGCCGTTGAATTCGTAGACCACGTTGTAACCAGTGGATCGGTTCTCGTAGAACATCTGGTTGGTGCAGGTCTGAACCTGTCGAACCTCAGGGGCAGAAGCGCCTTCGATCATGTCGCCCAAAAGTGCGCCACCCAAAATCCCGATGGCGGTTGTGGCCGCATTGCCCGACCCCTTGCCCATGGCGTTGCCCATGGCCCCGCCAGCGATGGCACCCATCACAGCGCCAGCCCCCGATTTATTGGCTTGCTGAGCCATCGGTTGGGTGCTGCACACCTGGCGTGGCACGGCCACTTGCTGGTACATGGGGGTACTGGAAATGACGCGGCCCAATTCCTGGGCTTGTACGCCACCCACGCAGAGCAAGCCCATGGAGGAGACCAGGGCCGAAGAAAGAATGATTTTGTTCATGATAAATCCTAGCTGGAGTCATTAAATAACGTCTGACCAAGCATCGGGGTTGACACCCACCAGCACTTGGCCGCCCACATCTAATACCGGTCGCTTGACCAAGCTGGGAAAGTCCAGCATGGCTGCGCGGGCGCTGGCCGAGTCAATCACCGCCTGTTGTCGTTCTGGAGGCAAGCCGCGCCAAGTGGTGCTTTTGCGGTTGAGCAGCACCGTCCAATCGACTTGGGCCAACCAGTGGTCCAGTTGAGACTCGCTCAGGCCTTCATTTTTGAAGTCATGAAAATTATACGCTTGGCCGCGATCTTCCAGCCAGGCGCGAGCTTTTTTGACGCTGCTGCAATTCGGGATGCCAAAAACCTGAATTTTGTTCATCCCGATATCATGCCGCAAATGCAGATGGGCGGCATGGGCGACAATCCAGCGCATGGAACTGAACGATTGGCTGGCGCGCTGTGAGCGCCTGCACCCGGTGGGCATTGATATGGGCCTGGAGCGGGTGCGCGATGTGGCGCAAGCCATGGGCTTGAATATAGACATGCCGGTCCTCACGGTGGCTGGCACCAACGGCAAAGGCTCGACCTGTGCCATGCTCGAGTCCATCTTGACTCAGGCAGGCTATGCCACGGCCTTGTACACCTCTCCGCATTTGGTGAACTTCACGGAGCGTTGCCGCTTGCGCTGCGAGGCGGTCAGCGAATCCGTGCTGTTGCCACATTTCCAGCGGGTCGAGTCTGCGCGCGGCGAAATCAGTTTGACCTTCTTCGAGTTCACCACTCTGGCCATCCTGTCTTGCATCGCCCACAGTGGGGCTGACGTCGCCATTCTTGAGGTGGGATTGGGCGGTCGCTTGGACGCCGTCAACATCATCGACCCGGACGTGGCCATCATCACTTCGATCGATCTTGATCACATGGATTTTCTGGGGCCTGATCGGGAGACCATCGGGCGAGAAAAGGCGGGCATCATGCGCCCCAGTCGTCCGGTGGTGGTCAGTGACCCCATGCCCCCCCAGTCGGTATTGGACCAAGCGCAGACCTTGGGTGCCGATTTGCGCCGCTCGGGCGTCGACTTCCTCGCGCAAGGGGATCCTCAACAATGGTCATGGCAGGGGCGTGCAAAACGCTACAGCGGACTGGCCTATCCGGCCTTGCGAGGTGCGAATCAACTGATCAATGCGGCTGGCGTGCTGGCCGCGCTGGAAGCCTTGCACACCCGTTTGCCCGTCACCGCGCAGGCCGTGCGCAACGGCCTTGCCATGGTCGATCTGCCCGGGCGCTTCCAGATGGTGCCGGGTCAGCCCGCCTTGGTCTTGGATGTGGCCCACAACCCCCATGCCGCCGCCGTCTTATTCCAGAACCTCGACGCCATGGGGTTTTATCCTCACACCCACCTGGTGTTCGGCGCCATGGCTGACAAGGACATCTCCGCCATTTTGAGCCGCATGGCCCCATTGGCCGATGCCTGGTATTTCTGTGATCTCCCCGGCTCCAGAGCCAGCATGGCCCAAGCATTGGCGCGCCAGTGGCAGCGGACTCCGGGACGGCGTGCTGACTCTCGGCACTCCGAGCATCCCGATCCTGCCAGCGCACTAGCGGCTGCGGTCGCTCAAGCCGACCCGGCTGATAGAATTGTCGTATTCGGATCATTCCTGACCGTGGGTGGGGTGTTGCAACACGGCTTGCCCCGCTTGGATGCCCCGCACCTGAACTGACCACAGCCATGGCATTTTTCAAATTTCGCCCCGGTGCCAAAGCCGGCTCCGACGAAAGCGCCAACGGCGCCGACACTCAAACCATCAAGCATCTGCGGCGTCAGGCTCGTCACCGCCTGATTGGAGCCGCGGTCCTCGTGGTATTGGCCGTGGCGGGTTTCCCGATGGTGTTCGACACCCAGCCGCGCCCCGTCTCTGTGGACTTGGCCATCGACATCCCCTCCAAGGGCAAAGTTTCTCCTGACACCCCTCCTGCGCCTTTGGCCCCCGGCTCTGGCAGCCCGACTGCGGCCGCCAATTCCGAAGAACTGGCCAAGCAAGCCTTGTCCGAGAAGGAAGAGTTGGTTGTCAACCAAGAACCGGCCACTGAGGCCCCCAAAGAACTGTCCAAAGAGGCGGTGCCAGCCGCAACCAAGTCGACACCTGATGGCGCCAAACCGAGCGCCCAATCTTCGACTGCGGCCAAGACCATAGGTGACGCGCGCTTTGTCGTCCAAGTCGGGGTTTTCCTTGAAGACTCCAAAGTCAGAGAGACCCGAGGCAAGCTGGAGAAAGCCGGTTTAATTACCTACACCCAGGTGGTCGACGCCAAAGATGGCAAGCGCACCCGAGTGCGTCTTGGGCCCTTCAACAGCAAGGCCGAGGCCGAGGCAGCCGCCGATAAAGCGAAATCGCTGAATCTGCCGGCCATCATCCTCACTTACTGAAATCAAGGCCCACCATGACCGCCCTCGACTGGATCTTGTTGGCACTGGGGGGCGCTTCAGCCTTGTGGGGACTCATGCGCGGACTGGTGCGGGAAGTCCTGTCGGTGGTCGGCTGGATCGCCAGCTTTTGGTTCGGACAGGCTTATGCGGCCCAAGTGGGTCAGTGGTTGCCACTGGCCGAGGCCAATGACACCTGGCGCCACCTGGCCGGATTCGTGGCAGTTTTTATCTCGGTTTTGGTGGTCTGTGCCCTCTGTGCCGGCTTGATGCGCAAACTGGCTTCGGCGGTCGGACTCGGTCCTTTGGACCGAGTCTTGGGCGCCATGTTCGGAGCGCTGCGCGGCCTGCTTTTATTGCTGACCCTGGCCATCGTGGTCAATCTGAGCGATTGGCGCGTGCATGAACACTGGCAAAATTCCGGCGTGGCGCAATGGCTCAACCAGACCTTGCAAAAACTGCGTCCTCTATTGCCTGCTGAATTCGGAAAGTACCTCAACTGATATGTGTGGAATCGTCGGCGTTGTCAGCAACGCACCTGTCAACCAGCTCATCTACGACGCCTTGCTGCTTTTGCAGCATCGGGGCCAAGATGCGGCCGGCATTGCCACCCAAATGGGCACCAAATTCTTCATGCACAAAGCCAAGGGCATGGTGCGGGACGTGTTTCGCACCCGCAACATGCGGGCGCTGCCCGGTAACGTGGGTTTGGGGCAGGTGCGTTACCCCACTGCAGGCAACGCCTTCAGTGAAGAGGAAGCACAGCCTTTTTATGTCAATGCCCCTTTTGGCATCGTGTTGGTGCACAACGGCAACTTGACCAACGCCCATGCCTTGAAAGCCGAGATGAGCTCGGTCGATCATCGCCACATCAACACCGACAGCGACTCTGAAGTGCTGCTCAATGTGTTGGCTCATGAGTTGGCTCAAGCCTCAGAGGGGGGGCAGCTCAGCACCGATCAGGTGTTCCGGGCCGTCTGCGGCGTGTACCGTCGGCTGCGAGGCTCGTTTTCTGTCATTGCCCTCATTGCGGGTCGCGGCTTGCTGGCTTTTCGCGACCCGCACGGCATCCGTCCTTTGTGCTTTGGTCGTGGCGCCGACGGTACGCTGATGGTTGCCAGCGAGTCGGTCGCACTGGAAGGTACGGGCCATGTGTTTGAACGCGATGTCGCTCCAGGCGAGGCGGTGTTCATCGATTTGCAGGGCCGTTTCCACGCTCGGGTTTGTGCTCAAACGCCCAGCCTGAACCCCTGCATCTTTGAATTCGTCTACCTGGCTCGACCCGACTCCACCTTGGACGGCATCTCGGTCTACCAAGCTCGTCTGAATCTGGGACAAACATTGGCCAAGCGCGTGATTTCTGTCGTGCCCCCTACCGACATTGATGTGGTCATTCCCATCCCCGAGTCCAGCCGCCCCAGCGCCACCCAACTGGCGCATCTGCTGGGCATTCCTTATCGCGAGGGTTTCGTCAAGAATCGCTATGTGGGCCGCACCTTCATCATGCCCGGTCAAGGGGTGCGCAAAAAATCAGTGCGCCAAAAGCTCAACTTCATCGCCAGTGAGTTCAAAGGTCGAAACGTGCTCTTGGTCGACGACTCGATTGTGCGCGGCACCACCAGCCGGGGAATCGTACAAATGGCGCGTGACGCCGGCGCCCGCAAGGTCTATATGGCCAGCGCCGCCCCCCCGGTGCGTTTCCCCAACGTCTATGGCATCGACATGCCCACCCCCGATGAGTTGGTGGCCCACAACCGCAGCGTGGAAGAGGTGCGCCAACTGATTGGCGCAGATGCCCTGATTTACCAGGATGTCGAGGCCATGAAGCAGGCCGTGCGTTCGGCTGCGGCTCCTGGTACGCCCGAGCTCAGTGGTTTTGACGCCTCTTGCTTTGACGGTGAGTACGTCACGGGCGATATCACCGCACAAGACATCCTGCGCATGAACGAGCAGCGTGTGCAAACCGGCGAAGACGATGCCGACGCCTCTCGTTTGGCCCTGCCCAACGCTTCCTGAGATTCTGACATGACATCTACTCCTCCAAAAGCACTGCACCCCGACACTTTGGCCGTGCGTGCCGCCGTGCCGCGCAGCAGCTACGGCGAGAATTCGGAAGCCCTCTACCTGACCAGCGGCTTTGTGCAGCCCGATGCCGATACCTCGGCCCGTCGCTTCGCGGGTGAAGAAGACGGCTACACCTATGGCCGGACCAGCAACCCCACCGTGACCAGCCTCGAAATGCGCTTGGCGGCCATGGAAGGCACCGAGGCTTGCATGGCGACCAGCAGTGGCATGTCGGCCGTGATGCTCATGTGCTTCGCGCTGCTCAAGTCCGGCGACCATGTCATCATCTCGCAGTCCATGTTTGGCTCGACGCTCAAGTTGATCGGCTCCGAGTTCGCCCGCTTTGGCGTGCAGACCAGCATCGTGCCTCAAACCGATCTCGATGCTTGGCGACGTGCTGTCACGCCCCAAACCCGGTTGTTGTTTGCCGAAACACCCACCAACCCCTTGACCGAGGTATGCGACATTGCCGCTTTGGCCGACATTGCCCACAGCGCCGGTGCATGGCTCGCCGTGGACAACTGCTTTGCCAGTCCAGCCCTGCAGCGCCCCGTGGAGTACGGCGCTGACATCATCATGCACTCGGGCACCAAGTTCCTCGACGGTCAGGGCCGTGTCATGGCCGGTGCCTTGTGCGCACCCCAAACCATGGTGACCGAAAAATTCCTGCCTGTCATCAAAAACGCCGGCATGGTACTTTCGCCTTTCAACGCTTGGGTGGTACTCAAAGGGTTAGAGACCTTGGGCATTCGCATCCAGGCCCAAAGCGCTCAAGCCTTGGCCTTGGCCCAATGGCTCGAAACCCATCCCGCCGTGGCTCGCGTGCACTACCCTGGCTTGCCCAGCCATCCCCAGCATGCCTTGGCCATGCGCCAGATGTCGGGTGTGGGTGGGGCTGTGCTGTCTTTCGAGGTCAAGTCCGACAGCCCCGAACAGGGCAGGGTGCGGGCCTTTCAGGTGCTCGATCACCTCGAAGTCATGTCCCTGTGCACGAATCTGGGCGACACCAAAACTTTGTTGGCTCATCCGGCCAGCACATCGCATGGCAAACTCAGCGAGACACAGCGCCAAGCCGCCGGCATCGGCCAAGGTCTGATCCGCGTGGCGGTTGGTCTGGAGCACCTCCATGACATCCGCACCGACCTCGAGCGTGGCCTGTCTCTCATTGCCTGATCGTTTCATGACCACTCGCACCCGTTTTGCACCTTCGCCCACCGGCTTCGTCCATCTGGGCAACATCCGTTCGGCCTTGTACCCCTGGGCCTTTGCGCGTTCCAGCGCTGGCGTGTTCATTCTGCGCATCGAAGACACCGATTTAGAGCGCAGCAGTCAGGCCGCTGTCGACGTCATTTTGGAAGGCATGCATTGGTTGGGTTTGACGCCCGACGAGGGGCCTTTCTATCAAATGCAACGCGTGGACCGCTACAAAGAGGTTTTGGCGCAATTGCGTGAAGCTGGGCATGTCTACCCTTGCTACATGAGCATGGCCGAACTCGACGCCCTGCGAGAGCGGCAAATGGCCGCCAAGGAAAAACCGCGCTATGACGGCACTTGGCGGCCTGAACCGGGCAAGACCCTGCCCCCCATCCCCGAAGGCGTGCAACCCGTTTGGCGCTTCATGAACCCGTCCGGTGGCGTGGTGGCCTGGGACGACAATGTCAAAGGGCGCATCGAAATCGCCAACGCCGAGCTGGATGACCTGGTCATCGCCCGCCCGGATGGCACGCCCACCTACAACTTCTGCGTCGTGGTCGATGACATCGACATGGACATCACGCATGTGATCCGTGGCGACGACCATGTCAACAACACGCCGCGACAAATCAATATCTTCTTGGCTTTGGGTCGTACCCCGCCGGTGTATGCCCACCTGCCCACCGTGCTCAACGAGCAGGGTGAAAAAATGAGCAAACGCAATGGCGCCAAGGCCGTCACCCAATACCGCAACGAGGGCTATTTGCCCGATGCGATGGTGAATTATTTGGCGCGTTTGGGTTGGAGCCATGGCGACGACGAAATCTTCAGCCGTGAGCAATTCCTGCAGTGGTTCGATCTGGACCATTTGGGCAAGAGCGCGGCGCAATTCGATGAAGCCAAACTGCGCTGGGTCAATGCCCAGCACCTCAAGGCCATGGCCAACGCCGAACTGGCCCAAGCCGTGACCCCCTTTATTGCGCGCCTGAGCCTGAGCACCGATCAACGCTTGCCTGCTCTGGTGGCTTTGTACAAAGACCGATGTGACACCTTGGTGGCCTTGGCCGACTGGATCGCTCGCCACTACGGCGAAGTGACCCCCAGCGCAGAAGATCTACAACAACACCTCTCCGAGGCCGTGCGACCGGCCGTGGCCGATCTGGCGCGTGCCTTGGCCGATGTGGCTTGGGAGCCTGCTGCCATCGGCGCCGCACTCAAGGCCGTGCTTGCCCAGCACGGATTGAAAATGCCTCAACTGGCCATGCCGGTCCGAGTCTTGGTCATGGGCACCCCACAAACCCCCTCGTTGGACCAAGTGCTGGCCCTGCAAGAAAGAAAAGTCGTGTTGCAGCGCTTGGCAAAAGCCTGAAAAATGCGCTATACTCTTCACTCTCGACACCCAATGGGGGTATAGCTCAGCTGGGAGAGCGCTTGCATGGCATGCAAGAGGTCAGCGGTTCGATCCCGCTTACCTCCACCAATTGTGTCGTAGTCCAGGTTTTGACCCTATCGTCTAGAGGCCTAGGACATCACCCTTTCACGGTGAGTACCGGGGTTCGAATCCCCGTAGGGTCGCCAAGTT
>JASGCM010000001.1 GCA_030054175.1 Alphaproteobacteria bacterium | reverse complement strand
CCGTGAAGGCGGCAAGACCGTCGGCGCCGGCGTCGTTGCCAAGATCATGGAGTGATCCTTCATAGGGGTATAGCTCAATTGGCAGAGCGTCGGTCTCCAAAACCGAAGGTTGGGGGTTCGATTCCCTCTGCCCCTGCCACCAGGCGCTGAACAGATCAGTTTCTGGTGACAAAACAGCCCGCCGCAACCCGGCGGGCTTTCTCGCCTAATACCCACTGGGCATTTGACAAGGAATTGCATCGTTCATGGCCACCGCCGATATCGAAAATGTGACCACTCCGGCTGACAAGTTCAAGCTGGCTCTTGCCATTGTGCTGGTGCTGGCCGGTTTGGGTGGTTTCTACGCTTTGGGTTCTCAAGGCGTGTGGGCGCAATGGGGCGTTTTGCTGGTTGCCTTGGTTGCCGCGGTGGTGGTGTTCTTCATCTCTATCCATGGCCGCCAACTGATTGCTTTCGGTCGCGACGCCTGGCGCGAAGTGAACAAAGTGGTTTGGCCGACCCGCAAAGAATCCATTCAGATGACGGCCTACGTCTTTGCCTTCGTCGTGGTGATGGCACTGTTTCTGTGGCTCACCGACAAGACGCTTGAGTGGGTGCTGTACGACCTGATTTTGGGCTGGAAAAAATAATGACCGATACTGACAACACCTCTGACGTTCTGCCCAAGTCGTCCAACCCGGATTTGCGCTGGTATGTCGTTCATGCCTACTCGGGCATGGAAAAGGCCGTCGAGCGCAACATCACCGAGCGCATTGCCCGCTCCGGCATGGCCGACAAGTTTGGCCGCATTCTCGTGCCCACCGAAGAAGTGGTCGAGATGAAAAATGGCCAGCGCCGCACCACCGAGCGCCGTTTCTTCCCCGGCTATGTGTTGGTGGAAATGGTGATGGACGACGATACCTGGCACCTGATCAAGCACACCTCCAAAGTCACCGGTTTCGTCGGTGGCGCCAAGAACCGCCCTGTGCCCATCTCGGAAGAAGACGTGCAAAAGATCGTCAGCCAGATGCAGGAAGGTTCTGACAAGCCACGCCACAAAGTCGAATTCATGGTTGGCGAGTTGGTGCGGGTCAAGGAGGGCCCATTCACTGACTTCAACGGCACGGTCGAAGAAGTCAACTACGAAAAGAACAAAGTGCGCGTCTCTGTCACGATCTTTGGTCGCGCCACTCCGGTCGAACTCGAATTTGGCCAGATCGAAAAGACCTGATCCGATGGCTTGGGCGCTCCCCCTGACCCGGCGCCCAGGCTTGCAAGAAAAGGGTCAACAACCCCGGGGAGCCCAAGGAACTTGTTCCCAAGGCGTTTGAACCCGAAAGGAGAAACAGCATGGCAAAGAAAATTGTCGGCTTCATCAAGCTGCAAGTCCCGGCTGGCAAGGCCAACCCCTCGCCGCCGATTGGTCCCGCGCTCGGTCAGCGCGGTCTCAACATCATGGAATTCTGCAAGGCGTTCAATGCCCAGACCCAGAGCGTTGAGCCCGGCCTGCCCCTTCCCGTGGTGATCACCGCTTTCGCGGACAAATCATTCACCTTCATCATCAAGACGCCCCCGGCGACTACATTGATCAAGAAGGCCATCAAGCTCGACAAGGGTTCGTCCAAGCCACACGCCGACAAGGTGGGCAAGATCACCCGCGCACAGCTCGAAGAAATCGCCAAAACCAAAATGAAGGACATGACCGCCGCCGACCTCGACGCTGCGGTTCGTACCATCGCCGGCTCGGCCCGCTCCATGGGCGTCACGGTGGAAGGAGTCTGATCATGGCCAAACTGACCAAAAAACAAAAAGCCTTTGCTGGCAAAGTCGACAGCAACAAGCTGTACCCTCTGACTGACGCCATCGGTATTGTCAAAGAATGTGCCACTGCCAAATTCGATGAGTCCATCGACGTGGCTGTGCAATTGGGCATCGACGCCAAGAAATCCGACCAAGTGGTGCGTGGCGCTGTCGTCATGCCCAACGGCACTGGCAAAACCGCCCGCGTCGCTGTGTTCGCCCAAGGCGCCAAGGCCGACGAAGCCAAAGCCGCTGGTGCCGACATTGTCGGAATGGACGACCTGGCCGCCCGCGTCAAAGCCGGCGACATGCCCTTTGACGTCGTCATCGCCGCCCCTGACGCCATGCGCGTGGTCGGTACCTTGGGTCAGATCCTGGGCCCGCGCGGCCTGATGCCTAACCCCAAGGTGGGCACGGTCACCCCCGATGTTGCTGGCGCCGTCAAGAACGCCAAGGCCGGTCAGGTGCAGTTCCGTGTCGACAAAGCCGGCATCGTGCACGCCACCATCGGCCGTCGTTCGTTTGACACCGACAAGCTGCAAGGCAATCTGGCCGCATTGGTCGACGCTCTGAACAAGGCCAAACCAGCGACGTCCAAGGGTATTTACCTGCGTAAACTCGCCGTCTCTTCCACCATGGGTGTGGGCGTGCGGGTCGACATGCAGTCTCTGACTGCCTAAAGAAATAAGGGCCGCGCTGCAAGGCGTGGCCCTGTTGGTGGGTCGGCGCCCAAGTCCACGTGTGTGCCGAGCCATCCAAGACCGTTGGTGCGAAGCCCTCTCGGGGGTCTCGCTTAATCCACCAGCCAACGCAGATGGCGATCCCGCTGAAATGGATGAATGTCCTGACAGTTTGGTCGCTGCAACAAAGGCGTGTCAGCGGGGCAACCCAAAGACACATGACAAAGGAGTAGACCTTGAGTCTGAATCGCAGTGAGAAAGAAGCCGTCGTCTCTGAGGTGACGGGCCTCGCCGCTCAAGCTCAAACGCTGGTGATGGCGGAATACCGCGGCATCACGGTCGCTGACATGATCAAACTGCGCTCGAACGCGCGCAGCTCTGGCGTGACGCTCAGTGTGTTGAAAAACACACTGGCCCGCCGTGCTGTTGCCGGTAGCTCGTTTGAAGTGGCAGCAGACCAGATGACCGGTCCGCTGATCTATGGTTTCTCTACCGACGCAGTCGCAGCCGCCCGTGTGGTGGCCGATTTCGCCAAGACCAACGACAAGTTGGTCATTCGTGGCGGTGTGTACGGTGGCAAAGCCTTGGATGCCAACGGCGTTAAGCAGCTTGCCAGCATCCCCTCGAAAGAGGTGCTGTTGTCACAGTTGTGTGGCTTGCTCAAGTCGCCCATCTCGCGCACAGCCGTTGTGCTGGGTGCCCTGGCGACGAAAAAGAGCGAAGCCGCAGCGGCTTGAACGGTAAGCAACAAACAGGACATTTATCTTTAAGGAAATCAAAATGGCATTCGATAAAGACGCATTTTTGACCGCGCTCGACAGCATGACGGTCATGGAACTCAACGACCTGGTGAAAGCCATCGAAGAGAAATTTGGCGTGAGCGCTGCCGCCATGGCCGGCCCCGCTGCTGGCGGTGGTGCTGGCGCTGGTGCTGCTGCCGCCGAAGAGAAGACCGAATTCACCGTGATGCTGACCGAAGCCGGCGCCAATAAGGTGTCGGTCATCAAGGCCGTGCGCGAAATCACCGGCCTGGGTCTGAAGGAAGCCAAAGACCTGGTCGATGGTGCTCCGAAGCCCGTCAAAGAAGCCGTGGCCAAGGCCGACGCCGATGCCGCCAAGAAGAAGCTGGAAGAGGCTGGCGCGAAAGTCGAAATCAAGTAATTCGGCTTTGCCAAAAGGCTGGGGTGTCTTTTCAAAGGCCCCCAGCCTTTGGTGCTTCAACAGAGCGCACCGCAAAGTGGCCCCGCAGGCTTCTTTGCCGTGTTTTCTGACCCGACTGCAGAAAACCCTTGGTTCGGGTTGCGTGCAATGCGCAACCGTCCGCCAACGCTGGTAGAGGCCAGCCGCCAAGCCCGAAATGCCCAAAAGGTGTTTCACCCAGTCCTGAAAGATCAAGCCCGGAGATCTCATGGCCTATACCTATACCGAACGCAAGCGCATTCGCAAAAGTTTCGGAAGCCGCGACAGCGTGCTCGAAGTCCCCTATCTGCTGCAGATGCAGAAAGACGCCTACACGGCGTTTCTGCAAGCCGATCTCGCGCCTAAACAGCGCACGCCCGAGGGCCTGCAAGCCGCCTTCGAAGCCGCTTTCCCCATCGTCTCGCACAACGGTTTTGTCGAGATGAAGTTCCTCGAGTACACCTTGGGCAAACCCGCCTTTGACGTGCGCGAGTGTCAGACCCGTGGTCTGACCTTTGCCTCGGCTGTGCGCGCCCGCGTGCAACTCTTCATTTATGACCGCGAATCCTCCACCCCCCAATCCAAGGTGGTCAAGGAAGTCAAAGAACAAGAAGTCTACATGGGCGAAGTGCCCCTGATGACCGATAAAGGCTCCTTCATCATCAACGGCACCGAGCGCGTCATTGTCTCGCAGTTGCACCGCTCGCCCGGTGTATTCTTCGAACACGACAAAGGCAAGACCCACAGCTCCGGCAAGCTGTTGTTCTCGGCCCGTGTCATTCCTTACCGTGGCTCTTGGCTCGACTTCGAGTTCGATCCGAAAGACATCCTGTACTTCCGCGTCGACCGCCGTCGCAAGATGCCTGTCACGATCCTGCTCAAGGCCATCGGCCTGACTCCCGAGTCGATCCTGGCCAATTTCTTCGTCAACGACAACTTCCGTCTGATGGACAGCGGTGCACAAATGGAATTCGTCGCCGAGCGTCTGCGCGGCGAAGTGGCCCGTTTTGACATCACCGACAAGAGCGGCAAAGTCGTCGTGGCCAAGGACAAGCGGATTACCGCGCGCCACACCCGCGAGCTCGAGCAAACCGGCACCACCCACATCAGCGTGCCCGAAGATTTCCTGATCGGCCGCGTGGTTGCCAAGAACATCATTGACGCCGAAACCGGCGAGATCATCGCCAAGGCCAACGACGAGCTGACCGAAGCCCTGCTCAAGAAGTTGCGGTCTGCCGGCGTACAAGAACTACAGTGCATCTACACCAACGAACTCGACCAGGGCGCTTACATCAGCCAGACCCTGCGCAGCGACGAGACCGTCGATGAGTTTGCCGCCCGAGTGGCCATCTACCGCATGATGCGCCCTGGTGAGCCGCCCACCGAGGACGCCGTGCAGGCCCTGTTCCAGCGCCTGTTCTACAACCCCGACACCTATGATTTGTCGCGCGTGGGCCGCATGAAGTTCAACGCCCGCGTTGGCCGCAACGAGTCCGAAGGGCCGATGGTGCTGACCAACGACGACATCATGGCCGTGGTCAAGATCCTGGTCGACCTGCGCAATGGTCGGGGCGAAGTTGACGACATCGATCACTTGGGCAACCGCCGCGTGCGTTGCGTGGGTGAATTGGCAGAGAACCAGTACCGAACCGGTCTGGCTCGCATCGAAAAGGCGGTCAAAGAGCGTCTGGGTCAAGCCGAGCAAGAACCGCTCATGCCGCACGACCTGATCAACTCCAAGCCCATCTCAGCGGCCCTGAAAGAATTTTTCGGTGCCTCTCAGTTGTCGCAGTTCATGGACCAGACCAACCCCCTGTCCGAGATCACGCACAAGCGCCGCGTATCGGCTCTGGGCCCAGGCGGTTTAACCCGCGAGCGCGCCGGCTTCGAAGTCCGTGATGTGCACGTGACCCACTACGGTCGTGTCTGTCCCATCGAGACCCCCGAAGGCCCCAACATTGGCCTGATCAACTCGCTGGCCCTGTACGCCCGCCTGAACGAATACGGGTTCATCGAGACCCCGTACCGTCGCGTGTCCGATGGCAAGGTCTCCAACGAAATCGACTACCTGTCGGCCATTGAAGAGGGTAAGTACGTCATCGCCCAGGCCAACGCCACGCTCGACAAAGACGGACGCCTGACCGGTGAACTGATCTCTGCGCGTGAGAAAGGCGAATCGATTTTGTGCAGTGCCGAGCGCATCCAGTACATGGACGTCTCACCGGCGCAGATCGTGTCTGTGGCGGCATCGCTGGTGCCGTTCCTAGAGCACGACGACGCCAACCGCGCGCTGATGGGCGCCAACATGCAGCGTCAGGCCGTGCCGGTGCTGCGGCCCGAAAAAGCCTTTGTCGGCACCGGCATCGAGCGCGTCGCTGCTGTGGACTCGGGCACTGTCGTCACCGCCACACGTGGCGGGATCGTGGACTATGTCGATGCCACCCGCATCGTGGTGCGTGTCAACGACAACGAAACCCAGGCGGGTGAAGTGGGCGTGGACATTTACAACCTGATCAAGTATCAGCGTTCCAACCAAAACACCAACATCCACCAGCGACCCATCGTCAAACGAGGCGACGTGCTGCAAAAAAGTGACGTGATCGCTGACGGCGCATCCACCGATCTGGGCGAATTGGCCCTGGGTCAGAACATGTTGGTCGCTTTCATGCCATGGAACGGCTACAACTTCGAAGACTCGATCCTGATCTCCGAGCGCGTGGTCGCTGATGACCGTTACACATCGATCCACATCGAAGAACTTGTGGTCATGGCCCGCGACACCAAACTGGGCGCCGAGGAAATCACCCGCGACATCCCCAACTTGTCGGAAAACCAACTCAACCGACTCGACGAGTCGGGCATCATCTACGTCGGTGCCGAAGTGCAGCCCGGCGACGTGTTGGTGGGCAAGGTGACCCCCAAGGGTGAAACCACACTCACCCCCGAAGAAAAACTGCTGCGCGCCATCTTCGGCGAAAAGGCCTCGGACGTGAAAGACACCTCGCTGCGCGTCGACCAGGGCTCGCAGGGCACAGTCATTGATGTGCAAGTCTTCACTCGAGAAGGCATCCAGCGCGACAAGCGTGCTCAGCAGATCATCGACGACGAACTCAAGCGCTTCCGCCTGGATCTCAATGACCAGCTGCGCATCGTCGAAGCCGACGCGTTTGACCGTATCGAGAAGTTGCTGTTGGGCAAAGTCGCCAACGGTGGCCCCAACAAGCTGGCCAAGGGCAGCAAGATCGACCGCGCCTACTTGACCGGCGTTGAGAAGTTTCACTGGTTTGACATCCGTCCTGCCGACGAGGAGGTCGCCAGTCAGCTCGAGAGCATCAAGAACGCCCTTGAGCAGACCCGTCACAGCTTTGACCTGGCCTTTGAAGAAAAGCGCAAGAAGCTCACTCAAGGTGACGAGCTGCCGGCTGGCGTGCTCAAGATGGTCAAGGTCTACCTGGCCGTCAAGCGCCGCCTGCAGCCCGGCGACAAGATGGCTGGCCGCCACGGCAACAAGGGTGTGGTCTCCAAGATCGTTCCGGTCGAAGACATGCCTTACATGGCCGACGGTACCCCTGTGGACATCGTGCTCAACCCGTTGGGCGTGCCTTCGCGCATGAACGTCGGTCAGGTGCTCGAAGTTCACTTGGGATGGGCCGCCAAAGGCATCGGCCAGCGCATCGGCGACATGCTGCAAGCCGAGTCCAAAGTGTCCGAATTGCGCAAGTTTCTGGAACAGCTCTACAACGCCAGCGGCCGCACCGAAGACCTCAGCCAGGTCAAGGAGGATGAGTTGCTGGAGATGGCGCAAAACCTGTCGCAAGGCGTTCCCTTCGCCACCCCGGTGTTCGACGGGGCTTCCGAGCAGGAAATTCGCTCAATGCTTCACCTGGCGTATCCGGAGGCTGTGGCCAAGGCCAAAGGCCTGACGCCCACACGCACGCAAGCCCATTTGTACGACGGACGCACCGGCGACGCTTTCGAGCGTGCCACCACGGTCGGCTACATGCACGTCCTGAAGTTGCACCATTTGGTTGACGACAAGATGCACGCCCGTTCCACCGGTCCATACAGCCTGGTCACGCAGCAACCTTTGGGCGGCAAGGCCCAATTCGGCGGCCAGCGTTTTGGCGAGATGGAGGTCTGGGCGCTGGAAGCCTATGGCGCCAGCTACACCTTGCAGGAAATGCTCACCGTCAAGTCCGACGACGTGCAGGGCCGCACCAAGGTTTACGAAAACATCGTCAAGGGCGAGCACGCCATCGACGCCGGCATTCCGGAGTCGTTCAATGTGCTGGTCAAGGAAATTCGCTCGTTGGGCATCGACATTGAACTTGAGCGTTCGTGAGCCACAGGCACTGAAAGGATTTAAACCATGAAATCATTACTCGACCTGTTCAAGCAGTTCACCCCCGATGAGCACTTTGATGCCATCAAGATCGGTGTCGCCTCGCCCGAGAAGATCCGTTCGTGGTCGTTCGGCGAAGTCAAAAAGCCCGAGACCATCAACTACCGCACCTTCAAGCCCGAGCGCGATGGCTTGTTCTGCGCCAAGATCTTTGGCCCGATCAAAGATTACGAATGCCTGTGCGGCAAGTACAAGCGCCTCAAGCACCGCGGTGTCATCTGCGAAAAATGCGGCGTGGAAGTCACCCAGACCAAGGTCCGCCGAGAGCGCATGGGTCACATTGACCTAGCCGCACCTTGCGCCCACATCTGGTTCTTGAAATCGCTGCCCAGCCGTTTGGGCCTGGTGCTCGACATGACCCTGCGCGATATCGAGCGCGTGCTGTACTTTGAAGCTTATGTGGTCATCGATCCCGGCATGACCCCGCTCAAGAAGTACGGCATCATGTCCGAAGAAGACTACGATGCCAAGCGCAAGGAATACGGCGATGAATTCGTTGCCAAGATGGGCGCCGAAGGCGTTCGCGACCTCCTCGAAGGCATGGATCTGGACATCGAGATCGCCAAGCTGCGCAACGACTTGACCGGCTCTGAAGTCAAGGTCAAGAAAAACGCCAAGCGCCTCAAAGTCCTAGAGGCATTCAAGAAATCGGGCCTCAAGCCCGAGTGGATGGTCTTGTCGGTGTTGCCCGTGTTGCCGCCCGACCTGCGTCCTCTGGTGCCCCTGGACGGTGGCCGCTTCGCCACCTCCGACCTCAACGACCTGTACCGCCGTGTCATCAACCGCAACAGTCGTCTGCGTCGCTTGCTCGA
This sequence comes from Alphaproteobacteria bacterium, assembly GCA_030054175.1. Taxonomy (GTDB): domain Bacteria; phylum Pseudomonadota; class Gammaproteobacteria; order Burkholderiales; family Burkholderiaceae_C; genus Limnohabitans. The sequence goes on along the minus strand of JASGCM010000001.1, from coordinate 286,800 downwards.
ACTCAAGGCGCCCGAGATCATCGCCCGCAACGAAAAGCGCATGCTGCAAGAAGCGGTGGACTCGCTGTTGGATAACGGTCGCCGTGGCAAGACCATGACCGGCGCCAACAAGCGCGCACTCAAGTCCTTGGCCGACATGATCAAAGGCAAGAGCGGACGCTTCCGTCAGAACTTGCTGGGCAAACGCGTCGACTACTCGGGCCGTTCAGTCATCACCGTGGGCCCGACCCTCAAGTTGCACCAGTGCGGATTGCCCAAGCTGATGGCGCTCGAGCTGTTCAAGCCTTTCATCTTCTCACGCCTCGAAGCCATGGGCATCGCCACCACCATCAAGGCGGCCAAGAAGGAAGTCGAATCCGGCACCCCCGTGGTGTGGGACATCCTCGAAGAGGTCATCAAAGAGCATCCCGTCATGCTCAACCGTGCCCCCACGTTGCACCGCTTGGGCATCCAGGCATTCGAGCCCATTTTGATCGAAGGCAAGGCCATTCAGCTCCACCCGCTGGTCTGTTCTGCCTTCAACGCCGACTTCGACGGCGACCAGATGGCCGTTCACGTGCCCCTGTCGGTTGAAGCGCAGATGGAAGCCCGCACCTTGATGCTGGCCTCCAACAACGTGCTCTTCCCCGCCAACGGAGAACCCTCCATCGTCCCGTCGCAAGACGTGGTGCTGGGGCTGTACTACACGACCCGCGAGCGCATCAACGGCAAAGGTGAAGGCATGGTTTTCACCGATGTGGCCGAAGTGCAGCGCGCGCTCGACGCCGGTGTGGTCGAACTGACCGCCAAAATCAGCGTGCGCTTGGTTGAGTGGAACAAGAACAAGGACTCCGGCGAATTCGAGCCCGGCATCAAGCTGGTCGAGACCACTGCGGGACGTGCGCTGTTGTCCGAGATCCTGCCCAAAGGCCTGCCATTTAGCGTGCTCAACAAAGCCCTGAAGAAGAAAGAAATATCGCGACTGATCAACGCCTCTTTCCGCAAGTGCGGTTTGAAAGAGACCGTTGTTTTCGCCGATAAGCTGTTGCAAAACGGTTTTCGCTTGGCCACCCGCGCCGGCATCTCGATCGCCATCGACGACATGTTGGTGCCGCCCGAGAAGCAAGCCATCATTTCCGACGCCGAAAGAGAGGTCAAGGAAATCGAACAGCAGTACGTCTCCGGCTTGGTCACCTCCGGCGAGCGCTACAACAAGGTGGTGGACATTTGGGGCAAGGCAGGCGACGCTGTCTCCAAGGTCATGATGGACCAGTTGCGCAAAGAAAAGACCACCGACCGTCACGGCAAGGAAGTCGAGCAAGAGTCGTTCAACTCCATTTACATGATGGCCGACTCCGGCGCGCGCGGCTCTGCCGCCCAGATCCGTCAGCTGGCTGGTATGCGCGGCCTGATGGCCAAGCCCGACGGCTCGATCATCGAAACCCCCATCACGGCCAACTTCCGTGAAGGTCTGAATGTGCTGCAGTATTTCATCTCGACCCACGGTGCTCGCAAGGGTCTGGCCGACACGGCGCTCAAGACCGCCAACTCTGGCTACCTTACCCGCCGGTTGGTTGACGTGACCCAAGACCTGGTCGTCACCGAAGACGATTGCGGCACCACCGAAGGCCAACTCATGCGCGCCATCGTCGAAGGCGGCGAGGTCATCGAGTCGCTGCGCGAGCGCGTGCTCGGCCGTACTGCTGCCGAGGACATCCTGCATCCTGAAAACCGTTCAGTGCTGGTCCCCTCTGGCGAGATGCTTGACGAAGACGTGATCGACGTGCTGGAGCAATTCGGTGTCGACGAGGTCAAAGTGCGCACTGCGCTCAACTGCGAAACCCGCTTCGGCCTGTGCGCCAAGTGCTATGGTCGCGATTTGGGTCGTGGCGGCCTGGTCAACGTTGGCGAAGCCGTCGGCGTGATTGCCGCTCAGTCCATCGGCGAGCCTGGAACCCAGCTGACCATGCGTACCTTCCACATTGGTGGTGCCGCCTCGCGTGCCGCCATCGCATCCAGCGTGGAAGCCAAGTCCAACGGTGTGATCGGCTTCAACAGCACCATGCGTTATGTGACCAACTCCAAAGGCGAGTTGGTCGTCATTGCCCGCTCGGGTGAGATCATCATCCAGGATGAACTTGGACGCGAGCGCGAGCGTCACAAGGTGCCTTATGGCGCCACCCTCGCCGTCAAGGCCGACCAGCAGATCAAGGCCGGCACCATTCTGGCCAACTGGGATCCGCTGACCCGACCCATCATCACCGAATTCGCTGGTCAGGTGAAGTTCGAGAACGTGGAAGAAGGCTTGACCGTGGCCAAGCAGGTCGATGAAGTCACCGGCTTGTCGACCCTGGTCGTGATCGATCCCAAGCGCCGTGGCGCCGCCAAGGTTGTGCGTCCGCAGGTCAAGCTGATCGACGCTTCCGGCAAAGAAGTCAAGATCCCCGGCACCGATCACTCGGTGACGATTGGCTTCCAGGTGGGCGCACTGATCCAGGTACGTGATGGCCAAGACGTGGGCCCCGGCGAAGTGCTGGCCCGCATTCCCATTGAAGGTCAGAAGACCCGCGACATCACCGGCGGTTTGCCCCGCGTGGCCGAGCTGTTCGAAGCCCGAAGCCCGAAAGACAAGGGCATCTTGGCCGAGATGACCGGTACTGTGTCATTCGGCAAGGAAACCAAAGGCAAGGTTCGCCTGCAAATCACCGACCCGGAAGGCAAGGTCTGGGAAGAGTTGGTGCCCAAAGAGAAGAACATCCTGGTTCACGAAGGCCAGGTGGTCAACAAGGGCGAGAGCATTGTCGACGGCCCTGCCGACCCGCAAGACATATTGCGCCTGCTCGGCATGGAAGAGCTGGCCAGCTACATCGTCGACGAGGTGCAAGACGTCTACCGCCTGCAAGGTGTGAAGATCAACGACAAGCACATCGAAGTCATCGTGCGTCAGATGTTGCGCCGTGTCGTGGTCGAGAACTTGGGTGATTCCAACTACATCGCCGGAGAGCAAGTCGAGCGCTCCGAGATCCTCAACACCAACGAAGCGCTACAGCGTGACGGCAAAATTCCAGCCACCTACAGCAACCTCTTGTTGGGTATTACCAAGGCCTCTTTGTCGACCGACTCGTTCATCTCGGCGGCTTCCTTCCAGGAAACCACCCGGGTGCTCACCGAGGCGGCCATCATGGGCAAACGCGACGACCTGCGCGGCCTGAAAGAGAACGTCATCGTCGGTCGTCTGATCCCCGCAGGCTCCGGCATGGCTTATCACAAGGCCCGCAAGGAGAAAGACCAGATGGACGAGGCCGAGCGCCGCGCCATCGCCGAGGCCGAAGCCGCCGACCTGGCGGCCGATCAAGCCGCTGCCGCTGCCAACAGCACCGAAAGCGACGCCTGATTGCAAAAATAATTGGGGTCTAAATAATTGGGGTCTGACCCCAATTATTTAGACCCCAATTATTTCAGCGCTCCAGCGAAATTGGGGTCTGACCCCAATTTCGTCTAACATCGCTTCATGTTCGAGTCCACTTGGTTTTGGGGTCTTTGCGCCCTGACGGTGTTTTGGGCGCTGGGCGCTTACAACCGCCTGGTGCGCTTGCGTGCCCAAGTCGCCGCCAAGTACGCCGAGTTGATGGCGGTTTTGTCGGTGCAAACCGACTTGGCGCGCCAGATTTTGTCGGATGCCGCCGCCGATCCCAGCTTGCAGCGCATGTCGGCCGACGTCAATCATGTGGCTGCCTGTTGGCGTCGCCTGAATGCGACTTCGAACCAGGCCAGCGTGGCCTTGGCGCGCATGCAAGAACATTGTTTGCAACCGCAATCGGCACAGGATCTTTACCAAGATTGGCAAGCGTTCGAGTTGGTCTGGGATGAATTGAAAGTCTCGCCCTGGGGCCTGTTGCCCGAGTCGGTGCGTCAGCAATGGCTAGAAAAGAGGCTATTGGCGCAACCCTTGAGACACGCCTTCAACCAATCCATCGACGACTACAACCGAGCCATTGCCCAGTGGCCCGCCCGCTTGATCGCTCGCTTGTACCAATTCCAACCGGCCCTCGGGCTGCCCGACCTGGCATGACCCTCGCTCCTCAGTTGTCGGTGCAGTTGCAATGGGCTGCACAGGGCTTGCAGGCCGTCTCTGAAGGCCAATCCAGCACCGAATGGCTGGGGCAGTGCCCAGCCGCCTTGCGCCCCGGCGTACAAGCCATCTTGCTCAGTGCCTTGAGAAAATGGGGACTGGCGCGCGCCGTGCGACGACAGTTGGTGCCCAAGACTCCCGCGCCCGCCGTCGACTCGCTCTTGTGTCTGGGGCTGGCCTTGTTGGCGCAAGACCCGCCCATGTACCCCGAGCACACGTTGGTGAGTCAGGCGGTCGAGGCGGCGAAAAAAGAACCCCGTACGCGGGCCCTTGCACCGCTCATCAATGCCTGTTTGCGCCGTTACACCCGCGAGCATCAGGCGCTGTGTGCCAGCGTTCAAAACGAGGCCCAGGCACGTTACAACCATCCCGAGTGGTGGGTGCGACAACTGAAAAACGATCACCCCCAGGCTTGGCAAGCCATATTGGCCCAAGCCCAGCAACGCCCCCCCATGGTGATGCGCGTCAACACCCGCCGCATCAGCGTGAGCGATTGGTTGGCGGGTTGTGAGCAAGCCGGTTTATTGGCTCAGCCCTTGGGCGGATCGGCAGTTTGGTTACCCCAACCGGTGCCGGTGCAGCAAATTCCGGGGTTTGAGATCGGCGAGTGCTCAGTGCAAGACGCCGTCGCTCAGTTGGCCGCCCCCCTGCTTTTGGATGCCTTGGGGCCCGCTCCGGCCGGTCAACGCTGGCAGGTGCTCGACGCCTGTGCCGCACCCGGCGGCAAAACCGCCCACCTGTTGGAATACGCCGATGTGGATGTGCTGGCCCTGGATGTTGACTCCCAAAGAATGGCGCGCGTACAGGCCAATTTGCAACGCCTGGGTTTGAGCGCGCGCACCCGGGTGGCCGACGCCGCCCGGCCCAACACCTGGGCCCGTGCGGGAGAGATGTTCGACGGTATCTTGCTCGACGCCCCTTGCTCGGCCTCTGGTATTGTGCGCCGTCACCCCGACATCGCATGGCTGCGCCGACCCGAAGACTTGGCGACACTGGCGCTGCAACAGCGGGTGCTGCTAGAAGCCCTGTGGTCGCGTTTGAAGCCCGGTGGCTTTTTGTTGTACTGCACCTGCTCGGTCTTCAAGGCCGAAGGCGAGGAGCAAGTCCAAACGTTTGTTGCGCACAACACCGATGCCCTGCGCAAGCCTGCGCCGGGGCATTTGACACCCTCAGTGGGTGGTAAAGGGGCCTCAGTCGGGGACAATTCACAACGTGAACCCGATGGATTTTTTTACGCTTTGTTGCAAAAGGCGGGGTGAGTGGTTGGCACCCGTCAGGTTGCACTGCGTCCGTTTTCTGGCCCTTTGGGGGTTGTGCTTCCTTGGGCTGACCTTGATGTTCTTGCCGCCAACGGTCCGCGCCGAAGCCCGACTCGAAAATTTGGGCCTGATCACCGCCGATCAGGGCGCACAATTCAGCGCCCAATTGGCCATTGAATTGCCCACCGCGGTCGATGACGCTTTGCACCGTGGCGTCCCTTTGTTTTTTAATGCCGAAGTCAACCTGTATCAAGAGCGTTGGTATTGGACCGACAATCTGGTGGCACGCTCTCAGCGCTATTGGCGTTTGTCGTACCAAGCCTTGACCCGGCGTTATCGGTTGCAAAGCAGTCAGCAGCCCATCGACAATTCGGGTTTGGGCGTGGGGTTGGCTCAAACCCATGACAGCCTGACCGAGGCCTTGTCGGCCCTGCAGCGCATCAGCGCATGGTCGCTGTCGATCGGGCCGCTCGATGAAGGCAGCCGTCACCGACTGGAATTTCGTTTCCGATTAGAGCCCAATGCCTTGCTGCGCCCCTGGTTGAGCGGGGCCAACGAAGGTGAATGGGGGCTGTCGGTACAGCGCAGCCAGCCCTTGCGAGTTGGAGGTCGCCCATGAGCGCGAATGTTGGGTACAGCCTGAACGCCCGAGGTTTGCCGCGTTGGGTCTGGTTCGTGGGTCTGGGCGTGATCTTGGCACTGGGCTTGGTCTTGTTCTTTTTGCTCATGCAAGCGGCTGACCGATGGGAGCGTTATGCCGGTTACCTGCCCGTGCTGTTCGCCTTGAATCTGGTGGTCGCGTTGGTTTTGGTCGTGGCCATTTTGGCCATTTTGTGGCGTTTGGGCGCGCGTTGGCGGCAAGGTAAGTTCGGCAGTCAGTTGCTCTTGAAATTGGCGCTCATCTTCACCTTGGTGGGTTTTTTGCCGGGCCTGTTGATTTATTCCGTCTCATATCAGTTTGTCTCACGCTCGATTGAGGCTTGGTTTGACGTCAAGGTCGAAGGGGCGCTGGATGCCGGCCTGAACTTGGGGCGAGCCACTTTCGACACCTTGGCGCAAGACCTGGGCACCAAGACCAAGGGCGCTGCCTTGCAACTGAGCGAGATGACCGACACCCAGGCTGGCGTCGCCCTGGAACGCATGCGCACCCAATTGGGGGCCCAGGATGTGGTGTTGTGGACCCTGAGCGGTACCCCGCTGGGCAGCGCCGGGGCTTCCCGTTTTGTCATCAACCCCGAGCGCCCATCCCAGACCGTGCTGCGCCAGGTTCGTGCACTGGGTCTATGGACCAACATTGAGGGCCTTGAAGAGAACGCCAACAGCGCCCGCGTGCGTGCCTTGGCCTTGGTGCCATCGGGGCGCATCGACAACATCGATGAACCGCACGTGCTGCAAGTCACGCTCGAATTGCCGCCCACCTTGGTCAATAACGCATTGCTGGTGCAGCAGGCCAACCGCGAGTACCAAGAGCGCGCCTTAACCCGCACCGCGCTTCGCCAGATGTACATCGGCACCCTGACGTTGAGCCTGTTCTTGTCGGTGTTCGCCGCAGTCTTGCTGGCCGTGGTGTTAGGCAATCAGTTGGCTCGACCCTTGCTTTTATTGGTCAGCGGCGTGCGTGATGTGGCAGCCGGTGATCTCAGCCCCAAACCCGTTTTGTGGGGACAAAACGAACTCGACGGACTGACCCGCGCCTTTGCCGAAATGACCCGACAATTGGCCGATGCCCGACACACAGTAGAGCGCAGCATGGAGCAGGCCAATTTGGCACGCGCCAATTTGCAGACCATTCTCGACAACTTGACGGCGGGCGTGATCGTGCTCGATGCACAGGGCCGCATCGTGTCGTGCAATCCTGGGGCGACCCGCATCTTGCGCGTGCCCTTGGCTGCTCACGAGGGCCATGCCTTGGCCGATCTCACAGGTCTAGGGGACTTTGGCCAGCAGGTGACTCGTCAGTTTGAAACCTTGGCTGTCGAACACCGCGACACAGGCTTGGACCACTGGCAACAATCGTTCGATTTGCCGCTCTCCATGGCGCAGCCCCGCGCTACGCCCATGGGCGAAGCCAACGACACCCTGACCTTGCTCGCTCGCGGAGCCATATTGCCCAACCAAGCCTGGTTGCTGGTGTTTGATGACATCTCGGAAATCGTTTCGGCGCAGCGGGCCCAAGCCTGGGGCGAGGTGGCGCGGCGTTTGGCGCACGAGATCAAAAACCCGCTCACTCCAATTCAGCTGTCCGCCGAGCGATTGGCCATGAAGCTGGATTCCAAGTTGGCCGATCCGGAGCGAGCCGTGCTGAACAAATCGGTGCGCACCATCGTCGATCAGGTGGATGCCATGAAGAGATTGGTCAACGAATTCCGCGACTACGCTCGTCTGCCCCAGGCCGAGCTGTCGGCGGTTGATCTCAATGCCTTGGTGCGTGACCTCATGCAACTTTATTTGTCCGAACACCAGGCTGCCCCGGTCAAACTGCAACTCGACAATGCTGCCCCGGCCATTTTGGGTGATGCCCAGCAGTTGCGCCAAGTCATTCATAATTTGTTGCAAAATGCACTCGATGCCTGCGAAGGCCAAGCCCAACCCGAAGTCACCTTGCTTACCCAATACAACCCCAACAGCCAGCGTCTTAGATTGATCGTTCGCGACACCGGCACGGGCTTCAACGAAATCATCCTCAAGCGGGCTTTCGAACCCTATGTCACCACCAAACCCAAAGGCACCGGCCTGGGCTTGGCGGTGGTGAAAAAAATAGCTGATGAACACCGCGCCCGGCTCGAGCTGAAAAACCTGGAAGTCAACGGTCAGGTCAGCGGGGCCCAAGTATCGTTATCATTCCAAACCGTGGCATCTCCCGACAAAGGCTGACCCTTCTATGGCAAACATTCTTGTGGTGGACGACGAGTTGGGCATTCGCGACTTGTTGTTTGAAATTCTCAATGACGAAGGTCATCAGGTCGAGCTGGCCGAAAACGCCGCTCAGGCTCGGCATTGCCGGGCCCAGACGCGTCCCGACCTGGTCTTGCTCGACATATGGATGCCCGACACCGATGGCGTGACTTTGCTCAAAGAGTGGTCCACTGCCGGCCAGCTTGACATGCCTGTCATTATGATGAGTGGTCACGCCACCATCGAGACCGCCGTTGAGGCCACCCGCATCGGCGCTTTGGCTTTCCTTGAGAAGCCCATCACCATGCAAAAACTGCTCAAGGCCGTTGAACAGGGTTTGAACCGCCGCCTCGCCCCGTCGGCGCCCGCCCCGTCTGGCCATGGGTTTTCGTCTCCTGCGTCTTCGACGACATCTTTTGTCATGCCGTCCTCTATGGCTCCGGTGCAGCCCATGCCCGAACTCAGCAAAGACCACCAAGCTTTCGATTTGACCCCACTGCTGCGCGAAGCACGCGACGCCTTTGAGAAAGCCTATTTTGAGTTTCATTTGGCGCGTGAAAATGGTTCGATGACGCGTGTGGCCGAGAAAACGGGCCTTGAACGCACCCACCTGTACCGCAAATTGCGCCAATTGGGCGTAGACCTCTTGCGCGCTAAAAAAGGCGGCGCGTAAAGGCGGTCAGCCCCCTTTTGACTCCGGATAAACCCTAGTTCGTGGGCTGTTTCGGGTGGGCCCACGCGACGTGCGCCCATTCGAAAAGGGTTAAACTGATCTCCCAATACAGTGCACAGGAGATCAGTGCCATGAACCTTCTTGATTCCATCGTCAGCCAATCGGCTCAAATCGTCGCCATCCGACGCGACATCCACGCCCACCCCGAACTCTGCTTTCAGGAAAACCGCACCGCTGATTTGGTGGCGGCCAAACTGACCGAGTGGGGGATCCCCATCCACCGGGGCATGGGAACCACCGGGGTCGTGGGCATCATCAAGGGCGGCGACAGTCCGCGGGCCTTGGGCTTGCGCGCAGACATGGATGCTTTGCCTCTACAGGAATTCAACACCTTCGAACATGCCAGCAAGCACCAAGGCAAGATGCACGCCTGTGGCCACGATGGCCACACTGCCATGCTGTTGGTTGCGGCCCAGCACCTGGCCAAGCACCGCCACTTTGATGGCACCGTCTATCTGATTTTCCAACCCGCCGAAGAAGGGGGGGGGGGTGCCCGCGAAATGATCAAGGACGGGCTGTTCAAACAGTTCCCCATGCAAGCCGTGTTCGGCATGCACAACTGGCCAGGCCCCCAGGTGGGGTCGTTCGCGGTCAGTGCCGGCCCGGTCATGGCTTCCAGCAATGAGTTTCGCATTACCATCCGTGGCAAAGGCAGCCATGCAGCCTTGCCGCACGATGGCATCGACCCGGTACCCATTGCCGCCCAACTGGTGCAGGCTTTCCAAACCATCATCAGCCGCAACAAAAAGCCAGTCGACGCGGGGGTGATCTCGGTCACCATGATCCATGCCGGCGAAGCCACCAATGTGGTGCCCGACAGCTGTGAGTTGCAAGGTACAGTGCGTACCTTCACCATCGAGGTGCTCGACCTGATCGAGCAGCGCATGCGTGAAATCAGTCAGGGTGTTTGTGCCGCCATGGGCGCGACCTGCGAGTTCGAGTTTGTTCGCAACTATCCCCCCACCGTCAACCACCCCGCTGAGGCTGATTTCATGCGTCAGGTGATGATCGAGATGGTGGGCGTTGAGAACGTCAGCCCGCAAGAGCCCACCATGGGTGCTGAAGACTTCGCCTACATGCTTCAAGCCTGCCCAGGTGCTTACGCATTCATCGCCAACGGCGAAGGCGTGCACCGGGAGATGGGTCACGGTGCCGGCCCCTGCACCTTGCACAACCCAAGCTACGACTTCAACGATGAACTCATCCCTCTGGGGGGTAGCCTGTGGGTTCGTTTGGTCGAGAAGTGGTTCGCTCAGAAGACCTGAGAGTTGGGTCACTCCGGGAAGTGGCCCAGGCCGCGCTCCCGGGCGATAACCAGCAGGCCATCGAAAATCAGCGACTCGACCAAGTCGAACTCGACACCCAAGCTGGGTAACATTTTCCAACCAGCGCCGCCGGTCATGATATTCATCGGATCGGTGCCGCAGTGTTGTCGCACGTGTTGCACCATGCGCTCGACCGCACCCGCAATGGCATAGGTGCCTCCGCTGGTCAAGGCGTCGCTGGTGTTGGTGGGAAAGGGCCGCACCTCGCCGGTGGGCACCCTCAGTCCGGCGGTGCCTGACTCGAGCGCGCGCAGCATGATGCCGTGTCCGGGGAGAATGAAACCACCTAAAAAATGTCCGCTCTCATCGATCGCTTCGACCGTCACGGCAGTGCCAACCATCACCAGCACCAGGGGTCGAGGGGCAGTGCTGTGGGTTTGAGCGCACATGCGGGCGTAGGCGCCGATCATCGCGACCCAGCGGTCCGCACCCAATCGAGTGGGATGATCGTAGCCGTTGGTAACACCGGCTTCGGCGGCGCTGGGCACGACCCATCTTGCTGGGATGTCCCAGATCTCCATCTGTTCTTCCACCCGACGGCGGATCGCCTCACCGGCCACCACGCAACCCAGCATGTGGTCGGGTTGTGGCAGATTCTTCCATTCCTGCTCGGCCAGCCGGTCGATGTTTTCCAAAAAAACAGCGCCGCTTTGCAGCAAGGTCGCACCCGGTTCGGGGCGATCATAAAGGCCCCACTTAAGGCGAGTGTTACCGATATCGAGTGCCAAAAAACTCATGGATGCATTATGCCCCCAGAGTCGGCCTCAAGGTCATGCGAGTTGATTCATAGGCGCGTGCGGCACGCAGCACCAGGGCGTCGCCAAACATCGGGCCCACCAACTGCATGCCCATGGGCAAACCATCGCGGGTCAGGCCGCAGGGTACGGTGATCGCGGGCTGCTGCGTCAGGTTGAAGGGGTAGCTGAAGGGGGTCCAACCCAGCATGGCCTCTGGCGATATGGGCTGCGAGCCCGGTTCGCGCACTTCAAAAGCGGGCACTGCCACGCTGGGCGTGAGCAACAGGTCGTATCGCGTCATGAACTGGCGCATGTGCGAGCCCAGCAGGCCGCGCCTTTGCGTGAGCGCATGCAAGTCGCTGGGGTTCAGCGTCTCACCCATCAGTGCCTGGGCGCGGAAATCGGGGTCAGCCACGGCCTGTTGTTGCGGTGTCAGCGCACGCCATACCTGCCAGGCTCCCGCAAACCACAGGCCTGTGCTGATCTCTAGTGGGTTTTCAAAGCCGGGGTCCACTGCCTCGACCACTGCGCCCAGTTCTTGCAGGGTGTGCGCCACGCGGTCGAGCGCGGCGGCGATCTCGAGCTGCACGTTGCGGGCGTAGCCCAGGGTGGGCGAATAGGCCACGCGCAGACCGCGCAAGCCGTCGTTCAAACCCACGGTGTAGTCGCTGGCGTCGGGGGGCAGGGCGGTCCAGTCGCGGGCGTCGGGCTGCTTCATCACCTGCAGCATCAGTGCCGCATCGGTCACACTCATCGCATGCGGGCCCAAGTGGGCCACCGAACCAAAGGGTGACAGCGGATATGCGGGCACGCGGCCAAAGCTGGGCTTCATGCCCACATTGCCGCAAAAAGCGGCCGGAATGCGCACGCTCCCCGCGCCGTCGGTACCGATCGCCAGCGGACCCAAACCCGCAGCCACAGCGGCTGCGGCACCTCCAGAAGATCCACCTGGTGTGTGATCGGTATTCCAGGGGTTGCGCGTGAGTCCGGTCAGAGGCGAATTGGTCTCACCCTTGCACCCGTATTCGGGGGTGGTGGTCTTGCCCAACAGCACTGCGCCGGCTTCGCGCAAGCGGGCCACTGCTGGGGCGTCAATGTCCCAAACCTGATCAGGAGAGACCCCTTGACTGCCGCGCAACGTGGGCCAACCGCGCGTCAGCACCAAGTCTTTGATCGAGGCCGGTACCCCATCCAGCGCCCCGACCGGCTCGCCACGCTGGCGATGCGCTTGCCAACGCACCTCGCTGGCCAGCGCCTGGGTCATCGCCTGTTCTTCATCCACCAAGCAATAGGCCCGCAACAAAGGGTTGAGTTGTGAGATGCGCGCGAGAACGGCGCGGGTGGCCTCAACGGGCGAGGCGACTCCGCTGCGGTAGAGCGCCAATAACTCCAGTGCGCTGCATTGGGTCAATTCCATTGGGAGATCCTTTCAGGGGCGTGTGCGGGTATGGGTGCTGAGGTGTTGCCAATTCAGTTCGCCGGGGTCGGCAGCCATGGGACCAGCGGCCTGAGCGACCAACACATGGCTGGCGTGTGGTTCGAAGTCGGCCCGGAAATGCACCGAGCTTTTGACCACGATCACCCGCATGGCTTCAGGCTGGACGCCCACCATGCGAAACAACTCGCGATCCAGCATTTGCTTCTTGCCGCCGGCCACGGCCACCAGCACGCCGTCGATCTCCACACAGGCACTCAGGCCCAGTTGCACCGTGAGACCGCCCATCATTGGCCCCTTGAGCAAGCAGCGCCCGTCGCTGACGGCGCGCACTTTGAAGCGGCCATGAAGAGGAGGGTCGCTGGGCCCGGTATGGGTCGACACCGAGCGACCCAGAGTCAAATCCACATGCGCGCCGACGCCAGCGGCGGTGGCGCGTGCCGCGCTCGCAGGGTCGTACAGCATCCCCAGTGCCACCTGACCGGGGAATTGACGCCCCGCCCCTTGTTGCAGCAGGGCGTGCAGCATGCCGGTGGTGTTGCTGTCACCGCCCGCCCCAGGATTATCTTGGGTGTCGGCGATGATCACCGGCCGGGACGATTGACCGGCCAAAGCCAGCGCCTGCACCACCGCTTCAGCGGGGGGGTACAACTGTTGACGCCATTGTTGTGCGGGCGAAGCCAGGGTATGCAAGGTGTCTGTGGCTGCCTGCGCTACGCTCTCGCTGGGGCCATAGCCCCACAGCACCGGGCCGCATTCCTCGATATCGGCAGCCGGAAAGCCCATGCAAAAACTAAGCATGCTGCCGTGCTCACGGTCCAACTCGACCAGTCGTTGGTAGATGGTCTGCGCCGGCTCCATTTGCGTGCACATGGCGTTCAGCGGAATCAAATAGGGCAGGCGGTGCGCGCGCAGCGCTTCACGTCGACCCAGCGTCCAGCGCCGTTGCAACAATTGCGCCGCCAGCGCACCGGTGGCGGCCATGTCCACATGCGGGTAGGTGCGGTACGCCACCAGCGCATCAGCCTGAGCCAGCATGCGTCGCGTGACATTGGCATGCAGATCCAGGCTGGCTACCAGGGGTCGATCGGGTCCGATCAGCGCCCGCACGCGGGCCAGCAACTCACCCTCGGTGTCATCGCAATGCGCCGCGACGGCCGCACCATGCAAATCCAGGTAAACCGCGTCCAATCCATGCGTCAAAGCATCTCGCACGTCGTCGCAAATCGCTGCGCTGATGCGCTCGAAGGCGTCTTCGGTGACATGCGCCGAGGGAATCGCCCCAGCCCAGGCCGAGGGCAGCAATTGCCAACCCCGAGATCTGGCCTCGTCGATGAAGCCACCGATGGGGATGTTCACGCCCGTGAGTTGGTCTTGCATGGCTCGACCACGCACGAAAGCCGGAAACGAGTCGCCCCGATTGAAAGCAACCCAGTCGGCTGGGCTGGGGGCAAAGGTATTGGTTTCGTGCTGGTAGCCAGCGATCAGAATGCGGGTCACAGGTGCTCCAGTCCGGCCGGTGCCGAGGCGAACAGGCGGCGTGTATAGGGGTGTTGCGGTTCAGCGTACAAATCTGCAGTAGTGCCTTGCTCGACGATCTGGCCTTGGCACATCACGATCACGCGGTCGCACAACTGCGCCGCCACCCGCAGGTCGTGGGTGATGAACAGCAGACCCAAACCCAGTTGCTGCTGCACATCACGCAACAGCAACAGGATTTGCGCTTGGACCGAGACATCGAGCGCGCTGACAGCTTCGTCGGCGATCAACACCTTGGGGTGGCAGACCAGCGCGCGCGCCAATGCGATGCGCTGGCGTTGCCCGCCACTGAATTGGTTCGGGTATCGACCCAAGGCGCTGGCGGGCAGTTTCACTCGCTCGATCATCTCGGTCGCGCTGACCACCGCCTGCTGACGCGTCAGGCCGAAATTCATCGCCCCTTCCATCAGCGACTGGCCCACTGTACGGCGGGGGTTCAGCGAACGATTGGGGTCTTGGAACACCACCTGCACCCGGTCGCGCAGAGGGCGCAAGTTGCGCTCGCTCAGGCGAGCCACCTCGGCGTCGCCCCAATGCACTTCACCGGCGCTGGGTTCGATGAGCCGTATCAGGCAACGCGCCAGCGTGCTCTTGCCACTGCCCGACTCGCCCACCACGCCCACCGTCTCGCCCTGGTGCAGGGCCAGGCTGGCATCCGTCAGGGCTGCGTGGGGGTGGGTGCGGCCCATCCAATCGCGGCTGACATAGGTTTTGCCCACCCCCTTACCGCGCAATACCACTGGTCCGTCGGCGGGGCGGCGTGCTGGTGGCGGTTGCATGCCTGGCACGGCGGCCAGCAAGGTGCGGGTGTAATCTGCCGATGGTTGTTTCAACACCAGACTCATGGGGCCCGACTCAATGCACAGCCCCTGGTGCATGACCAGCACCATGTCGGCGATCTCGGCCACCACGCCCATGTCGTGGGTGATGAACAGCACTGCGCTGCCTTGCTCGCGCTGCAATTCGCTAATCAGCGCCAAGATCTCTTTTTGCGTTGTCACATCCAACGCCGTGGTGGGTTCGTCGCAAATGAGCAAAGCAGGCTTGAGCAACATGGCCATTGCGATCACGATGCGTTGGCGTTGTCCGCCACTGAGTTGGTGCGGGAAACTGCGCGCCATGCGTTCGGGTTCTGGCAATTTCACCCGCTCCAGCATGGCCAACACTTGCGTGCGTCGTTCGGTCACGCCCAGCGCCGTGTGTTTGCGCAATAACTCGTCCAACTGGTCGCCGCAACTCATCACAGGGTTGAGCGCCGTCATCGGTTCTTGGAACACCATGCCCATGGCTTGCCCGCGCAATTCGCGCAGCCGATAGGGGCTGGCCGCCAGCAGGTTTTCACCGTGCAATTCGATGTCGCCCGCCGTTGGGCGCAGGCCATGTGCCAGCAAGCCCATCACCGCCGTGGCCATCACCGATTTGCCGCTGCCTGACTCGCCCACCACGCACAGCGTTTGTCCGGCTTCGATCAACAGATTCAAGTCGCGTACCGCCCATTCGCGCTCGGCTCCTTTGGGCAAAGTGATGTCCAAGCCTTGGATGCGAAGCACGCTCATGTGCGACCTCGTTGAGCGAATTTGGGGTCGAGAACATCACGCAAACCATCGCCCAGCAGGTTAATGGCCAGTACGGTGGGAATCAGGAACAGGGCCGGCCACAGCACCTGGCCCGGGTACTGGCTGAACTGCACCCGGCCTTCGGCCATGATGTTGCCCCAGGTCGGGATGTCCGCTGGCAAACCCAGCCCCAAAAAACTCAGCACGGCTTCGGTCAGCACGGCGGCGGCGGCCACAAAGGTGCCTTGCACCAACAAGGGGGCCATCGCATTGGGCAAGATGTGACGCCACAAAATCTGCGGCGTGGGTGTGGCCAGAGCCCGAGCGGCTTCGACGAAAGGCTCTTCACGCAGGCCCAGCACCAGCGAGCGCACCAGTCGTGTGACGCGAGGCACCTCGGGGATCGCGATGGCCACCACGACAGTTGCCACATGCGCGCCCAACGAAGCCACCAGCGCGATGGCCAGCAGTACCGCCGGTATCGCCATCAAACCGTCCATCACCCGCATCAGCACCGCGTCGACCTGACGGAAATACCCAGCCAACATGCCCAGCACACCGCCCAGCCCCAATGCCAGCAAGGCCGTTCCTGCGCCCACCAGCAGAGACACCCGCGCGCCGTAAATCACCCGGCTGTACATGTCGCGGCCAAAGCTGTCGGTGCCTAACCAAAAGGTGTGCATCACCGTCTGGCCATCGGGCATCGCAAAGGGCCCCGAGGTCAGCGCTGCTTTGTTGATGTAGTTCGAGTCCATCGCCCCCGGCTCGACCGTGCCCAGCCAAGGCGCTGCCAGCGCCAGCAGCAACATCAGGCCCAACACCCAGCTGCCAAAGCGCACCGCACCATTGGCCCACAGGCGTTGTTTCAAAGTCAAGACAGGCGCCGCCATGCTTTCAGTACCTGATGCGCGGGTCGAGCCACAGATAGCTCAGATCCACGCACAAATTCACCAACACATAACTGACCGAAAAGAACAGCACCAGCCCTTGGATGACGGGGAAGTCGCGGTTGAGCACCGCATCTACCGTCAGCGACCCCAGGCCAGGAATGGCGAACACCGTCTCGGTCACCACCACCCCACCAATCAACAAGGCCACCCCAATGCCAATCACCGTGACGATGGGCACTGCCGCGTGCGCCAACGCATGGCGCAACAGCACCCTCATTTCACTCAGGCCTTTGGCCCGCGCGGTGCGGATGTGGTCTTCGGTCAAGGATTCGGACACGCTGGCGCGAGTGACCCTGGCGATCAGGCCGGTGTAGATCAATCCCAGCGCCACCCAGGGCAAAAGCAATTGTCGCATCCAGGCCCAGACCCCACCCGATTGCGCGCCCCAAAGAGGCCTGTAGCCCTGCACTGGCAACCACTGCAGTTGGATCGAGAACACATAGATCAGCACATAGCCAATCACGAAGGCCGGGACCGAATAACCCATGACGGCAAAGCCCGAGATGCACCGGTCGCTGAAACTGCCCATGCGCCATGCGGCCCAGGTGCCCAAGGGCACCGCCAGCAGCACAGCCAGAATGGCCGAACCCAGCGCCAAAGACAGGGTGGGCCCGATGCGTTCGGCCACCAGGCCGCTGACGGGTTTGTTCAGGTAGTACGAATGCCCCAGGTCGCCTTGTACCACCCGCCCCAGCCAGATCAGGTATTGTTCTGGCAGGCTGCGCTCCAGCCCCAACTCGGCGCGGATGTGGGCAATGTCTTGCGCCGTGGCGTTGTTGCCTGCGATCACGGCCGCCGGATCACCCGGTGCCAAACGCAAGATCAGGAACACCACCAGTGACACCACCAGCAGCACAGGAAGCAGCGCCGCCAGGCGGCGCGCGATGAACGAGAGCATGGGTCAGTTGAGGCGCACGCGGCGCCTTCAGTCTTTCTTCAAATTCCACATCACTGGGATGCCGGGGGTCTTCAACAGACCGCTGACATTGCTGCGCAAGGCCGTGGGTTGTTGGTACTGACCCAAGGGGGCATGGGTGGCGGTTTCCATCGCCACCGCTTGTATTTCGCTGGCGATGCGCTTTTTATCGGCACTGCTGGCTGCACGGGCGAATTGCGCTTTCAGCGATTCGATGCGCGGCTCGTTTTGCCAGCCAAACCAACCGGTGTCTCCTTTGGCGTTGAGCATGGCCATGGTCAGCGGGCTGGAAATGTCACCCGCCGTCCAGGCCGTCAGGAACAGGTGCCAGCCCCCGGCTGCCGGGGCGTCTTTCTTGGCCCGGCGCGCCACCAGAGAGGCCCAGTCCATTTGTTGGAAATCGACCTTGAAGCCGGCCGCTTCGAGTTGCTGCTTGGCCACCAGCGGGATCTTGGCGATCGAGGCCAGGTCGGTCGGTCGCATCAGCACGATGGGTGTGCCGTCGTAGCCGGCTTCCTTGAGCATCTCACGCGCTTTGGCTGGGTTGGCCACAGCGGTAAAGTAACCGGTGTTTTCATCCCCATAGTCGGTACCACAAGGGTAAATGCTGCGACAAACCCGAGTCAGTTCAGGCACGCCCACCTGGGTGTTCAAAAAGGCCTGCTGGCCGATGGCCACCATGGCCGCTTGGCGCACTTTGGGGTTGTTGAAGGGCGCGTGCAGGTGGTTGAAGCGCATGATGAACTGCAGGCCCGCTGGCGAGAAGTCGTCAACCTTCACGCCCTCGGTTTTTTTCAGAGTCTCGAACTGCTCGAAGCTGGGTTGCTCGACCATGTCGACCTCGCCCGCCTTGAGGGCGTTGAACTGGGTTTGGGGGTCGCGCAGAATCACCCACTCGATGCGGTCAAAGTTCACCGTGCGACCGCCGGCCACGCCACTGCTGGGTTCGGCGCGGGATTTGTATTTCGGGTTTTGCACATAAACAGCGAGGGCACCGGGCTTGAACTCATCGGCCTTGAACATGAAAGGTCCCGAACCGATGTGTTCTTTGATTTGTTCGGTGCCCGGGGTGGCCGCGATGCGCGCGGGCATGATGAAAGGCACATTCGAAGAGGCCTTGCCCAACGCATCGAGCACAATACCGCAAGGCTCTTTCAGCACCAGTCTGAAGGTATTGGCGTCCGGGGTTTCATAGCGGTCGATGAAAGTCGCCAAAATCCCGCCCATGGCATCGCGCGAAGCCCATCGCTTGAGCGAGGCCACCACGTCCTCCGAAGTCACCGGCTTGCTGTCGTGGAATTCCAGGCCGGAGCGCAGCTTGAATGTCCAAGTCTTGCCATCGCGGGAGTTCTCGTAGGTATCGACCATCTGCGGTTTGACGTTACCCTGCGCGTCTTCAGAGAACAGGGTGTCGTAAATCATGTACGCATGGTTGCGGGTCACATACGCCGTGGTCCAGATCGGATCCAGCACCGCCAGGTTGGCGTGCGGCACGAAGCGAAATACCTTGTTGGTTTGAGCTTGAGCGATCATCGGGGTCATGAAGCCAGCGGACAAAGTGGCGGCTGAGAGCACGACCATGGCAATGCGACGTTTCAAGATGTTGTCTCCTGTGTGTTTATGGTTGTGCGTCATCGTGGAGTCGCGCACGCGCCTCAAGTTCGCAGCCCGGCTATGCCACTGGCACAATCCTATTTAATTTGAATTGAGGATCAGAATCCATGGTGTTTACCCAAATGTCTGCCAAAGCCCTTAGCCAGGCCATTCATCGGCGCGACCTCTCTTGCCGCGAAGTCATGCAAGCGTGCTTGGATCAGGTGGCTTTGCACAACCCGCGTCACTTGGCCATCATCAATTTGCAAAACACCGAACAGTTGTTGCGTCAGTCCGAAGAACGCGACGCCCTATTGGCCCGTGGTCAATCTATGGGTTGGATGCATGGCTTGCCCATCGCCATCAAGGACCTGGCAGCCACCGCCGGCATCACCACCACTTTGGGCTCACCGCTGATGAAACTCAACGTGCCCAGTGAAGACGCTGCCATGGTCGCGCGCATCCGCCGTGCCGGCGCCATCGTCATCGGCAAAACCAATGTGCCCGAGTTTGGCTTGGGTTCGCACAGTTTCAACGAAGTCTTTGGTACCACCGCTAACGCCTACGATCCCAGCAAGACCTCCGGTGGCAGCAGCGGGGGCGCGGCCGTGGCCCTGGCTTTGCGCATGTTACCGGTGGCCGATGGCTCCGACTTCATGGGCAGCTTGCGCAACCCGGCGGGTTGGAACAACATTTTTGGCATGCGACCCTCGCAAGGGCGCGTGCCGGGCGTGCCCACCAACGACATCTATGTCTCGCAAATGCCCACCGATGGCCCCATGGGGCGCCATGTGGCCGATCTGGCCCTGCTGCTCTCAACCCAGGCCGGCCCCGATCCCCGCGCGCCACTGTCTTTGGGTGCCGACCCCAGCGTCTTCACCAATGACCTCAACCTCGATGTCGCGGGCCTGCGTGTGGGTTGGTTGGGCGATTTGAACGGTTACCTGGCCACCGAACCTGGCGTGTTGCAGGCCTGCGAAGCTGGTTTGGGTCGCTTGCAAACTCTGGGTTGCGTGGTCGATACCACCTGTTTGAACACCCCGCCCGAGCAGGTCTGGGAAACCTGGTTGGCATGGCGCAAAGTGCTGGTTGCCAGCCGCTTGGCCCCATTCATGCAAAACCCCGACATGCGCGCTCAAGTCAAACCCGAAGCGCAGTGGGAGTACGACCAAGGACAAGGCATCAGCGCCGGCCAGTTCATGGCCGCCAGCGTGCAGCGCAGCGCTTTCTACCAGGGCATGCTCAAGATGTTCGAGCAATTTGATGTACTGGCGCTGCCCAGCGCCCAGGTTTGGCCTTTTGACAAAACCATGCGCTGGCCACAAACCATCCATACCGCCAACGGCCCGGTGGCCATGGATACCTACCACCGCTGGATGGAAGTGGTCATCTATGCCACCTTGGCCGGGCTGCCCAGCATCAGCGTGCCCACCGGTTTTGGCCCCGGCGGACTGCCCATGGGTTTGCAATTGATCGGCAAACCCCAGGGCGACTTCGCCCTGCTGCAACTGGCCCACATGTACGAACAAGCCATCGGGGATTGGCTTGCGGTGGTACCACCGGGGCTGGGCTGAAGTCTGAATCGAAGCGCCTCTCGCGCAATTCAACCCGTGGGTCGATGAAGCCAAAACAGCGATTCGCCCCCCATTTTCCAACCGAAGCCGCCTTAAAACATTTCTTTGCCTCAGGCGAGACGCAGCCATGGCGACAAGAGGCATTGATAAAACGCAAAGCATGCCCCAAAATAATACCAAATGATGACATTGAGCGCCCCAATTGATCAGGTCATTGGCCCCACATTCTGAGACTCAAAAAACCCCATGAATCCTTCCCATTTCTGTTCTTGCCGTTGCGACCAAGTGACATTCAACTTGGCCGGCAGAGGCCCAAGCTGGGCCTACCTCGACCTCCAGCTCGAACGCTTCGAGGCGGTCCGACCATGCTGACCGCTCTGCTTTAAAACACCTTCAGGTCAGACCCTCATGCTTATGGCCTGCCGATGGATCAACCGTCTGTGGACAGGATCGCTGGCCGGGTTGGCCATGGCTTGCGGTGCAACGGTCTGGGCGCAGGCGCCCGAATCCAAGCCTGCTCCGTCTGTCCACTTATCGCCAGACAGTCGCTCGCTTGACTTCGCCAAAAACTTTCACGACCACTGTTTGACCCAACTCGATGACCTGCAGTCTTGGCGCACCCGACTGAACAAGCGTTTTCGCTCTTTGCCCCCAGCCCAGGCTTTCGATTTTCTCAGCGGTCAAGTGGGCAATGCCTGGTATGTGCCCTCGGTCGAGAACGAGGGCAATATGGTGTTGATCATTTGGGCGCAAAAAGATTTTTGCGCGCTGTTTGGACGCCGTACGGCCATGCAGGATACCGAGCACCTGTTCAAGTTGCTGGTGGCCCGGGCGCCGCTCCCCTATGTTTCCACCTTGATCGATGACGTTTGGATGGGCGAGGGCGCCGAACGCCGACACACCTTCTCTTATGTCTGGTCGATCCCTGAAACTCCAGGGCGGATCTTGTTCACCCTGACCATGACCGAATCCGACCGGGCCAGCATTCAGGCTTTGGCATCGGCCACACGGATTCGTTGAAGCCCAAGCAGAACAGCCACTCGACCCTTTTAAAGAATACCGATCAAAACATAATTAATATAAAATAACTAATAGGGTGTATATTATTGGTTTCGGGGTACTTTTTATCGCCCCCCATTCTTCTTGGTGATGCCACTGTATCGCCGCACCCCATTCGAGGTCAGTCATGGATCAGTACTTGGAGCCAGAGCGGTTCAAGATTTGGAAGCGTTGGACACAAGGTTTGTACATCTTGTACGTGCTGTCCATACCAACGCTGGGCCTGACCGCTTTGGTGGCGCTGTTCATCGATTACATCAAGATCCATGGAGTGACGGGCACCATCTTCGAGAGCCACATGCAGTGGCAAATCCGCACGTTCTGGGTGGCTCTGTTCGGCCTGTCCATGGGGGTCATCACCATCTTTTTCAGCATCGGTGTGTTATTCATGGGGCTGACCCTGCTTTGGTGCGTTTATCGCATCGCTTGGGGACTGTATCGCCTCAGCAAAAACAAGGCCATGTACGACTGAACGCGGGCCGAGACGATCCAAAATCAGGGTCGCAGATTCCAATCAGGAACAAGAGCGATAAGGAGAACACATGAAGCCCAATCTGGTCGGCCTGCATTCCATGCGCTGAGATTCTGGGAGTAGGTCATGACCCGTATGCCCGTATTGTTGAACGCTCTGTCTATCATGCCTGAGATCACACAACACTGGAGCGCATGTCATTGCTTGGGTTTATTTGCTGTTGGCCGGTCTATTCGAAATAGGGTGGCCTGTGGGGCTGAAGTTGGCGCAAGAAGAACATACCAAGGTATTGGGTGTGGTCATGGCCTTGGTGTGCATGACGATCAGCGGCGTGTTGCTGTGGCTGGCTCAGCGAGACATTCCATTGGGCACGTCATACGCGGTGTGGACAGGCATGGGTGCGGCGGGTACATTTTTTGTTGGGGTTTGGTTTTATGGTGATCCGGCCAACATTGGCCGGTATTTGGGCGTGGCCCTCATCGTGGCTGGTGTGGTCACGTTGAAGTTGGCTCACGAATGATCATGTGTTGGCCCCAAGGGCTGTATCGGGGCATGTCTCACTCTGGAGTGTTTCATGTGGTTGATCACGCACATTGGGGTGTTTGGTGTCACCCAGCGACCTGCTGACCAAAAAAGCAACACCCTCACGCTGAGTGCGCGACTGGAAGCCGACTTGGTTGCATTGCGCAAGTGTTATCTGCCAGGTTTAGGCAAAGTCACTGTCGATCCAATCGACCAAAAAACCTTTCGCGCCAGAGCCGACCGTGACGCCGTGGCTCAGGCCATGGCCAACATGGTGCAAGGCTTGGAATACGCCGATTTCACTGCGCATGTGGCCAAAGCGCAAGGAGAGGTCAGAGCCAATCTGTACCAAGACGTGTCTTTGGTGTTGGACCACATTGTCACCGTCAACTCGACTTCGAATCAAGGGGAGAGCCAAAGCCGCTATGCTAGGCCGCATGGCTAACCCTGTCGCTCTCTCGGGCCTGCTCCCTTTTTTAAAACCCTATCGAGGCTCCTTGGCTTTGGCGGGCGTGTTCCTGCTCTTGGCCGCTGCGGCCACATTGGCCTTTCCCTGGGCCTTGCGACACCTCATCGATGATGGCATGGCCGCCGGAGTATCTGATGCCGATTTGGCACAAGGATTTTTGCGTCTGTTCTTGGTGGCCGTGGCTTTGGCGGTGTTTTCTGCCGCGCGTTACTACACCGTCAGTTGGTTGGGCGAGCGCATCACCACCGACGTGCGCAACGCGGTTTATCGCCATGTGTTGAAGCAAAACCCCACTTTCTTTGAAAACACCCAATCCGGTGAGGTGCTTTCAAGATTGACCAACGACACCACCTTGGTGCAAACCGTGGTGGGCTCTTCTTTTTCCATGGGTTTGCGCAATCTGGTGATGGGAGTGGGGGCCATGACCATGTTGGTCATCACCAATCCCATGCTCATGATGCAAGTGCTGGGCGTGCTGATTCTGGTGGTCATGCCGGCGGTCTTGTTGGGTCGACGTGTGCGGCGTTTGTCGCGAGCCAGCCAAGACCGGGTGGCCGATGCCAGTGCGCTGGCCGGTGAAGTACTCAATGCCATTCCCGTCGTCCAAAGCTATACCGCCGAATCGCGCGAGGCCGACCGTTTCGACCAACGTGCGCTCAGTGCCATGGCTACCGCGCTGCGCCGGACCCGCGCCCGCGCCGTGTTGGTCGGCTTCGTCATCATGGCGTCCAGCGCCGTGTTGCTGTGGGGTTTGTTCATGGGCACCGTAGCCGTCAGACAGGGTAGCCTCAGTGTCGGCGTGCTGGGTCAAACCGTGTTCTATGTCATTTTGTTGGCCAGCGCCTTTGCGGTGCTTGGCGAGACCTACGGCGACATGTTGCGCGCTGCCGGCGCGACCGAGCGACTGATGGAGTTGTTGCACGCACAGTCCACTGTGGTTGAGTCGAAGCAAGTTCAAACTGTGTCTTGGCCCTCAGACGGTGCCAGCCTCACGCTCGATCGTTTGCGCTTCCACTACCCCAGCCGATCCGGCGTTTGGGCGCTCGATGGGCTCAGCGGTGAAGTCGATGCCGGCCGGACTGTGGCGGTGGTTGGGCCCAGCGGTGCGGGCAAAACCACGCTGTTCGATCTGATCATGCGTTTTCACGACCCGCAGCATGGCAGCTTGTTGCTGGACGGCGTACCCTTGGAGCATATGAAACTGGCCGATCTGCGCGATCGCATCGCGCTGGTACCCCAAACCCCGGTGGTTTTCACGGGTACAGTGCGCGAAAACATTTTGTATGGCAGACCAGAAGCCAGTCATGACGATGTCATTGCTGCGGCCCGGGCCGCCCATGCGCACGACTTCATCATTGACTTACCGCAGGGCTATGACACCGATTTGGGCGATCGCGGCGTGCGGCTCTCGGGCGGTCAGCGCCAACGCATCGCCATTGCTCGCGCCATGCTGAAGAACGCGCCCTTGCTTCTGTTGGACGAAGCCACCAGCGCCCTCGATGCCCAAAGCGAACACATGGTCCAGGCGGCTCTGGAACAAGCCATGGTGGGCCGCACTACCTTGGTCATCGCGCACCGACTGGCCACCGTTCAACGCGCCGATCTGATCTGGGTCCTCGACCATGGCCGATTGGTCGAGCAAGGCACCCACGCGCAATTGATTGCTCAAGGGGGCTTGTATGCCAGCCTTGCTGCATTGCAATTCACTTCACAGAAATTGGGGTCTGACCCCAATTTCTGTGACCCCAATTTCTGTAATTAGCGCATCGCTGCCGACTGGTGGGCTGGGAGGTGTCTTGGGTTGAGGTCTTGCTGCAGCGTTTTTCGATTGAAATAAAAATACGCGAAAATAGGGGTTTCTGATCCCTAAGGCGCAAATGAAACTCTTACAAATCAAAAAATACTTGGGCATTGCATGGGGGCTGTTGATCGTTTGCATGGCGCTCTTGACCTTCGGGCGCTTGTTACCGTACGACGCGTCTTTGACCCAGATGGTGCGCTGATCATGGCCGGTTATTCGGGCAATACCCGCATACATTTTTGGTCGCAACGGCATTGGCTGTGCACATTCGTCATCATGGTCGTGAGCTTTATTGCTTTTGGGGTGCTGTCTCTCAAATTGGTTGAGCTGACCCTGGCCAATTTTTCGCTGATTCGAGAGCACGGCTGGTTGGCGCTGCAAGAGGGCGCCTTTTCGCAGATCTTGACCCTGATCTGTCAAGCCGCGTCAGCGGTGTTCTTTTATTTTGTATTCAAGGTCTGCGAATCTGCGCTGGTGCAGCGCCTGTTCAATCAGCATTGAGCAACCGCCACGCGGCCAGCGCCATGACCTGGGCCGATTGAACCAGGTCATCCACGGCAACGTATTCGTCGGGTTGGTGGGCCAAGTCGAGGATGCCGGGGCCATAGGCGATGCAGTCGCGCAAGCCGCCGGTTCGAACGATGTGCTTTTGGTCGTAAGTGCCGGGGCTGGCAATGTAGCTGGGCTCGCGTCCCAAGACTCGGGAGATGGCGCGAGCCGTGGCCTGCACCACAGGCGCCTCGCGTGGCGTGGCAGAGGGCACGAAGGACATGATCTCGCGCACGCCGTAGTCAAAACCCGGTCTGGTGCGTTGCAACTCGTCGAGCATGTCGATGATCTCGCGCTTGACGTCTTCCAGTTGCTCTTCAGCGATGAAGCGGCGATCGAGCACGGCGGTACAACGGTGTGCCACCACTGGTGTAGGCAGGTCACCGCTGGGCTCGCCGTTGGCATTGAGCGCATAGCGTTGCTCGACCTGACCACCATGCACGCTATTGACATTGAGGGTACTGACTCGCGCGCCTGGGGGCTCAACCGGTTCGGCGGTGCGGCGCTGCGCCAAACGAGGCATCAGCTCGTCTTCGATGCGGCGCAAAAAAGCGCTCATGTGCAAAATCGCGCTGTCCCCCAAAAAAGGCATGGAGCCATGGGCGATGCGACCCCGAGTTTCCACCTCGGCCCACCACACGCCGCGATGGCCCAGACAAATTCGATCGACCCCCAATGGCTCGGGGATGATCACATGGTCCACGCGGGGCTGCGAGAAATGACCTCGCTTGGCCAGATAGCCCACCCCCGAAAACCCGCCCGACTCCTCGTCCACCGTGCCGCTGATTTCAATCGCGCCGGGCCAATCGTCGCCGGCCCAATCGAGCAGCGCCTCGCAGGCCACCACGCTGGCGGCCAAGCCGCCCTTCATGTCGCAGGTGCCGCGTCCATAAATGCGACCGTCACGCAATTCGGCGCCAAAGGGGTCGAAAGCCCAGCCCGAGCCGGCTTCAACCACATCGATGTGGCTGTTGAAGTGCACACAGGGTCCGTCATGTCTGCCCTCGCGCCGCGCCACCACATTCATGCGTGGATGGCTGGCGCTGTCGCCTGGGGCTCCCAACGCCCGGATGTATTCCACCGCAAAGCCGCGTCGGCGCAAACGCTCGCCCAAGGCGCACGCGCATGCCTCGTAGGCATCTCCCGGTGGGTTCACGGTGGGGATACGCACCAGTTCTTGCGTCAGCCCGATCAGTTCGCTCTCCCGTGCCGCGATATCCATGAGCAAAGCCGAGAGATCTGGGGCGACCTTCATGGTTAGGAATCAGTTTTGTTTCCAGGGCAAGCCGCGCAAGCGCCAGCTGCCCAAACGACCCCGGTGTCCGTCGGCGTTGGGGTCGCCTTCGAAACCTTCGAGCACGTTGTAGGCCTGCGCGCCCAACTGCGTGGCGCGCTGCGCGGCGGCAATCGAGCGCACGCCGCTTCGGCACAACATCAACAATGCCTGCCCGGACGTGGCGGCTTCTCGCACGCCATCATCAAAAGCGGGGTTCAATGCCATTCCAGGCCATTGTTTCCAGGCCAAGGGCAGGGCGCCGGGCACAAAACCGACCCATTCGCGCTCGGCGTCGGTGCGTACGTCGACCAGCAAGGCGCGGCCAGACCGTACCCATTCCCATGCCAATTCGGGGGACAAGTCGCCAGCATAGCCAGCAGCAAGGCGCACATCCTTTGGTGCGGAATCACTCATGGTCTTAGGAGAATTTCACCAACATGTTCGTGACTTGATCAACCGGGGTGCGTCCCTCTTCGATCATGCATGCGACCATGGAATAGAACGATTTATCTAAGGCTTTGCGTGCTGCGGTGAGTTGTTGAGCGATTTTTTCGCAATCGGCGTCTTCATCGATCAATTTTTGGACACCTCGCAATTGACCTTCGACTCGGGCCAATCTGGAGAGCAGGGCACGTTTTTTTTCTTCGTCTCGCAGCGTGTTCATGGATTGCCTCGGACTCGTCTAAAGTAATACATCATAAAACTTAAATAATTAAATAATTGGGGTCTGACCCCAATTTCTGACCCCAATTTCCTCCAATTCTCCCAATAACCCCACGCCAAGGGTTTACCCTCTATGTGCTGGCCGTGGATGGACAAGAATTCATCCTCATCTCGAAAATTCGGGTGAAAAACCCGATTTCTTAAGTCATTTACAGGAGTTCAAATGTCCGAGCAAAAGAAAACCGCCCGCCGCAGCATGCTCAAGGGTGCCGCCATTGCCGCAGGTGCGATGAGCGCCCCCATGGTGTCGCGCGCTCAAACCGTGTCGCTGCGTTTCCAGAGTACCTGGCCCGCCAAGGACATTTTCCACGAATATGCCAACGACTTTTCCAAGCGTGTCAATGACATGGCTGCTGGCCGTTTGAAGATTGAAGTGCTGCCTGCTGGTGCTGTGGTGCCCGCATTCCAGTTGCTCGACGCTGTGAACAAGGGCACTCTTGATGGTGGCCACGGCGTGGTGGCTTACCACTACGGCAAGAACTCGGCGCTGGCCCTGTGGGGATCGGGCCCGGCCTTTGGCATGGATCCCAACATGGTTCTGGCTTGGCACAACTACGGCGGTGGCAAGGCCCTGCTGGAAGAAATTTACGCCTCGCTCAACATCGATGTCGTCTCTTATCTCTACGGGCCCATGCCCACCCAGCCCCTGGGTTGGTTCAAGAAGCCCGTGGCCAAAGTGGAAGACATGAAGGGCCTGAAGTTTCGTACCGTGGGACTGGCCGTGGATGTGTTCACCGAAATGGGCACCGCCGTCAACCCCTTGCCCGGTGGCGAGATCGTCCCTGCGCTTGACCGTGGCCTCATCGATGCGGCCGAGTTCAACAACGCCACTTCCGACCGCGTGCTGGGCTTCCCCGATGTGGTCAAGAACTGTATGTTGCAAAGCTTTCACCAGTCGGGTGAACAGTTCGAAATCCTGTTCAACAAGACCAAGCTCAACGGCTTGCCTGCCGAACTGCGCACCATCATCGATGTGGCCGTGCAAGCGTCTTCCGCCGACATGTCCTGGAAAGCGATTGATCGCAATTCGAAGGACTATGAAGAGATGAAGAAGCAGGGTATCAAGTTCTACAAAACCCCTGACTCGGTGTTGCGCGCGCAGTTGGCCGCTTGGGACAAAGTCATCAACAAGAAAGCCGGCGAGAACGCACTGTTCAAAAAGGTGCTCGAGTCCCAGCGTGCTTACGCTGCCCGAGCCGGTCAATGGCAAAACGACTACATGGTCGACTTCAAGATGGCCTACAATCACTATTTCGCCAAGAAAAAAGCCTGATCGTGTAATTCAGGCTCTCGAATCAAAGACCCACCCGGGGCTCTGGGTGGGCATTTTTTTTTGAATCCATTCAACTTTACGTTGGTTTACCAAAATGTCTGTGCAAAACCTGCTTTTAACGGCAGACCGCATCAGCACCTGGGTGGGCAAAGCCTTCGCCTGGCTGATCGTGGCCCTGATGCTGATGGTGGTCATCGAGGTGTTCAAGCGCTATGCGCTCAATGCCCCGACGGCTTGGATTTTTGATGCCAGCAACATGATGTACGGCACCCTGTTCATGATGGGCGGGGCATACACCCTGAGTCAGGGCGGTCATGTGCGCGGCGACTTTTTTTATGGAAGCGCCAAGCCGCGCACCCAGGCCTCGTTGGATCTGGTGCTCTACATCATCTTTTTCTTTCCTGGTGTGATTGCCTTGACTTATGCCGGTTACACCTACGCCGCCGATTCTTGGGCCATCAACGAACAGACTTTCAACGCCGATCCACTGCCCCTGTACCCGTTCAAGAGCGTGATACCTGTGGCAGGTGCCATCGTTTTGTTGCAGGGCTTGGCCGAAGTGCTTCGTTGCGTGGTCTGTCTGCGCACTGGCGAGTGGCTCGAGCGCATGAAAGACGCCAATGAAATCGACGTCGTCGAGCAACAATTGGCCAGCAGTACTTATGTCGACGAGGAGGCCCGTGCCGAGGCCATCGCCAAAGCCAAACAGATCGAAGAATCAGCGCACCAGCGCGCCACCGGTGGAGGTCAACGATGAGCGATCCCGCACTGGGTTTGACCATGCTGTGTCTGGTCGTGGTGGTGATCTTGATGGGGTTCCCCACCGCCTTCACCCTGATGGGTTTGGGCATGGGCTTTGGCTTTGCTGCCTTTTACGATCCGTCTCAGCCTTGGCTCGACAACAAAATTTTCAACCTGATGGTTCAGCGCACCTTCGGGGCCATGACCAACGATACCCTGTTGTCGATTCCTTTGTTCGTGCTCATGGGCTACATCATGGAGCGCGGCGCCTTGGTCGACCGCATGTTCCACAGCGTTCAGTTGGCCTTCCGTCGTTTGCCGGGCTCATTGGCTGTCACAACCTTGGTGATTTGTACCTTCTGGGGCATCGCTTCGGGGTTGGTGGGGGCTGTGGTGGTGCTAATGGGTGTGATCGCCATGCGGCCCATGCTCAATGCCGGCTATGACACGCGCTTGGCCTCAGGTGTGATCACCGCTGGAGGCACTCTGGGCATCTTGATTCCGCCCTCAGTGATGATCATCGTCTACGCAGCCGTGGCCGGCCAGTCGGTGGTGAAACTGTACGCCGCTGCCATGTTCCCTGGCTTTTTCCTTGCCTTCCTTTACTTGGTCTACGTGATTGGTTGGGTGCTCATCAACCCCAAAGTCGCACCCAAGTTGCCCCTCGAGCAACTCCAGGCTCCGATTCGCCCTTGGGTCCAGACCGTTGCAGATTTGTATTCTCAACGCATGCTGCCCGCTTTGTTCAAGGCCAGCTTAGCACCAGGCAAAGCCAGCGCAGCCAGCACCCATCAGATGAAGTTGGGTTGGGGCTTGATGTTGCAAAGTCTTTTGACTGCGTTGGTGCCTTTATGGTTGGCCGTCGTCAGTCTGGGTGCGGTTTGGTGGTACGTGGTCATTCATTCACAACCAGACGCCGAGCCGGCTGTGGTCGCGACCCAAAAAACCGAGGCTCCTGCTTCATCCGGCGGCGTCCAAGAACCGCCCGCCAGCGCATCCGATATCCAAGGATCCCTGTCCTCCAATGGTGGCGTTCAGGAGCCGCCGGGTGCGTCTGACTCAGGGCTTCAGGAGCCGCCGGGTGCCGCCGCGGATGGTGTCCAATTGCCTCCCGGAGCCCAAGCCGATGGGGTGCAAGCACCGCCTGGTTCGGGCGAAGACGAACCATTGCAGGCCATGGGCGCCGATGACGCGCCACCGCCTCCCACGCAAGAGCCGGTGCCCGAGTCTTTTTATACGGGTTTTGCCATCACCTGCTTATTCGTGCTGGGTCTGCTGATTTGGTACTACAAGGAGTTCGATGCCGAGCAGTTTGAGATTCTCGATATGCTGGTGCGCTCGGTCATGCCTCTGACCGTGCTGACCTTGGTGGTGTTGGGTGTGATTTTGTTTGGCATCACCACCGCCACAGAATCCGCTGCGGTCGGGGCTGCCGGTGCCTTCCTGATGGCTTGGCAAGCTCGTACCCTGACTTTCCAGCGCATCAAGGAGGCCGTATTCCTCACCGCCAAGACCACCTCGATGGTGTGCTGGTTGTTCGTTGGGTCGGCCCTGTTTTCGGCAGTGTTCGCGATCCTGGGTGGTCAGCGCCTGGTGGAGGAGTGGGTGATGAGTCTCAACCTCTCGCCCATCCAGTTCCTGCTGCTTTCGCAGGCGGTGATTTTCATCCTGGGTTGGCCCCTGGAGTGGACCGAGATCATCGTGATCTTTGTCCCCATCTTCTTGCCCCTGTTGGCGCACTTCCAGATCGATCCCATCCTGTGGGGGGTTTTGGTATTCGTGAACTTGCAGGCCGCTTTCCTGTCACCACCTGTGGCCATGTCAGCTTTCTACCTGAAGGGAGTTTCGCCACCGCATGTGACCATCAACCAGATCTTTGCCGGCATGATGCCTTACATGCTCATCGTCATCCTGTGCATGGTGTTGATGTACCTCTGGCCCAGCCTGACCCTGTGGTTGCCAAACTACCTCTACGGCAAGTAAGCCAAAGTAAGTTCTCCGTTGACCCCCAAGACCGGCCTTTTGATTGGGTCGTCCCTTGGGGGGTTTTTTCTGGCAAAACCAAATCATATCCCTTATGATTGACGTTTACGTAAACGTCAATTTGGATTTGGCCTGACCCTGTCGCAAAATGGTTGGCTGATCCCATGGAGCAACGAGCATGACCGACCTGTCCGCCGAGTACCAAGCCCTGGCCAATTACCGACCCAAGAACAAGGTGCGTTTTGTCACCGCCGCCAGTTTGTTTGACGGTCACGACGCAGCCATCAACATCATGCGTCGCATATTGCAAAGCATGGGTGCCGAGGTGATCCATCTGGGTCACAACCGTTCGGTCGACGAGGTTGTGACCGCCGCCTTGCAAGAAGACGCTCAAGGCATTGCCGTCAGCTCATACCAAGGCGGCCACGTCGAGTACTTCAAGTACATGGTGGATTTGTTGCGCCAGCGCGGCGGGGCCCACATTCAAGTGTTTGGCGGTGGCGGTGGCGTCATCGTGCCGGCCGAGATTCGGGAATTGCACGACTACGGCGTGGCGCGCATCTACACCCCTGAAGATGGCCAACGCATGGGCTTGCAGGGCATGATCGGCGAGATGATCATGCGCTGCGACCAGGATTTGTCCTCGCACGCGCCCAAACATCTCAAAGACATACAGGGTCACGACGCATTGGCTTGGCGCCGTCTGGCGCAACTGATGACGGCGCTGGAGAATGGTCAAGCTGACCCCGATTTGCTGGCCGCTATGCGCCAGCAAGCGAAACAACACAAGGCACCCGTGCTGGGCATTACCGGCACCGGTGGCGCCGGCAAGTCTTCGCTGACCGACGAGCTGGTGCGGCGTTTGCGCCTGGATCAAGACGACCGCCTGCGCGTGGCCGTGATCTCCATCGACCCCTCGCGTCGCAAAAGCGGCGGCGCTTTACTGGGTGACCGCATCCGCATGAACGCCATCGGCCCCTGGAGCCAGGGCCCGCGCGTCTTCATGCGCAGCCTGGCCACGCGTGACTTTGGCAGTGAAATCAGCGCCGCCCTTCCCGATGTGATCGTTGCCGCCCAATGTGCCGGTTTTGACTTGGTGGTGGTCGAGACCTCGGGCATCGGGCAGGGGGATGCAGCCATCGTGCCGCACGTCGATGTTCCGGTGTATGTCATGACGCCCGAGTTCGGCGCAGCCAGTCAGCTCGAAAAAATCGACATGCTCGACTTTGCCGAGTTCGTCGCCATCAACAAATTCGACCGCAAGGGTGCCGCCGATGCGCAGCGCGACGTGGCCAAGCAGTTCCAGCGCAACAAAGAGGCCTGGACTACACCCACCGAGCAGATGCCGGTTTTCGGCACCATGGCGGCCCGCTTCAACGATGATGGCGTGACCGCGCTGTTTCAAGCCCTGGCCCCGCGTTTGCGTGAACTGGGCTTGCCCTTGAAAGAGGGCCGATTGCCTCTGGTCAGCAACCGTCACAGCACCCAGCAAATTGTCATCGTCCCTTCTGCACGCACACGTTACCTGGCCGAGATTTCCGACACCGTGCGCGGCTACAAAAAGCGCGTCGCCCAGCAAGCCGCTTTGGCTCGCGAGATCCAGCAATTGCGCGCCGCTGCCCGCATGCTGGCCGAGAGCAAGCCCGACAAACCCAAGGCCAGCGAGGCGGCCCTGGATCTGGCGGCCAGTCGCGAGCAGTATTTGGGCGCGGCCGAACGCAAATTATTGGCTCAGTGGGATGACATGCAACAGGCCTACGCCGGCGACGAGTACGTGGTGAAAATTCGCGACAAGGAAATCCGCACAGCGCTCATCCACACCACGCTCAGCGGCAACAAGATCCGCAAAGTCGCTCTGCCGCGCTACGAGGATGACGGCGAGCGCCTGAAGTGGTTGATGCTGGAAAACGTCCCCGGCAGCTACCCTTACACCGCCGGGACTTTCGCCTTCAAACGCGAGAACGAAGACCCGACACGCATGTTTGCTGGCGAAGGCGATGCCTTCAGGACCAACCTCCGGTTCAAACTCCTCTCTGAAGGAATGCCAGCCAAGCGCCTGTCCACGGCCTTTGACTCGGTCACTCTGTACGGCCACGAACCCGACGAGCGCCCCGACATCTACGGCAAGGTGGGCAATTCGGGCGTGAGCATCGCCACCCTGGATGACCTCAAGGTGCTCTACGATGGTTTTGACCTGTGCGACCCGGCCACCAGCGTATCGATGACCATCAACGGCCCGGCACCGACCATTTTGGCGATGTTCATGAACACCGCCATCGATCAGCAAGTCGCCAAGTTCAAGGCCAACAACGGCCGCGAGCCCACCGACACTGAAACGGCCAAAATCAAGGCCTGGGTGCTGCAAAACGTGCGTGGAACTGTGCAGGCGGACATCCTCAAGGAAGATCAAGGTCAGAACACCTGTCTGTTCAGCACCGAATTCAGCCTGAAGGTGATGGGCGACATCGCCGAGTATTTTGTTCACCATCAGGTGCGCAACTTCTACAGTGTGTCGATCAGCGGTTATCACATCGCCGAGGCCGGGGCCAACCCCATCAGCCAATTGGCGTTCACGCTCTCCAACGGCTTCACTTTTGTGGAAGCCTACTTGGCGCGTGGCATGCACATCGACGATTTTGCGCCCAACCTGTCCTTCTTCTTCAGCAACGGCATGGATCCTGAGTACACCGTGTTGGGCCGCGTGGCGCGACGCATCTGGTCGGTGGCCATGAAAGAGAAGTACGGTGCCAACGAACGCAGCCAAAAGCTCAAGTACCACATCCAAACCAGTGGCCGCAGCCTGCACGCGCAGGAAATTCAGTTCAACGACATCCGCACCACGCTGCAAGCCTTGATCGCCATCTACGACAACTGCAACAGCTTGCACACCAACGCCTTTGATGAGGCCATCACCACCCCCACCGAAGACTCGGTGCGTCGGGCCATGGCCATACAGCTGATCATCAATCGCGAATGGGGCTTGGCCAAAAACGAGAACCCCAACCAAGGGGCGTTCATCATCGACGAACTCACCGAGTTGGTCGAAGAAGCCGTGCTGGTTGAGTTCGACCGCATCGCCGAGCGCGGCGGTGTTTTGGGCGCCATGGAGACCGGCTACCAACGTGGCCGCATTCAAGACGAGAGCATGCACTATGAGATGCTCAAGCACACCGGCGAGTACCCCATCATCGGCGTCAACACCTTCCGAAATCCCAAAGGTGACCCGGTCCCCGAAGCGCTGGAATTGGCCCGCAGCACCGAGGAAGAAAAACAAAGCCAGCTCAAGCGACTGCGCGATTTCCACGCTCGGCAGGCCGATCAGGCACCGGTGCAGCTCGCGCGACTCAAGCAGGCTGTGATCGAAAACGGCAATGTGTTCGAAGCTCTGATGGACGCAGTGCGTTGCTGCTCATTGGGTCAGATCACCCACGCATTGTTCGAGGTGGGTGGCCAGTACCGCCGCAATATGTGAAAACACTCGCCCGTCTGGGCGAGTGCGGTGCTCAGACTTCCAGGTTGTCGATCAGCCGGGTGGCGCCCAGTCGCGCGGCGGCCAGCACCACGCTTTGGCCCAAAATGGACTCATCTGGGGTCGGTGGCAACAAATCCATGCGGCGGCGCAGCGTGATGTAGTCCACTTGCCAGCCGTTGGTTTGTAGCGCCATAGTGGCCTTGTGTTCCAGTGCCTGCATGTCAAGGCGGCCGGCTGGGGCGGTTTGCACCGCTTGAGCAATGGCGCGCAGTTGTGCGTAAAGCTCAATTGCTTGCGCCCGCTCTGGTGGACTCAGGTAGCCGTTGCGCGAGCTCAGCGCCAATCCATCGTCAGCCCGGCAGGTGGGCTCACCCACGATGCGAGTAGGCAGAGCGAATTGATGCACCATGCGCTCGATAATGCGCCACTGCTGGTAGTCTTTTTGACCAAAGACCGCTACATCGGGTTGGACACAACCTAGCAGCTTCATGACCACCGTGCACACCCCAGTGAAAAATCCGGGTCGGAAGTGCGCCTCCAAGATATTGGCCAACACCGGGTCGGGGTGGACCTTGTAGGACTGTGGCAGGGGATAGAGCTCGCCCTCGGTCGGTGCGAAGACCAGATCGCAGCCACGACCGGCCAACAGTTCGCAATCGCGCTCCAGGGTGCGTGGGTAGCGGTCAAAGTCTTCGTTCGGGGCGAATTGCAGCCGGTTGACGAAGATGCTGGCCACCACCTGCTGGCCGTGGCGGCGCGCGGTGTCGATCAGCCGCAAATGGCCTTCATGCAGATTGCCCATGGTGGGAACCAGCACGCGCGCTTGGACCGGTTCGAAGGCCTGGCGCAATTCTTTGAGGGTGTGAACGATTTTCATGGTCTTGGGGCTGTGAATGCTACCCGATGCTCAAGCGATTTCAGGGGAAACCCTGGGGCCAGCTCGGATTGACCTTGAGTCGAGTCGGCCCTTCATACTCAAACCTTTGTTTTTGGTTTAAGATGGGATTTTGCTCTTATCCATGAGGTTTTTAAGATGAAAAAGCAGCTTTTGTCCCTGGCTTGCGCTGCCCTGCTGGCCACCCCTTTTGTCGCCTCGGCCAACACCCTTGAAAAAGTCAAGGCATCGGGCACCATCACCATGGGTGTGCGCGACTCTTCCGGTGCTTTGTCCTACACCTTGGGCGACGGCAAGTACGCCGGCTACCACGTCGAGATTTGCCAGCGCATCATCGAGCAGGCTGAAAAGGCCGTGGGTCGCAAGCTGCAAACCAACTATGTTTCGGTCACCTCCCAAAACCGCATCCCGCTGACCCAAAACGGCACGGTGGACATCGAGTGTGGCTCGACCACCAACAATGCTGCCCGCCAGCGTGATGTGTCTTTTGCAGTCACCACCTACGTGGAAGAGGTGCGCATCGCCGTGAAAGCCAACTCGGGCATCACCTCGATCAACCAGCTCAACGGCAAAAACGTCGCCACCACCACTGGGACCACTTCGGTGCAGCACCTTCGTCGCCACGAGCGCGGTGCCGGCGTTGACTTCAAAGAGGTTTATGGCAAAGACCACGCCGAGAGTTTCCTATTGCTCGAGTCGGGACGTGCCGACGCCTTTGTGATGGACGGCCAAATCTTGGCGGGTAACATTGCCAGCGCCAAAAACCCGGGTGATTTCCGCATCGTTGGTGAAGTGTTGTCGGTCGAGCCCATCGCCATCATGATGCGCAAAGACGACCCGGCGTTCAAGAAAGTCGCCGATGACACCATCCGTGGACTGGCCCAAAGCGGCGAGTTGGCCAAGATCTACGACAAGTGGTTTGTCCAGCCCATTCCGCCCAAGAACACCCGAGTCGGCTTGCCCGCCAGCGACATCACCAAGGCGGCTTGGGCCGGTCTGAACGACAAGCCCATGGAAGACTACGTCAAAAAATAAAAAGCGGCCACTTTGATGTTTTGGGACTGGGCTGTATTTCTCCAAGACGACGGCGGCGGCCGCACCTACCTCGAATGGATGTTCGAGGCTTGGGGCTGGACGCTGTCTGTCGCGGCTTGTGCCTGGGTCGTGGCCATGTTGTTTGGTTTGGGCGTGGGGGTATTTCGTACCCTGCCCAACAGCCCTTGGCTGAGCCGTCTGGCCCATGTCTGGGTCGAGCTCTTTCGCAACATTCCCTTGTTGGTGCAGATATTCCTTTGGTATTTTGTGCTGCCCCGGCTGTTTCCGCCCATGCAGCAGTTTCCCGGCTTTTTACTGGTGGTGCTGGGTTTGGGGTTCTTTACATCGGCCCGCATCGCTGAGCAGGTCAGGGCGGGCATTGGGGCTTTGCCGCGTGGCCAGCGCTATGCAGCCATGGCGATGGGGCTCACCACTTGGCAGTCGTACCGCTATGTGCTCATGCCCATGGCTTTACGGATCATTTTGCCGCCGCTGACCTCTGAGTCGATGAACTTGCTGAAAAATTCTTCAGTGGCTTTTGCCGTGTCCATTGCCGAACTCACCATGTTTGCCATGCAGGCGCAGGAGGAAACCTCGCGCGGGATCGAAATCTATTTGGCCGTCACGGCGCTGTATGCCGCGTCAGCCTTTGCCGTCAATCGCGTGTTTGCACTCGTGGAACGGCGCACGCGGGTGCCAGGCTTCATCGCTGCAGGTCAAACCGGCGGGGGGCATTGAGTCGTGGACTTTGACCTGACATTTTTCAGCAGCGACCTGTTTTTCAAGTTTTTGCTCAAGGGTCTGATCTTCAGTGTCCAATTGACTGTGGTGGCCACCTTGGGTGGCTTGGTCTTGGGCACGGTACTGGCGCTGCTGCGCCTATCGGGCCGCCCTTGGTTGTCCGTTCCCGCCACCGCCTATGTCAATGGCATGCGCTCAGTTCCCCTGGTGATGGTTATTTTGTGGTTCTACTTGCTGATTCCGTTTGCGATCGGCAAGCCCATCGGGGCCGAGATTTCGGCGGTGATCACCTTCATTGCCTTCGAGGCCGCCTATTTCAGTGAGATCATGCGTGCAGGCATCCAGTCGATTCCGCGCGGGCAAGTCATGGCCGGGCAGGCGGTGGGCTTTACCTATGCCCAAAACATGCGCCACATCGTGCTGCCGCAGGCGCTGCGCAACATGCAGCCGGTGCTATTGACGCAGACCATCAT
Source organism: Alphaproteobacteria bacterium (assembly GCA_030054175.1). GTDB lineage: Bacteria > Pseudomonadota > Gammaproteobacteria > Burkholderiales > Burkholderiaceae_C > Limnohabitans. Next base: position 248,693 of record JASGCM010000001.1, on the reverse strand, counting down.
TTTGTTTCAGGACACCTCGCTGGTGTACGCCATTGGGGCCTACGATTTGCTCAAAGGCTTTGTCACCGCCGGCAAAATCTACGGTCGGCCTGAAGAGGCCTACCTGTTGGCTGCGGTGGTTTATTTCATCATTTGCTACTCGCTGTCCAGCCTGGTGCGCCATTTGCAAGCCAAGGTCGCCATCGTGCGCTGAAACCGGGGGAAAGAACACATGATCGAAATCAAAAACGTCTCCAAATGGTATGGCCCAGCCCAGGCGCTCAACAACTGCAGCACCCAAGTCGCCAAGGGCGAAGTGGTGGTGGTGTGCGGTCCCTCGGGCTCTGGCAAATCCACCTTGATCAAGACCATCAATGCGCTCGAACCCATCCAGCAAGGTGAAATCTGGGTCGATGGCACGCCAGTGCATGACCCCGCCACGCCTCTGCCGCAATTGCGCAGCCGCGTGGGCATGGTGTTTCAGCACTTCGAGTTGTTTCCTCACCTATCGGTCACCGAGAACCTGATTTTGGCGCAGGTCAAGGTGCTGGGTCGCACTCCCGAACAGGCGCTTGAGCGCGGCCTCAAGTACTTGGACCGCGTGGGCCTGATGGCACACAAAGACAAGTTTCCCGGCCAACTCTCGGGTGGCCAGCAACAGCGCGTGGCCTTCGCCCGTGCGCTCAGCATGGACCCCATCGTCATGCTGTTTGACGAGCCCACCTCGGCGCTCGACCCCGAAATGGTGGGTGAAGTGCTGGAGGTCATGATGAGCCTGGCGCAAGAAGGCATGACCATGTTGGTGGTGACGCACGAAATGGGTTTCGCACGAAAAGTCAGTGATCGCGTCATTTTCATGGATGTGGGCGGTCGCATTTTGGAAGACTGCAGCCGCGACGAGTTTTTCAACCACCCGGAAAACCGTCAGACGCGCACCAAAGAGTTTTTGGCCAAGATCCTGCAGCAATGAAGGCCCGCCTGCAGCGGTGGCCCTTGGCGCAGCCCAAACCGGCCTTGCGGCTTGCCATAATCTGGGCATGAGCCCCCAAATTCAAACCATTACCCTGACCCGGCCCGACGACTGGCACTTGCATGTCCGCGACGGGGCGGCCATGCGCGACGTCGTGCCCCACACCGCAGCGCAGTTCGCTCGCGCCATCATCATGCCCAACCTCAAGCCGCCGGTGACCACCGCTCAGCAGGCCCTGGCCTACCGCGAGCGCATTTTGCAGGCGGTGCCCGAGGGGGTGTCATTTGTGCCGCTGATGACGCTCTACCTCACCGACAACCTCGCCCCTGACGAGATCGCGCGAGCCCACGAAGCGGGCGTGGTCGCCCTCAAGCTCTACCCGGCTGGCGCCACCACCAACAGCGACGCCGGGGTGACCGACATCCGCAAGACCTACGCCACACTTGAAGCCATGCAAAAGCATGGTTTAAAACTGTTGGTGCACGGCGAAGTGACCAACGCCGACATCGACTTGTTTGACCGCGAGGCGGTGTTCATTGACCGCCATCTGATCCCGCTCAGGCGCGACTTCCCCGAGTTGAAGATCGTTTTCGAGCACATCACCACCCGCGAGGCGGCCCAGTATGTCGCGCAGGCCGACCGTTTTGTCGCAGCGACCATCACGGCGCACCACCTGCTGTTCAACCGCAACGCCATCTTTGTTGGCGGGCTGCGCCCGCACTACTACTGCTTGCCCGTGCTCAAGCGCGAAGAGCACCGCCAGGCTCTGGTGCAGGCCGCCACCAGCGGCAGCCCCAAATTCTTTTTGGGCACCGACAGCGCGCCGCACCCGGCGGCGCTCAAAGAGCACGCCAGCGGTTGCGCTGGTTGCTACACCGCCCACGCCGCCATCGAGATGTATGCCGAAGCCTTTGATGCGGCTGGTGCCCTGGACCGGTTGGAAGGCTTCGCCAGCTTTCATGGCCCCGATTTTTACGGCCTGCCACGCAACACGGGGCGCATCATTTTGCAGCGCCAAGACTGGCGCTCGTCGGTCACGGTGCCTTTTGGTGAGGCCGAGCTCAAGCCCCTGCGCGGCGGCGAGGTGTTGCCTTGGCGCCTGATGCCGTAACACGCGACAGTGCTGCGGCCGCGCCCGGCTCACTGGCCCTGGCCGAGGCGATCGACCTCCGCCAACCCTGGCTGGCACCTTGGACACCGTGGTTGCAACCCATCCTGGAGGCCCTGCGCGATGGTGCCAGCGTGGCCGAGGCCCTCAACCAGACCCTCTCCGGTCTGGGTGCTGGGCACAGCGCACAGGGCATGCGCTTTGTGCCGCAGTCCCACTTGCCCGCCAGCGAGGCCTATGAGGCCTTCATTTTTCGCACGGGCTGCGTACCGACCCGCGACAACCTGCACGACCTGCTCAATGGCGCGTGCTGGCTGAGGTTTGCGGCCATCAAGCGACGCCTCAATTCCTTGCAGGCTGAGCAGATCGCGACCAGCGGCGTCGGGGCCACCCGTGGCCCGGTGCGCGATGCGCTCACGCTGCTGGACGAAAACGCCATGCTGCTGTGCGGTCCTGCACGCTTGCGCGATGCCCATCGCGTGCACGACTGGCAGACGATGTTTGTCCGCGAGCGCAACTTGTGGGCTCAAACCCACGTCGTCGCCTTTGGCCATGCCCTGCTCGAAAACCTGCTGCAACCCTACAAATCGATCACCGCCCATGTGCTGTGGGTCGACCTGCCTGCTTGGGGCGAGGGGACCAATCCGGTGGCGCTCGATACCGCCATGGAGCAACCGTTGGTGGCGCAACTCACCGCTCCTTGGCTCGCCACCAAACCCTTTCTCCCCCTGCCGGTGCTCGGCTTGCCGGGCTGGTGGGCCGACAACGAGCAGCCCGGGTTTTATGACGATGTGGGGGTGTTCAGGCCAAAGATCGATAAAAATGATTTTAAAGATACTCATCAATTATTAAAATAATATACTAAAGTATAAATAAGTATAGCGGAATCATCTTATACTTACTTCAACTTCATTAGACTTTCAGGAGCTTGGTCATGGATCCGGTTCGCAATCCTTTTGCACCCGGTGCAGGTAGCCGTCCCCCGGAGTTGGCTGGGCGTGGCGCCATACTGGATGAAGCAAAAACAGCCATTGAGCGGGCGCTCATGGGGCGAGACTGTCGATCGCAAATGCTGTTGGGATTGCGTGGTGTAGGCAAGACGGTGTTGCTGAATCAAATCGAAGAGTTGGCAGAAAAATCTGGGCATTTGACCTCTTTCATCGAGGCCCCAGAAGATCGCGAATTGGCCGAGTTGCTGTTACCGAAAATCAATCAGACGCTGCATAAGCTGTCTTTTAGCGAGCAGGCCAAGGCCAAGGTACATCAGGCCATTCGTGCGCTGAGATCTTTTGCCGCCACATTCAAGGTGACCTACGGTGAGATGACCCTGTCTGTCGACCCGGAGCCAGGCGTGGCGGATTCTGGTGACATCGAAAACGATTTGCCCGAGTTGATGGTCAGGTTGGGTGAGGCAGCTCAAGAGGCCGGCAAAGCTTGGACGCTGCTGATTGATGAGGTTCAATACCTGAAGTCCAGAGATTTGGCTGCGCTGATCGTTGCCTTGCACAAAGTCAGCCAAAGGGGGCTACCGATCGTGTTTTTTGGTGCTGGTTTACCGCAGGTCGCTGCTTTGTCAGGAAACGCAAAATCGTACGCAGAGCGATTGTTTCATTTTCCGGCCATAGGCCCCCTGAAAAGCAAGGACGCGAAGATCGCCATCAAACAGCCGATTGAAGACGCGCGCCAAAGCATCAGTGATGATGCTTTGGAAGAGGTTCTGAAAGATACCCATGGCTATCCATATTTTCTGCAAGAGTGGGGCTACCAATGCTGGAACATCGCAAAGGGGGCCCGCGTGGAATGGGCAGATGCCCGAACGGCTTCTGCGGAAGCCACTCGGCGGCTCGATGAAGGTTTCTTCAAAGTTCGATTTGATCGATTGACACCCAAAGAGCGCGAGTACGTCATCGCCATGGCAGCACTTGGGCCCGGACCTTACAGATCGTCGGATGTGGCCGAGCATTTGGGGCTCACACACCAAAGCCTGGGACCACGTCGCTCAACCATCATCAGAAAAGGGATGATTTATAGCCCATCACATGGGGATATCGCATTCACGGTGCCTCTTTTCGATGAGTATCTGCGCCGAAGCTTTCAGCACGGGTAGAGGCGCTGCCCACTGGACCTAATCACCCACTCCCTTTGGGGGATCAGGGCTGAACCCTTGATTTCTGCCCCTTCGCCCTTACCATGCAGGGCATCGGCTCCAAGGGTGGGGCTGTTCATGGAAATTTCGATGAAACGCATTGTCCTGTTCGTCCTAACCAACCTGGCGGTGATGTTGGTCCTGAGTGTGGTGGCCAGTTTGTTGGGCGTTAACCGATACCTGACGGCCAACGGACTCAATTTGGGCGCCTTGTTGGGCTTTTCACTCGTCATGGGCTTTGGCGGCGCGATCATCTCGCTTTTGATGAGCAAGCCCATGGCCAAGTGGAGCACGGGCGCACAGGTCATCACGCAACCCCAGTCGGCCGACGAGGCCTGGATCGTGGATACGGTTCGTCGCTTGTCCGACAAAGCCGGCATCGGCATGCCCGAGGTGGCCATTTACGAAGGCGAGCCCAATGCATTTGCTACCGGGGCTTTTCGGGATTCAGCCCTGGTGGCCGTATCCACCGGGTTATTGCAAGGCATGACCCGTGAAGAGGTCGAGGCTGTGTTGGCCCATGAAGTCGCTCACATCGCCAACGGCGATATGGTGACCTTGACGCTGATCCAGGGCGTGCTCAACACATTTGTCGTGTTCCTCAGCCGAATCGTGGGTTACGTGGTCGACAGCGCCTTGCGCAAGAACGACGAGCAAAACAGCGGCCCGGGCATGGGTTACTACATCACCACCATCGTGCTTGACATCGTGCTGGGTTTTGTGGCGGCCATGATCGTTGCCTGGTTCAGCCGTCAGCGTGAGTTCCGCGCCGACAGCGGAGCGTCGCATTTGATGGGGCGCAAGCAACCGATGATCAACGCCCTGGCCCGTCTGGGCCAGATGCAACCCGGTGCCCTGCCGAGTAGCGTGGCCGCCATGGGCATCACGGGCGGTTTGGGCAAGCTGTTTGCCAGCCATCCGCCGCTCGAAGAGCGCATCGCCGCTTTGCAGGCGTCTTGATTCTGCCTGTGGCGTGCAAAGGGCCGCGTAAGCGGCCCTTTCGCATTCACAGCTCCTGTAACCAACGCCGAACCGCATCAGGCCTTACGGTGGGCCTGGGACATTGTTTGCGCGGCAGATCAAACCACTCGCGCACGTCGCGCTCCAGCCCGATGCCGTGCATGTAGTTGTAGATCGCGGCCTTCAGGCCCCGCCCCAGCAGGTCGTGGTCGGCACCAGTGGGATCGACAAAGCCCACATCGTTGCGGGCAAAGCGGCCCTCGGGCAATGGCAACAACTCAATGCCATAGGCCTGCGGGTCTTGCCCCACCGGTGAGTGAACGGTGCAGGCAAAGCGGTGAAAGAACCCGCTGTGCAAACATCCCGCATCGAACAGCTGGCGCACGTATTCCAGAGCATCCACCGTGTCCTCTACGGTTTGGGTGGGAAAACCGTACATCAGGTAGGCGTGCACCAATATACCGGCATCGGCCATGCTGCGAGTCACCCGAGCCACTTGTTGTACCGATACCCCTTTTTTCATCAATTGCAGTAAGCGGTCCGAGGCGACCTCCAGTCCGCCCGACAACGCGATGCAACCGCTGTCGGCCAACAGGTTGACCAATTCGGGGGTAAAGGTTTTTTCAAAACGGATGTTGCCCCACCAGCTCACCTTCAAGCCCCGTCGCAAGATTTCTTCGGCCATGGCTTTCAGCGCTTTCGGCGGAGCCGCTTCGTCGACCAGGTGAAACCCGGTCTGCCCGCTCTCGGCGATCAGTTTCTCCATGCGATCGACCAGCACCTGCGCCGAAGCGGCGTCGTAGCGAGAGATGTAGTCCAGGCTGACGTCGCAAAAGCTGCATTTCTTCCAATAGCAGCCATGTGCCACGGTCAGCTTGTTCCATCGCCCATCGCTCCACAAGCGATGCATGGGGTTGAGCAAATCCAGCAGCGACAAGTACTGATCTATCGGCAAGCCCTGCCAAGTGGGTGTACCCACCTCGTCAAAGGGGATATCGGGCTCGGCCATGTTCGTGTATTTCACCGCGCCATCGACGCAGGTAAAACAACGCTGCAGGCGTGACGCGCCGCGTTGACCTTGTATATGCTCGATCAGGCTCAACAAGGGACGCTCACCCGCATCCAGGGTGACGAAATCGACCCAATCAAACAAACGAGGCTCGCCCAATTCACGCAATTCGGTGTTGACATAGCCGCCGCCCAAGGCGATGCGCAACCCCGGGCGGATCCGGCGTGCGGTTTGGGCGATGCGCAAGGCACCATACAGGGCGCCGGGGAAGGGCACCGACAGTACCAACAGATCGGGTTCATGAGCGGCAAGCGCAGATTGAGTCAACGAATCCAGCGTGCGATCGATCAGGTTGAGCGGGGCTGCAAGCGCTTGCGCCATGGGGTCGTAGCTGGCCTGGCTTGATGCCAACGATTCGGCATAACGCACGAAGGAAAAGCGGGGGTCGACCACATCTCGCCAGACGTCGGCCAAATCGTTCAGGTACAGGGTGGCCAAGTGGCGTGCCCGGTCTTGTTGGCCCAAGGCACCAAAGGCCCAACCCAATGGGTCTTCTTCTTCGCCATAGGCGTCGACCGCAGCAAATCGGGGCCCTTCGGGCAAGAACCCCCGGGCTGCGATGCGATGGCACAGGGTCGGGTCGCGACCTTGCAAAAAGGCCAGCGTGGCGTCGATGGTCTCGGTGTAGCGCTCAAAATGATCCAGAAACTGGTTGACCACGGCGCTGCGCGCCTCGATCGGCACATCCAAAGCCTCTTGTCGCAACTGGGCCAAGGTGTCGGGGCGCAACAGCGCCAGCACCAGTTTCAGCGCCAGGTCATCTTGACAGGCATCGATGCCAAGTGAACGCAAAAAACCCGTCAGATAAGCGCTGACCGGGTAGGGCGTATTGAGTTGCGTCATGGGGGGAATCAGGCTCAGGACCCGAAACCCACTCTGCTTGCCCAGGGGCTTGTTCATTCCTGCACCCAAGCGCGTGCCAAGGCTTCGCCCACCTTGATGCCATCGACCGCCGCCGACAATATGCCACCGGCGTAGCCGGCCCCTTCCCCCGCCGGATACAAGCCGGCGCAGTTCGGGCTTTGCAGGTTGACGTCGTCCCGATCGATGCGCAGTGGCGATGAGGTGCGCGTCTCCACACCGGTCAGCACCGCGTCGGGCAGGTCGTAGCCTCGGATTTTTCGGCCAAAGACCGGCAGCGCCTCGCGCATGGCCTGTAAGGCGAAGTCCGGTAGCACCTGGGCCAAGTCGGTGGGGGTCACGCCGGGCTTGTAGGAAGGCTCGACCTCACCCAACTGGGTCGAAGCGCGCCGCGCCAGAAAGTCACCCAAACGCTGCCCAGGGGCCATGTAGCCGCCACCCCCAGCCACAAAAGCCGCGCTCTCCAGCTGTCTTTGCAGCACGATGCCGGACAAGTGGTGGGCCCCATTCGGCGAGTCGCGGGTGTCAAGTCGAACGGCCTGTCCGTCTTCGCCCACCCATTGCTCGATCAACTCTGGCTGCTGCGGGTAGTCGCTGGGATCGATGCCCACCACCAAGCCCGCATTGGCGTTTCTCTCGGCACGTGAGTATTGGCTCATGCCGTTGGTCACCACCCGTTCGGGCTCGGAAGTCGCAGCCACTACTGTGCCCCCCGGACACATGCAAAAGCTGTAAGCGGTTCGGCCATTTTGCGCATGGTGCACCAGCTTGTAATCGGCCGCACCCAGCAAAGGGTGTCCGGCGTGCTGGCCCCACCTGGCTTGATCTATCAGGCCTTGAGGATGCTCGATGCGAACCCCTATGGAAAACGGTTTGGCCTGCATGCTCACCCCATGGCGGTGCAACATGGTGAAGGTGTCGCGCGAGCTGTGGCCCAGCGCCATCACCACATGGCGGCTGGGCACCCAGCACGCAGTGCTTTCTTTCAAAGACTCGATGCGCAAGGCTTGAATGTGACCACGCTCATCGCGCTGCAGATCACTCACCCGATGCTCGAACCAGATCTCGCCGCCCAAGCGGATGATTTCTTCGCGCAGGCTCTCTACCACTTTCACCAATTTGAAAGTGCCGATGTGGGGGTGGGCGGCAAACAGAATCTCTTCGGGCGCGCCGAAGCGCACGAACTCTTCCATCACCTTGCGCCCCAGATGGCGCGGATCTTTGATTTGACTGTAAAGCTTGCCGTCAGAAAACGTGCCAGCGCCGCCTTCGCCGAATTGCACATTGCTTTCCGTCTTCAAGGCATGTTTGCGCCACAGGCCCCAAGTGTCTTTGGTGCGTTGGCGTACCGTGGTGCCACGTTCAATCACCAGCGGTTTCAATCCCATTTGCGCCAGCACCAGGGCTGCGAACATGCCACAGGGCCCAAAGCCGACCACGATGGGGCGCGGTGTGCCTGTGCTGAAGTCTGCAACGGCAAGCTGCACCGGGGCACGCCATGTCATGTCGGGGCTGGCGCTCACATGCGGGTGCTTGGCCAATCGTGCCAAGACCTGCGTTTCGGTCGCGGTGTCGCTCAGTTGCAAGTCGACGATGTACACCACTTGAATTTCTGCCTTTCGGGCATCAAAACTGCGCTTGAACACATTCAGGTGGGCAATCGATCCCTCGGGCACACCCAACACCCCGGCGGCCAGTGCCCGCAGTGCTTGCGCGGGGTGTGGCGGGATTTGCCGATCGGCATCGGTCTCTGCTGGTGCGTCGGCCGCACGACGCTCTTCAAACGGCACCGCTTGGAGCGGTAACTTCAACTCTGTGATGCGAATCATCTGAATCCGTGGGAGGATGTTTATTCCCCAAACCCTGATCTTAATTAATTGGGGTCAGACCCCAATTTAATCGACCCCAATGTTCGGCCAGAAAAATGTGAAGTTCGCCGATACGCCGGATTCTGTGCGCCCGAGTCGCCCCGGACGTGACCGTCATTCATCTGGGCCGGGGGTCACCCACCCGGCTCGGTGCTACCTACCCGCCAGCTCTGCGGGACCACATCAACGCTGGCCTACTTGGTATTGCTGCGCGTAGAGATTGCCCGTTTCACCCGAACTGAATCGGCTCGTCTCTGTTGCTCTGATCCTCACCTCACGGTGGAGAGGTGTTACCTCCTAAGCTGCCCTATGCAGTCCGGACGTTCCTCCAGTGCGGCCTTTCGGCGCTTGCACCAGCGACGGCCTGGCGAACTTCACCCGCCCATTATCTGTCGAATTGACTCAGAAGCCGCGCCGACATCGCAGCGGCTCAGCCCAGCTCTCGGATGCGCTCGACGTGGGCGGTCAACGATCGCATGGCCACCGGCCACAGGCGCGGTGGCACATCGTCGTAGGCCCGTTCTACCCAATCTTGCATGCTGCCCTGGGGCAAGTCTTGCATGACCCGCATGATCTTGGCCTCTCGCTGCAAACGGTGCGCGCGCAGGCGGCGGATCACATCGGCGGCGTCATAGACCCCTCCGTCCAGATTACCCAGTACATGGCCGTGTGCCGGCAGAATGAATTCAATGCCGTCGCTGGCGCAGGCCGCCAGCAAGGCGTCGAGCGATCGAATGTAGTCGCCCATGTGCCCATCGGGCGGGTCGATCACCGTGGTGCTGCCATTGAGCACATGGTCGCCGCTGAACAGCAGGCCGTCTTCTTCCAGCACCAGACACAGGTGGTTGGCGGCATGCCCCGGGGTGTGGATGACGCGCAAGGTGTGTGTGCCCTCTGTGCCTGTCAATATCAGCCGCTCGCTGTCGTCCAATTCCCGATCGGGCACGAAATGGCTGGCTGCACGTGCCGTGGGTAGAGAGCTCAGGCCCAAGATGGGGGGGCGATGGCCGTGTCGTTCACACAGGGCTTGCAATGGTCGTGCGCCGGGTGAGTGGTCGGGGTGCGAGTGGGTGCAAACAATCATGCGGATGTCGCCACCCGCAGCCCGCCAAAGGCGTTCCAGGTGTTCGGCCTCGTCTGGGCCGGGGTCAATCACGATGTGACCACTGTCGGGGCCCCCCACCACATAGCTGTTGGTGCCTGGGCCAGTCATCACGCCGGGGTTACCGCAGGTCAGGCGTTGCAGGTTTTTCAGCAGTGCCACCGGGTGTTCGTACTGCCAGGCCAATTCATGCTCAATTTGACCGTCGGGGCAGGTCAAGGCCAATTCGCCATAGGGCGCTTCGTGTTCCATGAATCGCTCTTCATGGCCTTGTCGCCATCCGGCGCGCGGACAGCTGGTGAACCAGGGCTGATCGCTGGCGCAGGCCTGCAAGACCGAGTCAACACTGGCATGGCTTTTCAGGCGATCCAGGGTGCGGATGGTGGGGAAGATGATGAAAAAATCTCCTGCCTGGTGGCGCTTCAGAGCGTCCTCGGGTCGGACCCAGACCGGTTCAAACTGCTCACTCTCGTCGGCCACCGGTGTTTGTCCGACCGGCATCCGAGCGACCAAAAAAGGCACATCAAAGCGCCGAGGCAGATCGCGATCCGTCATCCAGTGAGCCAAGTAAAAGACTTGGTCGACGGCCAGTTTGTATCCTTTTTGACGACACTGCTCGGCCAAGCTGGCCTGGCGGCTGAAGCCGGCCACATCGCTGGCATCAGCCGCCAGACCGTCGGGCCGGTAGGCCAACAACAGCCCCAGTTCCTCAAGGCTTTCACGGATCGCCGCGACGCTTCGTGTGACCAGTTCATCGCTTTGTCCGGGGCGGCGTCGGCACACATCCATGGCCATGGCGTCGTCGGCGTCGATGCCACCGCCCGGAAACACATATGCACCAGGGGCAAAGCTGGCGTTGGGCGAGCGGCGCGTCATCAGCACCTCGATGCCTTGCGGTCCATCGCGCAACAGCAACAAGGTGGCGGCGGGCCGGGCCGGTGCCGGTGTGCGCGCCGGGTGCAACAACTGGCTTGGGCGTACCATGGCAGGGCCTGCGCTTATTCGGGCTGCACGCCAGTGGTCAACAAAATCCGTGCGACCATGTTGTAGCTGGCAATGGTGGTGGTGATTTCGACGATCTCAGTGGTGTCGAAGTGCTGGCGCAATTTTTCGAACAGGGCGTCGTTGACCTTGATTTGGCGCGTCATCTGGGCCGCCCACTGCACCACCAACTGTTCGCGCAAACCCAAGTCGACTTCATTCACGCCGTTTTCCGGTTGACCGGCGACGGCACGCGACAGAGCCTCGAGCTCAGCGTCGTTTCCGCCGGCTTTTCTGAATTCGGGGGCGTGGTGGTGGTATTCGTAATGGGCGCCGGTCAGGAGCGCCACGGTACAAATCGCCAGTTCCCGCAATTTGGCAGAGGTGCTCAGGTCTTGGCGCAAGTGCTTCATGTACACATTCCAACCTCGAGCGATGGGTTCACTCCAAAGCAGGACGCGGTCCAGGTTCAGCAGATCTCCCCCTCGACGTTTGGCGATTGCGTCGACCAATTCGGTGGGTTGGGGTTTGGCTTCGGGGGTCCAGGCGGGAATTTTCATGGTGCTTCCGTTAAAAAAACTTGGGTGGTGTACCCAATTATTCAATAATGTCGCTCATGCGAGTGCCATTCACCAAAATGCAAGGGGCTGGAAACGACTTTGTTGTCCTTGACGAGACACGCGGTCGTTGGCATTTGACCGCCCAGCAATACCGTTTTTTGGCCGATCGCCATTTTGGCGTCGGGGCCGACCAGATCCTCAGCGTGCGCGCAAGCACCACGCCCGAAGCCGACTTTGAGTACGTGATACACAACGCCGATGGTGGGGAAGTCGAGCAATGCGGCAATGGTGCGCGCTGTTTCGTGCGCTATGTCAAAGAACGAGGCCTGACGCAAAAAGCCGACGTCCGCGTCAAAGTCCAAGGCGGCATCATCACCCTGCGCGATCAGCCCGACGGCCGCGTCACGGTCGACATGGGCCAGCCTATTTTTGATTCGCCTCAAATCCCGTTCGACCCGATGCACGCCCGCCCCGGCGTCAGTCCAGTCGCTGATTTCCTCCTGTGGCGTTTGTCCTTGTACGGCCAAGAATCGGCCGAGGTGGCCGTGCTTTCGATGGGCAACCCCCACGCCGTGACTTGGGTGCAAGACATCGAACTGGCGCCGGTTGAAAGACTGGGGCCGCAAATCGAGCGACACCCGGCTTTCCCTCGGCGCGTGAACGCCGGATTCATGCAAATCGTGCACCGTGGCCTGATCCATTTACGGGTCTTCGAGCGCGGCGCCGGAGAGACCTTGGCCTGTGGCACGGGTGCTTGCGCGGCCGTGGTGGCGGGTATCCGTCTGGGCTGGCTCGATGCCCGAGTTGATGTACAGGCGCGCGGTGGTCGTCTGACCATCGAATGGCCCGGCTTGGGTCATTCGGTGCGCATGACTGGCCCGGCCCAAACCGTTTTCCATGGCGAAATTGAGATCCCCGAATGAACTTACCTGACAGCATGAACCCCATCACCGAAGACGATATTGCCAACTATTTGGTTCATAACCCCGATTTCTTTCAGCGCCATGCCGAGTTGTTGGCCAGTGTGCGTTTGGCCAGTCCGCACGGCCCAAGGGCGGTCAGTTTGCAAGAGCGACAGGCCGAGATGTTGCGCGACAAAATCCGTGGTCTGGAATCCCGCATCATGGAGATGATCCGCAACGGCACCGAATACAGCGCACTCAATGACCGTTTGCTGCGTTGGGCAGCCAGCCTGCTGGCAGCCACCGAGGCAGGTCAGTTGCCCCCCTTGATGGTTGAGCAGATCCAGACCCAGTTCATGGTGCCGCAAGCCGCCATACGCTTGTTGCGCGTCAGTGCCGTGCACGCCGATCAGCCATACGCTCAAGCGGTCAGCGACGTTGTCAAAACCTGGGCCGAGACCCTGGCTGCGCCTTATTGCGGCGCGCCAGCCCACGAAGAGCTCAATGGGTGGTTGGCCGATCCTAAGTCTGTGCAGTCGATGGCGGTAGTGGCCCTGCGTCACCCTTTGGGAGAATTGCTTGGCCTATTGGTGCTGGCTTCACCCGATGCGCAGCGCTACCACGCCGGCATGGGTACCGATTTGTTGGAGCGCATCGGTCAATTGGCGGGTGCAGCGCTCACCCGATTGGTGAAGGTCTGAGGGCACCAGCCGGTTCCTGATCGCAGCCAACTGACGCCATGAGTGCAGAACGCTCACCCCCATCGCTACCCCCCCAGTTGCTGCGTTATTTGGACCATGTGCGCTTTGAAAAGCGCTTGGCCGAACGGACCTGCGCCCTGTACACCGAAGACTTGAGGAAATTGCAGGTGCAGTGCCAGGGCGCACAGCTTGATGTGCTGCAGGTGCAGCCCCACCATGTGCGCAGTTGGCTGGCTCGCATGAACCAATCCGGTCGCAGTGCGCGTGGCATTGGCCTGATCCTGTCGGGTTGGCGCGGCTTTTACACCTGGGCCGCGCGTGAAGGTTTGGTGGCCGCCAATCCGGTCTTGGGCGTGCGAGCCCCTAAGGCCGCCAAACCCTTGCCCAAAGCACTGACGGTCGACCAAGCCGTGCGATTGGCCGACCACCGCTCGCCACAAGCCGACACCGATAAGGCCCGTTGGCTCGATGCGCGAGATGCCGCCATGGCCGAACTGATGTACGGCAGCGGGTTGAGGGTGGGCGAGTTGGTGGGGCTTGATATCGCCGGCAGCGCGCAAGAACGGGGTTGGCTTGACCTGCGCGAAGGTTTGGCCCATGTGCTGGGCAAAGGCGCCAAGCGGCGCAGCGTGCCCTTGGGGCAGGTTTGCACGCAGGCCTTGCAGACTTGGGTGCAATGTCGCGAGCAAGGGTTGGCACCCGATGCGCCCGCGCCCCAAGCCCTGTTCATTGGTTGGGGTGGCACACGCCTGACTGCCACCTCGGTGTGGGGCCGATTGCGCCGCCGTGCCTTCCAAGCCGGGCTCGATGTCGCCGTGCACCCGCATATGCTGCGCCACTCGTTTGCCAGCCACTTGTTGCAATCCAGCGGTGATCTGCGTGCGGTTCAAGAACTTCTTGGGCATGCCCAAATCAGCACCACACAGGTCTACACACGACTCGATTTTCAGCATCTTGCTAAAGCTTACGATGCTGCCCACCCGCGCGCTCGGCGCAAATAAACTCGGGCCAGGCCCCTGATCGGGGACAATCGGGGCATGAAGATCCTCAGACTCAAACCCGGCAAAGAGCGCTCAGCGCTGCGCCGTCACCCCTGGATTTACGACAGCGCCATCGCCAAAGGCAGCGCCGATTTGGGCGAAACTGTGCGGGTCGAGTCTGATACCGGGCAATTCTTGGGCTGGGCCGCCTACAGCCCCAGCTCGCGCATTAAAGCCCGCATTTGGAGCTTTGAGCCTGAACAACGCATCGACGCCGATTATTTTCGACAGACTCTTCAAAGCGCCATTGCGGCGCGGCAACGCTTTGACATTCAAAGCGATGGAATGCGACTGGTGCACGGTGAGGTCGACGGTTTGCCCGGACTGATTGTCGACCGCTACGGCGCCACCTTGGTTGCGCAGTTTCTCTCGAGCGGCACCGAGCGTTGGAAAAATACCTTGGCCGATTTGTTGCTGGAACTCACCGGAACCACCCGCTTATACGAGCGCTCCGATTCGGGCGTGCGCACACTGGAAGGCCTCGAGCCCGTCAGCGGCTGGCTGCGTCTCGGCCCCAACGACGACGGCCATACCGAAGTGCGCCTGCGCGAGCACGATTGGCAGCTGACCTTGGATGTGGCACAAGGCCACAAAACTGGCTTTTACCTGGACCAACGCGACAGCCGTCATAAATTCGCTCAATACGCTCGCCGGTTAGGCTTCATGCGCGTGCTCAATTGCTATTGCTACACCGGTGGCTTTACCATCGCCGCCTTGCAAGGCATGCGTGCCGGGGGATCCTTGGACAGAGGGGGTAAAGTCACTTCGATCGACTCGTCCGGACCGGCCATCGAGCGCGCCCGTGACCATGCAGTCCTCAACGGATTCGACCCCCATCACGCCGAGTTCCTCGACGCAGACGTCAATCAAAGCCTGCGCCGTTTTCACCAAGAGGGACGCACCTTTGACGCCATCGTCCTCGACCCGCCCAAATTCGCGCCCACCGCGGCACATGCCGATCGGGCTGCGCGCGCTTACAAAGACATCAACCGACTGGCCTTCAAAATTCTGGAGCCCGGCGGGGTGCTCTTCACTTACAGTTGCTCGGGTGGCATCGGCGTCGAGTTGTTTCACAAAATCGTCGCCTCGGCTGGCACCGATGCGGGTGTCGATGGCTATATCTCCGAGCGCATGCAAGGTGCCCCTGACCATCCCATGACCATCCAATTCCCCGAGGGCGAATACCTCAAGGGCTTGGTCGTCGTCAAAAAATAAGCCTTGCAGAAATTGGGGTCACAGAAATTGGGGTCAGACCCCAATTAATGCCATTAATTGGGGTCTGACCCCAATTTCTGCAAGCACCTACAATTCCAACCATGCTGATACCTGCCACCATCCTCACCGGTTTCCTCGGTTCGGGCAAGACGACCTTGCTGAAAAGAGTTTTGTCCGAGGCCCATGGCCAAAAAATCGCCGTCATCGAAAACGAGTTCGGCGAAGAGAACATCGACAACGACATTCTGGTGACCGAAACCAAGGAACAAATCATCCAGATGAGCAACGGTTGCGTGTGCTGCACCATCCGCGAAGATTTGCGCACCACTTTGCAAGATCTGGCGGCGAAAAAGCGCAAGGGAGAGCTCGACTTTGACCGTGTGGTCATTGAGACCACCGGGTTGGCCGATCCCGGTCCGGTTGCGCAGACCTTTTTCATGGACGACGAAGTCGCCGAGAGTTTCCTCCTCGACTCGATCCTGACGCTGGTGGACGCAAAACATGCGGCCCAGCAGCTGAACGATCGGCAGGAAGCCCGCCGCCAAGTGGGTTTTGCCGATCAGATTTTCATCAGCAAGGCCGACCTGGTCAGCAGCGCCGAACTCGACGCCCTGCAGCACCGTCTCAAGCACATGAACCCCCGCGCACCCCAACGCTCAGTGCATTTCGGTGAGGTGTCGATTTCCGAGGTTTTTGACCTGCGTGGCTTCAATCTGAATGCCAAACTCGACATCGACCCCGAATTCCTGTCTGGCGACGGACACGGACACGAGCATCATGACCATCATGACCATGCACATGGCGAGCACTGCGATCACCCATCTCACCAGCACGAACATGGTCACCATCACCACCATGACGACGATGTGAAAAGCTTCGTCTTCAAGGCCGTCAGGCCGTTTGATCCCGCCAAATTAGAGGATTTCCTGGGTGCCATGGTCAACGTCTATGGCCCTCGCATGTTGCGCTACAAAGGGGTCTTGCACATGAAAGGCACCGAGCGCAAGGTGATTTTCCAGGGGGTGCACCAACTCATGGGCAGCGATTTGGGGCCGGAATGGGTCAAAAACGAGCCCCGCATGAGCAAAATGGTGTTCATTGGCATCGAACTACCGAAAGATATTTTCCTGCAGGGTTTGGAACAGTGCTTGAACTGAGTAAAATCCGCGCGCCACTTGCCATTGCTCAGGCAATGGATTTTGCTTCACCCTGGGGGTGAAGCGCCCCCAACGTGAGGAGACCGCACGTGAAAGCCAGCCCCAAAAGCAACACCAAGACCGCAGCCAAGCCTGCGGCCAAAGCGGCTGCCAATCAAAAAACGCTTAAAATGCCAGTCGCCAAGCCAGTCGCCAAAAAGGCGGCCAAGCCGGTAGCCAAACCAGTCGCCAAAAAGGTGGCCAAGCCGGTAGCCAAACCAGTCGCCAAGAAGGCCACCAAGCCCGCTCCCAAACCGGTGGCCAAGAAAGCCGCCCAGGTTGCGGCCAAACCCGTTGCCAAGCCGGTCGGAAAAGCTCCTGCCAAGCCCGCGGTACAGGCCGTGACACCCAAGGCCGCCAAAGCGGCTGCCCTCCCTGTCACCAAACCGGTGGCTGCACCTACGTCGCCCGCTGTCGCCTGGGCCGATGCAACCCGTAAATTCACTGGGCGTGCCGCCAAAGCGGCCGCTGGCGTGCCTCCGCCGCCCAGCACCATTCCTTTTTCTAACCCTGCCAAAGCCAGCTTTGGCCCGGACACCGAAATTCGTATGCCTACATTAGTTCCCGTCATCCCTAAAAAAGACCCTAAACTGGCCAACAACTGGAAGAAAAAACCAGTCGAAGAACTCACCGATGAGGAAGTACTGTCGATGTCGGATAACGACTATATGAACGACACGCAAATGGCCTTTTTCCGGCTGAAATTGCAAGCGCTCAAGCGCGACATTTTGGCCAACGCCGGTGAGACCACCGAACACCTGCGTGAAGACACCGTCATTGTTCCTGACCCGGCCGACCGCGCCACCATTGAGGAAGAGCACTCTCTGGAGCTGCGCACGCGCGACCGTGAACGCAAATTGCTGAAAAAAATCGAGCAATCGATTCAGCGCATTGATCAGCGCGATTACGGCTACTGTGATGAAACCGGCGAGCCCATCGGCGTCGCACGTTTACTGGCCCGCCCCACCGCCACTCTGTCCCTGGAAGCACAGCAACGCCGCGAGTTGAAGCAAAAAATGTTTGGAGATTAAAGCACTCACTGGCGGGCCGTTTCATCGCGGCCCACAGGCTCATTTCTCAGGCTCATCCGATCAGATGGGCTTTTTTTCGCCTGGCACTCAAGCCGGATTTATTCATGCACCACATCACGATCTTTCTCTAAGTGCTTCATTTTACTCATATTTTTGATCGAAAAATTTTTCGAATCATTAATCTAAGTCCTTGATTTCATTGAAAAAATATGTACCCCCCCCTTGCATGGGATTGAAATCCTGATACAGTGCAAAAAAGTGCAAAAAAGTGGTGAAAAGTGATTATTACTTTCCTCATGTTGCACCAAGTTGATCAAAGGGGTAGGTTTTGTTTCAGGGTGCATCTTCGCTCATTCTGGACGCCAAGGGGCGTTTGTCTGTGCCTACCCGCCATCGCGAGGTGCTCAGCGCCACTGCGTCCGGACAATTGACCCTCACCCGTCATCCTCATGGTTGCCTGATGGTGTTCCCTCGTCCCGAGTGGGAGCAGTTCCGTGCCCGCATCGCCGCCTTGCCGATGAGTGCGCAGTGGTGGAAGCGCATCTTTTTGGGCAATGCGATGGATGTCGAGATGGATGGCACCGGCCGCGTGTTGATCTCGCCCGAGTTGCGTGCCGCCGCAGGCATCGAGAAAGACACCATGCTGCTTGGCATGGGCAATCATTTCGAGTTGTGGGACAAGGCCACCTACGAAGCGCAGGAAGAGCAGGCCATGCAGGGCGATATGCCGGACGTGTTCAAGGAATTTTCATTCTGAAAGCGCATGCGTGGAAGAGACATGGCAACACACCACGGTTTTATTGAACCAAGCCGTCGATGCATTGGGCATCCAAGCCGACCGCACTTACATCGACGGAACCTTTGGTCGCGGTGGACACAGCAGATTGATTCTGAATGCACTCTCGCCACAGGGTCGCTTGATTGTTTTCGACAAAGATGCGCAGGCGATCAGCGTGGCGCAATCATGGGGAGATTCCAGGCTCGAGATTCGGCACAGCGGTTTCTCGGCGATGGGCGAATGGCCCGCATCTTCGGTGGCTGGCGTTTTGCTCGATCTTGGAGTGAGCTCGCCACAGATCGACAACCCGGAGCGGGGTTTTTCTTTTCGTCACGACGGACCGCTGGACATGCGCATGGACACCACGCGCGGTCGATCGGTGCGGCAGTGGCTCGAACAGGCCGAGCAGGCCCAGATCGCGGAGGTCATTCGTGAATACGGCGAAGAACGGTTTGCTGCACAAATTGCAAAGGCGATTGTTGCTCGCCGACAAGAGCGGGGCGTTCCTGCAGGCACCGCTGAATTGGCCCAGCTCGTGGCTGGCGCGGTCAAAACCCGCGAGCCGGGCCAGGACCCTGCAACGCGGACATTTCAGGCTTTTCGGATTTTCATCAACGCCGAGCTTGAAGAGCTCGAACAAGCGCTAGAGGGGGCATTGAAGATCTTGCAACCGGGCGGACGTTTGGCAGTCATCAGTTTTCACTCGCTGGAAGACCGCATCGTCAAACAATTCATCGCGAAACATTCGCGCGCTGAAGTGGATCGTCGCGCCCCTTGGGCCAGTGGTCGCCCCTTGTTGCTACAGGCCTTGGGGAGGATGCGCCCAGATGCCCAAGAAGTGGCGCGCAACCCCCGCTCGCGCAGTGCCCTGCTGCGCATTGCCCAGCGTACCGAGGTGCCCGTGTGACGCGCGTGCACTTGTTCTTGCTGCTGTTGATCCTGGGTATCTCGGTCGTGCTGGTGCGCACCCAATACGAGTCGCGCAAACTCACTACCGACATCGACCGCGCGCGGGCCGAAGCGCGTCGGCTGGAAATTGAGCGCGAGCGTCTGGACTTGGAAGCCCGCACGCAAGCTACACCTCTGAGGGTGGAAAAATTGGCGCGTGAGCAGTTGGGCATGCGTACCATCTCGCCGGCCATCACCGTGTATGTCGCTGACCCCGCCAAGACCACGGCGATTTCGGAGAGGCAGCCATGAGGCGCTCCGTCCAATACACATCCAGCCCCTTGCTGGCCTCGAAGACGCCGGTTTGGCGCAGCCAATTCGTCGTGGCCTGTATTGCCTTGGGTTTCCTGGGCTTGGTCGGTCGTGCAGCCTATGTGCAGTTGATCGAAAATGATTTTTTTCAGCGCCAAGGGGCGGTTCGCTTCGTTCGCACGCTGGAGTTGCCGGCCAACCGCGGTCGAATTTTGGATCGCAGTGGCCATATTCTGGCCTCCAGCGTACCCGTGCCCAGCATCTGGGCCAGCCCGGAAGACATGGACGACGAACCGAGCAAACTGGCTGCCTTGGCCAAAGTGTTGCAGATGCCCTTGACCGATTTGCAGCAACGCGTCAGCGACAAAGAAAAGAATTTTGTTTGGCTCAAGCGCTTGGCTGGGGAGGAGATCGCCCGCGAAGTCAAGGCGCTGGGCATCAAGGGTGTGTTTGAGCGCAAAGAGTACAAACGCCTCTACCCCGAAGGCGAAGCCGCTGCGCACGTGGTGGGTTTCACCAACGTGGAAAATATCGGTCAAGAAGGCATAGAACTGGCTTTCAATGAAAAATTGGCAGGTAAGAACGGTACCCGCCGCGTCATCAAGAACCGTTTGGGGCAAGTGGTCGAGGACATGGGCCAAACCGTGTTGCCCATCGACGGTCACGACATTCAACTCAGCATCGACAGCAAGGTTCAATTCTTCGCCTATCAGAAGTTGCGCGAAGCAGTCCTCGAGCACAAGGCCGCCGCCGGGAGTGTGGTGGTGCTCGATGTCCAAAGTGGCGAGGTCCTGGCTTTGGCCAACTACCCCAGCTACTCGCCCGATAAGCGTGGCGCGCTCAGCGGATCGCAGTTGAGAAATCGGGCGCTGACCGATACTTTCGAGCCTGGCTCGACCATGAAACCTTTTGTCATTGCCTTGGCGCTTGAGCGCAATCTGGTCAAGCCCGAGACCCCCATTCAGACCGCGCCCGGCAAGTTGGCCATGGGCGGCCACGTCATCAGTGACGCACACCCGCATGGCGTGTTATCGGTCAACGAAGTCATCCAAAAATCCAGCAACGTGGGCACTGTCAAGATCGCTATGCAGATGCCGCCCCAGGCGATGTGGGAGATGTTCACCCAAGTTGGTTTGGGTCAAAAACCCCAAGTGCCTTTTCCCGGCGCAGTGGCGGGCAAACTGCGTGCCCCCAACACCTGGCGCCCCATCGAGCAGGCGACCATGAGTTATGGCTACGGCCTGTCGACCAGTCTGTTCCAGCTCACCCATGCATACACCTTGTTCGCTCGCGAAGGCGTAATGCTGCCCGTCTCGATGATCAAGCACCCAGAGAACGAAGTGATTTCGGGCCAGCGTGTGATCAATGTGCGTCATGCCAATGCTGTGCGCAGCATGCTCTACACCGTGACCCAACCTGGTGGCACGGCGCAAAAAGCGCAAACCGTGGGGTACACCACCGGCGGCAAGACCGGAACCGCCCACAAGGCAGAGGGCAAGGGTTATGGCCGCAAATACCGTGGATTCTTTGTTGGCCTGGCACCGGTTGAGCAGCCTCGCATCGCTGTCGGGGTGATGATCGACGAACCCACCAATGGCAAATACTACGGCGGGGACGTGGCCGCCCCCGTGTTCAGCCAAACCGTGCAGCAGACCTTGCGCATGATGGGCGTGGCCCCTGACATGACAGTCAAGCCGCAAGTCATCGCCCGTACCGAGCCGGAGTCGTTCTGATGCAGCACTTCAGTACACCCGACCAAGTTGCCCAGTGGTTGCACCAGAGGGGTGCTCGACGCTTGCATACCGACAGCCGAAAAGTCGCTGCCGGCGACGCCTTCCTTGCCTGGCCTGGCGCGCGTCACGAT
This sequence comes from Alphaproteobacteria bacterium, assembly GCA_030054175.1. Lineage (GTDB taxonomy): Bacteria > Pseudomonadota > Gammaproteobacteria > Burkholderiales > Burkholderiaceae_C > Limnohabitans. Next base: position 227,162 of record JASGCM010000001.1, on the reverse strand, counting down.
GGTCGTCGGCACGTTGAGGCCTCTTTGCAAATGGGGGCGGCGGCATGTTTGTTCGAAGCCAAAGGATTTCAGCAAATGGCCAGCATGGCCATGACCCAAGCTTGCGCCACTTATACTGACTTGAAGTCGGCGAGCGGTCACATCGCATCGAGCTACTACGAGCATCCCAGCCTCAAGATGGACGTGTTGGCCTTGACCGGGACCAACGGCAAGACCTCTTGTGCATGGTGGTTGGCCCAAGCCCTGATCGGTCTGGGGCAGCGCTGCGCCATGGTGGGCACCTTGGGTTTGGGTGAGGTTCGGGTCGCACCGGGGCGCGATGTTCAATTGCAGGGCATGAGCACGGGTCTGACCACACCCGATGCCGTACTCTTGCAAGGGGCTCTGCGCGATTTCGTCCAAGCCGGCGTGCGTTCTTGTGTGATCGAAGCATCCTCCATCGGTCTGGAAGAGGGGCGACTGGAAGGTACCCGCGTGCGGGTTGCGCTGTTCACCAATTTCACCCAAGACCACCTGGACTACCACGGCGACATGTCTGCTTATTGGCAGGCCAAGCGACGCCTCTTTGACTGGCCCGAATTGCAGTGCGCGGTGGTGGCACTGGATGACCCCAAGGGCCGGGAGTTGGTTGACGATTTGCGCCGCAACCGACCTGATCTGCGCATTCTGAGCTATGGTTTGCATGCCGACGCCGATCTACGCGCCGAGCAGGTGCGTTGGCTGCCGGGGGCCAACGGCCAATGGACCCAGCGCTTGACCGTGTGCGAAGGCAGTGTGACCCATGAGATGAGCATCCCTTGGGTGGGCGAACACAATGTGCGCAATATGCTGGCGGTGATTGCCGGTTTGCGTGCGCTGGGGCATGACTTTCAGCGCGCGTGCTTGGCCTGTGCCGATTTGCAGGCGGTGCCGGGTCGCATGCAGGCCTTGACTCACGACCATGCTCCCTTGGCAGTAGTCGACTATGCCCACACCCCCGACGCCTTGGCCAAAGCTTTGCAGGCACTGCGACCCCTGGCCGAAGTTCGGGGGGGGCAGCTTTGGTGCGTCTTTGGTTGCGGCGGTGATCGCGATCGTGGCAAGCGCGCCGAAATGGGCCGAATTGCGCAGTCCCTGGCCGATCACATCGTGCTGACCAGTGACAACCCTCGCAGCGAGGACCCACTGGCCATCGTGCGGGACATTCGTCAGGGTCTGAGCACTCAAGCCAACGCACAAGTTCAAGTCGACCGGGCGCTGGCGATCGTGCAAACTCTGGCCCGTGCCCAAGCCAATGATGTGGTGTTGATCGCCGGCAAAGGACATGAAACTTATCAGGAAGTCGGTGCGGATCGCTTGCCATTTTCTGATGTCGAGCAGGTGCAACGCGCCTGGCGCAAGGAGGCCGCATGAGCGCCGTCTTGTTCAGTTTGAAGCAAGCCGCGACTTGGATCCCTGGGGCCGCCTTGGTCGGCGACGCCGACTTGGGCGTTCAACGAGTGCACACCGACAGCCGCACTTTGCAGGTTGGAGACTTGTTCGTGGCCTTGCGTGGCGAGCGCTTCGATGGCCACGATTTTCTGGCGCAATTGTCGGCCTTGGGTGTGCGCGCTGCGGTCGCCGAGGACGGATTGACTGAACACCGACTGAGCGGCTTGCAAGTCAGTGATTCGCGCCGCGCCTTGGGTGAAATCGCCCGGGGTTGGCGCTGCGCCCACCCGATTGGCCTGATCGCGGTGACCGGTAGCAACGGCAAGACCACCGTGACACAAATGTTGGCCTCGATCCTGCGCACGGAACTTGGCGATGCTGCGCTGTCAACCCTGGGCAACTTCAATAACGACATCGGTGTGCCTCTGACCCTGCTGCGCCTGCGTCCCGAGCATCGCTTGGCGGTGCTGGAGTTGGGCATGAACCATCCGGGCGAGATCGCTCAACTCGCGGCTTGGGCACAGCCCACGGTCGCTTTGGTCAACAACGCCCAGCGCGAACATCAGGAATTCATGCACAGCGTGCGGGCCGTGGCCGAAGAAAACGGTGCCGTACTGCAAGCCTTGCCGGCCCATGGCGTAGGGGTATTCCCGGCCGACGATGAGCACACAGCACTTTGGCGGACATGGGCCGGAGCTCGAGCCACCCTCACTTTTGGTCCAGGTGGCGATGTGTTTGTCGAGTCGGTGCAGCGCACCGAGTTGGGCTGGCGTGGTCGCATGACTTGTACCCCGCGCAAACTGACCTTCGAGTTCTCGCTGAACATGCCCGGCGAGCACAATTTGCGCAATGCCATGGCGGCTACCGCCTGTGCTTTGGCTGCTGGGGTTTCTATCCAGTCGGTAGGTCATGGGCTGGCCGAGTTCCGGCCTGTCTCAGGCCGCAGCCATGCGAGCAGCGTGTCGGTGGCCGGGCATCGCATCACGCTGGTCGATGACAGTTACAACGCCAATCCCGATTCGGTGCGCGCCGCCATCGACTTGCTCGCCCAACTGCCCGTGCCGCGTTTGCTGGTCTTGGGCGACATGGGGGAGGTGGGCGACCAAGGCCCGCAGTTCCACATCGAGGTCGGTCACTACGCCCGCGAGCGTGGCATCGAGCATTTGCTCGGCCATGGCGAATTGGCAGCCTTGTCGGTCCAGTCTCATGGTCAAGGGCAACACCATGCGCACATCGATACTTTGTGTGCAGGAGTGGACCGCCTGATTCCTCAATTGGGCAGCATGCTCGTCAAGGGATCGCGTTTCATGCGAATGGAACGCGTGGTTCAGCACATCGTCCCCCCGCACAATAAGGAGACTGCGACATGCTGATTACTCTGGCTGCTTGGCTACAAAGCTTGTCCCCTGAATTTGGTTTCTTCCGGGTCTTTCAGTACCTGACCTTTCGCGCTGTGATGGCCGCACTGACTGCGCTGACCATCGGATTGGCCGCTGGACCTTGGGTGATTCGTCGACTGACCGAACTGAAAATCGGCCAACCCATCCGTGGGTATGGCATGGAATCTCACTTGAACAAGAGTGGCACCCCCACCATGGGTGGCGTGTTGATCTTGTTGTCCATTGCCATCTCCACACTCTTGTGGTTCGATTGGTCCAACCGCTTCGTCTGGATCGTACTCATCGTCACGCTGGGCTTTGGTGCCATCGGCTGGGTGGATGACTGGCGCAAAGTGGTCAGCAAAGACCCCGAGGGCATGCGTTCACGCGAAAAATACTTTTGGCAGTCGGTCATTGGCTTGACCGCTGCTTTGTATTTGGTGTTCAGTATTTCCGAGAGCAATAACCTGCGCGTGCTCGAACTCTTCAGCACTTGGGTGAAATCGGGTTTTGACGTCGATCTGCCACCCAAGGCCGACCTGATGGTGCCCTTCTTCAAGGAAATCAGTTATCCATTGGGCGTGTTCGGTTTCGTCATCCTGACCTATCTGGTCATCGTTGGATCCAGCAATGCCGTCAACCTGACCGACGGACTCGATGGTTTGGCCATCATGCCGGTGGTCATGGTGGGCTCGGCCTTGGGCGTGTTCGCCTACGTCACAGGCAGCTCGGTGTTCTCCAAATACCTGTTGTTGCCCTATATCCCGGGGGCTGGTGAATTGCTGATCTTTTGCGCCGCCATGGCCGGTGCCGGTTTGGCTTTCTTGTGGTTCAACACCCATCCGGCGCAAGTCTTCATGGGTGATGTCGGCGCATTGGCACTGGGTGGCGCCTTGGGCACCATCGCCGTCATCGTGCGACAAGAAATCGTGCTGGCCATCATGGGCGGCATCTTTGTAGTTGAAGCCCTCTCGGTGATGGCTCAGGTCAGCTATTTCAAATACACCAAGCGCAAATATGGCGAAGGTCGGCGAATTTTGAAGATGGCTCCCTTGCACCATCACTTTGAGAAAAGCGGTTGGCGTGAAACCCAAGTGGTAGTGCGCTTTTGGATCATCACCATGTTGTTGTGCCTTGTGGGGCTGTCCACCTTGAAGTTGCGTTGAAATTCATGGAACACGTCACCGATCAGCGTCATGCCATCATCCTGGGTCTGGGTGACTCTGGCTTGGCCATGGCCGCATGGTGCGCCCGCATGGGCTGGACGGTGACGGTGCTCGATAGCCGCGAACAGCCTCCGCGCCTGAGTGATTTGCAATCCCGAGTGCCGCAGGCCCGTTTTCGGTCAGGCGCTTTTGACGCCGCCGTGCTGGACACCCAGACGGTTCATGCAGTCTTCAAAAGCCCGGGCCTGTCACCCGCCCAGGTTGAACCCCTATGGAGCGCCGCCATGCAGCGCAACCTGTGGTGTGGCACAGAACTGAGTTTGTTCGCCCAGGCCTTGCAAGACTTGGCACAAGAGCGCGGATACCGCCCGCAGGTTTTGGCCATCACCGGGACCAATGGCAAAACCACCGTATCAGCACTCACCGCCAGCTTGTTGCAGCGTAGCGGCATGGATGTCGGATTGGCTGGCAACATCGGCCCGACCCTGCTCGATACCTTGTCGCAGCGACTGGACTGCAACCTGCCCCAAGCCTGGCTGTTAGAGCTCTCCAGCTTCCAACTGAATGATACGCAGGGCTTTGCGCCCAGTGCCGCCACGGTACTCAACCTCAGTCAAGATCACCTGGATTGGCATGGGGATATGGCGGCCTATGCGGTTGCCAAAGGACGCATTTTTGGCCCTTCGACCTTGCGCGTGTTACGCCGCAATGACCCCGCTTTGGCGGCTTGGATGCCGACATCGAACAATGCGCCTGTCAAGCGCGGCGAAGCGTCGGTTGTGCCCGCCCCAGAATTCATCACCTTTGGCTCTGACCTGCCGCAGCGCCCCGGTGACTATGGGTTGGAGGTGGTCAACGGCATGACATGGCTGGTGCGCGCATTGCCGGCGGACGAAACCCTCAAACGGGAAAAAGGCGAAGAGGAGGAGGTATTCCTGCAACGCCTGATGCCCGCCGATGCCTTGCGCATACGCGGTCGACACAACGCCCTCAATGCGCTGGCCGCTTTGGCCCTGGCCGTCAGCACCGGTCAAGCGCTAGCGCCCATGCTCTATGGCTTGCGCGAATACGCAGGCGAGCCGCACCGGGTCGAATCGGTGGCCATCGTGGCCGATGTCGAATACTTTGACGACAGCAAGGGTACCAATGTGGGCGCCACGGTGGCTGCCATAGAGGGTTTGGGTTCCGAGCGTCGAGTCTGGGTCATCCTGGGTGGTGAAGGCAAAGGACAAGATTTCGGACCACTGGCCGCACCTGTTGCGCGACACGCTGCTGGCGTGGCTCTGATCGGCCGCGACGCACCCTTGTTGGCGCAGGCTTTGGCCGGTACCGGCGTGACACTGAGTACTTGTGACGATTTACCCGCCGCGGTGGCTTGGTGCCACGAGCGTGCCCAAGCCGGGGATGCGGTTTTGCTGTCGCCCGCCTGTGCCAGTTTTGACATGTTTCAAAACTACGGCCATCGGGCCGAAATTTTCGTGCAGGCGGTGCGTGACATCGCTGCCAGCGAGGGAGTGGCATGATCGCCAGCCTTTCCAAATGGTGGGCTCGCTGGCGCGGGACCTCGGCCGATGAGGGACCCACCGAATTGCCCGTGCGTGTCAAAGGGACCGAATTCAGCCGGACCACGGCTTCGCCGTCGCAGGTCAAAGGCATCGATCAACCGCTGGTGTGGGTTGTCACCACCCTGGTCTTGTGGGGGTTGATCATGGTCTACTCGGCATCGATCGCCATGCCGGATAACCCGCGCTTTGCCAATTACGCCCCGCACCACTTCCTGGTGCGCCACGGTTTCTCCATCGTCATCGCTTTGGTGGTGGCCGTCTTGGTGTTCCAGGTGCCCATCGACACTTGGGAGCGCGCAGCGCCATGGGTTTTCGTGGCCTCGCTGTTGCTGTTGATGCTGGTGCTGATTCCCTTCATTGGCAAGGGCGTCAATGGTGCGCGCCGTTGGATCTCGCTGGGGGTGATGAACTTCCAACCCTCTGAGCTGGCCAAGTTTGGCGTGCTCTTGTATGCCGCCAGTTACATGGTGCGCAAGATGGAGGTGAAAGAGAAATTCATTGCCTCGGTCGCGCCCATGGGAGTCGCCGTCGCGGTGGTTGGCTCGCTGTTGCTGGCCGAGCCAGATATGGGCGCCTTCATGGTGATCGCCGTCATCGCCATGGGCATTTTGTTCCTCGGTGGCGTCAACGCCCGAATGTTTTTCCTGATCGCATTCGTGCTGGTGGTGGCCTTTGGGCTGATGATCGTCCTGTCCGAATGGCGGCGTGAGCGCATCTTTGCCTACCTCGACCCGTGGAGCAAAGAGCATGCGCTGGGCAAGGGTTACCAGTTGTCGCATGCTCTGATTGCCATAGGCCGCGGTGAGTTGTTCGGTGTCGGCTTGGGCGGCAGCATCGAGAAACTGCATTGGCTGCCCGAGGCGCATACAGACTTTCTGTTGGCCGTCTTGGGTGAAGAGTTCGGCTTCATTGGTCTGCTGCTTGTGATCGGCCTGTACCTGTGGCTGACCCGTCGCATCATGCAGATCGGTCGTCTGGCCGTGGCCATGGACCGGGTCTTCGCTGGCCTTTTGGCTCAAGGCGTGGGTATTTGGATTGGTTTCCAGGCCTTCATCAATATGGGGGTGAATTTGGGCGCATTGCCCACCAAGGGACTGACCCTGCCACTGATGAGCTACGGTGGTTCGGCGATTTTGCTCAACTTGGTGGCTCTGGCGGTAGTTCTTCGCGTCGACCATGAAAACCGTCAATTGCAACACGGAGGGCGAGTCTGATGTCCCGTGTCGCACTCATCATGGCCGGTGGCACTGGCGGCCATATTTTCCCTGGCTTGGCGCTGGCTGAGGGTCTGCGCGAACGTGGTTGGCAGGTGCATTGGTTGGGCGCGCCAGCACCCAGCATGGAGAGCCAGCTGGTGCCGGCGCGGGGTTTTGAACTGCAAGCGGTCGATTTTTCCGGGTTGCGCGGCAAAGGCTGGCGCACCTTAGCTCAGTTGCCGCTGCGCCTGTGGCGGGCCATGGTGCAAAGTCGAGCCGTGCTGCAAGTCCTGCGCCCGCAGGTCGTGGTGGGCTTTGGCGGCTACATCAGCTTCCCGGGTGGGTGCATGGCCCGCATCCAGGGCGTTCCTCTGCTGTTGCATGAGCAAAACTCGATTGCCGGCATGGCCAACCGCTGGTTGGCCCTGATCGCGCAACGCGTGTTCTGTGCATTCCCCCAGGCCTTGCCACAAGGGGAGTGGGTCGGTAACCCCTTGCGCGCCGAGTTCCTGCGCCAACCCGCACCCGAGCAACGCTACGCGGGTCGCAGTGGTCCGCTGCGCGTGTTGGTGGTGGGTGGCAGCTTGGGAGCTCAGGCTTTGAACCGCATCGTTCCACAGGCCCTCGCTTTGGTGGACCCGGCCCAGCGTCCGCAAGTCATCCACCAAAGCGGTGCCAAGCAGCTCGACGAACTGCGTGCCCATTACGCGCAAGCCGGCGTACAGGCCGAGCTCACCCCCTTCATCGACGACACCGCCAGCGCCTACGCTCAGGCCGATCTGGTGATTTGCCGAGCCGGGGCCAGCACCGTGACTGAGTTGGCGGCAGTGGGCGCAGCCGCCTTCTTCGTGCCTTTCCCCCACGCTGTTGACGATCATCAAACGCACAACGCCCGATTCCTGTCCGATCGGAATGCGGGATGGTTGTGGCCGCAGTCCGACTTGACGGCTCAGGCCTTGGCGCAACGCCTTCAATCGCTCGATCGTCCCACGCTGTTGCGGGTCGCATGCAATGCGCACACCTGTCGCCAGACCGAGGCGGTTGCCCAGATGGTTCAAGCCTGTGAAGAGGCGGCCGCATGAAGCACGCCATCCGTCACATTCACTTCGTCGGCATCGGTGGCGCCGGCATGAGTGGCATCGCTGAAGTCCTTTTCAATCTGGGCTATCAAGTTTCAGGCTCCGATCTGAGCGATGGCGTCGTTTTGCAACGTCTGGGCAAGCTGGGCATTCAGACCCATGTGGGCCACAGCGCCAGCCACATCTCAGGGGCCGACGCTGTGGTGACTTCCACCGCTGTTGAAGCCACCAATCCGGAGGTGGTCGCTGCACGAGCCAAACTCATTCCTGTGGTGCCGCGTGCGGTCATGCTGGCCGAATTGATGCGACTGAAGCATGGCATCGCAATTGCCGGAACCCATGGCAAGACCACCACCACCAGCCTGGTCGCCAGCGTGCTTGCAGAAGCCGGCATGGACCCGACCTTCGTGATCGGTGGCCGCCTGATCAGTGCTGGTGCCAATGCCAAGCTGGGCGGCGGAGAATACATCGTGGTCGAAGCCGACGAGTCCGACGCCTCATTCCTGAAATTGAGTCCGGTGATGGCCGTGGTGACCAACATCGACGCAGACCACATGGACACCTATGGGCACGACTTTGACCGGCTCAAAGGCGCCTTCGTTGAGTTTCTGCACCGCATGCCTTTTTATGGCGCGGCGATTTTGTGCTTGGATGATCCCGCATTGCGCGGCATCCTGCCCCAGGTGTCGCGCCCCATCACCACTTATGGCTTGGACGAGGGTGCTCAAGTTCGCGCGCATGAAGTCCGCGCCGACGGGGCACGCATGCGATTTCGGGTCACTCGACGCAATGGCATTCAATTGCCTGACATGGATATCGTCTTGAACCTGCCTGGTTTTCACAATGTACGCAACGCATTGGCTGCCATTTCGGTGGCGGTCGAATTGGGCGTCCCCGACGCCGCCGTGATCAAGGCCTTGGCCGAATTCAAAGGCGTAGGTCGGCGCTTCCAGTCGCACGGCGAGGTCCCTTTATCGCAAGGCGGCAGTTTTACCCTGATTGAAGACTACGGTCACCACCCGGTCGAGCTTGATGCAACCATCGCCGCCGCTCGGGGTGCGTTCCCTGATCGAGCCATTCGGATCGCGTTCCAGCCGCACCGCTATACCCGCACGCGCGACTGTTTCGAGGATTTCGTGCGCGTGCTTGCGCGTGCCGATGGCGTCTGGCTGACCGAGGTCTATGCCGCTGGTGAAGCGCCCATCGCCGCCGCCGACGGGCGCAGTTTGGTTCGCGCATTGCGCGTTGAAGGCATGCAAGACCTGCATTTCAGCCCCGACGTCGCCAGTCTGGCCGAGCAAATTCGCGCCCATGTCCGGGCGGGCGATGTCGTGATGTGCATGGGCGCTGGCTCGATCGGTCAAGTCCCTGCCTTGATCAAGCAAGGGGGGGGGGAATGAATTCCTTCGAATTGCCCAAGGCTCCCGCTTTGCCCCAGCGTTGCAAAGTGGCAGTGCTGATGGGGGGGGCGTCCTCCGAACGTGAGGTTTCGCTCATGTCCGGTCAGGGTGTTCTAAAAGCCTTGCATGCCCGTGGGGTCGATGCCCACGCCTTCGATCCTGCACAGCAAGCGCTGTGTGAATTGCGCACTCAAGGATTCGACCGTGTGTTCATCGCCCTGCACGGGCGGCACGGCGAAGATGGCACGGTGCAAGGCGCACTCGAATTGTTGCGGTTACCCTACACTGGTTCTGGCGTGTTGGCTTCGGCCCTGGCCATGGACAAAGTCATGACCAAGCGGATTTGGACCAGCGCCGGATTGTCAACGCCGGCCTCGGTCAGTTTGGCCCCTGAGCAGCAAACCGCAGATCGCATGGCCCGCATTATTCCTGCCTTGGGGCTGCCCTTGATCGTCAAGCCGCCGCATGAAGGTTCATCCATCGGCGTGACCAAGGTTGAGCAAGCCGATCAATGGCAAGGCGCTGTTCAGGCTGCATTGAAACTCGATCCGACCCTGCTGGCCGAAGCTTTCATCGACGGCGAGGAAGTCACCTGCCCCGTGCTGGGACAGGGCGCGGATGCCGTGGCCTTGCCGGTGGTACGAATTGCCGCTCCCAACGGCGACTACGATTACCAAAACAAATACTTCACCGACGATGTGAAGTACCACTGTCCCAGCGGTCTGAGCGACCATCTTGAGGCCGAGATCCAGCACCTGGTCTTGGCGTCTTACCGTGAATTGGGTTGCCGAGGATGGGGGCGTGCAGACTTGATGATTCGGCGCAGCGACCATCAACCCTTCTTGCTCGAGATGAACACCTCTCCGGGCATGACCTCGCACTCGCTGGTTCCCATGTCGGCGCGTGCCGCAGGCATCAGTTACGAAGACCTGTGCCTGTGGTTGATCCGCGCGGCCTCTATGGATGGGGAGGGCGCATGAAAGCCGTGGCCATGCCCTTGACCTCACCCATGGACGTTCGCCTGATGAATGGCCTTAGCAACCTGTTGTGGGCTGGCTTGGCCTTGGGTGTGGTCTGGATGGTGGCCAGCTGGATGTCGCGCCTGCCATTGTTCGCCTTGGCGGGCATTACCATCACCGGCGACATATTGCACACCAACAGCGTGACTTTGAAAGCCAATGTCACCCCTAAGCTCACGGGCAGTTTCTTCACCGTCGATTTGCAACATACCCAAAAGGTGTTTCAGCAACTGCCTTGGGTGCGGCGCGCGGTGGTCGAGCGCGAGTTCCCGAATCGTTTGCGGGTCCATATCGAAGAACACCAACCAGTGGCTTTTTGGGGCGTGGTAGGCGATGAAAGGCTGCTCAACAGTCATGGCGAAATTTTTGAACCCAATTTGGGCGAATTGGAAACCGATGACCTGCCTCGGCTCAGCGGACCTGACAACCAGTCGATGCTGGTGTTGCAAACCTACGCCGCATTGCGCGAGCCTTTTGCTCAGTTGGGCATCACCATCGGCCAACTCGAACTCAGTCCGCGTGGCAGCTGGCGCGTGAAATCCATCCAAGGGGCTGTGGTTGAACTGGGTCGCGGCTCATTGCCGGATTTGATGCAGCGTTATGAGATGTTCGCCAAGTCCTTGCCCGAAGCCACGCAGCGCTGGGGTAGGCAAGTGAGGGCTTTGGAACAGGCGGATTTGCGGCATTTCAACGGTTACGCCTTGCGCTTGCGCGGCGTCAGCACGGTGGATCCCCAAAAGGCGAAGAAATAAAAGGAAATCACGAGGTCCATATGGCAAAAGAATTCAAGGATTTGGTGGTGGGGCTGGACATCGGAACCAGCAAGATCATGGCGGTGGTGGCCGAGTTGATGCCGGGTGGCGAAATGAAGATGGCCGGCTTGGGCGTAGCGCCCAGCAACGGCCTCAAGCGAGGCGTAGTGGTCAATATCGACGCCACCGTACAAAGCATTCAACAGGCGCTGAAAGAAGCCGAGTTGATGGCCGATTGTAAAATCACCCGCGTCTACACCGGCATCACTGGCAGCCACATCCGAGGCATGAATTCCAGTGGCATGGTGGCCATCAAAGAGCGTGAGGTGAGCGCAGCTGACGTGGCTCGCGTGCTTGAGACCGCCAAAGCCATCAACATCTCGACCGATCAGCGACTGCTTTTGGTCGAAGCGCAGGAATTCGTGATCGATGGTCAAGATGTGAAAGAGCCCATCGGCATGAGCGGCATCCGCCTCGAGGCCAAAGTCCACATCGTCACCGGCGCGCAAAGCGCGGCTGAAAACATCATCAAGTGCGTGCGCCGCTGCGGCCTTGATGTCGAACAGCTGATGCTCAATCCCCTGGCCTCCAGCCATGCAGTGCTGACCCCTGATGAAAAGGAATTGGGCGTGGTGCTGGTCGATATTGGCGCCGGCACCACCGACGTCACCATTTTCACCGGCGGCGCGATCCGCCACACGGCAGTCATCCCGATTGCTGGCGACCTGATCACCAGCGATATCGCCATGGCTTTGCGCACCCCCACCAAAGACGCCGAGGACATCAAGGTCGAGTCGGGCTATGCCAAACAGATGCTCGCTGACCCCGACATGCAAATTGAAGTGCCTGGATTGGGCGACCGTGGGCCGCGCATGCTCAGCCGTCAGGCATTGGCCGGCGTGATCGAGCCGCGCGTCGAAGAGATTTTCTCGTTGGTGCAGCAAGTCGTCCGTGAGTCGGGTTACGAAGAGGTGTTGTCCTCGGGCATCGTGCTGACTGGAGGCAGTTCTGTCATGCCGGGCATGGTTGAATTGGGCGAAGACATCTTCCTCAAGCCGGTGCGTCGTGGCTTGCCACATTACTCTGGCCCCTTGGCTGACATGGTGTCGCAACCGCGTGCCGCCACAGTTTTGGGTTTGCTGGAAGAGGCACACATGGGCCGCTTGCGCGGTCTGAAGGTGGCGCAAAAGAGCGGCTCGCTCAAAACCATGATGGGTCGCATCAAAGACTGGTTTGTAGGGAATTTCTGATGACAAACAGACGCCTGCTGCTCGATCACCCGATAGGCACACATTCGCCAGTCTTGAAATGCCGATGGCGTCCTTGCTGCCGAGGAGCGCCGCCAATGCGAGGTTCACCTTTTTCACGCGTCAATGACAACAAACTTTCACCATCAACAGCAACTGCATTTTTTGAAAATTGGAGCATCACATGAGCATCGAAATGATTGAGACCGAAGAATTCAACTCCGGTACCATGATCAAGGTCATAGGCGTGGGCGGCGGCGGCGGCAACGCCGTTGAGCATATGATCGAGTGCGGTGTCCAGGGCGTGGAATTCATTTGCGCCAACACCGACGCGCAGGCCCTGCGGGCCAGTTCCGCGCACAAGGTCATCCAACTGGGTCAAAGCGGCCTGGGTGCGGGGAGCAAGCCCGAGCGCGGCCGTGACGCCGCTGAAGCCGCCGTCGACAACATCCGTGACGCCCTGCAAGGTTGCAACATGCTCTTCATCACCGCCGGCATGGGTGGTGGCACTGGCACCGGTGCAGCACCCGTAGTGGCCCGTGTCGCCCGTGAAATGGGCATCCTGACCGTGGGCGTGGTCACCAAACCCTTCGATTGGGAAGGTGGCAAGCGCATGACCCATACCAATGCCGGTTTGGCCGAGCTTGAAGCCAATGTGGATTCGCTGATCGTCGTTTTGAACGAAAAACTCATCGACGTGTTGGGTGAAGATGTCAGCCAAGACGAGGCCTTCGCCTACGCCAACGACGTGCTGCGCAATTCAGTCGGTGGGATTGCCGAGATCATCAACGTCGAAGCCCTGGTCAACGTCGACTTCGAAGACGTTCGCACCGTGATGAGCGAGCAGGGCAAGGCGATGATGGGCACCGCCAAGGCCAGCGGTCCCGATCGCGCCCGCATCGCCGCCGAACAGGCCGTGGCCTGCCCGCTGCTCGAAGGTGTGGACATGTCTGGTGCCAAGGGCGTTTTGGTGCTGATCACCGCCGCCAAAGGTGGACTGAAGCTGTCTGAATCGCGAAAGGCCATGGACACCATCCGCGCCTATGCTTCCAGCGACGCCCAAGTCATTTACGGCACGGCCTACGACGAGAGCCTGGGTGATGAGATCCGCGTCACCGTGGTTGCCACCGGCTTGGCCGGTGTTGGTACCCAACGCGGCACCCAGCCCCTGAAGGTGGTCCGTACTGGAACCGACAACATGCCCATCGCCACGTCCACCGATGTGGGCTCAGCCACCCTGGCCGCCCCCACCATGGGTCTGGGCGTTGGCGCTCAGCCCAACTACACCCAGATGGATGTACCCAGCGTTTGGCGCAACAATCGCACGCAGGCTGCAGCCAAAGTCGACGCTCTGTCGTCCGGCGGCATGGATGACCTGGAAATTCCAGCTTTCTTGCGCAAGCAAGCGGACTGAGGCGGTAAAATCGGGTCGTGCTTCAACAAAGAACGATCCAATCCCTGACCCGCGCCGTTGGAGTGGGCCTGCACAGTGGTCAACGCGTCGAGTTGACCCTGCGTCCAGCCCAGCCCGATACTGGCGTGGTATTTCGGCGTGTCGACCTCAGTCAACCGGTCGATATCCCGGTCAACGCCGCGGCGGTTTCCGATACCCGCCTGGCGTCAACCATCAGCGCCCTGGGCGTCAAAGTGCAAACCATCGAGCACCTGATGTCGGCACTCTCGGGCCTGGGTATCGATAATCTGTATGTGGATATCACCGCCGAAGAGGTCCCGATTCTCGACGGTTCAGCATCTTCTGTTGTCTATCTTTTGCAAAGCGCCGGCATACAACTGCAAAATGCCCCCAAACGTTTTTTGCGCGTCACCCAAACTGTGGAAGTGCGCGAAGGCGAGGGCGAACAGATCAAATGGGCGCGCTTGGACCCGCACCACGGCTTCAAGCTCAGCTTCGAGATCGATTTCCGCCACCCGGCGGTGGACGCTACCGGCCAGCAGGTCTGCTTCGACATGGCCAGCGGTCGCTATGCGCGCGACATTGCCCGCGCCCGCACCTTTGGTTTCACCCGAGATGTTGAGATGATGCGCGCCAACGGCCTGGCTCTGGGCGGCGGGCTGGATAACGCCATCGTCATGGACGATTACAAGGTGCTCAATGCCGACGGTCTTCGCTATGACGATGAGTTCGTCAAACACAAAATTCTCGACGCCATGGGAGATCTGTATATTTTGGGTAAGCCTTTGCTGGCTTCGTACAGCGCCTTTCGCTCAGGTCACGCCATGAACAACCGCTTGCTGCGCGAGTTGCTCAGCCGCCCGCAGTCGTACGAGCTGGTCACATTCGACGACATCCGGCAGGCCCCGCGTGGCTTGGCCGAACTGGCGCCGGCTTGGTAAGCCATGCGCGTGCTGGGCATCGACCCTGGATTGCGCCTTACTGGCTTTGGTCTGATTGAAGCCCAAGGTCAGCAACTCAGTTACTTGGCCAGCGGCACGATCAGCACTGCCGACGCGCCCACCAATGATTTGCCCGCCCGCATCGGGCTCCTGTTCGCCAGCTTGAACGAGGTGATCGGTCGCTATCAGCCCGAGGTGGCGGCGCTGGAAATCGTCTTCGTCAACGTCAACCCGCAAGCCACGCTCAAACTGGGTCAGGCGCGCGGTGCTTGTCTGTGCGCTTTGTCCCAGGCTGGCGTTCCGGTCCAAGAGTACACCGCCTTGCAAATGAAGCAGGCGGTGGCTGGCCACGGCAAAGCGGCCAAGGCGCAAGTGCAGGAAATGGTGCGCCGTCTGCTTGATCTGCCCGGCCTGCCCGGCCCGGATGCCGCTGATGCTTTGGGGCTGGCCATTACCCACGCCCACGCCCATCGATCTTTGCACCTGTTGCGGGGACAGCGCTATGCCTCAGAAGTGGGGCGCGGCTACCGCCAAGGACGGCTGGCCTGATTTCCGTACGAACCATGCACCACCCCTATCGACTCACCTTGCAGGCTCATTCATGAACAGAAAAGGCATCATCCTGGCGGGTGGCTCTGGAACCCGCCTCTACCCGGTGACCCAGGCCGTCTCAAAGCAACTGCTGCCGGTCTATGACAAGCCCATGATTTACTATCCGCTGACCACCTTAATGTTGGCGGGCATTCGAGAGGTGCTGATCATCTCGACACCCCAAGACACCCCGCGCTTTGTCGAACTCTTGGGCGACGGCAGCGCCTGGGGCATGAGCTTTCAGTACGCTGTTCAGCCCAGCCCCGACGGGCTGGCCCAGGCTTTTCTGATCGGGCGCGAATTCTTGGCCGGACAACCCAGCGCCCTGGTGCTGGGCGACAATATTTTTTACGGCCATGACTTGGTATTGCAACTGCAACAGGCCTACCGAAGGGCATCGGGCGCCACCGTTTTTGCGTACCATGTTCACGACCCAGAGCGGTATGGTGTGGTCGAATTTGATGCCCAACAACAGGCTTTATCAATTGAAGAAAAGCCGAAAAATCCGAAATCAAATTACGCAGTCACCGGACTTTATTTTTATGATCCTCAGGTGGTGGATATTGCCCGGCAAATTAAACCTTCGGCGCGCGGTGAATTGGAAATTACCGATGTGAATCGCATTTATTTGAATCAAAAAAGCCTGAATGTCGAAATCATGGGACGAGGATACGCCTGGCTCGACACCGGTACCCATGACAGTTTGCAAGAGGCGGCTAACTTCATCGCCACCTTGCAAAAGCGTCAAGGTCTGATGGTGGCTTGTCCCGAGGAAATCGCTTATTCCCTCGGTTGGATCGATGCTGCTCAATTGGAAAAAATCGCTCGTCCCTTGGCCAAAAACGCCTATGGAAAATATTTGCTCAATTTAATCTAAATATTCCGAATGGCTTACCAAATCATCGCTACCAATATTCCAGACGTACTGGTTTTAAAACCCCAGTTATTTGGTGACGCACGTGGTTTTTTCATGGAAAGTTTTAATCAGAGAGAATTTGAAAAGGCCACTGGTGCGAAATATTCTTTTATTCAGGACAATCACAGCCGATCGGTTCGAGGGGTATTGCGCGGCCTGCATTTTCAAGTTGAAAAACCTCAGGGTAAATTGGTTCGAGTCGCCGCCGGCGAGGTTCTTGATGTGGTGGTGGATTTGCGGACGAACTCACCCGCACGTGGCCAGTGGACGGCGCAGCGCCTGAGCGTGGAGAATCAGCTGCAAATGTGGGTGCCGCCAGGATTTGCCCATGGTTTTCTGGTGTTGTCCGAATCGGCTGATTTTCTATATAAAACCACTGAATATTGGCATCCAGAATTGGAGCGCTCACTGGCCTGGAATGACCCCGATTTGAATATTGCCTGGCCCTTGGAAGAACTCAATACGCCGCAGCCGATATTAGCGACCAAAGATGCCCAAGCTGGATCCTGGGCTGATTATGTTAAAAATAACCAGAAATAAAAAACCCGGTGACTGCCGGGTGTTACTGAACCATTGAAACTGAATCAAGCCTTGATTTCGGCGTTGGCCAATTCACCTTTGGCTTGCAGTGCGGCCACCCATTGGGGCATGCGGCCGCGACCAGTCCAGGTGTTGTCCGGGTTGGCCGGATCACGGTATTTGGGCGCAACCTTGCGCCCGGCGGTGGATCCGGTTTTTTTCGGGGACTTGGCAGCGCCTTTGGTGGTCTTCGTGCGGGTTTTGCCACCCAGGGCGGCAGTGATTTGTTCGGCGCTCAGACCGGCGTTGCGAGCGATTTGAACGATTTGATTCAAAGCTTTGTCGTAGGTGCGGGAAAGCAACTTCTTTTCCTCGCGTTCGAGTTTGGCGCGAGCGGCACGGATTTTTTCCAATTGGTTGGCGACAGTGATGCGTGGCATATTTTTCCCTATATCAATCGATTTTTAAAACACTATATTCTAAATAAATATTGTATGACTCACAATTGTTAACATTTCACAATATTCTTTTGAATATCTTCTTTAAAGGAATGGCTATCCCATAACCCTCCAGCCGCACCTGAGCGGTCGCTTCAGTGTCGGCATAGGCTGAACCTAGGTTGCTTTGGTGCAAAATGCTATCAAATTCGACTCTCTCCATCATGTCCCAGACCACCCCTCGCATCGATTCCCGCGACAAGGCCGAAATCCTGGCCCAGGCCTTGCCCTACATTCGCAAGTTCCACGGCAAGACCTTGGTGATCAAATACGGCGGCAACGCCATGACCGACCCCGCTTTGCAGGCCGATTTTGCCGAAGACGTGGTGCTGTTGCGCCTAGTGGGCATGAACCCGGTGGTGGTGCACGGTGGTGGGCCGCAAATTGAAAATGCCTTGAGTCGCCTGGGCAAAAAAGGTGAATTCATTCAAGGCATGCGCGTCACCGACGAAGAAACCATGGAGGTGGTGGAGTGGGTGCTTGCTGGCGAAGTGCAACAAGACATCGTGGGCCTGATCCACCAAGCCGGTGGCAAGGCCGTGGGCCTGACCGGGCGCGACGGCGGCCTGATTCGCGCCCAGAAACTGAAAATGATCGACCTCAAAGATCCCAGCATCACGCACGATGTAGGTCAGGTCGGCGATATCACTGCCATCGACCCTAGCGTAGTCCAGGCCTTACAAAAAGACGCCTTCATCCCGGTCATCAGCCCCTTGGGTTTTGGCCCCGACAATGAAAGCTACAACATCAATGCCGACGTCGTGGCGGCCAAATTGGCGACAGTCCTTAAAGCTGAAAAACTGGTGTTGCTGACCAATACCCCCGGCGTGTTGGACAAAAACGGCCAACTCCTCACCGACTTGACGGCGCGACGCATCGACGAACTGTTCGAAGACGGCACCATCAGCGGCGGCATGTTACCCAAGATCAGCGGTGCTCTGGATGCCGCCAAAAGCGGCGTGAATTCGGTCCATATCATCGATGGCCGGGTCCCGCATGCCTTGTTGTTGGAAATTTTGACCGATCAAGCCTTTGGCACCATGATCCGGTCGCACTGATTCAGGAGACGGCCCCATGACAGAACCGAAGGACGAGTCGACCAACGAGGCTTCCCAGGCCGCGCCCGCACGCAAGCGTCCCAAGCCGGGCGAGCGACGCATTCAGATCTTGCAGGCTTTAGCCACCATGCTGGAAAAGCCCGGTGCCGAGCGCGTCACCACCGCCGCGTTGGCAGCCCATTTGCAGGTCAGCGAAGCCGCCCTGTACCGACACTTCGCCAGCAAGGCGCAGATGTTCGAAGGTTTGATCGACTTCATTGAGCAAAGCGTCTTCACCCTGATCAACCAGGTGGTCGAGCGCGACGGTGATGGCGTGGCCAAGGCCGCTCGGATCGTTGCTTTGACATTGCAGTTTGGTGAGCGCAACCCCGGCATGGCGCGGGTGATGGTGGGCGATGCCCTGGTCAACGAAAACGAGCGTTTGCAGCAGCGCATGAACCAATTCTTTGATCGCATCGAACTGAGTCTGCGGCAGGTTTTGCGTGAGTCACAGGCCGTGCAGCAATCGACCACCCCGACGGTCGAGTCCCAGGTGCGCGCATCGGTGCTGACCGCCTTCACGGTGGGACGATTGCAGCGCTTTTGCCGCTCGGGTTTCAAAAAGAGCCCATCCGAGGCACTGGACAACGCCCTAGCCCTCATGTCCTGATCGTTGCCCTCGGCCTGAGCGGACGGGTGCTCAGATCTTCAGGCCAACTTTGGCGCCCGAGGTCACGATCTCGGCCCAAGTGTTTTCGTCCACTTCAATGCCGCAGGTGCGTCTTTGCAAGCGCGCGGCGCGCTCGGGCTCACCCGCCAGTTTGACCCCATCAGTGCCGGGAGCGTCTGGGCTGGCCTTGAGCCAGTCGACAAAGGCCAGGGCTTCGGCGCTGAACGATTCGGCGCTACCCAGGGCATGCGGATCGATCACGATGCCCAACATGCCGTTGTAGACCGATCGGTGGTCGTTGGGTTCTTGGTGCCAAGTGCCGCCACCGCTCAGCGCCCCACCCAGAAGTTCACAGGCCACCGCTAACCCAAAACCTTTGTGCTCACCAAAAGGCATCAAAGCGCCATAGCGCCCATTGCTTTGCGGCACCACCACCACGCCAGGTCGTGTGGTGGGGTGGCCATGCTCGTCGATCAAGGTGCCAGGTTCAACCGACTGGCCTTTGTTGTGCGCCACCCGCATCTTGCCTTGGGCTACACGACTGGTGGCGAAGTCCAGCACGAAGGGTTCACGACGATCAGCCCCCAGGCCCATGGGGATACCGATGCAACAGGGGTTGGTGCCAAAACGGCCGTCGCCCCCTTGCCAGGCCGCCACCACCGGGCGCGAGCGAACATTGACAAAATGCAGCGAAATCCATCCGCGCTCGACCGCCATTTCGGCGAAGTGGCCGATGCGGCCCAAGTGGTGCGCGTGCGAGAGCGAAAAAATGCAGGCTCCGTGCCGGCGCACGCGCTCAAAGGCATGCTCCATGGCTTGTGTGCCGACGATCTGGCCAAAGCCGCGTTGTCCATCGAGGCCCAACAGCATGCCGTGGTCGGTGTGCACTCTGACTCCAGAGTTGGGAGACAACCCGCCTTCGACAATGGCGTCGATGTAGCGCGGCG
The DNA here is from genome assembly GCA_030054175.1 of Alphaproteobacteria bacterium. Classification (GTDB taxonomy): domain Bacteria; phylum Pseudomonadota; class Gammaproteobacteria; order Burkholderiales; family Burkholderiaceae_C; genus Limnohabitans. Next base: position 207,417 of record JASGCM010000001.1, on the reverse strand, counting down.
CCATGCCGATGCCATGCGAGTCGTGACCGCTGAGATTGGCCAACACCAGGTTAGAGGCCACGGCGCGTGCCTCAGGAGCCAAGCTGCCGGCCGCTTCAAACAGTCGGGTGAGTTGGTCTTCGAGTTCTTGGGCTTGAAAGTGCAGTGCCATGGCTTGATCGGGTGTCTGTAGGGTTCAAACATTTCACCATATCTTGCCCTATCATGGCATCCGGCGTGCCCCGCAGGGGACAAACAATAAACCATCAAAGGAGATTTGCACGCATGAACCAACTCGATATGAAGGGTCGCCATGGCGTCGTCACCGGCGGTGCGACTGGTCTGGGCTATGCCATCGCCGAGCGGATGGTCACCTCGGGTGCGCGCGTCACCCTCTGGGACCGCGACATCGGTGGCATGGGCACGGCGGCCGATCGCATCAAGGCGCAGCATCCCGGTGCCCAAGTGGTTTGTGTGCATGTGGACGTCACCCATCACGCGGCTGTGGTGCAGGCCACGGCCCAAACCTTGGCAATAGCGCCAGTCGATGCGATGGTCAATTGCGCTGGCATCAGTGGTCCCAACGTCAAGCTGTGGGACTACGACGTCGCCGCTTGGCAGCAAGTCATGGACATCAACATCAATGGCGTGTTTTTTGGTTGCCGCGAGATGGTGCCTCACATGCGCTCGCGAGGGTATGGCCGCATCGTCAACATCGCCTCGGTGGCGGGTAAAGAAGGTAACCCCAACGCCAGCGCTTACAGTACCAGCAAGGCCGCCGTCATCGGCCTGACGAAATCGTTGGGCAAAGAGCTGGCCGATCTCGATATCAAGGTCAACTGCGTGACACCCGCGGCTGTGCGCACCGCGATCTTTGATCAAATGTCGGAGCAGCACATCCAATTCATGCTCAGCAAGATTCCCATGGGGCGTTTTGGCGCCCCGGAAGAAATCGCCGCCATGGTGGTCTGGCTGTGCACCGAAGATTGCTCATTCACCACCGGCGCCGTCTTCGACCTCTCCGGCGGGCGCGCCACCTACTGATTGCTGTCAACTCAGAAACCACAAGGAGAAACCATGAAACTCGTACGCTACGGCAAGCCTGGCAAAGAAAAACCCGGCCTGATCGATGCCGAGGGCCAACTGCGCGACCTCAGCGGCGTGGTGGCCGACATCGGCCCGGACACGCTTGATGAGAAAACCCTGAAAAAGCTGGCCAAGCTGAAAACCGGCCAGCTGCCTCTGGTCAAGGGCAAGCAGCGCATGGGCTGCCCCGTCAGTTTCGTGCCTCAGTTCATTGCCATCGGCCTGAACTACGTCGACCACGCCAAAGAGGCGGGCATGCCCATCCCCAAAGAGCCGGTGGTGTTCCTGAAAGCCAATAGCTGCATTCAAGGCCCAGACGACGACGTCATGCTGCCCAAAGGTTCGAAGAAAGGCGATTGGGAGGTCGAATTAGGCATCGTGATCGGCAAAAAAGCCAACAACGTGTCGCAAAAAGAAGCCCTGGACCATGTGGCCGGTTATTGCGTGGTCAACGACGTATCTGAGCGTGAATTCCAGCTCGAGCGCGGTGGCACCTGGGACAAGGGCAAGGGTTGCCCCACCTTTGGCCCCATCGGCCCCTGGCTGGTCACCAAAGACGAAATCACCAATCCCCACAAGCTGGGCATGTGGCTTGATGTCAACGGTCAGCGCATGCAAGACGGCAGCACCAAAACCATGATCTTCGGCGTCGAAAAACTGGTCAGCTATTGCAGCCAGTTCATGACCCTGTTGCCCGGTGACGTCATCACCACCGGCACCCCCCCTGGCGTTGGTTTGGGCATCAAGAAGAACGGCAAACCCGCTCCGGTGTTCCTCAAGCCCGGTGATGTCATGACCGTGGGTATCGACGGCCTGGGGGTCCAAACCCAGCGCGTGGTGGCCTTCAAGAAGGCTTAAATCACCTTCAAACCCAGGCCGCCCGGCGTGGCGGTCTGTGGCAAGGGCTCTTCATCGAAAGCCACGTCGCCGCCTTCATAAGCGGTGCCCGTGGCTTTGATGCTTTGGAAGTCAAACAAACCGGCATCCATCAGGTGTGAGGGGACGGCGTTTTTCAGGGCGTTGAACATGTTCTCCAGTCGCCCCGGGTGTTTTTTCTCCCACTCGCGCAGCATCGCACCCACCTGTTTGCGCTGAAGGTTCTCTTGGCTGCCGCACAGGGTGCAGGGGATGATGGGAAATTGGCGGTGCTCGGCCCAGCGGATCAGGTCGCGCTCGGCCACATAGGCCATGGGGCGTATCACCACATGGCGGCCGTCGTCACTGACCAACTTGGGTGGCATGGCCTTGAGTTTGGCGCCAAAGAACATGTTCAGGAAAAAGGTCTGCAAGATGTCATCGCGGTGGTGCCCTAGCGCGATCTTGGTGGCGCCCAATTCGGACGCGACCCGATACAAAATGCCTCGGCGCAGGCGGCTGCACAGGCTGCACATGGTCTTGCCTTCTGGGATTTTGTCTTTCACGATCGAATACGTGTCTTGTGTTTCGATGTGAAATGGCACCCCGATCGAGCGCAGGTAATCGGGCAACACTTCGGCCGGAAAACCGGGCTGCTTTTGGTCCAGATTGACCGCGATCAGGTCAAAGTGAATGGGCGCTCGGGCACGCATCTTCAGCAAGATATCGAGCATGCCATAGCTGTCTTTGCCGCCGGACAAACATACCATGACCCGGTCGCCCTCTTCGATCATGTTGAAAACGGCAATGGCTTCGCCCACCTGTCGACACAGGCGTTTTTCCAGTTTGTGGGTCTCGCGCTCGATCTTGGCCGGCACGCTGACGGTTTCGGTCACAGTCATCATGCCCCGATTGTCGCACCGACGGCCTGCGGCGGTGCTTCAGGACAATTTGGCGATCAGCGCGCACAAGCCGCTGAGCAAGAGCGTGCTGGTCAGCGGAATGAACCACTCGCGCTTGAAGAGGCGAAAGCGAAAATCGCCCGGCAAGCGACCAAAACCCAGTTTTTGCAGCCAGGGGGTCAGGCTGTTGATCAGTACCAGAGCGATGAAAACGACGATCAGCCAACGCAACATGGGAGCCTAAAGGGAGTGGGTTCGGTCACTCTGGGCAAAACCCATGGGTTCCCAGGCCGGGCCAACGCCCAGGGCGATGACTTTGAATAATTCACCCATCTCGTGCTCGGTCAGCAGTTTTTGCGCCATGGCACGCTCGGGCAGGCTGGCTTCTTGCAACAGATCGACCAAGCCGCTGTTGATCAAAAACCGCGCTTGGCTGGTGTAGCCAAGCACTTCCAAGCCCGCCTCTTGGGCCGCCACCGCCACGCTGGTGAAATTCACGTGGGCAGTGATGTCTTTCGCCCCCACATCGCGCAAAGGGTCGGGGTCGCTGCGGTGGCCTTGGTGGCACATCAGTGTACCCATGTGGCGCTGCGGGTGGTAGTACTCGCGCTCGGGAAATCCATAGTCGATCAAAAAAACCGCACCCGCGCTCAGGCGCTGCGCCAGGGTGTGGATGAAAGCCTCGGCCTGGGGGTGGATTTCGGTCAGGTAATCGTGTTGGCCCTCGATATCGGTGGGGGGGCGCAGATGGGTGGGGCGGTCCAGCCAAGTCCAGGGCCGTCCAGGTGCACTTTGCGCGACCACGCCGCGTTCGTGCCACACGCCGCCCACTCGGCTGAGCAGTTGCACCGGCATGGCGTCAAGCAACTCGTTGCCCACCACCACACCGGCCATCTGCTCGGGCCATTCATCGTGCCAAAACACCCGACCGGAGAAAGCGGACAACACCTCTTGTTGGCGTTGTCGCAAGCTGCCCGAGAGATCGACGATGTGGTAGCTGCGCACCTGATTGCCCAGGCTTTGTATCAATTGCGTGGCCAGTGCCCCGGAGCCAGCGCCAAATTCCCACACCTCTGAGGTGCCAGTTTGGGCCAGGGCTTGCGCCACCGAACGGGCCAGGGTGCGACCAAACCAGGGTGACAACTCGGGGGCGGTGACGAAGTCGCTGCCCGATTCGGGCATGCGCCCCAGTTTGGGCAAAGGACCGCTGTAATACCCCACCATCGGGGCGTAAAGGGCCAATGCCATGAAACGGTCAAAGCCCATCCAACCCTGGCTTTGGTCCAGCTGGCGGGCGATCATGCGGGCAAGGGCATCGGGTGCGTTCATCGCCGCATTATTCCAAATCAAGCACAATTCTCTTTTTTCAGCAAAAACCTTCTATGTCCAACTGGGTCTGGGTCAGCGGCGGTGCGTACCGCCTGGGGCGCGAAATCAGCCAGGCGTTCGCCCGCGCCGGCTGGTCGGTGGCCGTGCATTGCCACCAGTCGAAAGCCGCCGCCGCCGAGGTGGCCAAGCAATGCCGCGCCTTGGGCGTGTCCTCTTGCGTGGTGCAGGCCGATCTGGGCGACGCCGCAGCCACGACCGTCATGTGCGAGGAATTGAGTCGCGATCTGGGCACCGATCTGCGCTGTGTGGTCAACAATGCCTCTTTGTTTTTGCCCGATGCCGCGCACGACTTTGACGACGCTCAGGCCCTGGCCCAGTGGCAGGTGAATCTGATGGCCCCCATGCGCATGGGACGCTGGCTGGCGGCCCTGCACGCCGGTGGGGGCAGTGGCAGCGCCAGCCTGGTGCACCTTCTCGACCAGAAGGTGTTCAACCTGAACCCTGCCTACTTCTCGTACACCCTCTCCAAGCTGGCCTTGCACCAGGCGGTGGCCTTGCAGGCACAGGCCTTGGCACCCACCTTGCGGGTCAATGCCGTGGCACCGGGTTTGTTGTATCTCAGCGGTCCGCAATCGCCCGAGAATTTCCAGGCCGCCTCGCGCGTGAACCTGCTGCGCCAGCCGATCGACCCGGCACAAGTGGCCCAGTCGGTTCTATTTTTGGCGCAAAACCCGGCCATCAGCGGCGCCAGCCTGCAGGTGGACAATGGACAGCATTTGGTGGGCATGGACCGCGACGTCATGAATGTGCCCCTTGAGACCCTCAGAAAGTACCAGCCATGAGCCCCCACGACCCCGGTTTGCGTCATTGCCGACGCATGTTTTTGCGTGGACTGACCGTTCAGGCCCGCATCGGCATCCATGATTTCGAGCGTACCGGCCCCCAGCGCCTGATCCTGGACATCGATGTCTACGTCGATTTGGTGGCCCACACCCCTCAGGCCGATGACATCGCCGAGGTGGTCGACTACGACTTCGTGCGCGATCTGGTGCACAAGCGAATTGCGCACGGTCACATCATGTTGCAAGAAACCCTGTGCGACGACATCCTCGATGAAGTCATGGCCCACCCCGGCGTGCGGGCCGCCCAGGTCTCAACGCGCAAACCCGATGTATACCCCGACTGCGAGGCGGTGGGTGTGCAGGCCTTTCGGATGAAGGAATGAAACCATGGCCGACAAAGGCAATCAGACGCTCAACCTGACCGGTTTGCGCTTTGACGCCAACCTGGGTATCTTGGCGCATGAAAAATCGGGCCCTCAGCCCATCCAGGTCGATGCCGAACTCAATTTGGGCACCCAGCCGCTGCTGCCCAGCGACGATGACATCCACCATGTGCTGGATTACCGCAAGGTGCGCAGCATCATCATCGCCGAGTGCACGGACCAACACGTCAACCTGCTCGAAACCCTGATCGGCAAACTGGCCTACCGCTTGATGCAATTGCCCGGCGTGATCGGCGTGCGGGTGCGCATCGCCAAACTCGAAATTTTTGACGATTGCGAAGTGGCGATTCACATGGAGACTGGGCAATGGTGAACCCCTCTGGCGCACGCGTGCGGCGTGCTTCCCCCTGGGTCTGGATGTTGATGGTGGCGCTGGTGGTCAGCGCCATTTGGTGGTATCCCACCGCACGCGACCGCTGGTTGTTGCCCAAAGACCCCGACAATACGGCACGCGGCTCCGTCGGTACCAGTGGGCCGGGTGGGCCGGGCACCCCTCGGGGCACCCCGGTCAGCGTTGTCAACGCGCAAACCCTGGACATTCGCGTCACCGTCAGCGCCTTGGGCAATGTGGCCGCCCTTAACACGGCCTTGGTGCGCGCCAAGGTCGACGGCGAATTGCAGGCCATCCATTTCGCTGAGGGCCAGCAAGTCGCGGCCGGAGCGCTGCTGGCGCAAATCGACCCGCGACCCTATGAGTTGGCTATGCGCCAAGCCGAAGGACAGTTGGCGCGGGATCAGGCCAGTTGGCGCAACGCCCAGCTGGACCTGCAACGCTACCAGGAACTGTTGGTCAAAGACGCCATTGCCCGCCAGCAGGTGGAAACCCAAGAGGCATTGGTCAAGCAACTCGAGGGCACTGTCGCTACCGACCGTGCTTTGGTCGATAACGCCCGCCTGCAACTGTCGTACACCCGTGTCACTGCCCCCATCAGCGGTCGCCTTGGATTGAAGCAGGCCGAGTTGGGCAGCTTGGTGCGCGCCAGCGACCCGGCTGGCTTGGTCACCATCACCCAAACCCAACCCATGGCTGTGGTGTTCGCCGTGCCGGACGTGCATGTACCTGACATTCAGCGCAAATTGAAGGCCGGACAGGCCCTGCCGGTGCAGGCCTTCGACCGTGACCTCAAGCCCTTGGCTCTGGGACGTGTCAGTGCCACCGACAACGCCATCGACGCCAGCACCGGTACTCTGAAGATCAAGGCCATATTGGACAACCTCGAAGGCACATTGTTTCCCAACCAATTTGCTCAGGTGCGCATGCAACTCGATGTCCTGCCCCAGCGCTTGGCTGTGCCTTCTCAGGCCATCCAGCGCGGCGGCATGGGCAACTTTGTCGTGCGTGTGATGCCTGACCAACGCGTCAAACTGGTCCGCGTGCGCCTTTTGGGCAGTGACGGCGATTGGCAGGCGATCGCCCCCGAGGGCGAGTTGCAAGCCGGTGACGCCCTGGTGGCCGACGGCGCCGACCGATTGCGCGACGGCAGCCGGGTTGAGGTGGTCAGCACCTTGAAGCCGGCCTTGCCCGCACCCCTGCCCACCGCCTTAGAGCCTCGCTCAGCCCCCTTGCGTGCGGCCAAGCCCCCGCCCCCGCCCCTGAGCGACCCCAACCGCCCGGATTGGATGGATCGCTTGCCACCGGATGTGGCCGCCAAAGTGCAGGCCATGAGCCCGCAAGAGCGTCGGGCTTTTTTCCAGCGCATGCGCGAGCAGCGCCGTCAACAATCACAATGAGACTGGCTTCGCCGGTTGCCTGACGCATGAACCTCTCGCGCCTGTTCATCGTTCGACCCATCGCCACCAGTTTGCTGATGCTGGCCATCGTGTTGGCTGGCAGCTTGGCCTATCGCTTGTTGCCCATCGCCTCGTTGCCCCAGGTCGATCACCCCATCATCCAGGTCACCACCCTCTACCCCGGGGCCAGCCCCGATGTGACCACCTCGTCGATCACCGCGCCACTCGAGCGCCAATTCGGCCAGATGCCGGGCTTGGAGCAAATGACCTCGATCAGCAGTGGCGGCGCATCCATGATCAGTCTGCGCTTCGCTCTCGATTTGCGTCTGGATGTGGTTGAGCAACAGGTGCAAGCCGCCATCAATGCCGCTGCCGGTTTGTTGCCCAATGATTTGCCCATGCCGCCGGTGTACCGCAAGGTCAACCCGGCCGACGCGCCCATCATCACCCTGGCGGCCAGTTCACCCAGCCTGCCCATCACCCAAGTCCACGATCTGGTAGAAAACCGCATCGCCCAGCGCCTGTCTCAAGTCAATGGCGTGGGCTTGGTCAGCATCGCCGGCGGACAGCGGCCCTCGGTCCGGGTGCAGGTGGACACTGAGCGTCTGGCCGCAGCCGGTTTGTCGATCGAGGCCGTGCGAACCGCTGTCACCCAAGCCAACGTCAACCTGGCCAAAGGTAGCCTGGACGGCCCGGCGCGAGCCACTGCCATCGATGCCAACGACCAGTTGCGCCAACCCGCCGACTACGCCGATTTGGTGCTGGCTTATCGCAACGGCAACCCCCTGCGTCTGTCCGATGTGGCCAGCGTGGTCGAGGCGCCCGAGAACAATCGCCTGGCGGCCTGGGCCGACGATGATCCGGCCATCGTCATTCAGGTGCGGCGCCAGCCCGGCGCCAACGTCATCGACACCGTCAATCGCATCCAGGCCACCTTGCCGCAGTTGCGCGACGCTTTGCCCGCTTCAGTCGACTTGCGCGTCATGCACGACCGCACCACCACCATCCGTGCTTCGGTGCGTGACGTGCAATTTGAGTTGGCGCTGGCCGTGGCGCTGGTGGTCATGGTCATTTTTTTGTTCCTTCGCAATGCCCGCGCCACCATCATTCCCAGCGTGGCGGTCCCAGTGTCGCTGATCGGGACTTTTGGGGTCATGTATCTGCTGGGCTTTTCCATCAACAACCTGACCCTGATGGCGCTGACCATCGCCACTGGTTTTGTGGTGGATGACGCCATCGTGATGATCGAGAACATCTCCCGTTGGGTCGAGCAGGGCCAGCGGCCTTTGCAAGCCGCGCTTGAAGGCGCACGCCAGATCGGCTTCACCATCATCTCACTCACCTTCTCGCTGGTGGCGGTCCTCATCCCGCTGCTCTTCATGGGCGATGTGGTCGGGCGCTTATTTCACGAGTTCGCCATCACCCTGGCAGTGTCCATCCTGATCTCGGCAGTGGTTTCTCTCACCCTCACGCCCATGATGTGCGCCTACCTGTTACGCCATGTAACGGCCAGCGCAGAGCCCGCTTGGTCACAACAACTCTCGGGCGCCCTCCAGCGTTTGATTGACCGTTACGCCCGCGCCCTGTCATGGGTGCTCGATCGCCCCGGCCCCACGCTGTGGGTGTTCTTGGGCACGTTGGTGATGACGGTGCTGCTCTACTTGGTCGTACCGAAAGGTTTTTTCCCGCAACAAGACACTGGCGCTGTGATGTTGGTTACCGAAGCCCCGGCCGACACATCGTTTGCCGCCATGGCTCAACGCCAAAGCGAACTCGCTCAGGCTTATCTGAAACGACCCGAGGTGCGATCGGTGGCCGCCTTCATTGGAGTGGACGGCCAGAATCCCACATTGAATCAAGGCCGCATGCTGATTTCGCTGGCACCCAAGTCCGAGCGCGCTCAATCTTTGGCGCAGACCCTGGAGGCGCTGGAACAAGAGGCCACCCAGTGGCCCGGTCTGCGCGTCTATGCCCAATCGGTGCAAGACCTCACCCTCGATGATCGGGTCGCCCGCACCCCTTACAGCTATTTGCTCAGTGGCCCCGACCTGGCGGTGCTCTCTGATTGGGCCGCACGTTTGGTCGAGCGTTTGCAGGGTCATCGCCACATCAGCGATTTGAGCAGCGATCACGAATCCACTGGATTGCAAGCCTACGTGAAGATCGACCGCGAGGCCGCCGCGCGCTTGGGCGTCTCGGTGGCCGCGATCGATCAGACCCTGTACAGCGCCTATGGTCAGCGCTTGGTCTCGACCATCTTCACCCAGAGCAACCAGTACCGGGTGGTGATCGAGGCCGACCCCGAGCGCCGTGGCGGACCGGGCGATGTGCTGCGTTTGAAGGTGCCCAGCCTGAGCGGCGCGCTGGTCAGCCTGGACTCGGTGGCCAGCCTCAGCGAAATTCCGGCGCGTTTGCATATCAGCCACGCTGGGCAGTTTCCGGCCGTCACCCTCAGCTTCAACCCCGGGCCCGGCGCGTCCCTGGGCGAAGCGGTGGCGGCCATCGAGAGCGCCACCCAAACCCTGCGCGTGCAGGGCATGCCCGCCAGTATCGAGTCGCGCTTTGACGGCGCGGCCTTGGCGTTCAGCAATTCGCTCTCGAATACCTTGTGGCTGATTTTGGCGGCGGTGGTGACCATGTACATCGTGCTCGGTGTGCTCTATGAGAGTTACGTTCATCCCATTACCATCTTGTCCACCTTACCGTCGGCGGCGTTGGGTGCCTTGTTGGCCCTGCTGCTGGCCGGACACGAGTTAGGCATGATGGCGGTGATCGGCATCATCTTGTTGATCGGCATCGTCAAGAAAAACGCGATCATGGTGATCGACTTCGCCTTGCAAGCCGAGCGCGAGCAGGGCTTGAGCCCGCGTTTGGCCATTGAGCAGGCCTGTCAGCTGCGTTTTCGCCCCATCCTGATGACCACGTTGTGCGCCTTGCTCGGAGCCTTGCCCTTGATGCTCAGTCAAGGCGTGGGCAGTGAGTTGCGCCAGCCCCTGGGCCTGACCCTGGTCGCCGGATTGGCACTGAGTCAATTACTGACCCTCTTCACCACTCCGGTCATATACCTGGGCTTCGCCCGCTGGCATGGCGCTCGTGCTCAGCCGACGCAAGACGAGGCCGCGCCATGAACCCGATCGCCCTCTTCATCGCGCGGCCGGTGGCGACTACCTTGCTCACCCTGGGTGTGGCGATGGCGGGTTTATTGGCCTATTTCCAATTGCCGGTGGCACCCTTGCCGCAGGTCGAATTTCCGACCATCTCGGTCAACGCCAGTTTGCCCGGCGCCAGCCCCGAGACCATGGCCGCCACCGTCGCCACGCCACTCGAGCGCGCTTTGGGTGCCATTTCCGGGGTGACCGAAATCACGTCGTATTCGACCCAAAGCGGCACCCGGGTGACGTTGCAGTTCGAACTCAACCGCCACATCGACAGTGCCGCGCGCGACGTCGCCGCGGCCATCCAGGCTGCCTTGCCCATGCTGCCCAGCGGCATGCCCTCGGCCCCCGGTTACCGCAAGGTCAACCCGGCCGACTCCCCCATCCTGATCTTGTCGCTGACCTCGGATGTGCTCTCGCGCGGCGAGCTCTATGACCTGGCCTCGACCCTGCTCGCTCAGCGCCTGTCTCAAGTTGAAGGGGTAGGGCAGGTGACTTTGGGCGGTGGGGCCTTGCCGGCCGTGCGCATCGAACTCGATCCGGACCGCTTGCTGGCGCAGGGGCTGGCCCTGGAAGACGTCCGCATGGCGGTGGTGGCGCATCACGGTAACCGACCCAAAGGCGCGCTCGATGACGGCCAGCGCAGCTGGCAGATCGAGACCAACGGCCAAGCGCGCAAAGCCGCAGACTTCACCCCCCTGGTCTTGCGCTTCCGCGATGGCCGGGCGGTGCGTCTGAGCGATGTGGCAGAGGTGCTCGACTCGGTGCAAGACCTGCGCAATTACGGTGCGACCAATGGCCGCCCTGCGATTACCCTGATGTTGCAAAAGCAACCCGACGCCAACGTCTTGCAGGTGGTCGATCGGGTCTATGGCTTGATGCCGCAGTTGCAAGCCGGCTTGCCCGCCACGGTCGATTTGCGGGTCGTTCTGGACCGCACGCCGAATTTGCGCGCATCGATTTTTGAGATACAGAAATCGCTGGCGGTTTCGGTTGCCTTGGTGATTTTGGTGGTGGGTTTATTCCTGCGCCGCCTGCGCGCTGCCGTCATCCCCACCGTGGCGGTGCCGGTCTCGTTGGCTGGGGCGTTTGGTGTCATGTATTTGTTGGGCTACAGCCTGAACAACCTCTCACTCATGGCCCTGACCATCGCCACCGGTTTTGTGGTGGACGACGCCATCGTGGTGCTCGAGAATGTCACCCGTCGACTGGAAAAAGGCGATACCCCCTGGCAGGCGGCTTTGCGTGGTTCGCGCGAGATCGCCGTGACGGTGGTCATCATCAGCCTGTCCTTGATCGCAGCCTTCATTCCCGTGCTGCTGATGGGCGGTGTTTTGGGGCGCTTGTTCCAAGAGTTCGCCGTCGTGCTCTGCGCTGCCATCCTGATCTCGATGGTGGTCTCGCTCACCACCACCCCCATGATGTGTGCGGCCTTGCTGACCCCGCAGTCGCGCGTGACGCGGCGGCCTTCGCGCTGGCGGCGTTTTTACGCCCGCACCCTGTCCTGGAGTTTGCGCCATCAGCCGGTGCTGTGGCTGATGCTGTTGGCGGTGATCGCCTTGAACGTGAACCTGTACCAGGTCATCCCCAAGGGCTTTTTCCCGCAACAAGACACTGGGCGCATTTTTGGCTCGATCCGCGCCGATCAAAGCAGCTCGTTTCAAATCATGCAGCAGCGGCTCGACCGCTTCATCGATATTGTTCGCACCGATCCGGCGGTGCAAGACGTCACCGGCTACACCGGTGGATTTCAGCGCAATTCGGCCTGGATGTCCATCAGCCTGAAACCTCGCGACGAGCGCGACGCCAGTGCGGATCAGGTGGTCACCCGCTTGCGTGCCAAGCTCAACAGCGAGCCGGGTGCGCGTTTGTTCATGGTGCCCGGCCAGGACTTGCGTTTTGGGGCGCGCACTTCGAGCTCGCAGTTTGAATACACCGTCAAAGCCGATGACTTGGAAGACCTGAAGGTCTGGGCCCCGCTCATCCGCCAGACCTTGATGCGGTTGAAAGACATCGAGGACGTGGCCACAGAATTCGAAGACCGGGGCCTGCAAACTTCACTGGTCATCGACCGCGAAGCCATCGCGCGGCTGGGTCTGTCAATGCGCGACATCAGCACCGCTTTGCAAAATGCATTGGGGCAACGCCAAGTGGGGATCATCTACAACCCACTCAATCAGTACCGAGTGGTGCTGGAAATTGCGCCGCAGCACCTCGCTGACGAACAGGCGCTGCGCCGCTTGCATTTCATCAACAACCAGGGGCAAGCGGTACCGCTTTCCTCCTTCGCCCGCCTCGAATTGACCAATGCCGCCTTGGGCGTGGGGCATGACGGGGGTGTGCCTTCTGACACCTTCAGCTTCAACCTCGCTCCTGGGGTCTCGTTGTCGCAAGCCACCCAATCGGTGCAGCGCGCTTTGGATGAATTGCGCATGCCCATCAGCGTGCGCGGCAGTTTTTCCGGATCGGCCAGTGCCTTTCAGCGCTCGCTCGAATCGCAACCCTTGCTGATTTTGTTGGCGCTGGTGACGCTCTACCTTTTGCTGGGCATGCTCTACGAGAGCCTTCTGCACCCGCTCACCATCTTGTCGACTTTGCCTTCGGCGGGCGTGGGGGCGTTACTCGCCTTGCTCTTGACCGGCACCGAGTTCAGCCTGATCGCCTTGATCGGGGTGATCTTGCTGATTGGCATTGTCAAGAAAAACGCCATCCTGATGATTGATTTGGCCTTGCAACACCAGCGCGCCGGTGCAGCCGCATCGCAAGCTATTTTGCGTGCCGCCTTGCGCCGCGCCCGACCGATTTTCATGACCACCTTGGCGGCCATGTTGGGTGCGTTGCCCTTGGCCTTGGGGCAAGCCGAAGGGGCCGAATTGCGACGCCCGCTGGGTTTGTCGGTGCTGGGGGGCTTATTGCTCAGCCAGTTGCTCACGCTCTACACCACGCCGGTGGTCTTTTTGGCGGTGGACCGTTGCCGTGAGCGCTGGCTGGTTTGGCGCCAGCGGGGCCAAACCACCGCTTTGTGGCGCTACCATGAGGTCTGAGATGATTTCACGCATGTGTTTTCGTGGCGTAGCCCTGATCGCGCTGGCGGCCTTGTCGGCCTGCAGCCAGGTGCCGCCTTTGCCCGACCTCCGCATCGAGGGCATCGAGCGCTTTCGTCAAGCGCCCAGCGACCGGGGCGCTCAAGCCATGGCTGAAGCTGTGCAGCAAGCCCGTGCCACTTGGCCCTGGTGGACCCTTTTGGGCGACCCGGTGCTGAACGACTTGCAAAACCAGCTGTTGCAAAGCAGCCCGTCGTTGCAAGTGTTGGCGGCGCAAACCCGGCAGGCCCAGGCCGCCTTGGCCGCCGCCCAGGCCAGCCTGTGGCCCAGCCTGAACTTGAACGCCGGCGTCACCCGCAGCGCCAATCAGTTGGCGGCGGTGCAGGGCACCAGTTACAGCGTCTCCGCTCCCCTGACCTGGGAGATCGATGTATGGGGCCGCATGGATGCGCAGGCCCAAACCGCCTTGGCCAACCTCGAAGCCATGCGTGACGATTGGGCGGCGGGCCGTCGAGCGGCCCAATCGACCCTGGTGCAAACCTATTTGGCCTTGCGCACCGCCGAGCGCCAAATCGATGCCCTGAGCCGCGCCGAACAAGCCTATCGGCGATCGCACGAGCTGACCCAAGCGCGCCAACAGGCGGGTGTTGCTGCCGCCACCGATGTGGCGCAGGTCGAAGCCCAGTGGCAAGGCACCCGGGCCCAGCGCATTGAGGTCGCGACCCAGCGCGCTCAACTCGAGCATGCCATCGCCACCTTGATCGGTCAGCCGCCAGCCCGCTTGTATGTGTCCGCTCTGGACGCTGCGGCCTTGGCACGTTGGCCGCTGACGCCGCTCGAGTTGCCGGCTCAGATCCCTGCCAATTTGCTCGATCAACGCCCCGACTTGCAAGCCAGCAAAAAGCGCTTCGAAGCCGCCAACGCCCAGATCGGCGTGAGCGAGGCAGCGTTTTTCCCCACCGTCAACTTCTCCGTCGCCGCCGGCTATCGCGCGCGCGAGTTGGGCAACTGGCTCTCGGCTGGCAACCAATTCTGGTCGGTCGGGCCCAATATGGCATTCAACCTGCTTGACTTTGGCCAGCGGCACGCCGTTCGTGCCCAAGCCTTCGCTGCTCGGGATGTGGCTTTGGCCAATTACCGGCTCGCGGTGTTGACTGCGTATCAAGAGGTGGAAGACAACCTGGTCGCCACCGTTCAACTGCAGCAACAGGAGGCCGCGCAAAATCAGGCTTGGCAGGCTGCGCGACGCAATCTGGAATTGACCCAGGCCCAGTACCTTGCCGGTACCGTCAGCTACCTGAATGTGGTGGTGGCGCAAACTTCGGCGCTGAATGCCGAAAGCGCCTGGCTGGACGTGCAGTCACGCCGTTGGGTTGCGCTGAACAAATTGATGGCCGCCGGCTTGCGCTTCTAAAGTGGGCATCGAGCGGCGATGGCACGGATTTGCTCCATCGCCAATGACATGCCAATTACTGGACCACGCAGGCCCTGTGCCAAGGCCGCTTGATTGACGGCTTTGGCATCGACTTCGAGCATGGCTTTTAAGGCCTGTTGCCACCATTGGGCGTGACGCCCCGTGGCCGCATCCATGCCCAGAAAAAAAGCCACTTCCAGCAATTGTTGTGCTCGCTCTGGCCGGCGCATGGCGTCGATGCGGTGCAGGAATTCGCAGGCAACTCCAGCACTGGCTGGTGTCGAATGCAAGACGCTGCGGTGCATGGACCATAAACCAGCCAGATCAGTCACTTCTGTGGGCACCCGATAGCGCTGCCCCAAGGCGCCGACCGCCTGCGGCGTGGCCCCATGGCACCACAAGGTCCAGCGCTGTGCCAAATTCGCCTGTTGCCAACGATCCAGCAAGACCAGTGCATGCAAATGATCGATGGTCTGCGCCGCCAACTCGGGCCACAAACGCAGCCAAGCGCCACAAGCCACCAACACCCGGGCCATGCGAGAGGGTTGGCGTGCCATCAGTCCACGCTCCAATTCTTGCCAGACCCGTTCGGGTACCAATGCATCGACCTCACCAGCGCGCACCATCTCTTGCGCCAGGGCCAGGGTGTCGGGAGCGACTTCAAAATCGGGAAAGCGTGCGGCAAAGCGGGCCAGCCGCAAAATTCGCACCGGGTCTTCGCGAAACGCCTCGGTCACATGACGCAACACCCGCGCTTGCAAATCGGCTTGCCCGCCATAGGGGTCGATCAGTTGACCTTGCTCGTCGCGGGCCATGGCATTGATGGTCAGATCACGTCGCGCCAGATCTTGTTCCAGCGTCACATCGGGCGAGGCGTGCACCACAAAGCCCTTGTAGCCTGGAGCGGTTTTGCGCTCGGTGCGCGCCAAAGCGAATTCTTCGTGGGTCTCGGGGTGTAAAAACACGGGGAAATCGCGACCCACGGGAGCGAATCCCTGCGTCAGCATTTGTTCGGGCGTGGCGCCCACCACCACCCAGTCGCGGTCTGACCCCGACAGACCCAAAAGCCCGTCGCGCACCGCCCCGCCGACCAAATAGGTTTTCACATCACGCCCCTTCGGGCAGGCATCCTACCGCAATAGAGCGGAAATCAGATGGGGAACACGCTGGCCAGCGAGTGGCCGGGGGCCAGCCCCAGTTCTCGCAGACCGGGGCACTGGCCGCTCAGCACGTTATCGCGCTGCATCGAGGCCAGGTTATCGCGGCTCATCAGCGGTTCGCCGGGCGCCAACTCCATCAGCGTCGTTTGTAGCCATGCCATCGCATGCGGCAGCGGGATGATCGGGCGCGGACAGCCTGCAAAGTGGCCGGCGTGGCGGACCAGATCGGCCAGGGTCAATACCTCGGGTCCGCCCAGCTCGTAGGTGCGGCCCTGCCAGCTGTCGTGCCGCACCAAGTGAGCCAGGGCCAGCGAAACGTCTTGCACCCAGACTGGCTGAAACCGGGCCGAGGCGCCGGCCAAAGGAACCACGGGCAGCACTTTTTGCATGCGAGCAAACAGGTTGATGAATCGGTCGTCGGTGCCAAACACCACGCTGGGGCGCACCAGCGTCAGTCGCAACCCGCTGCTTTGGGCCACGGCATGCAGCGCCGCTTCGCCGCGGCCTTTGCTGCGCTGGTACCTCGATGGACCTTGGGGGTCGGCACCCAGGGCGCTGACGTGGATCAGCTCGGGCACGCCCGCCGCTACGCACGATTGCGCCACCAGCTGCGGCAAGGCCACGTGCATCTGTTCAAAGCGCGCATCATTCCCGTGCAGCACGGCGATCAGCTGGATCACCACATCATGACCATGCATCAGGCTTTGCAGTTGCGCCGGGTCAAATACATCGGCTTGTTGCACCGTCAAGCGAGGCCAAGTCTGCAAATGGCGGGCATGGGCTGAGCGCCGCGTGGCCACCGTGACCTCGTGACCGGCTCGCACCAATGCGGCGCAAACATGGCGGCCGATGAACCCACTGCCACCTAGCAACAAGATATTTTTCATGAACGTATCCTTCAAGCCCATTGTCGGGCTTGGGGTTTAGTTGTGTGCCCTGCGGGGTTTTGCATAATAGAGCGCATGAACGCCCTTGATGCCCTGAAACAATACACATCCGTCGTCGCCGACACTGGCGAGTTCTCGCAACTGGCGCAGTTCCAGCTGCAAGACGCCACCACCAATCCGTCCCTCATCCTCAAGGCGGTGCAAAAGCCCGAATACCAACCGCTGCTGGCGCAAGTGGTGGCCGCGCACCGGGGCCGAGCCATGGACGAAGTCATCGACCGCTTGCTGGTGCGCTTCGGCACGGGCATCTTGGATATCATCCCGGGTCGCGTCTCCACCGAAGTCGACGCCCGTCTCAGTTTCGACAGCGCTGCCACCGTCGCGCGCGCCCGTCGTCTGATTGCCCTGTACCGCGCCGAAGGGGTCGATACCTCGCGCGTGTTGATCAAAATCGCCGCCACCTATGAAGGCATCGAAGCCGCACGCAAGCTCGAGGCCGAAGGCATCCATACCAACCTGACCCTGCTGTTCTCCTTTTGTCAGGCGGTGGCTTGTGGGCAGGCGGGTGTCCAACTGATATCCCCCTTTGTCGGGCGCATTTACGACTGGTACAAAAAGTCAGCCGGAGCCCAATGGGATGAGTCGGCCAGCAGCGGTGTCAATGACCCCGGCGTTCGTTCAGTGCGCGCCATTTACAACCACTTCAAAAACCACGGCATACGCACCGAAGTCATGGGCGCGAGCTTCCGCAACATCGGCCAAGTCATCGCTCTGGCCGGATGTGACTTGCTCACCATCAGCCCCGAGTTGCTGGCCCAACTGAGCCAAACCGACTCCCCCGTGCCGCGTCAACTCAGCACTGAGATGGCCCGTCAGGCGACCAGCCCAGCGATTTCGTATGACCAGGCCTCGTTCCGCTACGCCCTGAATGAAGACGCCATGGCCACCGAGAAACTGGCCGAAGGCATCCGCGCTTTTGCTGCAGATGCGGTGAAACTAGAGGCTTTAATTTTGAAGGCTTGAGCGTGGTCGGCAGTCCGCTGGATTGCATCGATTTTGATCTACCCCGGTTAATATGCAGGATCATCACCGTGGAATGTTCCGATGCGGTCCATCGCCCTGATCTGCGCGGGTGCACTGTTAGCGCCACTGGATTCGTCAGTGAATGTCGCCTTTGTCGACATCGTCGACTCGTTCGCCATCGAACCCGGGATCATCATATGGGTCATCTTGCCCTACGTCATCGCCCAGTCGTTGGCTTCGCTGCTGTTTGGCCGCCTGGGTGACTTGCACGGCCACCGCTGGGTCTTCGCTTGGGGTATGACCGCTTGCGTATTCACCCATTGGGCCATCACGCTGTCCACCGACTACGGCACATTCGTCATTTGGCGCGCCATACAAGGCGCAGCGGTAGGCATGGCGGTGTCTTGTGCCCCGGCCTTGGTGGCCCACGCTGCGGGGCCGGCGCAGGTCGCGCGCAGCATCGTCGCCTACACCGCTGTCATCAGTTGCGGCATGATCCTGGGTCCCTTATTGGGTGGCTGGTTGGTGCATCTGGCCGGTTGGCAGGGGGTCTACCTGTACCGAGTTGCCGTCTCATTGGCGGTGTTGTTACTCATCCCACTGTGGCTGCCGCCTTGGGGGCAGCACGGCAATGGCCCGCACATGGGCGCGGTGGTGTTCAGCCTGCAGCCCTTTCAGGCACGCCATTTCGTCGGCTTGCAAATGGCCGCAGTCGTCATTTATTTCACCACCTTCACCATCATGTTATGGGGACCTTTCTTACTCGACTCCTGGCCTGACATCGACAGCGTGCGTGCCGGTTTCTTGTTGACCACGTTTCCAGCCGGTGCCTTGGCCGCCAGCCTGACGGCAGCCCGTGGTCCTTGGCCACCTGGCCCCCAACACTCGAGGCATTGGGTCCGGCTGGGTTTGTGGGGAGCGGCTGGGGGCTTGGCCGTGTCGGCCTTGGCGGCGGGGGGCAGGGCAGCGCGATTTTGTTGGCCTTGGCCTTTGGCTTGTGCGGTGTGGGTTTGGGGTGTTTCCAGTCGGGCTACACCGAATAAACCATGCGTTGGTTGCCACCCGATCAAAGCGGCATCGCTGGTGCTTTGGTCAATGTGATGCGCTTGGTGGGCTTGGTGATCGGTGTGCCCATTCTTAGCTTTCTGGGGCAACAGGTGGGCATTGCCCCTACCTTGGCGCTGGCCGGTGCGCTCACTGCGGTCTGGGCGCTGGGGTATCGCAACCGGGTCGCATAAAGCCGGTCGATCAACGCACCTCAAAACGGAAATGGTGCGGATCCTCCACCACATAGGGTTGCCTGTCCTTGGTGATCGGGTTGAACGAGCTGCCCGTCACGACCGACCCCCAAGTTCGGTTGGTGTTACCGAAATCATTGCGGCCAAAGGGCAACTTAAGATTGGCCCATTCGTCGTAGTCCTTGAGGGTTCCTTTGGTAGTATTACCGTTCAAATCCTTGTTCAATGGACTGGCCGTCAGCGCGCCATTGCGGTCCCAGTCGGCATAGGCATTTTCATTGGCACCCCGCCCGATGTTGTTGCTCTCGGACAGGGCTGTTTCGTCCAGATCGGCGCTACTGCCATTGGAATAATCGATGACGAAAGACGCTGGGTCGCCCAGCGGAGAACCAGCCAGAAATGCGATATCAGACCCAGTATTGATGTTCTCCAATTCCCTTTGGTACAAGAGCCAGCGGTCAGCGGCGTGGGCTGAACGCGCGTCGGGGGCCAACCCATACAGGGAATACAGGTAGTTCATGACGCTCCAGTGGTTGGGCTTGTAGTTCTGGTCCTCAAATCCGCCATGCCGCAATCCCAGGTTGTGGCCTATTTCATGCATGAGGGTGGCCGCCTGGGCATTGGTCGCCAGATTCCGACCAGCGAGCGTGTCCGTTTTTAATTTGCAACCCCCCAGAGTGACGATGAAGTCATTGCCTTGCACCTCCCCAATGCCGCCACTGCCACAACTCCCATCGGCATTGAGCGATTGCGCAAACAGGGCGTAATGGAACACCGCCCGGCGCCGCAAATCCATGTTTTCGTCTTTCCAGTCGTAGATGCTGCGCCTGTGGCTGATGTTCTGGTTGCAGGTGGTTTGGTCCATGTGCACACATGGTTCAGGCTCCACCAAGTGAGTGCCCTGGCCTAGATTGAAATCGGCCACGGAAAAACTGGCGCTGAAGGCGGTACCGGCGTCAAAGGCCACCACAATACCCTGGACCGCAAAGGCGTCGACCACTTTTTGTAAGGCGTCTTTTCGGATCACCACCCCTGCATCGCTCGATCTCATCTGGTCCACTTCCAGGAACAGATTGCGGGTGCCGGTGCGTGCGCCCATGGCATACAGGTCCAGCCCGGCGAAGGTGCCACCCAAAACCTCGGCCGAGTCAGGTATGCCGTCGTTGTCGGCATCGACCGCTCCGGCCGGGACATCGTTTCTGCCGGCTGGCGTCGCCCAATCGACGTGCAGCCAATCGGTGGCACTGTGGGTGTTGGTGACGGTGCCGTTGGCATAAGGCCTCACGATCGAGCGCCCATATTCGTTGGGCCCAGAGGGCAGGGCTGCCACACTGGCACCAGTCCATGCGCTGGCGTTGGTTGGTATCACCCTGTGGTTGCCGAATTTCACAAAATCGATCGAGACCCCGTTTTTCAGAATTTCAAAAAACCCGTATTCTTTCCACACGGGTATCAGCGACCCGCTGCGCAATTTGATGTGTTGCGTGCCGACCTGGGGTCGGTTGTCGTAATTGGCTGAGACGATCACATACCCGTCGGCGGGGATGGTGACGGCGGGCATGCTGAATCGGGTGTCAAAAACCGATGGGACATTGTTGATGGTCGTGATGTCCACCCCCAGCGTCCTGATTTGCATCTGACTCAGGTCGACAGGCAGTCTCCCGGTGTTGTGAATTTCAAACCAGCATTCTGAATCGACGAAATAACAACTGGAAACTTCAGAAATGACCAACCCGCTGGCCTCGGTCGAAGTGCCGATCGTTACGCCCCCGCCCCCTCCTCCGCACGCGATCAAGGCCAACAAACCTGACGCGACAAGAAAGCGCAACGTCTTCAAGTTCATCTTGGCCCCCGATAAATATGAGTAATTTACATTTTATTACTTTTTGAAAATAAATACAAAATAGTTTAATTTTATATTGTCCATGGATGAGGGCTCAGCCGAAACCCGCTACTGATGGCTCCATGGTTTTGAGCAAGGTCGGCTGCGTTTCAGTATTTTCTTCGGAAGGGGTCACGTTTTCGTGCAGTCGCTCGCTTGGGTGCTTGGTGGACTGGTTTTCAAGACAAAAACCCCGCCATCGCTGGCGGGGTTTTGCAGAAATTGGGGTCAGACCCCAATTTAAAGTTGGTGGATCAGCAAAGGGGGGTGATTACATCATCCCGCCCATGCCGCCCATGCCGCCCATGTCGCCGCCGCCGGGCATGGCCGGGGCTTCGTCTTTCGGGGCCTCGGCAACCATGCACTCGGTGGTCAGCATCAGGCTGGCCACGGACGCGGCATTTTGCAACGCCGTGCGGGTCACTTTGGTCGGATCCAGAATACCCATCTCGATCATGTCGCCATAGGTGTCATTCGCGGCGTTGAAGCCGTAGTTGCCTTTGCCATTCAACACCGCATTGACCACCACGCTGGGCTCGCCACCGGCGTTGTAGACGATCTCGCGCAGGGGCGCTTCGATGGCCTTGAGCACCAACTTGATACCGGCGTCCTGGTCGGCGTTGTCACCCTTGATGGTGCCAGCCGATTGACGGGCGCGCAGCAGAGCCACGCCACCGCCGGCCACAATGCCTTCTTCCACCGCAGCTCGGGTGGCGTGCAGGGCGTCTTCGACACGGGCTTTTTTCTCTTTCATTTCCACTTCGGTGGCGGCACCAACCTTGATCACTGCCACACCACCGGCCAACTTGGCCACACGCTCTTGCAACTTTTCACGGTCGTAGTCGCTGGTGGCTTCTTCGATCAGTACTCGGATTTGCTTGACGCGGGCTTCAATGTCGCCAGCGGCACCGGCGCCGTCGATGATGGTGGTGTTTTCTTTGCCCACTTCGACGCGCTTGACTTGACCCAGGTCAGTCAACTGGACTTTCTCCAGAGACAGGCCCACTTCCTCGCTGATGACCTTGCCACCGGTCAGGATGGCGATATCTTCCAGCATGGCTTTGCGACGGTCGCCGAAGCCGGGGGCTTTGACAGCCACGACCTTCAGGATGCCACGGATGGTGTTGACCACCAAGGTGGCCAGGGCTTCACCCTCGACTTCTTCGGCAATGATCAGCAGCGGGCGACCGGCCTTGGCCACGGCTTCCAGCGTGGGCAGCAGATCGCGAATGTTGCTGACCTTTTTGTCGTACAGCAAGACAAAGGGGTTGTCCAGCAAAGCGGCTTGCTTCTCAGGGTTGTTGATAAAGTAGGGTGACAGGTAGCCACGGTCGAACTGCATGCCCTCGACGACGTCGAGTTCGTTGTTCAGCGACTTGCCGTCTTCAACGGTGATGACACCTTCTTTGCCCACTTTGTCCATGGCGTTGGCAATGATTTCGCCAATGCTGTGGTCGCTGTTGGCAGAAATCGAGCCGACTTGGGCGATCTCTTTGCTGGTGGTGGTGGGCTTGGTAGCCTGCTTCAATTGTTCGATCAGGGCGGTCACAGCCTTGTCGATGCCGCGCTTGAGGTCCATGGGGTTCATGCCGGCGGCCACATACTTCATGCCTTCGCGCACGATCGACTGGGCCAGCACCGTGGCGGTGGTGGTACCGTCACCGGCGTTGTCGCTGGTCTTGGAGGCGACTTCTTTGACCATTTGGGCGCCCATGTTCATGAGTTTGTCTTTCAGTTCGATCTCTTTGGCGACCGACACACCGTCCTTGGTCACGGTGGGGGCACCGAACGAGCGCTCAAGCACCACGTTGCGGCCTTTGGGGCCCAGGGTTACTTTGACTGCATTGGCCAGGATATTCACACCCTCGACCATGCGGGCACGGGCGTCACCGCCAAACACGACGTCTTTTGCTGCCATCTTAATTCTCCTAAATTCAGTGTTTCAACAAGGGGTGGTCAATTACTTCTTGACCACGGCGAAAATGTCTTCTTCTTTCATGACGAGGAGTTCCTCGCCCTCGACCTTGACGGTCTGGCCGCTGTATTTGCCAAACACGACGATGTCGCCGACTTTAACGTCCACGGGCAGACGCTCGCCCTTGTCGTTTTTCTTGCCCTCGCCCACGGCGAGGACTTCACCCTGGTCGGGCTTTTCGGCGGCGTTGTCCGGGATCACGATGCCTGAAGCGGTTTTGGTTTCGTTTTCCAGGCGCTTGACGACCACGCGATCGTGCAAAGGTTTCAGTTGGGTTTTCATTCGATCTCCGAAGAAAGGTTGGAATTGAAGAAATAGGCCACAAAGTCACACGACCTGGGAGCCTGAACGGGATATGATGCGAATACTAGCACTCATATCCGACGAGTGCTAATGATAAGGCAAAAAGGGGAATTTTCAAGAGTCCCCTTTTAAAGCCTAGGGTTTTGCCGGGTTTATTGGCCTGCAGCCGCCTTCAGGGCGACCGCCTTGTCGGTGCGCTCCCAGGTGAAGTCGGGTTCGTTGCGGCCAAAGTGGCCGTAAGCCGCAGTCTTAGAGTAAATGGGACGCAGCAGGTTCAACATCTGGATGATGCCCTTGGGGCGCAGGTCGAAGTATTCTTGAACCAATGCCGACAGGCGGTCGTCCGGGACCACACCGGTGCCCATGGTGTTGACGGTCACGTTCATTGGGCGTGCTACGCCAATCGCATAGGCCACCTGAACCTGACACTGGCGGGCCAGACCGGCGGCGACGATGTTTTTGGCCACATATCGAGCGGCATAAGCCGCCGATCGGTCTACCTTCGAGGGGTCCTTGCCGCTGAAAGCGCCACCGCCGTGCGGGCAGGCACCGCCGTAGGTGTCGACGATGATCTTGCGACCGGTCAGGCCGCAGTCGCCCTGAGGGCCACCCACCACGAAGCGACCGGTGGGGTTGATCAGGTATTTGGTGTCGGCGGTCAGCCACTCTTTGGGCAGCACAGGTTTGATGATTTCTTCTCGCACGGCCTCATAAAAGGCGTCGGTCATGCGCGTGCCCAAGCTCATTTCAGGGGCGTGCTGGGTGGAAAGCACCACAGTGTCGATGCTGTGCGGTTTGCCGTCAATATAGCGCAGGGTCACCTGGCTCTTGGCGTCTGGGCGCAGAAAGGGCAAACGGCCGTCCTTGCGCAGCATGGCTTGGCGCTCGACCAGGCGGTGCGCATAGTAAATGGCGGCGGGCATCAGATCGGGCGTTTCGTCGCAGGCGTAACCGAACATCAGGCCCTGGTCACCGGCGCCGGTGTTCAGGTGATCGTCAGAGGCGTGGTCCACACCTTGGGCGATGTCGTTGGACTGCTTGTCGTAGCAGACCATGACCGCACAGCCTTTGTAGTCGATGCCGTACTCGGTGTTGTCGTAGCCGATGCGGCGGATGGTGTCGCGCGCGACCTGAATGTAGTCAACGTGGGCATTGGTGGTGATTTCGCCAGCCAGCACCACCAAACCGGTATTGCACAGGGTTTCGGCGGCGACGCGGCTGCGCGGGTCTTGGTCGAAGATAGCGTCCAAGATGGCATCGGAGATCTGGTCGGCGACCTTGTCGGGGTGTCCTTCAGAAACCGACTCCGAGGTGAAAAGATAATCGTTGGCCATGAAAAAAACTCCATTCGATGTGGTTGGCGCGTTGCCAACCCGTTTGGAGCTTGGCGAACGCTTTAGCAGTAGGCGATTCAACACCACCGGGTTGCCCCAGTTTGCCGCCCTGCAAGTTGCTTCATTAACTCGGCGACAATAGTTATTCTAGCCAAACGATGGATCTTTCGAGATGACCCTGTTGTTCAAATTGCTGGCCCGTGTGCCCCTGGTCTGGATGCAGGCCCTGGGGGTGTTGTTGGGCTGGGTGACTTGGGCGACCTCGTCGTCTTACCGGCGCCAGTTTCGGCAGCAGGTGGACAGGGCCGGGGTCGACCCGTCCCGAGCCCGCGCCGCCATCGCTGCCGCTGGTCGCATGCTGGCTGAGTTGCCCTGGGTCTGGGCCCGACCCATGGACCAAAAGGTGTCTGATCGCATCGACTGGGTGGGCGAAGAGCATCTGCTGGCTGGGTTTCGCGCTGGCCGGGGCGTCATCATCATGTCGCCCCATTTGGGCAGTTGGGAGATTGGCGCCCAAGCCTTGGCCGAACGCCATGGGGGCCAGAACGGAGACTGGGTGGTGTTGTACCGACCTGCCCGTAAAGCCTGGTTGCGAGAACTGGTTGAATTGTCACGTCAACGTGGCCATGTGCGCGCCGTGCCCACCAACCTCACGGGTGTGCGCAGCCTGGTGCGCGCCCTGCGTGCCGGGGCTGGCACCGCCATCTTGCCAGACCAAGTCCCGCCTTTGGGGCAGGGCGTTTGGGCGCCTTTTTGGGGGCAACCAGCCTACACCATGACTTTGCTGCCGCGTTTGGTGCAACAGACAGGGGCCAGCGTTTTGTTGACCTGGTGTGAGCGTTGCCCCGGTGGCCGATTCAGGATGCATTTGCGACCCTGGAATCCACCCGAACTCGGCGACCCAGAAGCCACCTCCGAACAACTGGCCTCGGCCATGAACCAGGCCATCGAGTCGCTGGTGCGCGCCCACCCCGATCAATACCTGTGGGGTTACGAGCGCCACAAACAACCGAGAGAGGGTGATTGAAGTGCGGTTCTGGCCCGATGCAGTGATGCGAGGTCTAGGGGCGTTGCCCTTGCCGGTGTTGCGCGCGCTCGGCGCGGGCTTGGGTCTCTTGCTGTACACCATGGTGCCGGCACGCCGGCGTGTGGTGTTGACCAATCTGCGCTTGTGTTTCCCGCATTGGGACCCGACGCAGCGCAACCAGGTCGCGCGCCAAGTTTTCGTCCACTTCGCTCAAGCTTGGTTGGATCGGGGCTGGCTCTGGAATGCCCCGCCTGGGGTGTTGCGCCAACGCCTGAATTTGATCGATCCCCAGGGCGTCTTGCTTCAAGATCAAGCCACGGTCCTATTTGCCCCACATTTTGTGGGCCTGGATGCCGGTTGGACGCGCCTGGCTCTGGAGCCCCAGTTGCGCCTGTCCACCATTTACACCACCCAATCGAACCCGGTGATGGACGATTGGATCAAACAAAGCCGTTCGCGACTGGGCCGGGTGACCTTGTATGCCCGCATCGATGGGGTCAAGCGCTTGCTCAAAGGCCTGTGTGAAGGCGAGTGGCTCTATCTGCTGCCCGACATGAATTTCGGCACCGAAGAGTCGGTGTTCGTCCCATTTTACGGTGTGGTGGCGGCCACCGTGCCCTCCCTGCCTCGCTTCGCCCGTTTGGGCCAGGCCCGCGTGGTGCCCGTCGTCACCCGCATGACGGCCCAAGGGTATGTCGTCGAGGTCTTGCCGCCCTGGAACGGTTACCCGGGGCCAGACGTGGTGGCCGACACTGCCCTCATGAACCAACGGTTGCAGGGCTACATCGACACCATGCCGGCTCAGTATTACTGGGTGCACCAACGCTTCAAAAGCCGACCCGAGGGCGAGCCTTCGATTTACGACTGAAGCCAGGCCGACAGGTGGCCTTTGACCAGATCGGGCTGTTCGTGCACCAGCCAATGGCTGGCTTGTGCCAAGGGGCGGATTTCCAGTTGCGGAATGTGCGCCTCTAAGCCTTCCAGCAGGCAAGGCAATAGGGCGCGGTCGCGCATCCCCCACAGCACCAAGGTGGGCACTTCGATGCGCCACATCGCGTCCGGCAATTCCACGCCTGCGGCACCCGCATCGCCTTCGCGCGCCGGCCTCAAGGGTGATGCGCGGTAATAGTTCAGCCCGCCTTCCAAGCCCTGCGACCACACCTCGCGATAGCGCTGGCGCATCGCCTCATCAAGCCAATCGGACTGTGTGCCGGGTGGCTGTTCTTCGGCAAAAAAGCCCCACAAACGGCGAAAGTCTTGCTCGCTGAGTAAGGCGGCGGCGTCAGGGCGTATCAGAAAATTCATGTAGGCGCTGGCGGCTTGTTGCGCCGGGTTGTTGCGCAACTCGCGCCAGAAGGTGCCGGGATGTGGTGAATTGAAAATGGCCAGCCGTCGCATGCGCGCCGGGTGTTGGTTGGCCAAGGCCCAGGCCACCGCGCCGCCCCAATCGTGCGCCACCAAGGCCGCCAGGGGCTGGGTTGGGGACTCCAGGTCGATCAGCGCCAACACGTCTTGCAACAGGTGTTTGGCTCGGTATGCGGCCACATCGGTAGGTGCGCTTGAATCGGCAAAGCCACGCAGGTTCGGCGCCACGCAACGATAGCCGCCATTCTCGGGGCGCGCGTAATGCGCCAACATGTCATCCCAAACGAAAGCGGCTTCGGGGAAGCCATGCAAAAACATCAGCACCGGTTGACCAGGCTCGCCACTGACACGGCAGGACAATTCAATGCCGTGAGGCAGGTGATGGCGCAGGATTTCGATCATGGTGTGGTGGTATGAGTCCAATTCCACAACTTCAGGGCGGTTGTGTCAACCCCCTGTTTTTTCAGGGCGGAAAACAGCGCCACTTCGCCGCCACCCGCTTGCAATTTGGCGATGGACAGCGCCTTGGCGCCATCGCTGCGGGTGAGTTTGTCGGCTTTGGTCAGAAGCACCAAAAATTTCAGTCCTTCCTCGACTCGGGGCCGGATGACCTTCAGCAGCACGTCATCGAGTTCGGTCAGGCCGTGGCGCGGGTCACACAGCAGCACCACGCCACGCAGGTTCTCGCGCGACACCAGGTAGTTGGCCATGACCTGTTGCCAACGGATCTTGTCTTGCTTGGGCACGGCGGCGTAGCCGTAGCCGGGCAAATCGGCCAGGACAGCGTCGGTTTGACCACCCCGGCCCAGAGCGAACAGGTTAATGTGCTGGGTCCGTCCTGGGGTTTTGGAAGCGAAAGCCAACCGCTTTTGCTGGGTCAGGGTGTTGATGCAGGTCGATTTGCCGGCATTCGATCGCCCGACAAAAGCGATTTCAGAGTGCTCGTGGGCCGGCAGATGGTGCAATTGGGTTGCGGTGGTCAGAAAGCGGGCCGTGTGCATCCAGCCCATGGCGGCCTTGGCTTGTTCGGTCTCGTCCGCGGGCGAGGGGGCTGGAGCGAGAGGTTCGGTCATGTCAGGTCTAGGTGGGGTGTAGGCAGGCCGTCAGGCACGGAACTCAGAGCATTGTAGAATCACTGGATTGATTAAAACCCATTTCTTGGTCATGAAGACGTTCGCCTCCCTTGTTTTGTCGGCTCTTTGCCTGTCCGCACCCGCGTTCGCCACCGATGCCCCCAAGGTGGCCAAACCCGATTTGGCAGCCGGCGAAGCCAAATACACCGCCATGTGCGCAGCGTGTCACGGTGCCGATGGCAATTCATCCGCCCCCGAGAACCCCAAGCTGGCCGGGCAATACTCCGAGTACCTGAACAAACAGCTGACTGAGTTCAAGTCGGGCAAGCGCGCCAACGCCATCATGAGCGGCATGGCCGCCGCCCTCAGCGACGAGGACATGAAAAACGTCTCTGCCTGGTTGGCCGCTCAAAAGCCCAAGGCTGGTTTTGCCAAAGACAAAGAGAACGTCGCTTTGGGCGAGCGCATCTTCCGTGGTGGCATCGCCGATCGCCAGATTGCTGCCTGCTCGGGCTGCCACAGCCCCAGCGGTGCTGGCATCCCCTCGCAATACCCCCGCATGAGCGGTCAGCACGCCCAGTACAACATCGCTCAACTCACGGCTTTCCGTGACGGCGTGCGCAAAAACAGCACCCAGATGACCCAAATCGCTGCCAAACTCAACGACCGCGAAATCAAGGCCGTGTCCGACTACATGGCCGGCCTGCGCTGATTTCATCCATGGGTTCGGACGAATGGTCCGATGACCCTACCCGGCACACGACCGACCCGCCCTAAGCGGGTCTTTTTTCATTGATGCGATAATCCTAAAGCATCCATTCAAGGGTTCTTATGCTGATCCGCAATTCATCCAACGGTTTCGACCACGCTGTGCCCAGCGAGATCACCTCGCCAGACATTTACCGCCAGCGTCGCCGCTTCATCGCCCACATGGCCAGTGGGGTTGCTGGAATCGCCTTGGCAACTTGGGCGCAGCGTGATGCGCGCGCCAGTGTCCATCGCCCCGGTAAATTGGCAGCCATGGACGCCATGCCCTCCAATGTGGCCGGTGCCATGGTCATGGACAAGGTCACACCCTACACCGACGCCAGCACCTACAACAACTACTACGAGTTCGGCACCGACAAGTCCGATCCGGCGCGCAATGCACACACTCTGGTCACCAACCCATGGAGCGTGCAAATCGAAGGCTTGGTGAAAAAACCCGGTGCCATTGACCTGGCCGATTTGCTCAAAGTCGCGCCCATGGAAGAGCGCGTCTACCGCATGCGTTGCGTCGAGGGCTGGTCGATGGTCGTGCCCTGGGTCGGTTATTCGCTCTCGGCCTTGATCCGTCGCGTCGAACCTTTGGGCAGCGCCAAGTTCATCCAGTTCGAGACCTTGGCCGATCGCAAGGTCATGCCTTATCTTAATTCGCGCGTGCTCGATTGGCCCTATGCAGAGGGGCTGCGCATGGACGAGGCCATGCATCCGCTGACCCTGCTCACCTTTGGCATGTATAGCGAGGTGCTTCCCAAGCAAAATGGTGCTCCGGTGCGCTTGGTGGTGCCCTGGAAATACGGCTTCAAAAACGCCAAGAGTCTGGTGCGCATCCGCTTCACCGAGCAAATGCCCTCCACGGCCTGGAACAAGGCCGCAGCCAATGAATACGGTTTTTTTTCCAATGTCAACCCCAATGTCGACCACCCGCGCTGGAGTCAGGCCACCGAGCGACGTTTGGGCGAAGACGGACTATTCGCTAAAAAGCGCAAGACGCTGATGTTCAATGGCTATGAAGCGCAGGTGGGTCAGCTTTATGCTGGCATGGATTTGAGCAAAAACTATTGATGTCTCTGGTGTTACGCCCCGCATTGCGCCGCCCCTGGGCCAAGCCCTTGCTGGCGGTGTTTCTCGCCATGCCCATGGTCTATTTGGTGTGGGGTGCGGCCATCGATGCACTGGGGGCCAATCCGGCCGAGGCGCTGATTCGCTCTACCGGCGAAATGGCCTTGCGGTGTTTGTGCTTGGCTTTGGCCGTGACGCCCTTGCGCGTGCTCAGCGGCTGGACCGAGTTGGCGCGATTTCGGCGCATGATTGGTTTGTTTGCGTTTGGCTACGCATTCATTCACCTTCTGTGCTACGGCTGGCTCGACATGGGCCTGGATGTGGCGGACATTGCCATTGACATCGCCAAACGGCCCTTCATTTTGGTGGGCATGCTGACCTTCGTGTTGTTGCTGTCCTTGGCTGCCACCTCGTTCAACGCCGCCATCCGCCGGATGGGTGCGAAGCGCTGGCAGTTATTGCACCGTCTGGTGTATTTGTCGGCCTTGTTGGCCTTGCTGCATTTTTACTGGAAGCGTGCGGGCAAAAACAATTTTGACGATGTCTGGGTCTACGCCGCCATCGTCACCATACTTTTGGGCTGGCGCATATGGCACCGGTGGCGCGGTCCTGTGCGATCCGGGGTCTGAGTGCTCAGAGCAAGCGTTCCAGCGCGAAGGTGTCAAAGGCCGACTCGCGCTCGCGGATCAGGTGTGCTTGCGACCCATCGACCAGGACTTCGGCGGCGCGCCCACGGGTGTTGTAGTTGCTGGCCATGCTCATGCAATAGGCGCCGGTAGACAACACGGCCAACACATCACCGGCCACAGCCGACAAGCTTCGGTCACGGCCTAACCAGTCTCCACTTTCGCACACCGGACCCACCACATCGCAAGTCAGCACAGGGGTCGCACGCTCGTGAACGGGCACGATTTGGTGGTAGGCCTCGTACATGGCCGGGCGCGGCAAATCGTTCATGGCCGCATCGACGATGCAAAAATTCTTCTGCTCGCCGGGCTTGATGTAGAGCACCTCGGTCAGGCAGACCCCGGCATTGCCCACCAGCGAGCGGCCAGGTTCGATCATTAGCATTTTTTGGCCCTGGCCTCGTGCGTCCAACCTGTCCAGCAACTGGGCCCACAACGCATCGGCCTGCGGCGGCCGCTCGCCTTGGTAATCGATGCCCAGGCCGCCACCAAAATCCAGATGGTCCAAAGGAATGCCGGCGGCTTCGATGGCTTCGACCATGTCGAGCATTCGGTCCATCGCGTCCAAGTAGGGGCCAATGTCGGTGATTTGCGAGCCTATGTGGCAATCGATGCCCACCACCCGCAGTCCTGGCATTTCGGCGGCTTGTTGGTAGGCTTGCACGGTGACTTCGTGGGCGACGCCAAATTTATTGCCCTTCAGACCGGTGGAAATATAGGGGTGGGTTTTGGCGTCGACATTGGGATTGACGCGGATGCTGATGGGCGCAGTCGTGCCCAGTTCCAACGCCACCTCATTGAGTACCGCCAACTCGGGCAGGCTCTCGACGTTGAAGCAACCGATGCCGGCCTTGAGCGCTTGGCGCATCTCGGCACGGGTCTTGCCCACGCCCGAGAAAATCACTTTTCCAGGCTCGCCACCAGCGGCCAGCACCCGGGTCAGTTCGCCCCCCGAGACAATGTCAAAGCCGCACCCGGCTTGCGCAAAGACCTGCAAGATGGCCAGCGAGCTGTTGGCTTTCATCGCATAGTGGATGCGCGAGCGGCGCCCACTGAGGCCGCGCTGGTAAGCGGCCAGGGCTTGCAGCATCGCGGCCTTGGAGTAGACGAACAGGGGCGTGCCGTGCTCGCGGGCCATTTGGCTCAGACTGACTTGTTCCAGATGCAACTCGGGACCGCTGCGTTGCAACTGCGATCCCATGGGGAGGGCGGGTGAATTCATGGCGACTCGCGCGGGGGTGCGCTGGGAGGGGGTGGGTTGGATGATCCGGGCAGGGTAGGCAGCAGCACCTGGGGCAGGGTCGCGCGATCACGCGACTCGGGGTCGTTGGGCAGATACAGCGGGCCTTTTTGTCCGCAGGCGGCGCAGACAGTAACCATGCCAACGGCAAGGGCGGTGCGCTTGAATAGAATTTGACCCCACATGACAAAATTGTAAGCGGCATCCCATGAACGATCTTGAATACCTCAACCTGGCTGAGGACTTGTTGCGTCGACTTGAGCAGCAATGCGACCAGTTCAACGAGGGCAGCGACGCCGACATTGACAACCAGCGCGTTGGCGGTATGGTTACTTTGGTTTTCCCGGATCGCAGCCAGATCGTTGTCAACCTGCAAAAGCCGCTGCAAGAGGTGTGGCTGGCCACCCGACATGGCGGTTACCACTACAAATACGCTGCTGGGCAATGGGCCGATACCAAAGGTGGCCCCGACTTTTGGAGTCGCCTGAGCCAAGATGCCAGCTCTCATGCTGTCATGGAATTGACCTTTTCTGCCTGAAATTCAATTCCTGAACAGATCGAGGATGCGTTTTTTCTCGTCTGCGGGGGGCATGTCTCGCTCGCTGTCTTTGGCGTTGCCCACGCCCAGCGACACCACGCCGGCGTCGCGCACATACTCCTTGTAGTACCATTCGCCGCCGGAGTAGACCACCCCCTCGGGGGCGGCCATTTGCGTCACCGGCACGCCTTTGAGGGCGTGTTGCATGAACTGGATCCACACCGGCAGACTCAGGCCGCCGCCGGTCTCCCGGTCGCCCAGTTTGCGTGGGGAGTCGTAGCCGATCCATGTCACCGCCGCCAGCGTGGGGGTGTATCCAGCGAACCAGGCGTCCATGGCGTCATTGGTGGTGCCGGTCTTACCGTATAAGTCAGAGCGTTGCAAAGTGGCCTGAGCACGCGCCGCCGTGCCCGAGCGCGTCACCTCTTGCAGCAACTGGCTCATTAGGAACGCATTGCGCGCGTCGATGGCGCGTTGCGAGTCTTCCTGTTCGATGGGCATGAACTGGTGCAGCACCTTGCCGGTGTTGTCGGTGACTTTGGTGATCAGGTAGGGGTTGACGCGAAAACCGCCGTTGGCGAACACCGAGTAGCCCACCGCCATTTGCAGCGGCGTGACTGAGCCTGCTCCGAGCGCCATCGTCAGGTAGGGCGGGTGACGTTCGGCGTCAAATCCAAAGTGAGTCACCCATTGCTGAGCATTTTTCGCGCCCACCGATTGCAGGACCCGAATCGAGACCATGTTTTTCGACTTCGCCAATGCCGTGCGCATCGACATCGGGCCGTCGAATTTACCGTCGTAGTTCTTCGGCTCCCAAGGCTGGCTGCCGGTCACACTGGCATCAAAAAACAGCGGTGAATCGTTGATGACGGTGCTGGGCGTGAAGCCCTTTTCCAGCGCGGCGGAATAGATGAAGGGTTTGAAGGCTGAGCCGGGCTGGCGCCAGGCCTGGGTCACGTGGTTGAATTTGTTTTTATAGAAATCAAATCCGCCCACCAAGGCGCGGATGGCGCCGTCGCGCGGGTCTATGGCGATGAAGGCCCCCTCGACTTCGGGCAGTTGGGTGATGTCATAGTGCCCTTTGGACGACTTCAATATGCGCACCATAGCGCCGGGACGCAACTTGATATTGGGCGGCGCATTGTCGGCCAGGCCCGACTGCACAGGCTTGAGCCCATCGCCGGTGATGTCTATGAATTCGTTGTTGTGACGCGCCACCACCACTTTTTTTGGGCTGACCTCTACCACCACCGCAGCCAGCAAATCGCCCTTGTCGCCCTGGTCGATCAGCGCGTCATCGATCACGTCTTCTCGCTCTTCGGGCTTGGCTGGCAAGTTCAAGAATTTTTCTGGGCCACGGTAGTGTTGGCGCTGCTCGTAGTCCAAGATGCCTCGACGCAG
The DNA here is from genome assembly GCA_030054175.1 of Alphaproteobacteria bacterium. Taxonomy (GTDB): domain Bacteria; phylum Pseudomonadota; class Gammaproteobacteria; order Burkholderiales; family Burkholderiaceae_C; genus Limnohabitans. Next base: position 173,681 of record JASGCM010000001.1, on the reverse strand, counting down.
CGCCTGGTAAGCGGCCTCTTGCTCATCGGCGCGCACAGTGGTGTGTACCTGCAGGCCTCGGGTGTAGATGTCGGCGCCGTATTGAGCGAACATCAACTGACGCACCATCTCGGCGACGAATTCGGCATGCGTTTGCTGGGTCTGTGCGCTGTTGCGCAGCCGCAGGGGCTCATTTTTCGCCGACAAGGCTTGTGCTTTGGTGATGAAGCCGTTGTCATACATGCGCTCGATGATGTAGAGCTGGCGAATGCGCGCGCGCTTGGGGTTGCTGACAGGGTTGTAGGCCGAAGGTGCTTTGGGCAAGCCCGCCAGCATCGCGGCTTCGGCGATGCTGAGCTCTTTGAGTGGTTTGCCAAAATAGGTCTCGGCCGCCGAGGCGAATCCATAGGCGCGCTGGCCCAGGTAAATCTGGTTCAGGTAAATCTCGAAAATCTGGTCTTTGGTCAGCAGATGCTCGAGTTTCAGCGTCAACAAAATCTCATAGATCTTGCGGGTGAAGGTTTTCTCCGAAGACAAATAGACGTTGCGCGCTACCTGCATGGTGATGGTGGAAGCCCCCTGGCTCTTGGCGCGACCCAGGTTGGCCAGACTGGCACGCATCAAGCCGATGTAATCGACGCCACCGTGCTGATAAAAACGGGCATCCTCGATGGCCAGCACCGCGTCCTTCATCACTTGCGGGATTTCTTTGAAGGGAACGAAGTTGCGCCGTTCCTCGCCAAATTCACCAATCTGCTTGCCGTCGGCCGAATAGATCCGCATCGACAACTTGGGCCGGTAATCGCTCATGTCCGACACATCGGGCAGTTGCGGATAGGCCATGGCCAACGCCACTGCCACCAAGGCCGCCAAGGCGAGAGCACCCGCTGCCAGCAAACCCAATGCCCAGGCCGATGCCTTCAACAGCAAGGTGCCCAAGCCGGATTCGGGTTGGGGCGTCGAGGGGGTGGGTTTTGGGGTGGCCATCGGGTGATTGGGGGCTGAACGTCTCGAGTTTCAGTGAAATCTATTGTGAAAACTAACGCAGTTTCCTTGGGCCGAAACCCATGCCGTGCTGCAATCTCATTCTAACTTTCATTGCCCACGAACATGACGCACGATTTGGTCCCGCAAGAAACACCCATCGCACCTGTGTTGTGCCTGGTGTGCGCCGCCCCGGGTTGGGCCTTGGGCTGGCGTGGTACAGACATGGCGCTGACCGAGCAAGCCTGGCCTGACTCGCTTCCACCCGTCGCATTCCCTACCGATCTATGGTCGCCAGCCCTGCAACTGGCTTTGCGTGAGCATTGGGGCACGCCACCCCCCTTGTGCCTGTGCTGGGCTCCAGCCCCCAAGGGGCAGAACTTGAGTTGGTGGCCTGGTCGCAGACGTCGGCTGCCGCCTTGGCGAGCCCTGGCGCGCGAAGAAGGCTTGACCTGGGCAGGGGCCACAGCCATGGAGGCGGTCCAAGATTTGACCGAAATCTGGCCGCAAGCGCAGCGCGCATGGGCCAATGCAGAGGTTTCCGCGCCCGGGTCGTTGCGCTGGCCTGGCCCTGTGGCCCTCACATGCGTATCGGCGCTGGTTTGCGTCTGTGTGCACAGCGCCTTGCAGTGGGGCATCAGGCCTTGGATACAAGAGCAGCGTGCGCTGGCCTCGGCGCAAGCCGAGCAAGACCGCCAGGCCGAACAGCAACGTCTGCTGCGCGAGCGCGAGCGGGCCGTGCAGGTCGAGCAGGTGCAACGCACCCGGCAGTGGGCCATGTGGCAATCTGAATCGCTGCGGCCGCTGCAGTCTTTGGCCCAGGTCTTGGGGCAGACCGACACCATGGCCGCGCCGCAGTTCTGGCAAGCCCTGCGCTATGCCGATGGTGCCTGGACAGTGCAAGGGGTGGCCAGCCACGAGTCCGACGTCCAGCCATGGTGGCAATGGGCCTCGTTTGGTGGGACCTCGCAACTGTTGGAGTCTGCTCCCGGGGTGTGGCCACCCGAGCCCGAATGGGGCTGGCCGGCTTGGCGTTTTCGTGCCCGTTGGAGCCTGACTGGCACCAACCAGGAGTCACCATGAGCCCACTGGCGCTTCTGGCCCGCAATGGGTGGCTCATTCCATGGGTGTGTTTGCTGGGGCTCTACGCCGCCATGGGTTGGCTGGACCCCACGCATTGGCTGGGCACGGGCCTGCCCCAGTCTGAGGTCCTTGGCAGGGCCATGCCTTTGGGCTCGGCGGCCCATGCCGGAGCCAAGTCGCGACCAGTCCCCCTGGCCCCCGCGCCTTGGCCTGATGAAGCTGCTTTGCGGCGCCTATTGGCCTGGCACGGTCTCAGCCACCAAAGCCTGACCCTGGGGTCGCAACGCGCCGGACAAACCGAAGTGCGCTTGGTCTGGCGCTTTAGCGGCGCCATGGGGCCGGGGTTGGCTGCGCTCGAAGCCTTGGCCATTGACAGTCCGCACATGGCTCCCGAAGCCCTGAACCTGCAATTCGAATCCCCGGGTCTCTGGCGTTTCGAGTGGCGCGGCGTGTGGCGGCAGGCAAAGGCGCCTGAGGTGTTGCCCGAACGACCGCTACTTCAGACCCACTTGCGTGCTTTGGGTGCTTCGGCGGTTTTTGACCCAGACGTGTTGCGGCGTCAACAAGCCCGGTTGTGGGTCGCAGGCGCTTCAGCGGCGTCTTTATTGACTGCCGCACGCCCCGAACATCTGCACCTGATTGCCGTCGCACACGACCCCAACCCTCAGGCATGGGTGGCTTGGCAGCAGCAGGTATTGTTACTGCGCGTGGGTGATCGCGTCGGGCCCGAGGGCGCTCGGGTACAAACCATCGAACGCGCTCAAGTGCGCTTGACTGTGGCAGGGCGGACGCAGTGGGTGCGACCTCGGCTTGCCCAAACTGCCATCGGGAGCGAGGCACCATGAAGCGCGTGGTGGTGATGGGGGCTTTATGGGTCACTGGGTCTGCCGTTGGGGCCCAATCTGTCCCCTTTGACATCGATTTTCATGCCATCGACACCGCCAGCGCCTTGCGCGTGCTGGCCCACCAGTCGGGCATCAATTTGGTGCTCACCGAAGGCGTCAAAGGCAGCGTCAGCCTGCAATTGCACCAGACCGATGGCCTGAGTGCCATGCGAGCCTTGGCGCAGGCACGCGGCTTGGTCTTGGTGTCTCAAGACCAAGTTTGGTGGGTGGGGACTCAGGCCGAATGGCTGGTCCAGGAAAAAGGTCGTCAAGAGGTTCTGGCCTTGCAGCTGTTGCGCCAAGAACTGGTGTTGCGCAGCTACCGGCTGCACCATGGCCGCGCTTTGGACTGGCTCGATCAACTCCAAGGCCGTGCCGTGCATGCCGATACCGCATCCAGACTCAGCGGTGCCGGCGTGGCCACGGGGGGTGCGCGCGCCGGCGCCAGCAGTTCCCGCTGGCTGAGTCCACGAGGCCAAGCCATGGCCGATTCACGCACCAACCACTTGGTGGTGCTCGACACTGCCGAGGTGCAAGAGCGCATCGCCCAGTGGGTCGCTCAACTCGACGTCCCCCAACGTCAGGTGCAAATCGAGGCCCGCATCGTCGAGGCCACCGAAGGTTTTGGTCAGTCACTCGGCGCACGCCTGCAAACGCCCGGTGACCGCTGGGCGCTGGACTGGTCGGCGGTGCCGTTGTCGGGCTTGTCCCCGGCGCGTGCGGCCCTATCGTTGCTGGGGCCAGGCCAGACTGGACGAGTTTGGGCCGAGATTTCCGCCCTCCAAGAGCGCGGACAGGGCAAGCTGGTCGCCACCCCCAGCCTGATCACCGCTGACCAGACCCGCGCCATCATTGAGCAAGGCACAGAACTGCCGTATCAAGTGGGCTCAAGCGCCGGCAACAGCCACACCATCGCCTTTCGCAAAGCCGAGTTGCGTCTGGATGTGGTGCCGCAAATCACACCCGAGGGTGAAATCCATCTGGATCTGGATTTACGACGCGACAGCGTGGGCGAACTCACCGGCAATGGTTACGCCATCGACACCAAGCGCTTGCAAACTCAGGTGCGTGTGCCCGATGGCGGGACCCTGATCATCGGCGGCATTTACATTGACGACCACAACGACCAGCGCCACCAGATACCGGGATTGACCGAGGGTTGGCTAGGGCGTCTTTTCGGGCGCACGCAACAAAGGCGCCAGCGCCAAGAGTTACTGATCTTCATCACGCCTAAAATGCTACCCATTGGGCCAACACATGCGGGTGCACCATGATCGGTGCATCCACAGGCCCTGTGTGGTTTCATTTGGTCGGAAAGGACATCCCTTGTTGGCTCTGGTTGGTTTGCCCGGAAGTGGCAAGTCCACGGTCGGGCGTCAGTTGGCGCGCCGACTCGACTTGCCCTTTATCGATGCCGATCAGGTCATCGAGTCCAAGCTCGGCTTTTCCATCCGAGAGTTCTTCGAGCGCGAGGGTGAAGACCGCTTTCGCGACCTGGAAGCCCAAACCTTGGATGAACTCACACGCCATCACCCGGGCGTACTCTCGACCGGTGGCGGCGTCGTGCTGCGGCCTCACAATCGGGAGGTCCTGCGCCAGCGCACCCGGGTCTTTTACCTGCGCGCCACGCCGGAAGAAATTTACCGTCGATTGCGCCACGACAAAGTGCGCCCGCTCTTGCAAGTGGCCGACCCTCTGGGCCGACTGCGCGAATTGCTCGCCCAACGCGACCCCTTGTACACCGAGGTGGCGCACCATATCATCGAATCGCACAAGCCCAACATCTCGGGCCTGGTCAATCAAATTCTGCGCTGCGTGGCCCCGGCCACCTGAAAGCCTATGCAAACCCTCACCATCGACCTAGACGAACGCAGCTACCCCATTTTGATCGGTAAGGGGTTGCTCCAAAACCCCGAGGCGTGGCAAGGCCTGCCGCGCGCTGCGACGGCGGTGATCGTCAGCAACGAAATCGTCGCCCCCTTGTATGCAGACGATCTGCGCGCTGCCATTGCGCCGCATTACCCCCGCGTGCTCACGTTGGTCTTGCCTGACGGCGAAGCCCATAAAACGTTTCAGACCCTGCAAAAAGTTTTCGATTTGCTGCTGGGCGAGGGTTGTGATCGCAAGACCGTGCTGTTCGCTTTGGGTGGCGGCGTCATCGGCGACCTGACCGGGTTTGCCGCCGCTTGCTTCATGCGCGGCGTACCTTTCGTGCAAGTGCCCACCACGCTGTTGGCCCAAGTCGATTCCTCGGTGGGCGGCAAGACCGCCGTGAACCACCCTTTGGGCAAAAACATGATTGGCGCCTTCTATCAACCGGTGCGTGTGGTGTGTGACCTCAGCACACTGCGCACCTTGCCTGAGCGCGAGTTGAGTGCTGGTTTGGCCGAGGTCATCAAGTACGGCCCCATTTACGACATGGCATTCCTCGATTGGATCGAGGCCCACATCGATGCGCTGCGCGCACGTGACATGCAAGCGCTGGCTCATGCCGTTCAACGCAGTTGCCAGATCAAGGCGGACGTGGTGCGCCAAGACGAGCGCGAGTCTGGTTTGCGCGCCATCTTGAATTTTGGTCACACCTTCGGTCACGCCATCGAAGCGGGCTTGGGCTTTGGTGTCTGGTTGCACGGCGAGGCGGTCGGCTGCGGCATGCTCATGGCGGCGAGTTTGTCGCTGCGCCTGGGCCTGGTCGATGCGGCTTTCGTGACCCGTTTGCAAGCGCTGGTCGAACGCGCTGGCCTGCCGGTTCGCGGTCCCGTTTTAGGAGCCGATGCCTACATCGAACACATGCGTTTGGACAAAAAGTCCGAGGATGGTCAAATCAAATTCGTGCTCATCGATAGCCCTGGTCGGGTGGTGGTGCGTCCGGCTCCGGATGCACTGGTGGCCGAGGTCATCGATGCTTCTTGCGGAAGCTGAGGCATGAGCCCTCTGGCCCCATACGCCAGTCATCCCGAGCACAGCCGAGGGCGGCGTCATGCCGAGCCCCAGGCGCCCACGCGCAACCCGTTTCAGCGTGATCGCGATCGCATCGTCCACTCCACCGCCTTTCGCCGCTTGGTCTACAAGACCCAGGTGTTTCTGAACCACGAGGGCGATTTGTTCCGCACACGCCTCACCCACTCGCTAGAGGTCGCGCAACTGGGACGCTCCATCGCAAGGTCCTTGGGACTGCAAGAAGACTTGGTTGAAGCCGTTGCCTTGGCTCACGATTTGGGGCACACGCCCTTCGGTCACGCCGGCCAGGACGCCCTGAACCATTGCATGACCCCGCACGGTGGCTTTGAGCACAACCTGCAAAGCCTGCGCGTGGTCGATGGGCTAGAGCACCGCTACCCCGAGTTTGACGGCCTGAACTTGTGTTTTGAGACACGCGAAGGCGTGCTCAAACACTGTTCGACCGCCAACGCCCAGCGCTTGGAGCAGCAAGAGCCCGGGGGCGTCGCGCATCGTTTTTTGCAAGGCATCCAACCCAGCCTCGAGTCGCAATTGTGTAATCTGGCCGACAGCATTGCTTATAACGCGCACGACATCGACGACGGCGTGCGCTCGGGCTTGCTCACTCTGGATCAGGTGTCTCAAGCCCCTTTGTTCGGAGGCTATTTGCAAACCGTGCGAGCCCAGTATCCGCATCTGGCCCCGCGTCGATGGCTGTATGAAGCCATTCGGCGCATGCTCAGTGACCAGGTGTACGACGTGGTAGCCGCCACCCAGAATGCGTTGAAACTCTCAGGCGTGTCCAGTGCCGACGAAGCCCGTCGGGTTGAGCCCTTGGTGCGTTTCACCGATGACATGCACCGGCAGTCGGTGGGTTTGAAGCGCTTTTTATTTCAGCACCTCTACCGCCATCCTCAGGTGCAGCGCATGACCGACTTGGCCCAGCAGGTGGTGCGTGAACTGTTCGCAGCTTACCAGGCACAACCCGAGGAGATGCGAGCCGAATTCGCCCAGCGCGAAGATCGGCCGCGGGCCATCGCAGACTACATCGCCGGCATGACCGACCGCTTCGCGCAGAAAGAGCACGAGCGACTGACGGGACAGCGCTTGTGGTGAATGGTCGTTCTGCCTGGCAGGCTTGGTTGATCATCGCTGCCGGCGGCGTGGCCGCCTTGCAGGTGGGCAAATTGCCCCCGGCTTTGCCCTGGTTGCAGGCGCAACTGGGCCTGAGCCTGCTTGACTCGGGCTTTTTGCTTTCAGTGGTGCAGGGCAGTGGCATGTTGCTGGGTCTGATGGTGGGGCAATGGATCGATGGGTATGGACTGCGCCGCAGCATGTGGACTGGGCTCATGCTCTTGTCGGCAGGCAGCTTCATGGGGGGCATGTCCGACCGAATATCCGAGCACACCGTGTGGGTCTTGCTGGCTTCACGGGTGGTCGAGGGGTTGGGTTTCTTGCTCACCGTCTTGCCTGGCCCCGGCCTGTTGCGGCGCCATGTCGAGTCCGATCGCCTCGCGCCCTTTTTGGGGTATTGGGGCACCTACATGCCTTTGGGCATGTCCCTCGCCTTGTTGGTCGGCCCTTTCTGGTTGCAGGCCGCACCCTGGTCGTCTTGGTGGTTTTTCTTTGCCTTTCTCAGCGCACTCATGGCGATGGCGCTCAGACGCGGCGTCGCCCCAGACCCTGAACCCGACGGAGCCCCTTTGGATCTGTCCTCGATCTTTGCTCGCCTGCGTCAGACTCTGGGGGCCAGTGGCCCGTGGCTGATCGCTGCCATGTTTTGCGTCTACTCAGCCCAATGGTTGTCGCTGGTCGGTTTTCTCCCCTCGATTTATTCCGCCGCGGGTGTGCAAGGTGCCATGTTGGCGGTGCTGACCGCGCTGGCTGCTGCCGTTAACATGGGTGGCAACATGGTGTCGGGGCGATTGTTGCAACGGGGTTGGAGCGAGCGCAGCACCTTGCTCATCGGATATGGCGCGATGGCCTTGGGCAGTTTCTTGGCTTTTTCCGATCTGACCTTGGGCGTGCCCTGGGTGCGCTATTCGGGCATCTTGCTTTTTTCCTGTGTCGGCGGCCTGATTCCAGGCACGCTGTTTTCCCTGTCGGTGCGCTTGGCGCCAGCCCCCAATCTGGTTGCCAGCACGGTAGGTTGGATGCAGCAACTCTCGGCCACGGGCCAATTCCTGGGCCCCCCGCTGGCGGCTGCCTTGGCCATGGCGGTGGGAGGGTGGCAATTCACATGGGTTTTCACAGCCACCTGCTGCATCTTGGGGGTGGTGTTCGCCAGTCTCGTGTCACGCCACCCGCTTGTCCGACAATAGCGGCATGTCCAGTCCTTTGACACCGGTCAACCCAAACCCGGCCCATGATGCGACGGTGCGCTGGCTCGAGCGCGCCGTCATTGGCCTGAACCTTTGCCCCTTTGCCAAAGCGCCGCACATCAAAGGTCGCATCCACATAGCAGTTTGCGAGTCAACCGATGACGGCCAGTGCCTGGACGCCCTGTCCGACGAACTTCAGGCTTTGGTGGGCATGTCTGCGACCAAGCGCGAGACCACCTTGCTGGTGCTGCCCAACGCATGGTCTGATTTTCTCGACTTCAACGACCGCTTGGCCGATGCCGACCAAATCCTCGAAGACCTCGATTTGGTGGGCGTCATCCAAATCGCCAGTTTCCATCCCCATTACCAATTCGCTGGCACTGCCCCCGACGACATCACCAACTACACCAACCGATCGCCTTACCCGGTGCTACATCTCCTGCGCGAGGACAGCATCGATCAGGCTGACCAGGCGTTTCCCCAGCCCGAGGCGATCTTTGAGGCCAACATGCGCACCCTGCGCGAATTGGGGCCCGAAGGTTGGGGAGCCTTGGGCATCCGGTCTTCTTCATGAAAAAAAATTCCATCGCCTCCGCGTCGGTGCTGCCACCCGAAGTGCGCCCCGGTCAGTCCGTGGAACTCTTGCAGCACCTGCACATCCTGACCCGAGAAGGGCGACTCAACCAGGACTCCCGCCGCAAACTCAAACAGGTCTACCACCTGGTGCAGTTCATCGAAAAGCTGCTCGACACGGTATCGGACAACCCGAATGGCCCCACGCTGGCCGACCACGGTGCAGGTAAATCGTACTTGGGCTTCATCCTCTATGACCTCTACTTCAAGGCGTTGGGTTCAGGAACCATTTGGGGCATCGAGACCCGCACCGAGTTGGTCGCCAGCAGTCAGGCCCTGGCCATGCGGCTGGGTTTTCAGCGCATGCTTTTTTTGAACCTCAGCGTGGCGCAATCGAGCGCCAGCACCGACTTGCCCGAGCGCATCGACATCGTCACCGCCTTGCACGCCTGCGACACCGCCACCGATGACGCCATTGCCTTTGGCCTGCTCAAACAAACCCGCGCCATGGTCTTGGTGCCCTGCTGTCAGGCCGAGGCTGCGGCTCTTTTGCGCCAAAACAAGGCACTATTCCTGTCCCAAACCCCCTTGGCTGAACTCTGGCGTCACCCCCTGCACACCCGTGAAATGGGCAGTCAACTCACCAACGTCATGCGCTGCCTGTATTTGGAATCTCAAGGCTACAAAGTCACCGTGACCGAACTGGTGGGCTGGGAGCACAGCCTCAAAAACGAACTCATCCTGGCCGAATACACCGGCCAGAGCAAACGCAGCGCAGCTCAACGCCTGCTGGCCTTGCTCGACCAATTTGGCCTCCAAGACCTGATCGACACCCGCTTCCCGAAATTGGGGTCAGACCCCAATTAGTAAGACCTCCAATAGAGTCAAACTCACACTGGGCCATCCCGCAGGCCCAATAATTGGGGTCACAATAATTGGGGTCAAATAATTGGGGTCAGACCCCAATTTCATTTTTGCCATGGCACGCCTTCCCCGTCTGACCGTTCCCGGCTACCCGCACCACGTGATCCAGCGCGGCACGAACCGCCAGCGTATCGTGGTCGATGATCTTGATCGTCAGCGCCTGCTCGATCTGTGGCACCAGCATGCCCAGGCCTTCGGGGTGACAATCCATGCCTACGTCATCATGGACAACCACTTCCATTTGCTGGCTACGCCCGAGACCGCGCAAAGCCTGCCTGGCATGATGCAGGCGGTCGGACGCAGCTATGTGCGTTACTTCAATTTGCGCCACGGCCGTACCGGTGCTTTGTGGGAGGGGCGCTACCGCAGCAACCTCGTTGAAAGTGAGCGCTATCTTCTGGCGTGCATGATTTACATCGATTTGAACCCCGTGCGGGCTGGCATGGTGGCCGACCCCAAGGACTACCGCTGGTCCAGTCACAGGCACCACATTGGGCTGGCCAGCGACAAATTGGTGAATCAGCACGCACTGTATTGGGTCTTAGGGGACACCCCATTTGGACGAGAAGCGGCCTATGCTGCCATGGTCGAAGCTGGACTGAGCCCCAAAGACCGGGAAGACCTGACCCAATCGGCGATGAAAGGTTGGGCGCTCGGATCAAAGCAATTTATGGTGAAAATTCAGAAAGATACGCCTAGAAGAGTCCATAAAGGCCAAGCCGGACGACCAGTCAGCAACCCCAGAAATCGATCTGTCCCCAATTAATTCACTGTTGTAAAAAAACGACCATAAATTGGGGTCAGACCCCAATTATTTTTTTGGCATTGCTGTTGCATTGCCTTTATGATGTGCATCCCCCCGTATATACCCTAGGAGAGCGCCATGACCACGGCTGCTGAAAAAGATTGGTTTGAACGTTCCGGTCTGTATGACCCCGCCAACGAGCACGATGCATGCGGCGTGGGCTTTGTGGCTCATATCAAGGGGCAAAAAAGCCATACCATCGTTACCCAAGCCTTGAAGATCCTGGAAAACCTCGATCACCGGGGTGCGGTGGGTGCCGATGCGCTCATGGGTGATGGAGCCGGTATCCTGATTCAGTTGCCCGACGCCTTGTACCGAGAAGAGATGGCCAAGCAAGGCGTGAACCTGCCGCCGCAAGGCGAGTACGGCGTGGGCATGATTTTCCTGCCCAAGGAACACGCATCGCGTTTGGCTTGCGAGCAAGAGATGGAGCGCGCGATCCGAGCCGAAGGCCAAGTCTTGTTGGGCTGGCGCGATGTCCCCACCAACCGCGACATGCCCATGTCGCCCGCCGTGCGTGAAAAAGAGCCTGTGATACGTCAAGTCTTCATTGGTCGCGGCACCGACGTCATCGTGCAAGATGCGCTCGAGCGCAAGTTGTATGTGATCCGCAAAACCGCCAGCGCCTCGATCCAGCGCCTGAAGCTCAAGCACAGCAAAGAATATTATGTGCCCAGCATGTCCAGCCGCACGGTCATCTACAAAGGCCTGTTGCTGGCCGACCAAGTCGGCACTTATTATTACGATTTGCAAGATGAGCGTTGCGTCTCGGCCCTGGGCCTGGTGCACCAGCGCTTTTCAACCAACACCTTCCCCGAGTGGCCGTTGGCTCACCCCTACCGTTATGTCGCTCACAACGGCGAAATCAACACGGTCAAGGGCAACTACAACTGGATGAAGGCTCGTGAAGGCGTGATGTCCTCTCCTGTGCTGGGCGAAGACCTGAAAAAACTCTATCCCATCAGTTTCCCGGACCAGTCGGACACCGCGACGTTCGATAACTGTCTGGAACTTCTGACCATGGCCGGTTACCCGATCAGCCAAGCGGTGATGATGATGATCCCCGAACCTTGGGAGCAGCACACCACCATGGATGAGCGTCGCAAGGCCTTTTATGAATACCATGCCGCCATGCTCGAGCCCTGGGACGGCCCGGCTTCGATCGTGTTCACGGATGGGCGCCAGATCGGTGCGACGTTGGACCGCAACGGTCTGCGCCCCTCGCGTTACTGCATCACCGATGACGATATGGTGATCATGGGTTCCGAGTCGGGCGTGTTGCCCGTGCCCGAGAGCAAGATCGTTCGCAAGTGGCGCCTGCAGCCCGGCAAGATGTTCCTGATCGATCTCGAACAGGGGCGCATGATCGATGACGAAGAGCTAAAAGCCAGTTTGTCCAGCACCAAGCCCTACAAGCAGTGGATTGAAAACCTGCGCGTGAAGCTTGACGATGTAGAAAGCGCCACCGAAGCGCCCGTTCCCCCGCAAGCCACCTTGCTCGACCGCCAACAGGCCTTTGGTTACACCCAGGAAGACATCAAATTCTTGATGGCGCCCATGGCGGCCAATGGCGAAGAAGGTATCGGTTCGATGGGTAATGACAGCCCCTTGGCCGTCTTGTCTGACAAAAACAAACCGTTGTACAACTACTTCAAACAGTTGTTCGCACAGGTGACCAACCCGCCCATCGATCCGATCCGCGAAGCGATTGTGATGTCTTTGGTGTCCTTCATCGGTCCCAAGCCTAACCTGCTGGACATCAACCAGGTCAATCCCCCGATGCGCCTGGAGGTCAGCCAACCCATCCTGGACTTCCAGGACATGGCCAAGCTGCGTGCGATCGACGAACGCACCCAGGGCAAATTCCGCAGCCACACGCTGGACATCACTTACCCCGTGAACTGGGGCAGAGAGGGCGTGGAGGCCAAGTTGGCCTCGTTGTGCGCCGAAGCGGTCGACGCCATCCAGAGCGGCCATAACATCTTGATCATCAGCGACCTTGGCGTGAACGCGCACCAAGTCGCTGTGCCCGCGCTGCTGGCGCTGTCTGCCATCCACCAACACCTGGTGCGCGAAGGCCTGCGCACCACCGCCGGTCTGGTGGTGGAAACCGCCACTGCGCGCGAGGTTCATCACTTTGGCGTTTTGGCCGGTTACGGCGCCGAAGCGGTACATCCTTATCTCGCCATGGAAACCCTACAGTCGATCCACCAGGATCTGCCGGGTGATTTGTCGGCCGACAAAGCCATTTACAACTATGTGAAGGCGATCGGCAAAGGCCTGTCCAAGATCATGTCGAAGATGGGCGTGAGCACCTACATGTCTTATTGCGGTGCCCAGTTGTTCGAGGCCATCGGCATCAACAAGGAAACCATCGATCAGTACTTCACCGGCACCGCCAGTCTCATCGAAGGCATCGGCGTCTTTGAGATGGCTGAAGAGGCCCTGCGCATGCACAAGGCCGCATTTGGCGATGACCCCGTGTTGGCCCATATGCTCGAGACCGGCGGTGAATACGCTTGGCGTGCGCGCGGCGAAGAACACATGTGGACGCCAGACGCCATTGCCAAGTTGCAGCACAGTGCACGTGCCGGCAACTTCAACACCTACAAAGAGTATGCTCAGATCATCAACGACCAGAACAAACGCCACATGACATTGCGCGGCTTGTTCGAGTTCAGGATCGAGCCATCCAAAGCGATTCCTCTAGAACAGGTGGAGCCTGCGTCCGAGATCGTCAAGCGTTTTGCCACAGGCGCCATGTCGCTGGGTTCGATCTCGACCGAGGCGCATGCCACGCTGGCGATTGCCATGAACCGCATCGGCGGCAAAAGCAACACTGGGGAAGGTGGCGAAGACCCGGCCCGTTATCGCAATGAACTCAAGGGCATCCCCATCAAGAAGGGTGAGACTTTAAAGAGCGTCATCGGTGATGCCCAAGTCGAAGTCGACATGCCGCTGAACGATGGAGACAGCTTGCGTTCACGCATCAAGCAGGTGGCCTCAGGTCGCTTTGGCGTGACCGCCGACTACCTGTCGAGTTCGGACCAGATCCAGATCAAGATGGCACAGGGGGCCAAGCCCGGCGAGGGGGGGCAGTTGCCCGGCGGCAAAGTGTCCGAGTACATCGGTAAACTGCGCTACAGCGTCCCTGGCGTGGGGCTCATTTCGCCCCCGCCGCACCACGACATTTATTCCATTGAAGACTTGGCCCAGTTGATCCACGATCTGAAAAACGTGGCACCGCACGCCAGCATCAGCGTCAAGCTGGTGTCTGAAGTCGGCGTGGGTACCATCGCCGCCGGCGTCGCCAAATGCAAGAGCGATCATGTGGTGATTTCAGGCCATGACGGCGGCACGGGTGCCTCGCCCTGGTCTTCGATCAAGCACGCCGGTTCGCCTTGGGAAATCGGTTTGGCCGAAACCCAGCAAACCCTGGTGTTGAACCGTTTGCGCGGCCGCATCCGCGTTCAGGCCGATGGTCAGATGAAGACCGGTCGAGATGTTGCCATCGGTGCCTTGCTCGGTGCCGACGAGTTCGGTTTTTCCACCGCGCCCCTGGTGGTCGAGGGGTGCATCATGATGCGCAAGTGCCACCTGAACACCTGCCCGGTGGGGGTGGCTACCCAAGACCCGACCTTGCGCAAGAAATTCGCCGGCAAGCCCGAGCATGTGGTGAATTTCTTCTTCTTTGTTGCGGAGGAAGTGCGCCAGATCATGGCGCAACTGGGCATTGCCAAATTCGACGATCTGATTGGTCGCAGCGATTTGCTCGACATGCGCAAAGGCATCGAGCACTGGAAGGCCCGTGGTCTGGATTTCAGCCGTCTGTTGGCTGTGCCCCAAGTGGGCGCCGAGGTCCCGGTGCGTCATGTCGCAGAGCAAGACCACGGTTTGGAGAAAGCCCTGGACAACGTGCTGATCGCCAAGAGCCTTCCAGCCATAGACAAGGGCGAAAAGGTACAGTTCATGGAAGCCGCACGCAATGTCAACCGCTCGGTCGGCGCAATGTTGTCTGGTGCCATCACCAAAGTGCATCCCGAAGGCTTGCCCGACGACACCATCCGCATCCAGCTCGAAGGCACGGGTGGTCAGTCTTTTGGGGCCTTCTTGTGCAAGGGAGTGACCCTTTACCTCATCGGTGACGCCAACGACTATACCGGCAAGGGCCTCTCGGGGGGCCGCGTGGTGGTGCGACCGAGTTTGGACTTCCGAGGCGAGGCTTCGCAAAACATCATCGTCGGCAACACGGTCATGTACGGCGCCACCCGAGGCGAGGCCTACTTCGCTGGTGTTGCCGGCGAACGATTCGCGGTTCGCTTATCGGGCGCCACTGCCGTGGTGGAAGGCACCGGTGACCATGGTTGTGAATACATGACCGGTGGCACGGTGGCTGTTTTGGGCAAGACCGGTCGCAACTTCGCCGCTGGCATGAGCGGAGGCGTGGCCTATGTCTTCGACGAAGACGGCCAGTTTGCCCAGCGTTGCAACACCGCCATGGTCAGCATGGAGAAAGTGCTGCCTGCCGCAGAGCAAGATGCGCAGCTCGAGCGCAAGTTCTGGCACAACGACCAGGCCGACGAGACGCAACTCAAGAAGCTGCTCGAAGATCACTTCAAGTGGACCGGCAGCCGCCGCGCCCGCGAACTGCTGGATGACTGGGTCAACGCCCGCACCAAGTTCGTCAAAGTGTTCCCGACCGAATACAAGCGCGCTCTGGGCGAAATCAATGCCCGCAAAGCGGCTCAACCCGTGGCCGCCTAAGGCCTGTCAGAGGAAGCAAGGGAATCATCATGGGAAAAGTCACCGGCTTCATGGAATTTGAGCGCATCGAAGAGGGCTACGCCCCGGTCGCCGAGCGTGTCAAAAACTACAAAGAATTTGTCATCACGCTCGACCAGAGCCAGGCCAAGGTGCAAAGCGCGCGCTGCATGGATTGCGGCACGCCGTTTTGCAACAACGGCTGTCCGGTCAACAACATCATCCCCGACTTCAACGACCTGGTGTATCAGGGCGACTGGCGCAACACCATCGAAGTGCTGCACAGCACCAACAATTTCCCCGAGTTCACTGGACGCATCTGCCCGGCACCTTGCGAAGCCGCCTGTGTGGTCAACGTCAACAATGACCCGGTCGGCATCAAGTCGATCGAGCACGCCATCATCGACCGCGCCTGGTCCGAGGGATGGGTCACACCGCGCCCGGCCGCGGTCAAGACCGGCAAGACTGTTGCTATCGTGGGTTCCGGCCCCGCCGGACTGGCCGCCGCCCAGCAGCTGGCCCGCGTCGGCCACGCCGTGACGGTGTTTGAGAAAAACGACCGCGTCGGTGGCTTGCTGCGTTACGGCATCCCCGACTTCAAAATGGAGAAGTCTCACATTGATCGCCGCGTCAAGCAAATGGAAGCTGAAGGCGTGACTTTCCGCACCGGCGTGCTGGTCGCCAATTTGCCGCCAAGCGCCAAAGTCACCAACTGGGCCAAGGAAGTCGTCAGCGCCGAGCAATTGATGAAAGAATTCGATGCCGTGCTGTTGGCTGGTGGCTCCGAGCAATCGCGCGATTTGCCCGTGCCGGGCCGTGACCTGACTGGTGTTTATTTCGCCATGGAGTTCCTGCCCCAACAAAACAAAGTCGTGGCTGGCGACAAGATCAAGGACCAGCTGCGCGCCGACGACAAGAACGTCATCGTGATTGGTGGCGGCGACACTGGCAGCGACTGCGTGGGCACCAGCACCCGCCATGGCGCCCAAAGCGTCACCCAGTTCGAAGTCATGCCCATGCCCCCAGAAGAAGAAAACAAGCCTTTGGTGTGGCCTTATTGGCCGCTGAAGCTGCGCACCAGCTCCAGCCATGAAGAGAGCCAGGAAAAAGGGTTGCTCAGGCGCGAGTTCGCCATCTCTACCAAGGAATTTTTGGGCAAGGACGGCAAGCTCACCGGTTTGAAGACCGTGCATGTCGAGATGAAGGACGGCAAGCTCACCGAAGTGCCCGGCACCGAAAAAGAGTGGCCGGCCGACATGGTGCTGCTGGCCATGGGCTTTACCAACCCCTTGGCGACCGTGCTGGAAGCCTTTGGTGTTGACAAAGACGTTCGTGGCAACGCCAAGGCCGGCACCGAAGACCAGACGGGCTACATCACCAATGTGCCCAAGGTCTTCGCTGCTGGCGACATGCGCCGTGGCCAGTCGCTGGTGGTTTGGGCCATCCGCGAAGGCCGCCAAGCCGCTCGCGCCGTCGATCAGTTCCTGATGGGGCAAACCAGTCTTCCCCGATAAGACGTCAGGGATTTCCCCGGTGAGGGGTAAAATCTGCGGTTCACTAACTGGTGCCGACTCACCCCCGGCAGATCGCCTTGCGCATGAACCCGCCGGATCCACTCGTCCAACTCACCGACCTGACTTTTGGGTATCGTGAACGTGTCATCCTCGACGGCATCACGCTGTCGGTGCCGCGTGGCAAGGTCACGGCCCTGATGGGGGCGTCTGGCGGCGGTAAAACCACAGTGTTGCGCCTGATCGGTGGTCAGTACAGCGCGCAGTGCGGGACTTTGACTTTTGACGGACAAGAGGTCGGCGCGCTTGATCCCCAGGGGCTTTACGCCATTCGCCGTCGCATGGGCATGCTCTACCAGTTCGGCGCCTTGTTCACCGACCTCAGTGTCTTTGACAACGTGGCCTTCCCTTTGCGTGAACACACCGCTTTGTCCGAGGCCTTGATCCGCGACATCGTCTTGATGAAGCTCGAAGCGGTGGGTTTGCGCGGGGCGCGCGACCTCATGCCCAGTCAGATCTCGGGCGGCATGGCACGCCGGGTCGCCTTGGCCCGAGCCATTGCCCTGGACCCCGAGTTGGTCATGTACGACGAGCCTTTTGCCGGTCTGGATCCGATTTCATTGGGCACAGCAGCGCGGTTGATTCGCCAGTTGAATGATTCCTTGGGATTGACTACTTTATTGGTCTCTCACGATTTGGATGAAACCTTCCATATCGCAGATCAAGTGATCATTTTGGCCAACGGTTGCATCGCCGCCCAAGGTACGCCCGACGAGGTGCGCCACAGCAGTGATCCCTTGGTGCACCAGTTCGTGACGGCTGCTCCCGAAGGGCCCGTGCGTTTTCACCATCCTGCGCCTGAGCGAGCGTCTGACTTCGGTTTGCGGGGGCGTGCATGATCGACTGGCTCGCCAATCTGGGTGCGTCCACCCGCGAACAACTGGCCCATCTGGGGCACGGCACTCGCCTGTTTCTGAAACTGCTGACTTTGGCCGTTTCGACACTGCGTCGTTTTGGGCTGGTGAGAGATCAGATCCATTTTTTGGGCAACCATTCGCTGGCCATCATCTCGGTCTCTGGCTTATTTGTCGGTTTCGTGCTGGGTTTGCAGGGTTACTACACCTTACAGCGCTACGGTTCGGCGTCGGCCTTGGGGTTGCTGGTGGCGCTGAGCCTGGTCCGAGAACTCGGACCTGTGGTCACGGCCTTGCTTTTTGCTGGACGGGCCGGCACCTCCCTGACGGCCGAGATCGGTCTGATGAAGGCAGGCGAGCAACTCAGCGCCATGGACATGATGGCGGTTGACCCCGTCAAACGCATTCTGGCCCCGCGTTTCTGGGCCGGCATCATCACCATGCCGATCTTGGCGGCGGTGTTCAGTGCCGTGGGCATATTGGGTGGTTGGGTGGTCGGCGTCGTGATGATCGGTGTTGACCCGGGGTCTTTCTGGGGGCAGATGCAAGGCGGTGTCGATGTCTGGAAAGATGTCGGCAATGGCGTGGTCAAGAGCCTTGTATTTGGCATCACCGTCACCTTTGTCGCCGTTTACCAAGGCTTTCAAGCCCTGCCCACGCCCGAGGGCGTGTCACGCGCCACCACGCGGACTGTGGTGGTGGCCTCGTTGGCCGTGTTGGGGCTCGATTTCATCCTCACGGCCCTGATGTTCAGCATTTGAAAGGAAAGCGCACATGCAACGCTCTAGAAATGACGTATGGGTAGGTCTGCTGGTCCTACTGGGTGCGTTCGCCCTGTTGTTTCTGGCCTTGAAATCGGCCAATTTGCTCACGCTCAGTTTTCAGAGCACCTACGCGGTCACGTCGCGATTCGATAACATCGGTGGATTGAAGCCCCAAGCGCCTTTGAAGAGTGCCGGTGTGGTGGTGGGGCGAGTGCAAAGCATTGGTTTTGATGACCAGACCTTTCAGGCCTTGGTGCGCATCGACATCGAAGATCGTTACAAATTCCCGAAAGACAGCTCCCTGAAAATCCTCACCAGCGGCTTGTTGGGTGAGCAGTACATTGGCATTGAGGCCGGTTCGGATGATAAAAACTTGGCCTCCGGTGATCGGATCCAGCAAACTCAGTCGGCGGTGGTGTTGGAAAACCTGATCAGTCAATTCCTTTATAACAAGGCGGCAGAACCTGCCACCGCGAACAAGTGATTTTCAAATGATGTACAGGATCTGGCGCAGGTTACTTCTCTCGACATGTCTGGCCATTTCGGGTCTTGCGCCTGCCTGGTCCCAGGGCAGCGATGCCCCGCCTGCTGCCGCAAAGGCCAACGCGACAGCCGCAAATCCACAGGACCCGTGGGAGTCCTTCAACCGCCAGATCTTCGGCTTCAATGAAGTGGTCGATGGTGCCGTTCTTCGTCCGGTAGCCCGCGCCTATCGCGACAACACCCCCCAGTTGGTTCAAACCGGCGTGTCCAACTTTTTCGGCAACCTGCGTGACCTGTGGTCGGGGGTGAACAGTGCTTTACAGGCCAAGCCGGTGGCGGCCCTGGAAAACGTGGGTCGTTTTGTCGTCAACACCACGGTGGGCATTTACGGTCTGTTCGATGTTGCCACCCATTTGGGCCTAGAGCGGCATACCGAAGACTTTGGCCAGACTCTGGGGCGATGGGGCGTGCCCTCTGGCCCTTATGTGGTGATGCCCCTCTTCGGATCCTCCACCGTGAGAGACGCCATCGGTTTTGTGCCCGACCGCCGTTCCAGCCTGATCAACCAAGTCGATGACGGCACGGAGCGCAACCTGTTGCTGTTCAGTAGCCTGGTCAGTCTGCGTGCCCAGTTGTTGCCCTTGACCGATCAAATCGAGCGCGTGGCCCTGGACAAATACAGCTTCACCCGCGACGCCTTCCTGCAAAAGCGCCTCAATGATGTCTATGATGGAGATCCCCCGCAGGAAAAAGAACTCCCTGAGACCCCAGACGCCGGCCCCAGTGCCGATACGTCTTCAGCCAAGCCATGATGAATATTGCCCGTTTTGCCCCTTCCGCGTTGCCCCTGTTCACATGGGGAGTTTTGCGCCAATTTGTTCTTCTGGCCTTCATGTCGCTGTTCGGTATGTCCGCTTGGGCCGAAGAAGCGCCTGATGCTTTCATCAAGCGCTTGTCCGCCGATTTGCTTGAGACCGTGAAAAACGATCCAGCTCTCAGGTCGGGTGATGCCCAACGCCTGTCGCAATTGGTCGATCAAAAGGTGATGCCGCATCTGAATTTCCAGCGCATGACCGCATCGGCCGTGGGGCCGGCTTGGCGCCAGGCCTCACCCGAGCAACGCGCGCGTTTGCAAGACGAATTCAAGGCCTTGTTGGTGCGTACTTATTCTGGTGCGGTGTCGCAAGTCAAAGACCAAAGCATCGTTGTCAAACCCGTGCGAATAACTGCCGGTGACACCGAGGTTCTGGTGCGCACTGAGGTGCGCGGTGGGGCTGAGCCGGTGGCCATCGACTATCGGTTGGAAAAATCCAGTGACGCCGCCAGTGGGTGGCGCATCTACAACCTGAATGTGGCAGGGATTTGGCTGGTCGATACCTACCGCACCCAATTTGGTCAAGAAATCAACGCCCGTGGCATCGATGGCCTGATTGCTTCTTTGTCTGATCGCAACAAAGGCGGCGCCCGCAAGTGAGTGACGCCGCCCCGACCCTGACCCTGCCGGCTACCCTGCGCCACGATCAAGTCATGGCTTGGCTCAGTCACGCAGCCTTACCTGCTCAGGGGCAGGTGCGGGTCATTGACGCCAGCGCTTTGCAGTCATTCGATTCTTCGGCTTTGGCCTGCATCATCGAATTGCGTCGTCGAGCCGATGTCCAAGGTGCCCACTGGCAAGTGCAGGGCCTGCCCGAGCGCCTGCAGCGTTTGGCCCAGGTCTATGGCCTGTCTGATCTGATCTAAGGGGTTCCGTTCGCATGCCTGCCGTCTCCTTCCAGTCCGTCAACAAAACATACAGCACATCCAAAGGCTCTTTTCAGGCCCTGAAGGACGTGACCTTCGACATCGAAGAAGGTGAATTTTTTGGCTTACTGGGCCCCAACGGGGCCGGGAAAACCACATTGATCAGCATCCTGGCTGGTTTGAATCGCCCCAGTTCCGGGCAGGTGAAAGTGCGTGGCCACGATGTCATGGCGCAACCGGCACAAGCCCGCCAGCTGCTGGGTGTCGTTCCTCAAGAGTTGGTCTTCGACCCCTTTTTCTCGGTACGCGAGGCCCTGCGTTTTCAGTCGGGCTACTTTGGTGTCACCGACAACGCCGCCTGGATCGACGAATTGCTCGAAGGATTGGGCCTGGCCGATAAGGCCAACCACAATATGCGCCAACTCTCCGGGGGCATGAAGCGCCGGGTATTGGTGGCGCAGGCCCTGGTGCATATGCCACCCGTCATCGTGCTCGACGAGCCCACTGCGGGCGTGGATGTCGAGTTGCGCCAGACCTTGTGGCAGTTCATTGCTCGCCTCAATCGCGAAGGCCACACCGTTTTGCTGACCACCCATTACCTTGAAGAAGCAGAAGCCTTGTGCAGCCGCATCGCCATGCTCAAACAGGGACAGGTGGTGGCTTTGCAGCGAACCAGCGATTTACTCAGTGCCGCCTCCAGCAATGTGCTGCGCTTCAAGCTCGATGCGCCTTTGCCCCCCGAGCTGGCTCGCCAAGCTCGTGTCACTGGCCGCATCGTTCAATTTCCGGCCCATGATGCCCTGGAAATCGAGCGTTACTTGTCGGCGGTGCGTCAAGCCGGCTTGGTCGCCGAGGACGTCGAAATTCGCAAAGCCGATTTGGAAGATGTGTTTCTGGACGTCATGGCTCGCGCCGGTCACACCTCGCAGGAGGTACCATGAACGGATGGCAAGCCCTGTTTCTCAAAGAGGTGCTTCGTTTTTGGAAAGTCAGCTTCCAGACCGTTGCCGCACCAGTCATGACCGCCTGCCTGTATCTGCTGATCTTTGGTCATGTGTTGGAAAATAAAGTCCAGGTCTACAACCAGGTCAGCTATACCGCCTTTCTGATCCCCGGTTTGGTGATGATGAGCGTGTTGCAAAACGCTTTCGCCAACAGTTCATCCTCGATCATCCAGAGCAAAATCATGGGTAACCTGATTTTCATTTTGCTCACCCCCCTAAGCCACCGCAGTTGGTTCGTGGCCTATGTGGGCTCATCGGTAGTGCGTGGCTTGGCGGTGGGCGTGGGCGTGTTGCTGGTCACCTCGTGGGTTGCCCCTTTGCAGATGGTTTCCCCGCTGTGGATTTTGGTGTTTGGTTTGCTGGGTGCGGCCATGTTGGGCACGCTGGGGCTGATCGCTGGTTTATGGGCTGAAAAGTTTGACCAGATGGCGGCCTTCCAGAACTTCATCATCATGCCCATGACCTTCCTCAGCGGCGTGTTCTACTCCATCCACTCGCTGCCCGACTTCTGGCAGGTGGCCAGTCACCTGAACCCATTCTTTTACATGATCGATGGTTTTCGCTATGGCTTTTTCGGCGTCAGCGACGTCTCGCCCTGGCTCAGCTTGAGCTTGGTCGGGGTTGCTTGGTTGGCCGTATCCGCCTTGGCCTTGCACTTGCTGCGCATCGGTTACAAAATCAGAGGCTGAACGCATGGACGCGCGACAACTCCAAGACATCATCAGCGCCGCCTTGCCCTGCGAGCACATCGAGGTCAACGGCGACGGACGGCACTGGTATGCCACCCTGGTCAGCCCTGCTTTCCAGGGATTGAGCCGCGTTCGTCGCCATCAATTGGTGTATTCCACTTTGGGTCAGCGCATGCACACCGACGAGGTCCATGCCTTGTCCATGAAAACCTTGACCCCGGCCGAGTGGGCCGAGCAGGGGAGCAACCATGGATAAATTGCGAATCACCGGTGGCCAAGTCCTGAACGGCGAGATGAATGTCTCGGGTGCCAAAAACGCTGCCTTGCCCGAGTTGTGTGCCGCTTTGCTCACCAGCGATGCTGTTACCTTGCGCAACGTCCCCAAGTTACAAGACATCGCCACCATGTCCAAGCTGATCCGCCACATGGGCGTCGAGGTCCATCAGCCCGAAGCCGGCGTGGTTCAGTTGTGCGCTCAAGCTCTGGCGCGAACCGAGGCACCTTACGACTTGGTCAAGACCATGCGAGCCTCGGTGCTGGTGTTGGGGCCCTTGCTGGCCCGTTTTGGCCAGGCACGGGTGTCCTTGCCCGGTGGTTGCGCCATTGGCTCCCGCCCGGTGGATCAGCATATCAAGGGATTACAGGCCATGGGTGCAGTGATCGAAGTGCAGCACGGCTACATGGTCGCCAGTCTGGCTCCAGGTCTCAAGCGGCTGCGTGGCGCCCACATCACCACCGACATGGTGACCGTGACAGGCACCGAGAACTTCATGATGGCGGCCTGTCTGGCCGAGGGCGAAACCGTGTTGGAGAACGCCGCCCAAGAGCCAGAAATTCCCGACCTGGCCGAACTGCTCATCGCCATGGGGGCTCGCATTAATGGGCATGGCACCAGCAAGATCCGCATCCAGGGCGTCGAACGTCTGCATGGGGCCGACCACCACGTGGTGGCCGACCGCATCGAAGCCGGCACCTTTTTGTGTGCGGTCGCCGCCACCGGGGGTGACGTGATCTTGCGCAACGCCCGGGCCGATCACTTGGAAGCGGTCATCGAAAAACTTCAAGCCGCAGGCGCGTCCATTGAGTCCGGCGACAGCTTCATCCGGATCCGCAGTCAAGGCCGTTTGAAGGCGCAAAGTTTCCGCACCACCGAATACCCGGGTTTTCCGACCGACATGCAAGCCCAGTTCATGGCCTTGAACTGCGTTGCCACGGGGGCCAGCAAGGTGACCGAGACCATCTTCGAAAACCGCTTCATGCATGTCAACGAGTTGGTGAGGTTGGGCGCGCACATCCAGATCGACGGCAAGGTCGCCATGGTCGAAGGCGTGCCCAGCCTATCGGGCGCTACCGTCATGGCCACCGATTTGCGCGCATCGGCCAGTCTGGTCATTGCCGGTTTGGTGGCCCAGGGCGAGACCGTGGTCGACCGCATTTACCACCTCGATCGCGGTTACGATCACATGGAAGCCAAGCTCAGGGCACTGGGCGCCGACATCGAAAGAATCTCATGATCACGTTGGCCTTGTCCAAGGGACGCATCTTTGACGAAACCATGCCGTTGCTCGAAGCCGCCGGCATAAGTGTCTTGGAAGCCCCTGAAAAATCGCGTAAGCTGATCCTGCCCACCAATCAATCCGATGTGCGTGTGGTCTTGGTTCGCGCTTCGGATGTGCCCACCTATGTGCAGTATGGCGGTGCCGATTTGGGCGTCACCGGCCTTGATACCTTGATTGAGCATGGCAGCCAAGGCTTGTACCAACCCCTCGATTTGCGCATCGCCAAATGTCGCATGAGCGTGGCCGTGCCCGAGGGTTTTGATTACGCCGGTGCGGTCCGAAGGGGCTCGCGCTTGAAGGTCGCCACCAAATACGTCGCTATCGCGCGCGACTTTTTCGCCAACAAAGGTGTTCACGTCGATTTAGTCAAGCTGTATGGCAGCATGGAATTGGCCCCGCTCACCGGCATGGCCGATGCCATCGTTGACCTGGTTTCGACCGGCAGCACCCTGAAAGCCAACCAACTGGTTGAAGTCGAGCGCATCATGGAGATCAGCTCGCGTCTGGTCGTCAACCAAGCCTCGCTCAAGCTCAAGCAAACCCCGATCCGCGCCTTGCTTGATGCTTTCGAGTTGGCCTTGAAAGCTCGGGTTTAAAGGAGCATCCATGGCCCAACCCTTGCGACTGTCCACCGCCGACGACGGATTCGAAGCCGCTTTTCAAACGCGCTTGCACTGGTCGGCCGATACCGACGCAGCCATCGAGCAACGCGTCGCCGAGATCCTGGCCGATGTTCGCACCCGAGGCGATGCCGCCGTATTGGAGTACACCCAACGCTTTGACAACTTGAGCGTGACTGGCATGGTCCAGCTTGAGTTGGGTGCGACCGAATTGCGAAACGCTTTCGATGGTCTGCCTGCCGAGCAACGCCAGGCCTTGCAGACTGCGGCCGAGCGCGTTCGCAGTTACCACCAGGCGCAAAAAAAGGCCAGTGGCGAGAGTTGGACTTACCGCGACCCTGACGGCACCTTGCTGGGTCAAAAAGTCACGCCTCTCGATCGGGTGGGCATCTACGTGCCTGGCGGCAAGGCCGCCTATCCCTCCAGCGTACTGATGAACGCAATACCCGCCCATGTGGCCGGCGTGCCCGAAATCATCATGGTCGTGCCCACCCCGCGCGGCGAAAAAAATCCTCTGGTGTTGGCGGCCGCCCATGTTGCCGGCGTCAGCCGGGCCTTTACCATCGGTGGCGCCCAGGCCGTGGCTGCGCTGGCTTACGGCACCGCCACCGTGCCGGCGGTCGACAAAATCACCGGCCCCGGCAACGCCTATGTTGCTGCCGCCAAGCGCCGTGTTTTTGGCACCGTGGGCATTGACATGATCGCCGGACCCAGTGAAATTTTGGTGCTGGCCGATGGCAGCACCCCCGCCGACTGGGTCGCCATGGATCTCTTTAGCCAAGCCGAGCACGACGAATTGGCGCAAAGCATACTGCTCTGTCCCGATGCGGCTTACATCGACCGTGTGCAGGCCGAAATAGACCGCCTTTTGCCCGCCATGCCCCGGCGTGACATCATTGAAAAATCACTCAATGGCCGAGGTGCGCTGATCTTGACCCGCAGCATGGCAGAGGCTTGCGAGATCTCCAACCGCATTGCCCCCGAGCACCTGGAAATCTCTAGCGACCAACCCGAGGTTTGGGAGCCTTTGTTGCGTCATGCTGGCGCGATATTCATGGGTGCCTACACCAGCGAATCGCTGGGAGACTATTGTGCCGGACCCAACCACGTGCTCCCCACCAGTGGCACTGCCCGCTTCTCATCCCCACTGGGGGTGTACGACTTCCAAAAACGCAGCAGCCTGATTCAGGTCAGCCAGGCCGGGGCTCAAACCCTGGGCCAAGTCGCCAGCATCCTGGCCCACGGCGAAGGCCTGCAAGCCCACGCCATGGCCGCCGAATTCCGCCTGCAGAAATTGGGGTCAGACCCCAATTAATGCATTAATTGGGGTCTGACCCCAATTTCTGCAGGCGGAATTCGGCGGCCATGGCGTGGGCTTGCAGGCCTTCGCCGTGGGCCAGGATGCTGGCGACTTGGCCCAGGGTTTGAGCCCCGGCCTGGCTGACCTGAATCAGGCTGCTGCGTTTTTGGAAGTCGTACACCCCCAGTGGGGATGAGAAGCGGGCAGTGCCACTGGTGGGGAGCACGTGGTTGGGTCCGGCACAATAGTCTCCCAGCGATTCGCTGGTGTAGGCACCCATGAATATCGCGCCAGCATGACGCAACAAAGGCTCCCAAACCTCGGGTTGGTCGCTAGAGATTTCCAGGTGCTCGGGGGCAATGCGGTTGGAGATCTCGCAAGCCTCTGCCATGCTGCGGGTCAAGATCAGCGCACCTCGGCCATTGAGTGATTTTTCAATGATGTCACGCCGGGGCATGGCGGGCAAAAGGCGGTCTATTTCGGCCTGCACACGGTCGATGTAAGCCGCATCGGGACAGAGCAGTATGCTTTGCGCCAATTCGTCGTGCTCGGCTTGGCTAAAGAGATCCATGGCGACCCAGTCGGCGGGGGTGCTGCCATCGGCCAGCACCAAAATTTCACTGGGTCCGGCGATCATGTCAATGCCCACGGTGCCAAAAACACGGCGCTTGGCGGCAGCAACATAGGCGTTGCCGGGGCCGGTGATTTTGTCGACCGCCGGCACGGTGGCGGTGCCGTAAGCCAGCGCAGCCACGGCCTGGGCGCCACCGATGGTAAAGGCCCGGCTGACGCCGGCAACATGGGCGGCCGCCAACACCAGAGGATTTTTTTCGCCGCGCGGGGTGGGCACGACCATGATGATTTCGGGCACGCCGGCCACATGGGCGGGTATTGCGTTCATCAGTACGCTGGAGGGATAGGCGGCCTTGCCGCCAGGCACGTAGATGCCCACCCGATCGAGAGGCGTGACTTTTTGACCCAGCAAGGTGCCGTCAGGGTCGCGGTAAGTCCAACTCTCGCCACTGGCCTTTTTTTGCGCCTGGTGGTAACTGCGAACGCGCTCGGCCGCAGTCTGCAAGGCCTGGCGTTGCTCGGCAGGCAGACCATCGAAAGCGTTTCGCAATTCGGTCGCACCCAACTCAAGCTGGACCATGCCAGTCACGCTCAAGTTGTCAAAGCGTTGGGTGTACTCCAATACGGCGGCATCGCCTCGGGTGCGAACATCGGCCAGGATCTCGGCGACGCGTTGCTCGATGGCTGCGTCGGTATCGGCCGACCAGTGCAAGCGCGTTTGAAAAGCGGCTTCGAATCCGTCGTCGGCGGTGGACAGTCGCAAGGGTTGGGCCATGGATGCTCCTTTAAACCCGAGCTTTCAAGGCCAACTCGAAAGCATCAAGCAAGGCGCGGATCGGGGTTTGCTTGAGCTTGAGCGAGGCTTGGTTGACGACCAGACGCGAGCTGATCTCCATGATGCGCTCGACTTCAACCAGTTGGTTGGCTTTCAGGGTGCTGCCGGTCGAAACCAGGTCAACGATGGCATCGGCCATGCCGGTGAGCGGGGCCAATTCCATGCTGCCATACAGCTTGACTAAATCGACGTGAACACCTTTGTTGGCGAAAAAGTCGCGCGCGATAGCGACGTATTTGGTGGCGACCTTCAAGCGCGAGCCCCTTCGGACCGCACCGGCGTAATCAAAACCCTCGGGCACGGCCACGCTCATGCGACATTTGGCGATGCGCAAATCGAGGGGTTGGTACAAGCCTTGGCTGCCATGCTCAATCAAGGTATCAAGGCCGGTGACGCCCAAATCGGCACCGCCATACTGCACATAGGTGGGCACATCCGAAGCGCGAACCAAGACCACACGCACATCGGATTGATTGGTGGGCAGGATCAGCTTACGCGATTTTTCAGGGGCTTCCAAGACACTTATGCCGGCGGCTTCGAGCAACGGCATGGTTTCGTCAAAGATGCGTCCCTTGGACAAGGCCAACGTGATCATGAGATTCTTTCGATGTCGGCGCCCAGTGCCCTGAGCTTGGCTTCCATGTGATCGTAACCGCGATCGAGGTGGTAAATGCGGTCGACCACGGTCTCGCCCTGGGCCACCAAACCGGCAATGACCAGACTGGCCGATGCGCGCAAATCGGTGGCCATGACGGTAGCGCCCGATAGGCTGGGCACGCCTTCGACCATGGCGACCTTGCCGTCGATCTGGATGTGCGCGCCCAACCTCACCAACTCGTTGACATGCATGAAGCGGTTTTCGAAGATGGTCTCGGTCACCTTGCTGGCCCCCGTGGCAACGCAGTTCAAGGCCATGAACTGGGCTTGCATGTCGGTCGGAAAACCCGGGTATTCGGTGGTGCGGAAACTTTGCGCCTTCAAACGGCCTTGACTGCGGATCCGGATGAAGCTGTCGCCGGACTCAATGGACGCGCCTGCGGCTTGAAGTTTTTCGATGACCGCTTCCAAGTGATCGGCCCGGGCGTTGCGCAAGATCACGTCACCCCCGGTGGCGGCGACCGCACACAAAAAGGTGCCGGCTTCGATGCGGTCGGCCACCACGTGGTGGTCGGCCCCATGCAGACGTTCGACGCCCTGGATGCGGATCTTGCTGGTGCCATGCCCATTAATGCGAGCCCCCATGGCGATGAGCAGTTCGGCCAGGTCGGGAATTTCTGGCTCTTGGGCGGCGTTCTCCAACACGGTTTCGCCCTCGGCCAGACAGGCCGCCATCATGAAGTTCTCGGTGCCTGTCACGGTCACCATGTCGGTGGTGATGTGGGCGCCACGCAGCCGCTTGAGACCTGGAGCCAGACTGGCGACCATGTAGCCGTGCTGCACTTCGATCACTGCACCCATGGCCTGTAATCCCTTGATATGCTGATCCACCGGGCGGGAGCCAATGGCGCAACCACCGGGCAAGGACACCCGTGCCTGGCCAAAACGGGCCAGCAAGGGCCCCAACACCAGCACCGAGGCTCGCATGGTCTTGACCAAGTCGTAAGGTGCCTCGGTTCGCGCCAGAGCTTGAGCGCACAACTGAACCACGCCGGCTTCGGGCTGATGGACCTCGACGCCCATGTGGCGGATCAGCTTGGACATGGTGGCGATGTCTTGTAACTTGGGGACGTTGCGCAAGGTAACAGCATCGCTGGTGAGCAAAGCGGCACACAACTCGGGCAAGGCAGCGTTTTTGGCACCCGAGACATTCATCTCGCCGTTCAGGACTTGGCCACCGGTGATTCGCAATTTATCCATGGTTGCTCCCCTGCTCGGCCCACTCGGCCGGGGTCAAGGTTTTCATGGACAAGGCATGGACCTCGTCGGTGTGCATGCGCTGACCCAAAGTGGAATACACCAATTGATGGCGACGAACGCGGCTCAATCCCTGGAAAGCAGGGCTGACCAGGGTGGCATACCAGTGCCGTCCGTCGCCGTTGACCTCGATGTGCTCGCAGGGCAAGGCGGCGCTGATGATGTCTTGGAGTTGTCGCGCGTCCATGCGTTCAGCCTCTGATTTTGTAACCGATGCGCAGCAAGTGCAAGGCCAAGGCGGATACGGCCAACCAAGCAACCCCGACCAAGCTCAAGCTGAGCCAGGGCGAGACGTCGCTGACGCCGAAAAAGCCATAGCGAAAACCATCGATCATGTAAAAGAATGGGTTCAGGTGACTGGCCACCTGCCAGAAGTCGGGCAGCGAGTGGATGGAGTAGAACACGCCGCTGAGGAAGGTCATGGGCATGATGATGAAGTTCTGGAAGGCCGCCATCTGGTCAAACTTTTCAGCCCATAAACCAGCGATCAGCCCCAGCGTGCCCAACATGGCCGCACCCAGCAAACCAAACACCAAAATCCACAGCGGGGAAACCATCTGCAAAGGGGCAACCCACGAGGTGACCAGCAACACGCCCACGCCCACCGCCAAGCCACGCACTACCGATGAGCCCACATAGGCCACGAACCAACTGCGGTGGCTTAGGGGGGTGAGCAAAATGAAAATCAGGTTACCCATGATTTTGCTCTGGATGATCGAGGATGAACTGTTGGCGAAAGCGTTTTGCAACACGCTCATCATCACCAAACCGGGGATCAGAAAGGCGGTATAGCTGACCTGGTTGTAGACCTGGACTTTATTTTCCAACACATGACCAAAGATCAGCAGATACAGGCAGGCGGTCATGACTGGTGCGGCAACGGTCTGGAAGCTGACTTTCCAAAAACGAAGCACCTCTTTGAGAAACAGGGCTTGCCATCCGTTCATGGTACCTCCTGCGAGGTGTGACCGGCGCGAGCCATGACGTCCAGAAACACATCTTCCAAATCGGCTTTGCGAATTTCGACGTCCTCGGCGACCAAGCCGGCTTGACGCACCGCCGACAAGTAACGCTCGATTTCCAGGGCATCATGGGCCGGAAATTGAACGATGCGGCCAGTGACACGAGCTTGGCGAGCCAGCTCGGGGGGCAAAGGCGCATCGAGCTTGAAGCGCAGCACATTGCTGGAGGCGGCACTGAGTAAATCGCTGGTTCGCTGCAAAGCCACCACCTGTCCCTGTTTGAGCATGGCGATGCGGCTGCACAAGGCTTCTGCTTCTTCAAGGTAATGGGTGGTCAGCAAAACGGTGTGGCCTTCGCGATTGAGGCGAGCAATGAACTGCCACAAGGTCTGGCGCAACTCGACATCCACGCCCGCAGTGGGCTCGTCGAGCACGATGACGGGTGGCATATGCACCAGGGCCTGCGCCACCAATACCCGGCGCTTCATGCCCCCGGAGAGTTGGCGCATATTGTGGTTGGCCTTATCGGCCAGGCCCAATCCTTCGAGCAATTCGTCGATCCAGGCGGCGTTGTCGGTGACACCAAAGTAGCCCGACTGAAAACGCAGGGCCTCGCGTACCGAGAAAAAGGGGTCGAAGACCAACTCTTGAGGAACGACACCCAGCAGCTGGCGGGCTTGTGCCGGTTGCGCCATGACATCGTGGCCACGCACTTTCACCTGCCCGGAACTGGGGCGATTCAAACCAGCCAGGATGCTGATCAATGTGGTTTTCCCGGCCCCGTTGGGGCCCAGTAAGCCAAAAAATTCACCTTCTTCGATGTCGAAGGTCACGTCCTTCAGGGCCTGAAAAGAGCCTTTGGATGTGCTGTATGTTTTGTTGACGGACTGGAAGGAGACGGCAGGCATGCGAACGGAACCCCTTAGATCAGATCAGACAGGCCATAGACCTGGGCCAAACGCTGCAGGCGCTCGGGCAGGCCCTGCACTTGCCAGTGGGCACCTTGGACATCGGCTCGACGACGCAATTCGATGATGCAGGCCAAAGCCGAAGAATCGAATGACTGCAAAGCGCTGGCGTCAATGACCCGCACCTGCCCCTGAGCAGGTAAGGCTGCGTGACTGAGCCAAGCCATGACTTGATCGTGGCGCAGGGTAGCCGGCAGGGTCAGGGTCGGGGCGGCGTCACTCACTTGCGGGCGCCGCCTTTGTTGCGATCAGACAAAGAAGCAATCAGGCCATCGATGCCACGGGCGTTGATTTCTTGACCAAATTGGGTGCGGTAGGTATCGACCAGCCAAATCCCTGCCACATTCAGGTTGTAGATGCGCCACCCACTGGCGGCGTCACTGGATTTTTCCAACCGATAGTCGATGGCCACCGGCTCAGCCCCACCGCGCACCTCAGTGCGCACCAGAACCTCGGTGTCACCGGCAGTTATTCGCACGGGTTTGACAACGATGCTTTGGTCTTTGACTTGCGACACCGCACCAGAATAAGTACGCACCAACAAGGCCTTGAATTCGTCTTGCAAACGCGCGCGTTGCTCGGGTGAGGCCTGGCGCCAAGCCGGCCCCACGGCCGATGCGGTCATGCGCTGGAAATTCAGATGCGGCATCACCTTTTGATCGACCAATTGCGACAGGCGTTGGGCATCACCCGACCTGAGAGCTGGATCGTTTTTCACGGTCTCAAGCAAATCGGCGGACAAGCGCTTGATGAAAGCATCAGGCGCTTCTTCGGCCCAAGCGGACATACCGAACAGCGACATGAAGGCCAGAAGAACAAATTGGCGCAAAACTCCCCATGTGAACAGGGGCAACGCGGAAGGGGCAAAACGGGCAATATTCATCATGGCTTGGCTGAAGACGTATCGGCACTGGGGCCGGCGTCTGGGGTCTCAGGGAGTTCTTTTTCCTGCGGGGGATCTCCATCATAGACATCATTGAGGCGCTTTTGCAGGAAGGCGTCGCGGGTGAAGCTGTATTTGTCCAGGGCCACGCGCTCGATTTGATCGGTCAAGGGCAACAACTGGGCACGCAGACTGACCAGGCTACTGAACAGCAACAGGTTGCGCTCCGTGCCGTCATCGACTTGGTTGATCAGGCTGGAACGGCGGTCGGGCACAAAACCGATGGCGTCTCTCACGGTGGAGGATCCGAAGAGGGGCATCACCACATAAGGGCCAGAGGGCACGCCCCATCGCCCCAGAGTCTGGCCAAAGTCTTCGGTATGCCGCTCTAGGCCCAAATGGGTGGCAACATCGAACAGACCGTAAATGCCCACCGTGGTGTTGACGACAAAACGACCCACGTTTTCCAGGGCCGCCACCGGCTTGGCCTGTAAAGCACTGTTCACCCCCGACCACAGGTCACGCAGGTTGCCGAAAAAGTTGGACACGCCGGTTTGAACCAACTGGGGGGTGTTGTCGCGATAGGCGCGGGCTACCGGACGAAGAACGGCACCATCGACCACTTCATTGAAGCCGAAGATCTGGCGGTTGAAGGACTCCCACGGGTCCTGTGGATTTGCGGCTGTCGCGTTGGCCTTTGCGGCAGCAGGCGGGGCATCGCTGCCCTGGGACCAGGCAGGCGCAAGACCCGAAATGGCCAGACATGTCGAGAGAAGTAACCTGCGCCAGATCCTGTACATCATTTGAAAATCACTTGTTCGCGGTGGCAGGTTCTGCCGCCTTGTTATAAAGGAATTGACTGATCAGGTTTTCCAACACCACCGCCGACTGAGTTTGCTGGATCCGATCACCGGAGGCCAAGTTTTTATCATCCGAACCGGCCTCAATGCCAATGTACTGCTCACCCAACAAGCCGCTGGTGAGGATTTTCAGGGAGCTGTCTTTCGGGAATTTGTAACGATCTTCGATGTCGATGCGCACCAAGGCCTGAAAGGTCTGGTCATCAAAACCAATGCTTTGCACTCGCCCCACCACCACACCGGCACTCTTCAAAGGCGCTTGGGGCTTCAATCCACCGATGTTATCGAATCGCGACGTGACCGCGTAGGTGCTCTGAAAACTGAGCGTGAGCAAATTGGCCGATTTCAAGGCCAGAAACAACAGGGCGAACGCACCCAGTAGGACCAGCAGACCTACCCATACGTCATTTCTAGAGCGTTGCATGTGCGCTTTCCTTTCAAATGCTGAACATCAGGGCCGTGAGGATGAAATCGAGCCCCAACACGGCCAACGAGGCCACCACCACAGTCCGCGTGGTGGCGCGTGACACGCCCTCGGGCGTGGGCAGGGCTTGAAAGCCTTGGTAAACGGCGACAAAGGTGACGGTGATGCCAAATACAAGGCTCTTGACCACGCCATTGCCGACATCTTTCCAGACATCGACACCGCCTTGCATCTGCCCCCAGAAAGACCCCGGGTCAACACCGATCATCACGACGCCGACCACCCAACCACCCAATATGCCCACGGCACTGAACACCGCCGCCAAGATCGGCATGGTGATGATGCCGGCCCAGAAACGCGGGGCCAGAATGCGTTTGACGGGGTCAACCGCCATCATGTCCATGGCGCTGAGTTGCTCGCCTGCCTTCATCAGACCGATCTCGGCCGTCAGGGAGGTGCCGGCCCGTCCAGCAAAAAGCAAGGCCGTGACCACAGGTCCGAGTTCTCGGACCAGGCTCAGCGCCACCAGCAACCCCAAGGCCGACGCCGAACCGTAGCGCTGTAAGGTGTAGTAACCCTGCAAACCCAGCACGAAACCGACAAATAAGCCAGAGACCGAGATGATGGCCAGCGAATGGTTGCCCAAAAAATGGATCTGATCTCTCACCAGCCCAAAACGACGCAGTGTCGAAACGGCCAAAGTCAGCAGTTTCAGAAACAGGCGAGTGCCGTGCCCCAGATGGGCCAGTTGTTCGCGGGTGGACGCACCCAGATTGGCGAGCCAGTCGATCATGCACGCCCCCGCAAACCGAAGTCAGACGCTCGCTCAGGCGCAGGATGGTGAAAACGCACGGGCCCTTCGGGAGCAGCCGTCACGAACTGGTGCACCAAGGGATCACTGCTGTGGCGCACCTCGTCGGGCGTACCTTGGGCGGCGATGCAACCGTTGGCCAAAATGATCACTTGATCTGCGATATGGAAGGTTTCATCCAAATCGTGAGAGACCAATAAAGTAGTCAATCCCAAGGAATCATTCAACTGGCGAATCAACCGCGCTGCTGTGCCCAATGAAATCGGATCCAGACCGGCAAAAGGCTCGTCGTACATGACCAACTCGGGGTCCAGGGCAATGGCTCGGGCCAAGGCGACCCGGCGTGCCATGCCGCCCGAGATCTGACTGGGCATGAGGTCGCGCGCCCCGCGCAAACCCACCGCTTCGAGCTTCATCAAGACGATGTCGCGGATCAAGGCCTCGGACAAAGCGGTGTGTTCACGCAAAGGGAAGGCCACGTTGTCAAAGACACTGAGGTCGGTGAACAAGGCGCCGAACTGGTAGAGCATGCCCATGCGACGGCGAATGGCGTAAAGCCCCTGGGGATCAAGCGCGCCGACCTCTTGTCCGTCAAAAGTCAAAGTCCCGCACTGCGCGCTGTACTGACCACCGATCAGGCGCAACACTGTGGTTTTACCGCCGCCAGACGCCCCCATCAGGGCCGTGACCTTGCCACGCGGCACCGACAGCGTGATGCCGTCGAGGATGACACGTTCACGATACCCAAAAGTCAGGTCGGTGAGTTGGACGAGTGGATCCGGCGGGTTCATGCGCAAGGCGATCTGCCGGGGGTGAGTCGGCACCAGTTAGTGAACCGCAGATTTTACCCCTCACCGGGGAAATCCCTGACGTCTTATCGGGGAAGACTGGTTTGCCCCATCAGGAACTGATCGACGGCGCGAGCGGCTTGGCGGCCTTCGCGGATGGCCCAAACCACCAGCGACTGGCCACGGCGCATGTCGCCAGCAGCGAAGACCTTGGGCACATTGGTGATGTAGCCCGTCTGGTCTTCGGTGCCGGCCTTGGCGTTGCCACGAACGTCTTTGTCAACACCAAAGGCTTCCAGCACGGTCGCCAAGGGGTTGGTAAAGCCCATGGCCAGCAGCACCATGTCGGCCGGCCACTCTTTTTCGGTGCCGGGCACTTCGGTGAGCTTGCCGTCCTTCATCTCGACATGCACGGTCTTCAAACCGGTGAGCTTGCCGTCCTTGCCCAAAAATTCCTTGGTAGAGATGGCGAACTCGCGCCTGAGCAACCCTTTTTCCTGGCTCTCTTCATGGCTGGAGCTGGTGCGCAGCTTCAGCGGCCAATAAGGCCACACCAAAGGCTTGTTTTCTTCTTCTGGGGGCATGGGCATGACTTCGAACTGGGTGACGCTTTGGGCGCCATGGCGGGTGCTGGTGCCCACGCAGTCGCTGCCAGTGTCGCCGCCACCAATCACGATGACGTTCTTGTCGTCGGCGCGCAGCTGGTCCTTGATCTTGTCGCCAGCCACGACTTTGTTTTGTTGG
Source organism: Alphaproteobacteria bacterium (assembly GCA_030054175.1). Classification (GTDB taxonomy): domain Bacteria; phylum Pseudomonadota; class Gammaproteobacteria; order Burkholderiales; family Burkholderiaceae_C; genus Limnohabitans. The sequence goes on along the minus strand of JASGCM010000001.1, from coordinate 138,081 downwards.
GGCAGGAACTCCATGGCGAAATAAACACCAGTCAGGTCACGGCCCGGCACGGGCAAATCGCGCGATTGCTCGGAGCCACCAGCCAACAGCACGGCATCGAATTCTTTCATCAATTGCTCGGCGCTGACGACTTCCTTGGCCCAGTTGGTGACTTTGGCGCTTGGCGGCAAATTGGCGACCAGCACGCCGGTGCGGAAAGTCACGCCTTCAGCTTCCATTTGCTTGACGCGGCGATCAATGTGAGACTTCTCCATTTTGAAGTCGGGGATGCCGTAACGCAGCAAGCCACCGACGCGGTCGTTTTTCTCAAACACCGTCACGGCGTGGCCGACGCGGGCCAGCTGCTGGGCGGCGGCCAGTCCGGCGGGGCCGGAACCCACGATAGCAACAGTCTTGCCGGTCTTGACCGCGGCCGGGCGCGGTGTGACCCATCCCTCGGACCAGGCGCGGTCGATGATGGCGTGCTCGATCGACTTGATGCCGACCGGGTCATTGTTGACGTTGACCACACAGGCGGCTTCGCAAGGTGCCGGGCAGATGCGTCCAGTGAACTCGGGGAAATTGTTGGTGCTGTGCAGCACTTCGATGGTGTTGCGCCAGTCGCCCTGATACACCAGGTCGTTGAAGTCGGGGATGATGTTGTTGACCGGACAGCCGTTGTTGCAAAACGGCGTGCCGCAATCCATGCAGCGCGCGCTTTGCACCTTGGCCTGGCTCTGGTCGAGCGTGATGACAAATTCTTTGTAGTTTTTGACACGCTCGGCGACCGGGGCGTAGCCCTCTTCGATGCGCTCAAATTCCATGAAGCCGGTGACTTTTCCCATGATGATTCCCTTGCTTCCTCTGACAGGCCTTAGGCGGCCACGGGTTGAGCCGCTTTGCGGGCATTGATTTCGCCCAGAGCGCGCTTGTATTCGGTCGGGAACACTTTGACGAACTTGGTGCGGGCGTTGACCCAGTCATCCAGCAGTTCGCGGGCGCGGCGGCTGCCGGTCCACTTGAAGTGATCTTCGAGCAGCTTCTTGAGTTGCGTCTCGTCGGCCTGGTCGTTGTGCCAGAACTTGCGCTCGAGCTGCGCATCTTGCTCTGCGGCAGGCAGCACTTTCTCCATGCTGACCATGGCGGTGTTGCAACGCTGGGCAAACTGGCCGTCTTCGTCGAAGACATAGGCCACGCCTCCGCTCATGCCAGCGGCGAAGTTGCGACCGGTCTTGCCCAAAACAGCCACCGTGCCACCGGTCATGTATTCACAACCATGGTCACCGGTGCCTTCCACCACGGCAGTGGCGCCCGATAAGCGAACCGCGAATCGTTCGCCGGCAACACCAGCGAAGTAGGCCTCGCCTCGGGTGGCGCCGTACATGACCGTGTTGCCGACGATGATGTTTTGCGAAGCCTCGCCTCGGAAGTCCAAACTCGGTCGCACCACCACGCGGCCCCCCGAGAGGCCCTTGCCGGTATAGTCGTTGGCGTCACCGATGAGGTAAAGGGTCACTCCCTTGCACAAGAAGGCCCCAAAAGACTGACCACCCGTGCCTTCGAGCTGGATGCGGATGGTGTCGTCGGGCAAGCCTTCGGGATGCACTTTGGTGATGGCACCAGACAACATTGCGCCGACCGAGCGGTTGACATTGCGTGCGGCTTCCATGAACTGTACCTTTTCGCCCTTGTCTATGGCTGGAAGGCTCTTGGCGATCAGCACGTTGTCCAGGGCTTTCTCCAAACCGTGGTCTTGCTCTGCGACATGACGCACCGGGACCTCGGCGCCCACTTGGGGCACAGCCAACAGACGGCTGAAATCCAGACCACGGGCCTTCCAGTGCTCGATGCCTTTGCGCATGTCGAGCAAATCGCTGCGACCAATCAGATCGTCGAATTTGGCAATGCCCAGTTGCGCCATGATCTGGCGCACTTCCTCCGCAACAAAGAAGAAGAAATTCACCACATGCTCGGGCTTGCCGGCGAATTTCTTGCGCAAGGTCGGGTCTTGGGTAGCCACCCCCACCGGGCAGGTGTTCAGGTGGCACTTGCGCATCATGATGCACCCCTCGACCACCAGGGGCGCGGTGGAAAAACCGAACTCGTCGGCACCGAGCAAGGCACCGATGGCAACATCTCGACCGGTCTTCATCTGACCATCGGCCTGAACGCGGATGCGGCCGCGCAAACGGTTCAACACCAGGGTTTGCTGGGTTTCGGCCAAACCGATTTCCCAAGGCGAACCGGCGTGCTTGATCGAAGACCAGGGCGAGGCACCCGTGCCGCCGTCATGGCCTGAAATCACCACATGATCGCTCTTGCATTTGGCGACGCCGGCGGCGATGGTACCCACGCCGACTTCAGACACCAGCTTGACGCTGATGCTGGCGTGCGGTGCCACGTTTTTCAGATCGTGGATCAACTGGGCCAAGTCTTCAATGGAATAAATGTCGTGGTGCGGCGGGGGCGAAATGAGCCCCACGCCAGGGACGCTGTAGCGCAGTTTACCGATGTACTCGGACACTTTGCCGCCGGGCAACTGCCCCCCCTCGCCGGGCTTGGCCCCCTGTGCCATCTTGATCTGGATCTGGTCCGAACTCGACAGGTAGTCGGCGGTCACGCCAAAGCGACCTGAGGCCACCTGCTTGATGCGTGAACGCAAGCTGTCTCCATCGTTCAGCGGCATGTCGACTTCGACTTGGGCATCACCGATGACGCTCTTTAAAGTCTCACCCTTCTTGATGGGGATGCCCTTGAGTTCATTGCGATAACGGGCCGGGTCTTCGCCACCTTCCCCAGTGTTGCTTTTGCCGCCGATGCGGTTCATGGCAATCGCCAGCGTGGCATGCGCCTCGGTCGAGATCGAACCCAGCGACATGGCGCCTGTGGCAAAACGCTTGACGATCTCGGACGCAGGCTCCACCTGTTCTAGAGGAATCGCTTTGGATGGCTCGATCCTGAACTCGAACAAGCCGCGCAATGTCATGTGGCGTTTGTTCTGGTCGTTGATGATCTGAGCATACTCTTTGTAGGTGTTGAAGTTGCCGGCACGTGCACTGTGCTGCAACTTGGCAATGGCGTCTGGCGTCCACATGTGTTCTTCGCCGCGCGCACGCCAAGCGTATTCACCGCCGGTCTCGAGCATATGGGCCAACACGGGGTCATCGCCAAATGCGGCCTTGTGCATGCGCAGGGCCTCTTCAGCCATCTCAAAGACGCCGATGCCTTCGATGAGACTGGCGGTGCCGGTGAAGTACTGATCGATGGTTTCCTTGTTGATGCCGATGGCCTCGAACAACTGGGCACCGCAATAAGACATGTAGGTGCTCACGCCCATCTTCGACATGATCTTGGACAGGCCTTTGCCGATCGCCTTCACATAGTTGTAAATGGCTTTGTCGGCCGACAAATCACCCGGCAGATCCTGGTGGATCGACTGTAGGGTTTCCATGGCGAGATAAGGATGTACCGCTTCGGCGCCGTAACCGGCCAAAACGCCAAAGTGATGAACCTCGCGCGCAGTGGCGGTTTCCACCACCAGACCGGCGGTGGTGCGCAGGCCTTCGCGCACCAGGTGTTGGTGGATGGCAGACAGCGCCAGCAGCGCGGGCACAGCGACTTGGTGCGCGTTCACGCCAAGGTCGCTGATGATCAAGATGTTATGGCCGCTCTGGATGGCGTCGACCGCTTCGGCGCACAACGAGGCCAACTTGGCCTCCACGCCCTCTCTGCCCCAGTTCACGGGGTAAGTGATGTCCAGCGTGTGGCTGCGGAATTTGCCCTGGGTGCGTTCGTCGATCGCACGCAGCTTGGCCATGTCCTGGAAGTCCAGGATGGGTTGGCTGACCTCCAGGCGCATCGGGGGATTGACCTGGTTGATGTCCAGCAGGTTAGGCTTGGGACCGATGAAGGACACCAAAGACATCACAATCGCTTCGCGGATCGGATCGATGGGCGGGTTGGTCACCTGTGCGAACAACTGTTTGAAGTAGTTGTACAACGGTTTGTTTTTGTCAGACAAGACGGCCAAGGGGCTGTCATTACCCATCGAACCGATACCTTCTTCGCCATTGGCCGCCATGGGCGCCATCAAGAATTTGATGTCTTCCTGGGTGTAACCAAAGGCCTGTTGGCGGTCGAGCAAGGTGGCTTGCGGGGGAACGGGCGCTTCGGTGGCGCTTTCTACATCGTCAAGCTTCACGCGCAGGTTTTCAATCCACTGCTTGTAGGGCTTGGTGCTGGACAAACTGGCTTTTAGCTCTTCGTCATCGATCATGCGCCCCTGTTCGAGATCGATCAGGAACATCTTGCCGGGCTGCAGGCGCCACTTGCGAACGATCTTGCTCTCGGGCACGGGCAACACGCCCGACTCGGAACCCATGATCACCATATCGTCATCGGTGATGCAGTAACGCGAGGGGCGCAGACCGTTGCGGTCCAACGTCGCACCGATCTGGCGCCCATCCGTGAACACGATCGAAGCCGGGCCGTCCCAGGGCTCGAGCATGGCGGCATGGTATTCATAAAAGGCCTTGCGACGCTCATCCATGGTGGTGTGCTGCTCCCAAGGTTCGGGGATCATCATCATCACCGCTTGGCTGATCGGGTAACCGGCCATGGTCAGAAGTTCCAGACAGTTATCGAACGTCGCGGTGTCCGACTGGTCCGGGAAACTGATGGGATAGAGTTTTTTCAGGTCTTCGCCCAGCACAGGAGAGGACATCACGCCTTCACGAGCCTTCATCCAGTTGTAGTTGCCCTTGACCGTGTTGATTTCGCCGTTGTGAGCGACATAACGGTAGGGGTGAGCCAACGGCCACTCGGGGAAGGTGTTGGTTGAAAAGCGCTGGTGCACCAGGCCCAGGGCCGAGACGCAACGCTCATCTTGCAAATCGTAATAATAAGTGCCGACTTGGTCGGCCAGCAACAGGCCTTTGTAGATGACCGTGCGGCTGGACATGCTGGGCACATAATATTCTTTGCTGTGCTTGAGCTTCAGGCGCTGGATCGAGGCGCTGGCGGTTTTGCGGATCACATACAACTTGCGCTCGAGCGCATCTTGCACGATGACGTCGGTGCCGCGACCAATGAAGACTTGACGTATCACAGGCTCTTTTTCACGCACGGCGGGCGACATGGGCATGTCGCGGTTGGTGGGGACATCGCGCCAGCCCAACAAGACTTGGCCTTCGGCTCGGATCGCGCGCTCCATCTCTTGCTCGCAAGCCAAACGCGATGCGTGTTCCTTGGGCAGGAAAATCATGCCCACGCCGTACTCGCCTTGCGGCGGCAGGTTCACGCCTTGCTTGGCCATCTCTTCTCGGTACAAGGCGTCGGGCAACTGAATCAGGATACCGGCTCCATCACCCATGAGCGCATCGGCACCCACCGCACCCCGGTGATCGAGGTTTTCCAGGATCTTCAAGGCTTGGGTAACGATGGTATGGCTTTTTTGCCCCTTGATATGAGCCACAAAGCCCACGCCGCATGCATCGTGCTCGTTGGCGGGGTCATACAGACCGGAACGTTCAAACCAATCTTTTTCAGCAGCCGTGGTCATGGCGCTCTCCTAGGGTATATACGGGGGGATGCACATCATAAAGGCAATGCAACAGCAATGCCAAAAAAATAATTGGGGTCTGACCCCAATTTATGGTCGTTTTTTTACAACAGTGAATTAATTGGGGACAGATCGATTTCTGGGGTTGCTGACTGGTCGTCCGGCTTGGCCTTTATGGACTCTTCTAGGCGTATCTTTCTGAATTTTCACCATAAATTGCTTTGATCCGAGCGCCCAACCTTTCATCGCCGATTGGGTCAGGTCTTCCCGGTCTTTGGGGCTCAGTCCAGCTTCGACCATGGCAGCATAGGCCGCTTCTCGTCCAAATGGGGTGTCCCCTAAGACCCAATACAGTGCGTGCTGATTCACCAATTTGTCGCTGGCCAGCCCAATGTGGTGCCTGTGACTGGACCAGCGGTAGTCCTTGGGGTCGGCCACCATGCCAGCCCGCACGGGGTTCAAATCGATGTAAATCATGCACGCCAGAAGATAGCGCTCACTTTCAACGAGGTTGCTGCGGTAGCGCCCCTCCCACAAAGCACCGGTACGGCCGTGGCGCAAATTGAAGTAACGCACATAGCTGCGTCCGACCGCCTGCATCATGCCAGGCAGGCTTTGCGCGGTCTCGGGCGTAGCCAGCAAATGGAAGTGGTTGTCCATGATGACGTAGGCATGGATTGTCACCCCGAAGGCCTGGGCATGCTGGTGCCACAGATCGAGCAGGCGCTGACGATCAAGATCATCGACCACGATACGCTGGCGGTTCGTGCCGCGCTGGATCACGTGGTGCGGGTAGCCGGGAACGGTCAGACGGGGAAGGCGTGCCATGGCAAAAATGAAATTGGGGTCTGACCCCAATTATTTGACCCCAATTATTGTGACCCCAATTATTGGGCCTGCGGGATGGCCCAGTGTGAGTTTGACTCTATTGGAGGTCTTACTAATTGGGGTCTGACCCCAATTTCGGGAAGCGGGTGTCGATCAGGTCTTGGAGGCCAAATTGGTCGAGCAAGGCCAGCAGGCGTTGAGCTGCGCTGCGTTTGCTCTGGCCGGTGTATTCGGCCAGGATGAGTTCGTTTTTGAGGCTGTGCTCCCAGCCCACCAGTTCGGTCACGGTGACTTTGTAGCCTTGAGATTCCAAATACAGGCAGCGCATGACGTTGGTGAGTTGACTGCCCATTTCACGGGTGTGCAGGGGGTGACGCCAGAGTTCAGCCAAGGGGGTTTGGGACAGGAATAGTGCCTTGTTTTGGCGCAAAAGAGCCGCAGCCTCGGCCTGACAGCAGGGCACCAAGACCATGGCGCGGGTTTGTTTGAGCAGGCCAAAGGCAATGGCGTCATCGGTGGCGGTGTCGCAGGCGTGCAAGGCGGTGACGATGTCGATGCGCTCGGGCAAGTCGGTGCTGGCGCTCGATTGCGCCACGCTGAGGTTCAAAAAAAGCATGCGCTGAAAACCCAGCCGCATGGCCAGGGCCTGACTGCTGGCGACCAACTCGGTGCGGGTCTCGATGCCCCAAATGGTTCCTGAACCCAACGCCTTGAAGTAGAGGTCATAGAGGATGAAGCCCAAGTACGATTTACCTGCACCGTGGTCGGCCAGCGTGGGGCCATTCGGGTTGTCCGATACCGTGTCGAGCAGCTTTTCGATGAACTGCACCAGGTGGTAGACCTGTTTGAGTTTGCGGCGGGAGTCCTGGTTGAGTCGCCCTTCTCGGGTCAGGATGTGCAGGTGCTGCAAGAGTTCCACGGACTGACCGGGGCGCACTTCGGGTGGCAGCACCGACGCGGAGGCGATGGAATTTTTTTTCATGAAGAAGACCGGATGCCCAAGGCTCCCCAACCTTCGGGCCCCAATTCGCGCAGGGTGCGCATGTTGGCCTCAAAGATCGCCTCGGGCTGGGGAAACGCCTGGTCAGCCTGATCGATGCTGTCCTCGCGCAGGAGATGTAGCACCGGGTAAGGCGATCGGTTGGTGTAGTTGGTGATGTCGTCGGGGGCAGTGCCAGCGAATTGGTAATGGGGATGGAAACTGGCGATTTGGATGACGCCCACCAAATCGAGGTCTTCGAGGATTTGGTCGGCATCGGCCAAGCGGTCGTTGAAGTCGAGAAAATCAGACCATGCGTTGGGCAGCACCAGCAAGGTGGTCTCGCGCTTGGTCGCAGACATGCCCACCAAAGCCTGAAGTTCGTCGGACAGGGCGTCCAGGCACTGGCCGTCATCGGTTGACTCGCAAACTGCTATGTGGATGCGACCTTTGATGTGCGGCGCTTTGGCAAAGGGGCAAAGGTTCAGGCCAATGACGGCGCGCTCGAGCCAGCGCACCGTCGCATCATGGGCCGGGTTTGGGTTGACCGGTGTCAAAGGACTGGACATGCCGCTATTGTCGGACAAGCGGGTGGCGTGACACGAGACTGGCGAACACCACCCCCAAGATGCAGCAGGTGGCTGTGAAAACCCATGTGAATTGCCACCCTCCCACCGCCATGGCCAAGGCAGCCGCCAGCGGGGGGCCCAGGAATTGGCCCGTGGCCGAGAGTTGCTGCATCCAACCTACCGTGCTGGCAACCAGATTGGGGGCTGGCGCCAAGCGCACCGACAGGGAAAACAGCGTGCCTGGAATCAGGCCGCCGACACAGGAAAAAAGCAAGATGCCCGAATAGCGCACCCAGGGCACGCCCAAGGTCAGATCGGAAAAAGCCAAGAAACTGCCCAAGGCCATCGCGCCATATCCGATGAGCAAGGTGCTGCGCTCGCTCCAACCCCGTTGCAACAATCGCCCCGACACCATGTTGCCACCCATGTTAACGGCAGCAGCCAGCGCGGTCAGCACCGCCAACATGGCACCTTGCACACCCGCGGCGGAATAAATCGAGGGGAGAAAACCGACCAGCGACAACCATTGGGCTGAGTAGACGCAAAACATGGCAGCGATCAGCCACGGGCCACTGGCCCCCAGAGTCTGACGCAGGCGAGCAAAGATCGAGGACAGATCCAAAGGGGCTCCGTCGGGTTCAGGGTCTGGGGCGACGCCGCGTCTGAGCGCCATCGCCATGAGTGCGCTGAGAAAGGCAAAGAAAAACCACCAAGACGACCAGGGTGCGGCCTGCAACCAGAAAGGGCCGACCAACAAGGCGAGGGACATGCCCAAAGGCATGTAGGTGCCCCAATACCCCAAAAAGGGCGCGAGGCGATCGGACTCGACATGGCGCCGCAACAGGCCGGGGCCAGGCAAGACGGTGAGCAAGAAACCCAACCCCTCGACCACCCGTGAAGCCAGCAAGACCCACACGGTGTGCTCGGATATTCGGTCGGACATGCCCCCCATGAAGCTGCCTGCCGACAAGAGCATGAGCCCAGTCCACATGCTGCGGCGCAGTCCATACCCATCGATCCATTGCCCCACCATCAGACCCAGCAACATGCCACTGCCCTGCACCACTGAAAGCAAAAAGCCCGAGTCAAGCAGGCTCAGGCCCAGTTGCGCCTGCAACCAGGGCAAAGCCGGGGGCAATTTGCCCACCTGCAAGGCGGCCACGCCGCCGGCAGCGATGATCAACCAAGCCTGCCAGGCAGAACGACCATTCACCACAAGCGCTGTCCCGTCAGTCGCTCGTGCTCTTTCTGCGCGAAGCGGTCGGTCATGCCGGCGATGTAGTCTGCGATGGCCCGCGGCCGATCTTCGCGCTGGGCGAATTCGGCTCGCATCTCCTCGGGTTGTGCCTGGTAAGCTGCGAACAGTTCACGCACCACCTGCTGGGCCAAGTCGGTCATGCGCTGCACCTGAGGATGGCGGTAGAGGTGCTGAAATAAAAAGCGCTTCAAACCCACCGACTGCCGGTGCATGTCATCGGTGAAACGCACCAAGGGCTCAACCCGACGGGCTTCGTCGGCACTGGACACGCCTGAGAGTTTCAACGCATTCTGGGTGGCGGCTACCACGTCGTACACCTGGTCACTGAGCATGCGCCGAATGGCTTCATACAGCCATCGACGCGGGGCCAGATGCGGATACTGGGCTCGCACGGTTTGCAAATAGCCTCCGAACAAAGGGGCTTGAGACACCTGATCCAGAGTGAGCAAGCCCGAGCGCACGCCGTCGTCGATGTCGTGCGCGTTATAAGCAATGCTGTCGGCCAGATTACACAATTGCGACTCGAGGCTGGGTTGGATGCCTTGCAAAAAACGATGCGCGACGCCCCCGGGCTCTTGCTGCTCCAAGCGCTGGGCGTTGGCGGTCGAACAGTGTTTGAGCACGCCTTCGCGTGTCTCAAAACACAAGTTCAGGCCGTCAAACTCGGGGTAGCGGTGCTCTAGCCCATCGACCACGCGCAGGCTTTGCAGGTTGTGCTCAAAGCCACCGTGCGGGGTCATGCAATGGTTCAGGGCGTCCTGGCCGGCGTGACCGAAGGGCGTGTGCCCCAAATCGTGAGCCAAGGCAACGGCTTCAACCAAGTCTTCTTGCAGTCCCAAGGACCTTGCGATGGAGCGTCCCAGTTGCGCGACCTCTAGCGAGTGGGTGAGGCGTGTGCGGAACAAATCGCCCTCGTGGTTCAGAAACACCTGGGTCTTGTAGACCAAGCGGCGAAAGGCGGTGGAGTGGACGATGCGATCGCGATCACGCTGAAACGGGTTGCGCGTGGGCGCCTGGGGCTCGGCATGACGCCGCCCTCGGCTGTGCTCGGGATGACTGGCGTATGGGGCCAGAGGGCTCATGCCTCAGCTTCCGCAAGAAGCATCGATGACCTCGGCCACCAGTGCATCCGGAGCCGGACGCACCACCACCCGACCAGGGCTATCGATGAGCACGAATTTGATTTGACCATCCTCGGACTTTTTGTCCAAACGCATGTGTTCGATGTAGGCATCGGCTCCTAAAACGGGACCGCGAACCGGCAGGCCAGCGCGTTCGACCAGCGCTTGCAAACGGGTCACGAAAGCCGCATCGACCAGGCCCAGGCGCAGCGACAAACTCGCCGCCATGAGCATGCCGCAGCCGACCGCCTCGCCGTGCAACCAGACACCAAAGCCCAAGCCCGCTTCGATGGCGTGACCGAAGGTGTGACCAAAATTCAAGATGGCGCGCAAACCAGACTCGCGCTCGTCTTGGCGCACCACGTCCGCCTTGATCTGGCAACTGCGTTGAACGGCATGAGCCAGCGCTTGCATGTCACGTGCGCGCAGCGCATCGATGTGGGCCTCGATCCAATCGAGGAATGCCATGTCGTAAATGGGGCCGTACTTGATGACCTCGGCCAAACCAGCACTCAACTCGCGCTCAGGCAAGGTGCGCAGTGTGCTGAGGTCACACACCACACGCACCGGTTGATAGAAGGCGCCAATCATGTTTTTGCCCAAAGGGTGGTTCACGGCGGTCTTGCCGCCCACCGAGGAATCGACTTGGGCCAACAGCGTGGTGGGCACTTGCACGAAAGGTACGCCGCGCATGAAGCAAGCGGCGGCAAACCCGGTCAGGTCGCCGATGACGCCGCCACCCAAAGCGAACAGCACGGTCTTGCGATCACAACCCTCGCCCAGCAGCAAATCGAAAACTTTTTGCAGGGTCTGAAACGTTTTATGGGCTTCGCCGTCAGGCAAGACCAACGTGAGCACGCGGGGGTAATGCGGCGCAATGGCAGCGCGCAGATCGTCTGCATACAAGGGGGCGACGATTTCGTTGCTGACGATCACCGCCGTCGCAGCGCGCGGCAGGCCTTGCCACGCCTCGGGGTTTTGGAGCAACCCCTTACCGATCAAAATGGGGTAGCTGCGTTCGTCTAGGTCGATGGTGAGGGTTTGCATAGGCTTTCAGGTGGCCGGGGCCACGCAGCGCAGAATTTGATTGACCAGGCCCGAGATGTTGGGCTTGTGCGATTCGATGATATGGTGCGCCACCTCGGTGTACAAGGGGTCGCGTTGGGCGAGCAATTCGCGCAGTCGGCCCAGAGGGTCGGCCACTTGCAAGAGCGGGCGCACTTTGTCGTGGCGCAATCGACGGTAAATTTCTTCCGGCGTGGCGCGCAGGTAAAAGACCCGGGTGCGCTGGCGCAGGACCTCCCGATTGTGAGGCCGCAGCACGACGCCGCCACCGGTCGAGAGTACGCCCGGGTGATGGCGTGTGAGTTCATCCAAGGTTTGGGCTTCCAGGTCGCGAAAGCGGTCTTCACCCTCGCGCTCGAAGAACTCTCGGATGGAAAAGCCGAGCTTGGACTCGATGACCTGATCGGCATCGATAAAGGGCAAGTCGAGTCGGCGCGCCAACTGACGCCCGACCGTGGACTTGCCACTTCCGGGCAAACCAACCAGAGCCAACAAGGGATGTCCTTTCCGACCAAATGAAACCACACAGGGCCTGTGGATGCACCGATCATGGTGCACCCGCATGTGTTGGCCCAATGGGTAGCATTTTAGGCGTGATGAAGATCAGTAACTCTTGGCGCTGGCGCCTTTGTTGCGTGCGCCCGAAAAGACGCCCTAGCCAACCCTCGGTCAATCCCGGTATCTGGTGGCGCTGGTCGTTGTGGTCGTCAATGTAAATGCCGCCGATGATCAGGGTCCCGCCATCGGGCACACGCACCTGAGTTTGCAAGCGCTTGGTGTCGATGGCGTAACCATTGCCGGTGAGTTCGCCCACGCTGTCGCGTCGTAAATCCAGATCCAGATGGATTTCACCCTCGGGTGTGATTTGCGGCACCACATCCAGACGCAACTCGGCTTTGCGAAAGGCGATGGTGTGGCTGTTGCCGGCGCTTGAGCCCACTTGATACGGCAGTTCTGTGCCTTGCTCAATGATGGCGCGGGTCTGGTCAGCGGTGATCAGGCTGGGGGTGGCGACCAGCTTGCCCTGTCCGCGCTCTTGGAGGGCGGAAATCTCGGCCCAAACTCGTCCAGTCTGGCCTGGCCCCAGCAACGATAGGGCCGCACGCGCCGGGGACAAGCCCGACAACGGCACCGCCGACCAGTCCAGCGCCCAGCGGTCACCGGGCGTTTGCAGGCGTGCGCCGAGTGACTGACCAAAACCTTCGGTGGCCTCGACGATGCGGGCCTCGATTTGCACCTGACGTTGGGGGACGTCGAGTTGAGCGACCCACTGGGCGATGCGCTCTTGCACCTCGGCAGTGTCGAGCACCACCAAGTGGTTGGTGCGTGAATCGGCCATGGCTTGGCCTCGTGGACTCAGCCAGCGGGAACTGCTGGCGCCGGCGCGCGCACCCCCCGTGGCCACGCCGGCACCGCTGAGTCTGGATGCGGTATCGGCATGCACGGCACGGCCTTGGAGTTGATCGAGCCAGTCCAAAGCGCGGCCATGGTGCAGCCGGTAGCTGCGCAACACCAGTTCTTGGCGCAACAGCTGCAAGGCCAGAACCTCTTGACGACCTTTTTCCTGGACCAGCCATTCGGCCTGAGTCCCCACCCACCAAACTTGGTCTTGAGACACCAAGACCAAGCCGCGTGCCTGCGCCAAGGCTCGCATGGCACTCAGGCCATCGGTCTGGTGCAATTGCAGGCTGACGCTGCCTTTGACGCCTTCGGTGAGCACCAAATTGATGCCCGACTGGTGGGCCAGCACGCGCAAGGCGCTGGCGGTGTCGATGGCATGAAAATCGATGTCAAAGGGGACAGATTGGGCCCCAACGGCAGACCCAGTGACCCATAAAGCCCCCATCACCACCACGCGCTTCATGGTGCCTCGCTCCCGATGGCAGTTTGGGCAAGCCGAGGTCGCACCCACTGCGTCCGCCCTGCCACAGTCAAGCGCACTTGAGCGCGTTCGATGGTTTGTACCCGAGCGCCCTCGGGCCCGACGCGATCACCCACGCGCAGTAACAATACCTGCTGCTGCCAAGCCACCCATGCCTGAGGGTTGGGGTCGTGTGCGACGGCAATCAGGTGCAGATGTTCGGGGCGTGCGGCAGTCAATAAAGACGCCGCTGAAGCGCCTGCGACCCACAACCGGGCTTGTTGACGCCGCAACACGTCTGGGTCAAAAACCGCCGAAGCACCCAAAGCACGCAAGTGGGTCTGAAGTAGCGGTCGTTCGGGCAACACCTCAGGCGCCTTTGCCTGCCGCCACACGCCGCGCCACTCGAAACGCCAGAGACCCGGGGATTCGAATTGCAGGTTCAGGGCTTCGGGAGCCATGTGCGGACTGTCAATGGCCAAGGCTTCGAGCGCAGCCAACCCCGGCCCCATGGCGCCGCTAAAGCGCCAGACCAAGCGCACTTCGGTTTGTCCGGCGCGTTGCGACCCCAGGGTCAGGCTTTGGTGGCTGAGACCGTGCCAGGCCAATAGGCGCCGCAAAGCAGCTTCATCAGGCCAAGGCGCGGGGGCCAGGGGGACTGGTCGCGACTTGGCTCCGGCATGGGCCGCCGAGCCCAAAGGCATGGCCCTGCCAAGGACCTCAGACTGGGGCAGGCCCGTGCCCAGCCAATGCGTGGGGTCCAGCCAACCCATGGCGGCGTAGAGCCCCAGCAAACACACCCATGGAATGAGCCACCCATTGCGGGCCAGAAGCGCCAGTGGGCTCATGGTGACTCCTGGTTGGTGCCAGTCAGGCTCCAACGGGCACGAAAACGCCAAGCCGGCCAGCCCCATTCGGGCTCGGGTGGCCACACCCCGGGAGCAGACTCCAACAGTTGCGAGGTCCCACCAAACGAGGCCCATTGCCACCATGGCTGGACGTCGGACTCGTGGCTGGCCACCCCTTGCACTGTCCAGGCACCATCGGCATAGCGCAGGGCTTGCCAGAACTGCGGCGCGGCCATGGTGTCGGTCTGCCCCAAGACCTGGGCCAAAGACTGCAGCGGCCGCAGCGATTCAGATTGCCACATGGCCCACTGCCGGGTGCGTTGCACCTGCTCGACCTGCACGGCCCGCTCGCGCTCGCGCAGCAGACGTTGCTGTTCGGCCTGGCGGTCTTGCTCGGCTTGCGCCGAGGCCAGCGCACGCTGCTCTTGTATCCAAGGCCTGATGCCCCACTGCAAGGCGCTGTGCACACAGACGCAAACCAGCGCCGATACGCATGTGAGGGCCACAGGGCCAGGCCAGCGCAACGACCCGGGCGCGGAAACCTCTGCATTGGCCCATGCGCGCTGCGCTTGCGGCCAGATTTCGGTCAAATCTTGGACCGCCTCCATGGCTGTGGCCCCTGCCCAGGTCAAGCCTTCTTCGCGCGCCAGGGCTCGCCAAGGCGGCAGCCGACGTCTGCGACCAGGCCACCAACTCAAGTTCTGCCCCTTGGGGGCTGGAGCCCAGCACAGGCACAAGGGGGGTGGCGTGCCCCAATGCTCACGCAAAGCCAGTTGCAGGGCTGGCGACCATAGATCGGTAGGGAATGCGACGGGTGGAAGCGAGTCAGGCCAGGCTTGCTCGGTCAGCGCCATGTCTGTACCACGCCAGCCCAAGGCCCAACCCGGGGCGGCGCACACCAGGCACAACACAGGTGCGATGGGTGTTTCTTGCGGGACCAAATCGTGCGTCATGTTCGTGGGCAATGAAAGTTAGAATGAGATTGCAGCACGGCATGGGTTTCGGCCCAAGGAAACTGCGTTAGTTTTCACAATAGATTTCACTGAAACTCGAGACGTTCAGCCCCCAATCACCCGATGGCCACCCCAAAACCCACCCCCTCGACGCCCCAACCCGAATCCGGCTTGGGCACCTTGCTGTTGAAGGCATCGGCCTGGGCATTGGGTTTGCTGGCAGCGGGTGCTCTCGCCTTGGCGGCCTTGGTGGCAGTGGCGTTGGCCATGGCCTATCCGCAACTGCCCGATGTGTCGGACATGAGCGATTACCGGCCCAAGTTGTCGATGCGGATCTATTCGGCCGACGGCAAGCAGATTGGTGAATTTGGCGAGGAACGGCGCAACTTCGTTCCCTTCAAAGAAATCCCGCAAGTGATGAAGGACGCGGTGCTGGCCATCGAGGATGCCCGTTTTTATCAGCACGGTGGCGTCGATTACATCGGCTTGATGCGTGCCAGTCTGGCCAACCTGGGTCGCGCCAAGAGCCAGGGGGCTTCCACCATCACCATGCAGGTAGCGCGCAACGTCTATTTGTCTTCGGAGAAAACCTTCACCCGCAAGATCTATGAGATTTTGTTGACGCTGAAACTCGAGCATCTGCTGACCAAAGACCAGATTTTCGAGATTTACCTGAACCAGATTTACCTGGGCCAGCGCGCCTATGGATTCGCCTCGGCGGCCGAGACCTATTTTGGCAAACCACTCAAAGAGCTCAGCATCGCCGAAGCCGCGATGCTGGCGGGCTTGCCCAAAGCACCTTCGGCCTACAACCCTGTCAGCAACCCCAAGCGCGCGCGCATTCGCCAGCTCTACATCATCGAGCGCATGTATGACAACGGCTTCATCACCAAAGCACAAGCCTTGTCGGCGAAAAATGAGCCCCTGCGGCTGCGCAACAGCGCACAGACCCAGCAAACGCATGCCGAATTCGTCGCCGAGATGGTGCGTCAGTTGATGTTCGCTCAATACGGCGCCGACATCTACACCCGAGGCCTGCAGGTACACACCACTGTGCGCGCCGATGAGCAAGAGGCCGCTTACCAGGCGCTGCGTCGAGGCATCTTGGACTACGAGCAGCGCCAACACTACCGTGGCCCAGAAAAATTCTTGAACTTGCCAGCCAAGCCCGAAGAGCGAGAAGACGTGATCGATGACGCGCTGATCGACCAGGGCGACAAGGGCGATTTGCTGGCTGCGGTGGTGGTAGAGGTCAGCCCAAAAAAAGTGGTGGTGGCGCGTCACAACAACGAATTCATAGACATCACCGGCGATGGGCTCAAGCCTGTGCAGTCGGGCCTGGCCGACAATGCGCCGCCCAATATCAAGTTGCGTCCCGGCGCTATGGTGCGCATATTGAAGTCGTCCAAAGGGCACTATGACATCACCCAACTGCCCGAAGTCGAGGGGGCCTTCATCGCCATAGACCCGCGCGACGGCGCCATCCGCGCCTTGGTGGGCGGATTTGATTTCTATAAAAACAAATTCAACCACGTGACCCAGGCCTGGCGCCAGCCCGGCTCAGCCTTCAAACCCTTCATCTATTCCGCCGCGCTGGAAAAGGGCTTCACGCCCAGCACCGTCATCAACGATTCACCGCTGTTTTTTGATGCCAGTGTGACCGGCAGCCAGCCTTGGGAGCCGAAGAACTACGACGGTAAATTCGACGGCCCGATGTCGATGCGCACGGCATTGGCGAAGTCGAAAAACATGGTCTCGATTCGGGTCCTGCAATCGGTGGGCGCGAAAAATGCTCAGCAATGGGTGACTCACTTTGGATTTGACGCCGAACGTCACCCGCCCTACCTGACGATGGCGCTCGGAGCAGGCTCAGTCACGCCGCTGCAAATGGCGGTGGGCTACTCGGTGTTCGCCAACGGCGGTTTTCGCGTCAACCCCTACCTGATCACCAAAGTCACCGACAACACCGGCAAGGTGCTGCACCAGTTCATGCCCATCGAACAGGAAGACTCGCAACGCGCCATCGACGCGCGCAATGCGTTCCTAATGAGCCAGTTGCTGCAAGAGGTGACGCGCTCGGGCACGGCGGCGCGTGCTCAGGCCACTTTGCAACGCTCTGACTTATACGGTAAGACCGGCACCACCAATGACGCCATGGACGCCTGGTTCGCTGGATACACCCCCACGCTGGCGGCGGTGACATGGATCGGCTACGACTCCCCACGCAAACTGGGCGACCGGGAGACCGGCGGCGGCCTGAGTCTGCCGGTGTGGATCCAGTTCATGCAACACGCCCTCAAAGGCGTGCCGGTGACGCAAATGGCCGCCCCCGAGGGGGTGGTCTACTCCGGCGGCGAATGGTACTACAAGGAGTATGTGCGCGACGCCGGCGTGGTGTCGCTGGGCGTGGGCAACGCCAAAGACAGCGAGCGAGACATGCCCCCCGCAGACGAGAAAAAACGCATCCTCGATCTGTTCAGGAATTGAATTTCAGGCAGAAAAGGTCAATTCCATGACAGCATGAGAGCTGGCATCTTGGCTCAGGCGACTCCAAAAGTCGGGGCCACCTTTGGTATCGGCCCATTGCCCAGCAGCGTATTTGTAGTGGTAACCGCCATGTCGGGTGGCCAGCCACACCTCTTGCAGCGGCTTTTGCAGGTTGACAACGATCTGGCTGCGATCCGGGAAAACCAAAGTAACCATACCGCCAACGCGCTGGTTGTCAATGTCGGCGTCGCTGCCCTCGTTGAACTGGTCGCATTGCTGCTCAAGTCGACGCAACAAGTCCTCAGCCAGGTTGAGGTATTCAAGATCGTTCATGGGATGCCGCTTACAATTTTGTCATGTGGGGTCAAATTCTATTCAAGCGCACCGCCCTTGCCGTTGGCATGGTTACTGTCTGCGCCGCCTGCGGACAAAAAGGCCCGCTGTATCTGCCCAACGACCCCGAGTCGCGTGATCGCGCGACCCTGCCCCAGGTGCTGCTGCCTACCCTGCCCGGATCATCCAACCCACCCCCTCCCAGCGCACCCCCGCGCGAGTCGCCATGAATTCACCCGCCCTCCCCATGGGATCGCAGTTGCAACGCAGCGGTCCCGAGTTGCATCTGGAACAAGTCAGTCTGAGCCAAATGGCCCGCGAGCACGGCACGCCCCTGTTCGTCTACTCCAAGGCCGCGATGCTGCAAGCCCTGGCCGCTTACCAGCGCGGCCTCAGTGGGCGCCGCTCGCGCATCCACTATGCGATGAAAGCCAACAGCTCGCTGGCCATCTTGCAGGTCTTTGCGCAAGCCGGGTGCGGCTTTGACATTGTCTCGGGGGGCGAACTGACCCGGGTGCTGGCCGCTGGTGGCGAGCCTGGAAAAGTGATTTTCTCGGGCGTGGGCAAGACCCGTGCCGAGATGCGCCAAGCGCTCAAGGCCGGCATCGGTTGCTTCAACGTCGAGAGCCTGCCCGAGTTGGCGGTACTCAATGAGGTGGCGTTGGAACTGGGCACGACTGCGCCCATCAGCATCCGCGTCAATCCCAATGTCGACGCCAAAACCCACCCCTATATTTCCACCGGTCTGAAGGGCAATAAATTTGGCGTCGCCCACGAAGTCACCGTGCAAGCCTACCAACAAGCCGCCGAAATGCCAGGACTGCGGGTGGTGGGCATCGATTGCCACATAGGCTCGCAAATCACCGACATTGGCCCCTACTTGGACGCGATGGACCGAATGCTCGACATGGTCGAAGCCATCGAAGCCGCCGGCATTCCTTTGGACCATCTGGATTTTGGTGGCGGCCTGGGCATCGATTACCAAGGCGAGCGGCCGCCGCAGGCCGATGCGTTGTGGGCCCAGTTGCTGGACAGGTTGGACGCACGAGGCCAGGGCCAAAAAATGCTAATGATCGAACCTGGCCGCTCGCTGGTGGGCAATGCCGGGGTCTGCCTGACCGAGGTGCTCTACATCAAGCCCGGCGAGCAGAAGAATTTTTGCATCGTCGATGCGGCCATGAACGATTTGCCGCGCCCGGCCATGTACGAGGCCTACCACCAAATCGTGCCCGTTCACGAGCGTGCGACCCCTGTGCTGACTTGCGATGTGGTGGGTCCGGTGTGCGAAAGTGGAGACTGGTTAGGCCGTGACCGAAGCTTGTCGGCTGTGGCCGGTGATGTGTTGGCCGTGTTGTCTACCGGCGCCTATTGCATGAGCATGGCCAGCAACTACAACACCCGTGGGCGCGCCGCCGAAGTCCTGGTCGATGGGTCGCAAGCACACCTGATCCGCGAGCGCGAGTCGGCCTTTGACACCTTCGCGCTGGAACGCTTGCTCTGAGCACTCAGACCCCGGATCGCACAGGACCGCGCCACCGGTGCCATATGCGCCAGCCCAAAAGTATGGTGACGATGGCGGCGTAGACCCAGACATCGTCAAAATTGTTTTTGCCCGCACGCTTCCAGTAAAAATGCAGCAAGGCCAACAAGGCCGACAAATACACCAGACGGTGCAATAACTGCCAGCGCTTCGCACCCATCCGGCGGATGGCGGCGTTGAACGAGGTGGCAGCCAAGGACAGCAACAACACGAAGGTCAGCATGCCCACCAAAATGAAGGGCCGTTTGGCGATGTCAATGGCAATGTCCGCCACATCCAGGCCCATGTCGAGCCAGCCGTAGCACAGAAGGTGAATGAATGCGTAGCCAAACGCAAACAAACCAATCATGCGCCGAAATCGCGCCAACTCGGTCCAGCCGCTGAGCACGCGCAAGGGCGTCACGGCCAAAGCCAAGCACAAACACCGCAAGGCCATTTCGCCGGTAGAGCGAATCAGCGCCTCGGCCGGATTGGCCCCCAGTGCATCGATGGCCGCACCCCACACCAAATAGACCATGGGCATGGCGAGAAACACCGCCAGCAAGGGCTTGGCCCAGGGGCGGCGCAATGCGGGGCGTAACACCAGAGACATCAATAGTTTTTGCTCAAATCCATGCCAGCATAAAGCTGACCCACCTGCGCTTCATAGCCATTGAACATCAGCGTCTTGCGCTTTTTAGCGAATAGTCCGTCTTCGCCCAAACGTCGCTCGGTGGCCTGACTCCAGCGCGGGTGGTCGACATTGGGGTTGACATTGGAAAAAAAACCGTATTCATTGGCTGCGGCCTTGTTCCAGGCCGTGGAGGGCATTTGCTCGGTGAAGCGGATGCGCACCAGACTCTTGGCGTTTTTGAAGCCGTATTTCCAGGGCACCACCAAGCGCACCGGAGCACCATTTTGCTTGGGAAGCACCTCGCTATACATGCCAAAGGTGAGCAGGGTCAGCGGATGCATGGCCTCGTCCATGCGCAGCCCCTCTGCATAGGGCCAATCGAGCACGCGCGAATTAAGATAAGGCATGACCTTGCGATCGGCCAAGGTCTCGAACTGGATGAACTTGGCGCTGCCCAAAGGTTCGACGCGACGGATCAAGGCCGAGAGCGAATAACCGACCCAGGGCACGACCATCGACCAGCCCTCGACGCAACGCATGCGGTAGACGCGCTCTTCCATGGGCGCGACTTTGAGCAAATCGGCCAGGTCAATGGCACCGGGTTTTTTCACCAAGCCTTCGATTTGCACGCTCCATGGGTTGGTGACCAGAGTGTGTGCATTGCGCGCCGGATCGGACTTGTCGGTGCCGAACTCGTAGTAGTTGTTGTAGGTGCTGGCGTCGGTGTAGGGTGTGACCTTGTCCATGACCATGGCACCGGCCACATTGGAGGGCATGGCGTCCATGGCTGCCAATTTACCGGGGCGATGGACACTGGCGCGCGCATCACGCTGCGCCCAAGTTGCCAAGGCGATTCCAGCAACCCCACTGGCCATGTGGGCGATGAAGCGGCGACGCTGGCGGTAAATGTCTGGCGAGGTGATCTCGCTGGGCACAGCGTGGTCGAAACCGTTGGATGAATTGCGGATCAGCATAAGAACCCTTGAATGGATGCTTTAGGATTATCGCATCAATGAAAAAAGACCCGCTTAGGGCGGGTCGGTCGTGTGCCGGGTAGGGTCATCGGACCATTCGTCCGAACCCATGGATGAAATCAGCGCAGGCCGGCCATGTAGTCGGACACGGCCTTGATTTCGCGGTCGTTGAGTTTGGCAGCGATTTGGGTCATCTGGGTGCTGTTTTTGCGCACGCCGTCACGGAAAGCCGTGAGTTGAGCGATGTTGTACTGGGCGTGCTGACCGCTCATGCGGGGGTATTGCGAGGGGATGCCAGCACCGCTGGGGCTGTGGCAGCCCGAGCAGGCAGCAATCTGGCGATCGGCGATGCCACCACGGAAGATGCGCTCGCCCAAAGCGACGTTCTCTTTGTCTTTGGCAAAACCAGCCTTGGGCTTTTGAGCGGCCAACCAGGCAGAGACGTTTTTCATGTCCTCGTCGCTGAGGGCGGCGGCCATGCCGCTCATGATGGCGTTGGCGCGCTTGCCCGACTTGAACTCAGTCAGCTGTTTGTTCAGGTACTCGGAGTATTGCCCGGCCAGCTTGGGGTTCTCGGGGGCGGATGAATTGCCATCGGCACCGTGACACGCTGCGCACATGGCGGTGTATTTGGCTTCGCCGGCTGCCAAATCGGGTTTGGCCACCTTGGGGGCATCGGTGGCGAACGCGGGTGCGGACAGGCAAAGAGCCGACAAAACAAGGGAGGCGAACGTCTTCATGACCAAGAAATGGGTTTTAATCAATCCAGTGATTCTACAATGCTCTGAGTTCCGTGCCTGACGGCCTGCCTACACCCCACCTAGACCTGACATGACCGAACCTCTCGCTCCAGCCCCCTCGCCCGCGGACGAGACCGAACAAGCCAAGGCCGCCATGGGCTGGATGCACACGGCCCGCTTTCTGACCACCGCAACCCAATTGCACCATCTGCCGGCCCACGAGCACTCTGAAATCGCTTTTGTCGGGCGATCGAATGCCGGCAAATCGACCTGCATCAACACCCTGACCCAGCAAAAGCGGTTGGCTTTCGCTTCCAAAACCCCAGGACGGACCCAGCACATTAACCTGTTCGCTCTGGGCCGGGGTGGTCAAACCGACGCTGTCCTGGCCGATTTGCCCGGCTACGGCTACGCCGCCGTGCCCAAGCAAGACAAGATCCGTTGGCAACAGGTCATGGCCAACTACCTGGTGTCGCGCGAGAACCTGCGTGGCGTGGTGCTGCTGTGTGACCCGCGCCACGGCCTGACCGAACTCGATGACGTGCTGCTGAAGGTCATCCGGCCCCGAGTCGAGGAAGGACTGAAATTTTTGGTGCTTCTGACCAAAGCCGACAAACTCACCCGCAGCGATGGCGCCAAGGCGCTGTCCATCGCCAAATTGCAAGCGGGTGGCGGCGAAGTGGCGCTGTTTTCCGCCCTGAAAAAACAGGGGGTTGACACAACCGCCCTGAAGTTGTGGAATTGGACTCATACCACCACACCATGATCGAAATCCTGCGCCATCACCTGCCTCACGGCATTGAATTGTCCTGCCGTGTCAGTGGCGAGCCTGGTCAACCGGTGCTGATGTTTTTGCATGGCTTCCCCGAAGCCGCTTTCGTTTGGGATGACATGTTGGCGCATTACGCGCGCCCCGAGAATGGCGGCTATCGTTGCGTGGCGCCGAACCTGCGTGGCTTTGCCGATTCAAGCGCACCTACCGATGTGGCCGCATACCGAGCCAAACACCTGTTGCAAGACGTGTTGGCGCTGATCGACCTGGAGTCCCCAACCCAGCCCCTGGCGGCCTTGGTGGCGCACGATTGGGGCGGCGCGGTGGCCTGGGCCTTGGCCAACCAACACCCGGCGCGCATGCGACGGCTGGCCATTTTCAATTCACCACATCCCGGCACCTTCTGGCGCGAGTTGCGCAACAACCCGGCGCAACAAGCCGCCAGCGCCTACATGAATTTTCTGATACGCCCTGACGCCGCCGCCTTACTCAGCGAGCAAGACTTTCGCCGTTTGTGGGGCTTTTTTGCCGAAGAACAGCCACCCGGCACACAGTCCGATTGGCTTGATGAGGCGATGCGCCAGCGCTATCGCGAGGTGTGGTCGCAGGGCTTGGAAGGCGGGCTGAACTATTACCGCGCATCACCCTTGAGGCCGGCGCGCGAAGGCGATGCGGGTGCCGCAGGCGTGGAATTGCCGGACGCGATGTGGCGCATCGAAGTGCCCACCTTGGTGCTGTGGGGGATGCGCGACCGCGCCCTATTGCCTTGCCTGCTGGAAGGCTTAGAGGCGCACATTCCGCAACTGGAAATCCGCCCCTTGGCACAAGCCAGCCATTGGCTGGTGCACGAACAGCCCGATCTGGTCAAAGGCCACCTGTCGGCCTGGCTTCAGTCGTAAATCGAAGGCTCGCCCTCGGGTCGGCTTTTGAAGCGTTGGTGCACCCAGTAATACTGAGCCGGCATGGTGTCGATGTAGCCCTGCAACCGTTGGTTCATGAGGGCAGTGTCGGCCACCACGTCTGGCCCCGGGTAACCGTTCCAGGGCGGCAAGACCTCGACGACATACCCTTGGGCCGTCATGCGGGTGACGACGGGCACCACGCGGGCCTGGCCCAAACGGGCGAAGCGAGGCAGGGAGGGCACGGTGGCCGCCACCACACCGTAAAATGGGACGAACACCGACTCTTCGGTGCCGAAATTCATGTCGGGCAGCAGATAGAGCCACTCGCCTTCACACAGGCCTTTGAGCAAGCGCTTGACCCCATCGATGCGGGCATACAAGGTCACCCGGCCCAGTCGCGAACGGCTTTGTTTGATCCAATCGTCCATCACCGGGTTCGATTGGGTGGTGTAAATGGTGGACAGGCGCAACTGGGGCTCCAGAGCCAGGCGCGTCCAACCGGCATCCAGGCCCACAAAATGTGGGGCAAATAGGACCGTGGCTTGATCTTGAAGCAAGACGCCCTGGGGATCGATCAAATTCAGGCGTTGGCGCAACACCCCAGGCGGGGCATTCCAGAGCCAGCCCCGATCCAACCAAGCTTGAGCGAAGTGGACGAAAACTTGGCGCGCGACCTGGTTGCGCTGCGTCGGGTCCCAATGCGGGAAACACAAGCGCAGATTGGTCAACACCACACGCCGGCGTGCCGGCACCATGGTGTACAGCAAGAGACCCAAGCCCGCGCCGAGCGCGCGCAACACCGGCAAGGGCAACGCCCCTAGACCTCGCATCACTGCATCGGGCCAGAACCGCACTTCAATCACCCTCTCTCGGTTGTTTGTGGCGCTCGTAACCCCACAGGTATTGATCGGGGTGGGCGCGCACCAGCGACTCGATGGCCTGGTTCATGGCCGAGGCCAGTTGTTCGGAGGTGGCTTCTGGGTCGCCGAGTTCGGGTGGATTCCAGGGTCGCAAATGCATCCTGA
Organism: Alphaproteobacteria bacterium; assembly: GCA_030054175.1. GTDB lineage: Bacteria > Pseudomonadota > Gammaproteobacteria > Burkholderiales > Burkholderiaceae_C > Limnohabitans. The sequence goes on along the minus strand of JASGCM010000001.1, from coordinate 113,674 downwards.
ATCGGCCACCGGGGCAACGCTCACACCAGGTCAACAAAACGCTGGCCCCTGTCTGTTGCACCAAACGCGGCAGCAAAGTCATGGTGTAGGCTGGTTGCCCCCAAAAAGGCGCCCAAACGCCCTGCCCCAAAGGCGGGACTTGGTCTGGCAAGATGGCGGTGCCAGCCCCGGCACGCAGGGCGCGCACCAGGCTGCGCACACCCGTGAGGTTGGTGGGCACGGCGCGCACATGGCCACGTTGACGTGACAATTCAACCAGTTCTCGCAACCAGGCTTTACGGGCAGGTCGGTACAACACCACCCAGTCTCCGTTCTGGCCCCCATGGCGTTCGGCCAAGGCTTGGGCGCCAATCTCCCAACTGCCCAAATGGGGCGACATGATGATGACGCCCCGGCCAGCGCGAAACCCAGCCAGCAGATGCTCTTCGCCCACCCAGTCGATGCGATCAGACACCTTTTGGTCCATGGGTCGGGCCCAGACCCAGGGCAACTCAGCCAGCATGCGACCAGCGGCAGCGATGGCGGCGCGGGCTCGGGACGGGTCGACCCCGGCCCTGTCCACCTGCTGCCGAAACTGGCGCCGGTAAGACGACGAGGTCGCCCAAGTCACCCAGCCCAACAACACCCCCAGGGCCTGCATCCAGACCAGGGGCACACGGGCCAGCAATTTGAACAACAGGGTCATCTCGAAAGATCCATCGTTTGGCTAGAATAACTATTGTCGCCGAGTTAATGAAGCAACTTGCAGGGCGGCAAACTGGGGCAACCCGGTGGTGTTGAATCGCCTACTGCTAAAGCGTTCGCCAAGCTCCAAACGGGTTGGCAACGCGCCAACCACATCGAATGGAGTTTTTTTCATGGCCAACGATTATCTTTTCACCTCGGAGTCGGTTTCTGAAGGACACCCCGACAAGGTCGCCGACCAGATCTCCGATGCCATCTTGGACGCTATCTTCGACCAAGACCCGCGCAGCCGCGTCGCCGCCGAAACCCTGTGCAATACCGGTTTGGTGGTGCTGGCTGGCGAAATCACCACCAATGCCCACGTTGACTACATTCAGGTCGCGCGCGACACCATCCGCCGCATCGGCTACGACAACACCGAGTACGGCATCGACTACAAAGGCTGTGCGGTCATGGTCTGCTACGACAAGCAGTCCAACGACATCGCCCAAGGTGTGGACCACGCCTCTGACGATCACCTGAACACCGGCGCCGGTGACCAGGGCCTGATGTTCGGTTACGCCTGCGACGAAACGCCCGATCTGATGCCCGCCGCCATTTACTATGCGCACCGCCTGGTCGAGCGCCAAGCCATGCTGCGCAAGGACGGCCGTTTGCCCTTTCTGCGCCCAGACGCCAAGAGCCAGGTGACCCTGCGCTATATTGACGGCAAACCGCACAGCATCGACACTGTGGTGCTTTCCACCCAGCACGCCCCTGAAATGAGCTTGGGCACGCGCATGACCGACGCCTTTTATGAGGCCGTGCGAGAAGAAATCATCAAACCTGTGCTGCCCAAAGAGTGGCTGACCGCCGACACCAAATACCTGATCAACCCCACCGGTCGCTTCGTGGTGGGTGGCCCTCAGGGCGACTGCGGCCTGACCGGTCGCAAGATCATCGTCGACACCTACGGCGGTGCCTGCCCGCACGGCGGTGGCGCTTTCAGCGGCAAGGACCCCTCGAAGGTAGACCGATCGGCGGCTTATGCCGCTCGATATGTGGCCAAAAACATCGTCGCCGCCGGTCTGGCCCGCCAGTGTCAGGTTCAGGTGGCCTATGCGATTGGCGTAGCACGCCCAATGAACGTGACCGTCAACACCATGGGCACCGGTGTGGTCCCGGACGACCGCCTGTCGGCATTGGTTCAAGAATACTTCGACCTGCGCCCCAAGGGCATCATCCAGATGTTGAACCTGCTGCGTCCCATTTACTCTAAGACTGCGGCTTACGGCCACTTTGGCCGCAACGAACCCGACTTCACCTGGGAGCGCACCGACAAGGCGGTCGCCCTGAAGGCGGCTGCAGGCCAATAAACCCGGCAAAACCCTAGGCTTTAAAAGGGGACTCTTGAAAATTCCCCTTTTTGCCTTATCATTAGCACTCGTCGGATATGAGTGCTAGTATTCGCATCATATCCCGTTCAGGCTCCCAGGTCGTGTGACTTTGTGGCCTATTTCTTCAATTCCAACCTTTCTTCGGAGATCGAATGAAAACCCAACTGAAACCTTTGCACGATCGCGTGGTCGTCAAGCGCCTGGAAAACGAAACCAAAACCGCTTCAGGCATCGTGATCCCGGACAACGCCGCCGAAAAGCCCGACCAGGGTGAAGTCCTCGCCGTGGGCGAGGGCAAGAAAAACGACAAGGGCGAGCGTCTGCCCGTGGACGTTAAAGTCGGCGACATCGTCGTGTTTGGCAAATACAGCGGCCAGACCGTCAAGGTCGAGGGCGAGGAACTCCTCGTCATGAAAGAAGAAGACATTTTCGCCGTGGTCAAGAAGTAATTGACCACCCCTTGTTGAAACACTGAATTTAGGAGAATTAAGATGGCAGCAAAAGACGTCGTGTTTGGCGGTGACGCCCGTGCCCGCATGGTCGAGGGTGTGAATATCCTGGCCAATGCAGTCAAAGTAACCCTGGGCCCCAAAGGCCGCAACGTGGTGCTTGAGCGCTCGTTCGGTGCCCCCACCGTGACCAAGGACGGTGTGTCGGTCGCCAAAGAGATCGAACTGAAAGACAAACTCATGAACATGGGCGCCCAAATGGTCAAAGAAGTCGCCTCCAAGACCAGCGACAACGCCGGTGACGGTACCACCACCGCCACGGTGCTGGCCCAGTCGATCGTGCGCGAAGGCATGAAGTATGTGGCCGCCGGCATGAACCCCATGGACCTCAAGCGCGGCATCGACAAGGCTGTGACCGCCCTGATCGAACAATTGAAGCAGGCTACCAAGCCCACCACCACCAGCAAAGAGATCGCCCAAGTCGGCTCGATTTCTGCCAACAGCGACCACAGCATTGGCGAAATCATTGCCAACGCCATGGACAAAGTGGGCAAAGAAGGTGTCATCACCGTTGAAGACGGCAAGTCGCTGAACAACGAACTCGACGTCGTCGAGGGCATGCAGTTCGACCGTGGCTACCTGTCACCCTACTTTATCAACAACCCTGAGAAGCAAGCCGCTTTGCTGGACAACCCCTTTGTCTTGCTGTACGACAAAAAGGTCAGCAACATTCGCGATCTGCTGCCCACGCTGGAAGCCGTGGCCAAGGCCGGTCGCCCGCTGCTGATCATTGCCGAAGAAGTCGAGGGTGAAGCCCTGGCCACCTTGGTGGTCAACACCATCCGTGGCATCCTGAAGGTCGTGGCTGTCAAAGCCCCCGGCTTCGGCGACCGTCGCAAAGCCATGCTGGAAGATATCGCCATCCTGACCGGTGGCAAGGTCATCAGCGAGGAAGTGGGCCTGTCTCTGGAGAAAGTCCAGTTGACTGACCTGGGTCAAGTCAAGCGCGTCGAAGTGGGCAAAGAAAACACCACCATCATCGACGGCGCCGGTGCCGCTGGCGACATTGAAGCCCGCGTCAAGCAAATCCGAGTACTGATCGAAGAAGCCACCAGCGACTACGACCGTGAAAAGTTGCAAGAGCGTGTGGCCAAGTTGGCCGGTGGTGTGGCAGTGATCAAGGTTGGTGCCGCCACCGAAGTGGAAATGAAAGAGAAAAAAGCCCGTGTCGAAGACGCCCTGCACGCCACCCGAGCTGCGGTGGAAGAAGGCATTGTGGCCGGCGGTGGCGTGGCTCTGCTGCGCGCCCGTCAATCGGCTGGCACCATCAAGGGTGACAACGCCGACCAGGACGCCGGTATCAAGTTGGTGCTCAAGGCCATCGAAGCGCCCCTGCGCGAGATCGTCTACAACGCCGGTGGCGAGCCCAGCGTGGTGGTCAATGCGGTGTTGAATGGCAAAGGCAACTACGGCTTCAACGCCGCGAATGACACCTATGGCGACATGATCGAGATGGGTATTCTGGATCCGACCAAAGTGACCCGCACGGCGTTGCAAAATGCCGCGTCCGTGGCCAGCCTGATGCTGACCACCGAGTGCATGGTTGCCGAGGCCCCGAAAGACGAAGCCCCGGCCATGCCCGGCGGCGGCGACATGGGCGGCATGGGCGGCATGGGCGGGATGATGTAATCACCCCCCTTTGCTGATCCACCAACTTTAAATTGGGGTCTGACCCCAATTTCTGCAAAACCCCGCCAGCGATGGCGGGGTTTTTGTCTTGAAAACCAGTCCACCAAGCACCCAAGCGAGCGACTGCACGAAAACGTGACCCCTTCCGAAGAAAATACTGAAACGCAGCCGACCTTGCTCAAAACCATGGAGCCATCAGTAGCGGGTTTCGGCTGAGCCCTCATCCATGGACAATATAAAATTAAACTATTTTGTATTTATTTTCAAAAAGTAATAAAATGTAAATTACTCATATTTATCGGGGGCCAAGATGAACTTGAAGACGTTGCGCTTTCTTGTCGCGTCAGGTTTGTTGGCCTTGATCGCGTGCGGAGGAGGGGGCGGGGGCGTAACGATCGGCACTTCGACCGAGGCCAGCGGGTTGGTCATTTCTGAAGTTTCCAGTTGTTATTTCGTCGATTCAGAATGCTGGTTTGAAATTCACAACACCGGGAGACTGCCTGTCGACCTGAGTCAGATGCAAATCAGGACGCTGGGGGTGGACATCACGACCATCAACAATGTCCCATCGGTTTTTGACACCCGATTCAGCATGCCCGCCGTCACCATCCCCGCCGACGGGTATGTGATCGTCTCAGCCAATTACGACAACCGACCCCAGGTCGGCACGCAACACATCAAATTGCGCAGCGGGTCGCTGATACCCGTGTGGAAAGAATACGGGTTTTTTGAAATTCTGAAAAACGGGGTCTCGATCGATTTTGTGAAATTCGGCAACCACAGGGTGATACCAACCAACGCCAGCGCATGGACTGGTGCCAGTGTGGCAGCCCTGCCCTCTGGGCCCAACGAATATGGGCGCTCGATCGTGAGGCCTTATGCCAACGGCACCGTCACCAACACCCACAGTGCCACCGATTGGCTGCACGTCGATTGGGCGACGCCAGCCGGCAGAAACGATGTCCCGGCCGGAGCGGTCGATGCCGACAACGACGGCATACCTGACTCGGCCGAGGTTTTGGGTGGCACCTTCGCCGGGCTGGACCTGTATGCCATGGGCGCACGCACCGGCACCCGCAATCTGTTCCTGGAAGTGGACCAGATGAGATCGAGCGATGCAGGGGTGGTGATCCGAAAAGACGCCTTACAAAAAGTGGTCGACGCCTTTGCGGTCCAGGGTATTGTGGTGGCCTTTGACGCCGGTACCGCCTTCAGCGCCAGTTTTTCCGTGGCCGATTTCAATCTAGGCCAGGGCACTCACTTGGTGGAGCCTGAACCATGTGTGCACATGGACCAAACCACCTGCAACCAGAACATCAGCCACAGGCGCAGCATCTACGACTGGAAAGACGAAAACATGGATTTGCGGCGCCGGGCGGTGTTCCATTACGCCCTGTTTGCGCAATCGCTCAATGCCGATGGGAGTTGTGGCAGTGGCGGCATTGGGGAGGTGCAAGGCAATGACTTCATCGTCACTCTGGGGGGTTGCAAATTAAAAACGGACACGCTCGCTGGTCGGAATCTGGCGACCAATGCCCAGGCGGCCACCCTCATGCATGAAATAGGCCACAACCTGGGATTGCGGCATGGCGGATTTGAGGACCAGAACTACAAGCCCAACCACTGGAGCGTCATGAACTACCTGTATTCCCTGTATGGGTTGGCCCCCGACGCGCGTTCAGCCCACGCCGCTGACCGCTGGCTCTTGTACCAAAGGGAATTGGAGAACATCAATACTGGGTCTGATATCGCATTTCTGGCTGGTTCTCCGCTGGGCGACCCAGCGTCTTTCGTCATCGATTATTCCAATGGCAGTAGCGCCGATCTGGACGAAACAGCCCTGTCCGAGAGCAACAACATCGGGCGGGGTGCCAATGAAAATGCCTATGCCGACTGGGACCGCAATGGCGCGCTGACGGCCAGTCCATTGAACAAGGATTTGAACGGTAATACTACCAAAGGAACCCTCAAGGACTACGACGAATGGGCCAATCTTAAGTTGCCCTTTGGCCGCAATGATTTCGGTAACACCAACCGAACTTGGGGGTCGGTCGTGACGGGCAGCTCGTTCAACCCGATCACCAAGGACAGGCAACCCTATGTGGTGGAGGATCCGCACCATTTCCGTTTTGAGGTGCGTTGATCGACCGGCTTTATGCGACCCGGTTGCGATACCCCAGCGCCCAGACCGCAGTGAGCGCACCGGCCAGCGCCAAGGTAGGGGCAATGCCCACCTGTTGCCCCAGAAAGCTAAGAATGGGCACACCGATCACCAAGCCCACCAAGCGCATCACATTGACCAAAGCACCAGCGATGCCGCTTTGATCGGGTGGCAACCAACGCATGGTTTATTCGGTGTAGCCCGACTGGAAACACCCCAAACCCACACCGCACAAGCCAAAGGCCAAGGCCAACAAAATCGCGCTGCCCTGCCCCCCGCCGCCAAGGCCGACACGGCCAAGCCCCCAGCCGCTCCCCACAAACCCAGCCGGACCCAATGCCTCGAGTGTTGGGGGCCAGGTGGCCAAGGACCACGGGCTGCCGTCAGGCTGGCGGCCAAGGCACCGGCTGGAAACGTGGTCAACAAGAAACCGGCACGCACGCTGTCGATGTCAGGCCAGGAGTCGAGTAAGAAAGGTCCCCATAACATGATGGTGAAGGTGGTGAAATAAATGACGACTGCGGCCATTTGCAAGCCGACGAAATGGCGTGCCTGAAAGGGCTGCAGGCTGAACACCACCGCGCCCATGTGCGGGCCATTGCCGTGCTGCCCCCAAGGCGGCAGCCACAGTGGGATGAGTAACAACACCGCCAATGAGACGGCAACTCGGTACAGGTAGACCCCCTGCCAACCGGCCAGATGCACCAACCAGCCACCCAATAAGGGACCCAGGATCATGCCGCAACTGATGACAGCGGTGTAGGCGACGATGCTGCGCGCGACCTGCGCCGGCCCCGCAGCGTGGGCCACCAAGGCCGGGGCACAAGACACCGCCATGCCTACCGCTGCGCCTTGTATGGCGCGCCAAATGACGAATGTGCCGTAGTCGGTGGACAGCGTGATGGCCCAATGGGTGAATACGCAAGCGGTCATACCCCAAGCGAAGACCCAGCGGTGGCCGTGCAAGTCACCCAGGCGGCCAAACAGCAGCGAAGCCAACGACTGGGCGATGACGTAGGGCAAGATGACCCATATGATGATCCCGGGTTCGATGGCGAACGAGTCGACGATGTCGACAAAGGCGACATTCACTGACGAATCCAGTGGCGCTAACAGTGCACCCGCGCAGATCAGGGCGATGGACCGCATCGGAACATTCCACGGTGATGATCCTGCATATTAACCGGGGTAGATCAAAATCGATGCAATCCAGCGGACTGCCGACCACGCTCAAGCCTTCAAAATTAAAGCCTCTAGTTTCACCGCATCTGCAGCAAAAGCGCGGATGCCTTCGGCCAGTTTCTCGGTGGCCATGGCGTCTTCATTCAGGGCGTAGCGGAACGAGGCCTGGTCATACGAAATCGCTGGGCTGGTCGCCTGACGGGCCATCTCAGTGCTGAGTTGACGCGGCACGGGGGAGTCGGTTTGGCTCAGTTGGGCCAGCAACTCGGGGCTGATGGTGAGCAAGTCACATCCGGCCAGAGCGATGACTTGGCCGATGTTGCGGAAGCTCGCGCCCATGACTTCGGTGCGTATGCCGTGGTTTTTGAAGTGGTTGTAAATGGCGCGCACTGAACGAACGCCGGGGTCATTGACACCGCTGCTGGCCGACTCATCCCATTGGGCTCCGGCTGACTTTTTGTACCAGTCGTAAATGCGCCCGACAAAGGGGGATATCAGTTGGACACCCGCCTGCCCACAAGCCACCGCCTGACAAAAGGAGAACAGCAGGGTCAGGTTGGTATGGATGCCTTCGGCCTCGAGCTTGCGTGCGGCTTCGATGCCTTCATAGGTGGCGGCGATTTTGATCAACACGCGCGAGGTATCGACCCCTTCGGCGCGGTACAGGGCAATCAGACGACGGGCGCGCGCGACGGTGGCAGCGCTGTCGAAACTGAGACGGGCGTCGACTTCGGTGGAGACGCGACCCGGGATGATATCCAAGATGCCCGTGCCGAAGCGCACCAGCAAGCGGTCGATGACTTCGTCCATGGCTCGGCCCCGGTGCGCGGCCACCACTTGCGCCAGCAGCGGTTGGTATTCGGGCTTTTGCACCGCCTTGAGGATGAGGGACGGATTGGTGGTGGCGTCTTGCAGCTGGAACTGCGCCAGTTGCGAGAACTCGCCAGTGTCGGCGACGACGGATGTGTATTGTTTCAGGGCATCAAGGGCGTTCATGCGCTCTATTATGCAAAACCCCGCAGGGCACACAACTAAACCCCAAGCCCGACAATGGGCTTGAAGGATACGTTCATGAAAAATATCTTGTTGCTAGGTGGCAGTGGGTTCATCGGCCGCCATGTTTGCGCCGCATTGGTGCGAGCCGGTCACGAGGTCACGGTGGCCACGCGGCGCTCAGCCCATGCCCGCCATTTGCAGACTTGGCCTCGCTTGACGGTGCAACAAGCCGATGTATTTGACCCGGCGCAACTGCAAAGCCTGATGCATGGTCATGATGTGGTGATCCAGCTGATCGCCGTGCTGCACGGGAATGATGCGCGCTTTGAACAGATGCACGTGGCCTTGCCGCAGCTGGTGGCGCAATCGTGCGTAGCGGCGGGCGTGCCCGAGCTGATCCACGTCAGCGCCCTGGGTGCCGACCCCCAAGGTCCATCGAGGTACCAGCGCAGCAAAGGCCGCGGCGAAGCGGCGCTGCATGCCGTGGCCCAAAGCAGCGGGTTGCGACTGACGCTGGTGCGCCCCAGCGTGGTGTTTGGCACCGACGACCGATTCATCAACCTGTTTGCTCGCATGCAAAAAGTGCTGCCCGTGGTTCCTTTGGCCGGCGCCTCGGCCCGGTTTCAGCCAGTCTGGGTGCAAGACGTTTCGCTGGCCCTGGCTCACTTGGTGCGGCACGACAGCTGGCAGGGCCGCACCTACGAGCTGGGCGGACCCGAGGTATTGACCCTGGCCGATCTGGTCCGCCACGCCGGCCACTTTGCAGGCTGTCCGCGCCCGATCATCCCGCTGCCGCATGCGATGGCATGGCTACAAACGACGCTGATGGAGTTGGCGCCCGGCGAACCGCTGATGAGCCGCGATAACCTGGCCTCGATGCAGCGCGATAACGTGCTGAGCGGCCAGTGCCCCGGTCTGCGAGAACTGGGGCTGGCCCCCGGCCACTCGCTGGCCAGCGTGTTCCCCATCTGATTTCCGCTCTATTGCGGTAGGATGCCTGCCCGAAGGGGCGTGATGTGAAAACCTATTTGGTCGGCGGGGCGGTGCGCGACGGGCTTTTGGGTCTGTCGGGGTCAGACCGCGACTGGGTGGTGGTGGGCGCCACGCCCGAACAAATGCTGACGCAGGGATTCGCTCCCGTGGGTCGCGATTTCCCCGTGTTTTTACACCCCGAGACCCACGAAGAATTCGCTTTGGCGCGCACCGAGCGCAAAACCGCTCCAGGCTACAAGGGCTTTGTGGTGCACGCCTCGCCCGATGTGACGCTGGAACAAGATCTGGCGCGACGTGATCTGACCATCAATGCCATGGCCCGCGACGAGCAAGGTCAACTGATCGACCCCTATGGCGGGCAAGCCGATTTGCAAGCGCGGGTGTTGCGTCATGTGACCGAGGCGTTTCGCGAAGACCCGGTGCGAATTTTGCGGCTGGCCCGCTTTGCCGCACGCTTTCCCGATTTTGAAGTCGCTCCCGACACCCTGGCCCTGGCGCAAGAGATGGTGCGCGCTGGTGAGGTCGATGCATTGGTACCCGAACGGGTCTGGCAAGAATTGGAGCGTGGACTGATGGCACGCCAACCCTCTCGCATGGCCCGGGTGTTGGTGGCTTGTGGCGCTTGGCTGCGTTTGTGGCCCGAGTTGGCGGCGCAGACCATCGATCATTTGCATGCACTGGTCTTGCTGGATCGTTGGCAACAGGCGAATTTGGCACAGCGCTGGACCTTGTGGTGCCATGGGGCCACGCCGCAGGCGGTCGGCGCCTTGGGGCAGCGCTATCGGGTGCCCACAGAAGTGACTGATCTGGCTGGTTTATGGTCCATGCACCGCAGCGTCTTGCATTCGACACCAGCCAGTGCTGGAGTTGCCTGCGAATTCCTGCACCGCATCGACGCCATGCGCCGGCCAGAGCGAGCACAACAATTGCTGGAAGTGGCTTTTTTTCTGGGCATGGATGCGGCCACGGGGCGTCACGCCCAATGGTGGCAACAGGCCTTAAAAGCCATGCTCGAAGTCGATGCCAAAGCCGTCAATCAAGCGGCCTTGGCACAGGGCCTGCGTGGTCCAGTAATTGGCATGTCATTGGCGATGGAGCAAATCCGTGCCATCGCCGCTCGATGCCCACTTTAGAAGCGCAAGCCGGCGGCCATCAATTTGTTCAGCGCAACCCAACGGCGTGACTGCACGTCCAGCCAGGCGCTTTCGGCATTCAGCGCCGAAGTTTGCGCCACCACCACATTCAGGTAGCTGACGGTACCGGCAAGGTACTGGGCCTGGGTCAATTCCAGATTGCGTCGCGCAGCCTGCCAAGCCTGATTTTGCGCGGCCTCCTGTTGCTGCAGTTGAACGGTGGCGACCAGGTTGTCTTCCACCTCTTGATACGCAGTCAACACCGCGAGCCGGTAATTGGCCAAAGCCACATCCCGAGCAGCGAAGGCTTGGGCACGAACGGCGTGCCGCTGGCCAAAGTCAAGCAGGTTGAATGCCATATTGGGCCCGACCGACCAGAATTGGTTGCCAGCCGAGAGCCAGTTGCCCAACTCGCGCGCGCGATAGCCGGCGGCGACGGAGAAGTTGACGGTGGGGAAAAACGCTGCCTCGCTCACGCCGATCTGGGCGTTGGCGGCTTCGAAGCGCTTTTTGCTGGCTTGCAAGTCGGGGCGTTGATCGAGCAAATTGGCAGGGATCTGAGCCGGCAACTCGAGCGGCGTCAGCGGCCAACGTGCCAAGGCCGCAGCGTCCAGAGCGGACACATACAAGCGGGCTGGCGGCTGACCGATCAAGGTGGCGATGGCATGCTCGAGTTGAGCGCGCTGGGTCGCGACCTCAATGCGCTGGGCCCGGGTGCCTTGCCACTGGGCTTCGACCTGCGCCACATCGGTGGCGGCAGCAACACCCGCCTGTTGGCGCGCTTGGGTCAGCTCGTGCGATCGCCGATAGGCTTGTTCGGCGCGGCTCAGGGCATCGATTTGGCGCTCGGCGGTGCGCAAGGCCAAATAGGTTTGCACCAGGGTCGATTGGGCCGCTCGACGGCCCGCCGCCCAATCGTCACGCATGGCTTCGAGGTTGGCCAAGGCGGTTTGGGCCTGCGCATCCATGCGGCCCCATACATCGATCTCCCAGGTCAGGGGAGCGGAGACGCTGTAACTGGTGCCCTGCACCGCCGCCAACTGATTGGCGCTGCGGGTGACGCCGGCGTTCAAGTTCAGGCTGGGCCACAGGCTGGCCTGGGCGGCGGCCAAGGCGGCCTGGGCCTGCCGGGTTTGCGCCGCCAACACTTGCAACGACGGGCTGCTTTGCAACAGCTGGTTTTGCAAGTCGTTCAGCACCGGGTCGCCCAAAAGGGTCCACCAGGGCCAAGTGGCACGGGCTTGCTGCACAGCTTCAGCCATGGCTTGAGCGCCCCGGTCGCTGGGCGCTTGACGAAAGCGCTCGATGCCCTCGATGCGGAGGTCGGGCAAAGGCGGCACCTGGCTGCAGGCCGACAAGGCCGCCAGCGCGATCAGGGCTACGCCACGAAAACACATGCGTGAAATCATCTCAGACCTCATGGTAGCGCCACAAAGCGGTGGTTTGGCCCCGCTGGCGCCAAACCAGCCAGCGCTCACGGCAACGGTCCACCGCCAAAAAGACCACCGGCGTGGTGTAGAGCGTGAGCAACTGGCTGAGCAATAAGCCCCCCAGCACCGACAAACCCAGCGGGCGTCGCAATTCGGCCCCTTCGGCTTGCCCCAAGGCCAAGGGCAACGCACCCAACATGGCCGCCAAGGTGGTCATGAAAATCGGTCGGGCGCGGCGCAAGGCGGCACGCAAAATAGCTTGCGATGCGGCTGCACCGGCGCGCTGGTGTTGCAAGGCCAAATCAATCATCAGGATGGCGTTTTTCTTGACAATGCCAATCAGCAAGATCACCCCGATCAAGGCGATCAGGCTGAACTCGGTGCCGGTCAAGAGCAAGGCGAGTAACGCCCCCACGCCCGCCGAAGGCAAAGTCGACAAGATGGTGAGCGGGTGCAGAAGGCTCTCGTAGAGCATGCCCAGCAAAAGGTAGAGCGTCACCAGCGCCAACAAAATCAGCAAGGGTTGCGATTCGAGCGAGCGCTGAAAGGCACTGGCCGATCCGGAAAAACTGCCGCGCACGCTGATGGGCATGCGCAATTCATCCAAAGCGCGCTGCACCGATTGGGTGGCTTGCGACAACGAGACCCCAGGAGCGAGGTTGAAGCTGAAGGTGTCAGAAGGCACACCCCCGTCATGCCCCACGCCCAAGGCGGCATTGGTCAATTCGAGGCGGGCGAAGGAGGAAAGCGGTACCGCTTGCCCCTGGTTGTTGATGAAATGCAAGCGGCGCAGCGCCTGTTCGTCAGCGAGGTGCTGCGGCGCAATTTCCAGCACCACTCGGTACTGATTGAGTGGGTTGTAGATGATCCCCACTTGGCGTTGCCCCAATGCATTTTGCAAAGCGGTGCTGATGTCGCGCATTGACAGACCCAGCCGCGCGATGGCTTCGCGGTCGATGACCAGTGAAGTTTGCAGGCCCCGGTCTTCGAATTCTGTGGCCACGTCCTCGATGTCTTTCAACCGCATCAAGGTCTGGCGGATGAGCGGGGCCCAGACCTTCAGGTCTTCCAAGTCATCGGCTTTGACGGTGTATTCAAACTGCGAGCTCGAAGTGCGCGCCCCAAAACGCAAGTCCTGGCCGGGCACCATGAACAAACGCGCACCCGGCTCGCTGTTGAGCTTGGCACGCAAGCGGGTGACCACCTGATCCGCACTGGCGTCGCGCTCGTCGCGAGGTTTCAGGCTGATGGACATCCAGGCCGAATTGCGCTGAAATCCACCGGTGTAGCCGGTGACGTCTTGCACCGCCGGATCGGTGCGAACAATATCGATGAAGCGGTCGAGCCGCTGCTGCATGATTTGAAACGAGCTGCTTTGATCGGCGCGGATCGAGCCAAAAATGCGCCCAGTGTCTTGTTGCGGGAAAAAGCCCTTGGGGATGACCTGGTACAGGTTCACGTTCAAGGCGATCACCGCCAACAGCATCAGCCACAGCACCGGCTGATGGCGCAAACTCCAGGACAGGGTGCGGGCGTAAAAACGCCGCCAGCGCGAAGGCCGCCGCGTCACGCGCGACTGCGGGGTCAGCAAGGCCGCACACATCATGGGGGTGGTGGTGAGCGAGACCACCATCGAGATCAGGATGGCAGCGCAGAGCACGACGGCGAACTCTTGGAACAAGCGCCCCAAAACACCGCCCATCAGCAGCACGGGAATGAAGGCTGCGATCAAGGACAGGCTGATGATGACCACCGTCACGGCGATCTCGCGCGAACCACGCAAAGCCGCCTGCCAGGGGGTATCGCCTTTTTCCAGTCGACGGGTGACATTCTCGAGCACCACGATGGCGTCGTCCACCACAAAACCGGTGGCGATGGTCAGGGCCATGAGTGAGAGGTTGTTCAGGCTGTAGCCCAACAAATACATGACACCAAACGCCCCAGCCAACGAGACCGGCACCGCCACGGTGGGGATGACGGCAGCGCGCAGGCGGCGCAGGAATAAACCCACCACCAAAATCACCAAGGCAACCGAAACCGCCAGCGATTTCTGTATCTCAAAAATCGATGCGCGCAAATTCGGCGTGCGGTCCAGAACGACCCGCAAATCGACCGTGGCGGGCAAGCCGGCTTGCAACTGCGGCATCAAGCCATAGACCCGATCGACCACCTGCAAGACGTTGGCGTCGGGTTGCTTTTGCAACATCAGGGTAATCGCAGGGCGGCCATTGGTCGCACCGTAATTGCGCAGGTCTTGCACCGAGTCGAGCACCTCTGCCACATCGCTCAGACGCACCGCCCGGCCATCGCGGAAGCGCAAGACCAGGGGGGTGAAGTCTGCGGCTTTGCGCGCTTGGCCGTTGGTCTCGATCTGCCAGCTGCGCTGGCCGTCATCGAGCGCGCCTTTGGGTCGGTTACCGTGATGCGCCACCACCGCCATGCGGACGTCTTCCAGGGCCAGCCCCTGCGCCAGCAAGCGGTCCGGATCGAGTTCGATGCGCACGGCCGGCAAGGCCCCACCGCCCAAAGTCACCTGCCCTACCCCTTCAACTTGAGACAGGCGCTGAGCGAGCAGGGTCGAGGCCAGGTCATAGAGCTCGCCGCGCGAGAGCACATCCGAGGTCAGCGACAAGATCAGGATGGGGGAGTCGGCCGGGTTGACCTTGCGGTAACCGGGGGCCGAGGGCATGCCGCTGGGCAGCATGGGCAAGGCAGCCTGGATGGCCGCGGCGACGTCGCGCGCGGCACTGTCGATGTGGCGGTTGAGTTCGAACTGCAACGTCACCCGGGTGCCGCTTTGGGTCGAATACGACGTGATTTCGGTCACCCCGGAAATGGCACCCAAAGCGCGCTCGAGTGGCGTGGCGACGGTGGCGGCCATGGTCTCGGGGCTGGCGCCGGGCAAACTGGCGTTGACCGAGATGGTCGGAAATTCGACCTGCGGCAAGGGTGCCACCGGCAATTGGAAATAGGCCAATAAACCCGCCATCGCCACACCCAGGGTGAGCAAGGTAGTCGCCACCGGCCGCGCGATGAAGAGGGCGATCGGGTTCATGGCGCGGCCTCGTCTTGCGTCGGCTGAGCACGAGCGCCATGCCAGCGGGCGAAGCCCAGGTATATGACCGGAGTGGTGAAGAGGGTCAGTAATTGACTCAGTGCCAATCCGGCGACCAGGGTCAGGCCCAGGGGCTGGCGCAACTCACTGCCCACGCCTTGACTGAGCATCAAGGGCAAGGCTCCGAGCAAGGCGCACAACGTGGTCATCAGGATGGGGCGAAAACGCAGCTGACAGGCCTGCTCAATGGCCAAACGCGGGCTCAAGCCCTGCTCGCGCTCGGCTTGCAAGGCGAAGTCGATCACCATGATCGCGTTTTTCTTGACGATGCCGATCAACAAGATGATGCCGATCACCGCCATCATGCCTAACTCGTGTCCGGCCAGCAGCAGGGCCAACAAGGCACCCAACGCCGCCGACGGTAAGGTGGACAAGATGGTAATGGGATGAACGTAACTCTCATAGAGCACACCGAGCACGATGTACATGGTCACCACCGCCGCCAAAATCAGCCACAAGGTATTCGAGAGCGAATTGCTGAACGCCAAGGCCGCGCCGTCAAAGCGCGACTCGATACTGGCGGGCATGCCCTGCACGCGCAGGGTTTGGGTGGCGCTCTCGATGGCCGCCACCGCTTCGCCCAGGGACGCGCCGGGCCCGGGGTTGAAGCTGAGGGTGACGGCCGGAAACTGCCCAGCGTGGCTGATATGCAAACGCGCCGGAATTTCGCTGAGGCTGGCCACCGAGTCCAGGCTGACCAGCGCGCCGCTCAGGCTGGGCACCTTCAAACGCAGCACATCGCCCGGTCCGCCACGGCGCTCGGGGTCGGCCTCGATCACCACCCGGTACTGGTTGCTCTGGGTGAAGATGGTCGAGACCAAGCGCTGACCATAGGCGCTGTACAGGGTCTGATCGATCGCGGCCACCGAGACGCCCAAGCGCGCGGCGGCCTCGCGGTCGATCTTCACGTAGGCTTGCAATCCAGTGGATTCGTGATCGCTGCTCAAATCGCTGATGTGGCGATGACCCTGCAAACGCTCGACCAAACGTGCGGCCCAATCAGAGAGCACCGCCAGGTCGGGGCCACTGAGCAAATAGCTGTAAGGGGTGCGGGCGACCCGATCATCGAGGGTGAGGTCTTGCACCGATTGGGCATAGACGCGCAGACCGGGCCACTGGGTGGCCTCTTGTTCCAGCGCCTCCAGGGTCTGCGCCAAAGATTGAGCGCGCTCGGACTTGGGTGCCAGCGAAATCAGCATGCGGCCTTGATTCAATGTGGGATTCTGGCCGTCCACTCCAATGAAGGCGGCCACCGATCGCACCTCGGGTCGTTTCAGATAAGCCTGAGCGAGTTCGCTTTGGCGTTGAGCCATGGCGGCAAACGATGTGTCGGCCGGGGCTTCGGTAACCAACATCACAGCGCCAGTGTCTTGTTGCGGGAAAAAACCTTTCGGTACGACCAAGTAGAGCAGCACCGTCATCACCAACGTGCCCAAGAACACCCACAGCGTGGGGCCGGGGCGATCGAGCACCCATGACAGGGCGCGGGCGTAACGGTCAATCAAACGCTGGAGGGCGCCCGAGAGTTGTTGTGACCAAGCGGGCTCTGCGCTGGCCGTTACATGGCGTAACAGGTAGGCGCACATCATGGGCGTGAGGGTGAGAGAAACCACTGCCGAGATCAGGATGGACACTGCCAGGGTGATGGCGAACTCGTGAAATAAGCGCCCGACCACATCGCCCATGAAGAGCAGCGGGATGAGGACCGCCACCAGCGAGAAGGTGAGTGAGATGATGGTGAAGCCGATCTGGCGTGCGCCTTCAAGCGCGGCTTGCAAAGGCCGCTGGCCCTGCTCGACCCAACGGGAGATGTTCTCGATCATCACGATGGCGTCATCCACCACAAAACCAGTGGCGATGGTCAGCGCCATCAGGGTCAGGTTGTTGATGGAAAAGCCCAGCAGATACATGACCCCAAAAGTCCCGATCAGCGACACTGGGACCGCCACGCTGGGAATGATGGTGGCGCGGGCATTGCGAAGGAACAAAAAAATGACCATGACCACCAGCGCCACGGCCAGCGCCAACTCAAATTGCACGTCACGCACCGAAGCACGGATGGTGGTGGTGCGGTCGTGCATGACGCGCAAGTCGACTGAAGCGGGCAAAGCGTCGCGCAACTGCGGCAAGGTGGCCTGGATGCGATTGACGGTGTCGATGACGTTGGCGCCGGGCTGGCGCCGCACCTGAATGACGATGGCCGGATCATCGTCGGCCCAGGCCGCCAGGCGATTGTTCTCGGGCGCCTCGACCACGCTGGCCACATCGGACAGACGCAGGGGGTTGCCGTTGCGATAAGCCAGCACCAAATCGGCGTAGTCGGCGGGTTGGCGCAACTGGTCGTTGGCATCGATGGCAGTGGCTCGCGCCGGGCCGTCCAGGCTACCTTTGGCCAGGTTGACGTTGGCTTGGGTGACAGCGGTTCGCACGGCCTCGATCGACAAACCGGCTGCGGCCAGACGCTCAGTGTCCACCTGCACCCGGACCGAGGGCCGCTGTCCGCCGGCGATGCTGACCAAGCCCACGCCATTGACTTGAGACAGGCGCTGGGCGATGCGGTTTTCTACCAGATCGTGGACTTGGGTGATGGGCAGGCTGGGTGAACTGGCCGCCAGGGTGATGATGGGCGCGTCGGCCGGGTTGACCTTGCGGTACACCGGCGGCATGGGCAAATCATTGGGCAACAAACCGGCAGCGGCATTGATGGCGGCTTGCACCTGTTGCTCAACCACATCCAGACGCAAATCGAGAGCGAAGCGCAGACTGATCATGGATGCGCCGCCACTGCTGATCGAGGTCATTTGCTCCAAGCCCGGCATCTGGCCGAATTGGCGCTCGAGTGGCGCGGTGATCGACGAGGTGGTCACATCGGGGCTGGCCCCGGGGTAGAGGGTGGTGACCTGGATGATGGGGTGATCGACCTGGGGCAACGAGGCGATGGGCAACAAGCGATAGGCCAAGCTGCCAGCCAACACGATGGCCAGCATCAGCAAACTGGTGGCGATGGGTCGAACGATGAACAGGCGCGAGAGGTTCATGCGTCAGGCAACCGGCGAAGCCAGTCTCATTGTGATTGTTGACGGCGCTGCTCGCGCATGCGCTGGAAAAAAGCCCGACGCTCTTGCGGGCTCATGGCCTGCACTTTGGCGGCCACATCCGGTGGCAAGCGATCCATCCAATCCGGGCGGTTGGGGTCGCTCAGGGGCGGGGGCGGGGGCTTGGCCGCACGCAAGGGGGCTGAGCGAGGCTCTAAGGCGGTGGGCAGGGGTGCGGGCAAGGCCGGCTTCAAGGTGCTGACCACCTCAACCCGGCTGCCGTCGCGCAATCGGTCGGCGCCGTCGGCCACCAGGGCGTCACCGGCTTGCAACTCGCCCTCGGGGGCGATCGCCTGCCAATCGCCGTCACTGCCCAAAAGGCGCACGCGGACCAGTTTGACGCGTTGGTCAGGCATCACACGCACGACAAAGTTGCCCATGCCGCCGCGCTGGATGGCCTGAGAAGG
Organism: Alphaproteobacteria bacterium; assembly: GCA_030054175.1. Classification (GTDB taxonomy): domain Bacteria; phylum Pseudomonadota; class Gammaproteobacteria; order Burkholderiales; family Burkholderiaceae_C; genus Limnohabitans. The sequence continues at coordinate 94,964 of JASGCM010000001.1, read as the reverse complement.
CACAGCCAAGCGCTGGGGCAGGACATCGAGTTGCATGCGCACCTGAGCAAATTGGTTGGGAAACAATGTGCCTTCGAGGTTGTCCAATATGGCCTTGATCTTCAGAGTACCGGTGCTGGCGTCGATGGCGTTGTCGGTGGCACTGACACGTCCCAGAGCCAAGGGCTTGAGGTCACGGTCGAAGGCCTGCACCGGCAGGGCCTGTCCGGCCTTCAATTTGCGCTGAATGTCAGGTACATGCACGTCCGGCACGGCGAACACCACAGCCATGGGTTGGGTTTGGGTGATGGTGACCAAGCCAGCCGGGTCGCTGGCGCGCACCAAGCTGCCCAACTCGGCCTGCTTCAATCCAAGGCGACCGCTGATGGGGGCAGTGACACGGGTGTACGACAGTTGCAGGCGGGCGTTATCGACCAAAGCACGGTCGGTAGCGACAGTGCCCTCGAGTTGCTTGACCAATGCCTCTTGGGTTTCCACCTGCTGGCGGGCAATGGCGTCTTTGACCAACAGTTCCTGGTAGCGTTGCAGGTCCAGCTGGGCGTTGCGCCAACTGGCCTGATCCCGCGCCAACTGTCCTTCGGCTTGGCGCATAGCCAACTCATAGGGTCGCGGGTCGATTTGCGCCAGCAGCGCTCCGGCCGCGACTTGCTGGCCCTCAGCGAAATGGATGGCCTGCAATTCGCCGTCGACCTTGGCGCGCACCAAGGCCGTGTTAAGGGCGGCCACATTGCCCAAGGCGCTGACGGTGACGCGAATGTCCAGGGTTTGCGCGTTGACAACGCTGACCGGGGTGCCCCGAGGGGTGCCCGGCCCACCCGGCCCACTGGTACCGACGGAGCCGCGTGCCGTATTGTCGGGGTCTTTGGGCAACAACCAGCGGTCGCGTGCGGTGGGATACCACCAAATGGCGCTGACCACCAGCGCCACCATCAACATCCAGACCCAGGGGGAAGCACGCCGCACGCGTGCGCCAGAGGGGTTCACCATTGCCCAGTCTCCATGTGAATCGCCACTTCGCAATCGTCAAAAATTTCGAGTTTGGCGATGCGCACCCGCACGCCGATCACGCCGGGCAATTGCATCAAGCGGTAGGCCAGTTTGCCGATCAGGGTTTCGAGCAGGTTGACGTGTTGGTCCGTGCACTCGGCGATGATGATGCTGCGCACCTTGCGGTAATCCAGCACATGGTGGATGTCATCGTCGCTGGGCAGCAGCGGCTGGGTGCCCAAATTGAGTTCGGCATCGACCTGGATGGGCTGAGGGCCCGATTTTTCATGCGCCAAGATACCCAGGTTGGCGTCAAAGCGCAAACCGGTCAGGTTGAGCGTCTGATTGCCTTTGTCGGCCATGGTTTCATTCCTTCATCCGAAAGGCCTGCACACCCACCGCCTCGCAGTCGGGGTATACATCGGGTTTGCGCGTTGAGACCTGGGCGGCCCGCACGCCGGGGTGGGCCATGACTTCATCGAGGATGTCGTCGCACAGGGTTTCTTGCAACATGATGTGACCGTGCGCAATTCGCTTGTGCACCAGATCGCGCACGAAGTCGTAGTCGACCACCTCGGCGATGTCATCGGCCTGAGGGGTGTGGGCCACCAAATCGACGTAGACATCGATGTCCAGGATCAGGCGCTGGGGGCCGGTACGCTCGAAATCATGGATGCCGATGCGGGCCTGAACGGTCAGTCCACGCAAAAACATGCGTCGGCAATGACGCAAACCGGGGTCGTGGGGGCTCATGGCTGGTACTTTCTGAGGGTCTCAAGGGGCACATTCATGACGTCGCGGTCCATGCCCACCAAATGCTGTCCATTGTCCACCTGCAGGCTGGCGCCGCTGATGGCCGGGTTTTGCGCCAAAAATAGAACCGACTGGGCCACTTGTGCCGGGTCGATCGGCTGGCGCAGCAGGTTCACGCGCGAGGCGGCCTGGAAATTCTCGGGCGATTGCGGACCGCTGAGATACAACAAACCCGGTGCCACGGCATTGACCCGCAAGGTGGGTGCCAAGGCCTGTGCCTGCAAGGCCACCGCCTGGTGCAAGGCCAGCTTGGAGAGGGTGTACGAGAAGTAGGCAGGGTTCAGGTTGAACACCTTCTGGTCGAGAAGGTGCACCAGGCTGGCGCTGCCACTGCCCCCACCGGCGTGCAGGGCCGCCAGCCAGCGTCCCATGCGCATGGGGGCCATCAGATTCACCTGCCACTGGGCCAGGGCCTGAGCGTCGTCAAAGTCGTGCGCGGCATCGGGCAAAAACAAAGAGGCATTGTTGACCACACAGCGCAGATCGGTGCCCAGATCGCGACTCAATTCCTCGCACATGACGGTCGTGGCTGCGGCGTCGCCCAGATCGGCCTGCACCACGCAAGAGGACACGCCCAAGGCGCGGCATTGCTTGGCCACCTCGGCGGCGGCGGCTTTCGACTGGTGGCAATGCACGGCCACCGACCAGCCGGCGCGGGCGAACGCCTGGCTGATTTCGCGCCCCAGGCGGTACGCACCGCCGCTGACCCAGACCCAGTTGGACATAGAAGGTTTTTGCTGAAAAAAGAGAATTGTGCTTGATTTGGAATAATGCGGCGATGAACGCACCCGATGCCCTTGCCCGCATGATCGCCCGCCAGCTGGACCAAAGCCAGGGTTGGATGGGCTTTGACCGTTTCATGGCATTGGCCCTTTACGCCCCGATGGTGGGGTATTACAGCGGTCCTTTGCCCAAACTGGGGCGCATGCCCGAATCGGGCAGCGACTTCGTCACCGCCCCCGAGTTGTCACCCTGGTTTGGTCGCACCCTGGCCCGTTCGGTGGCGCAAGCCCTGGCCCAAACTGGCACCTCAGAGGTGTGGGAATTTGGCGCTGGCTCCGGGGCACTGGCCACGCAATTGATACAAAGCCTGGGCAATCAGGTGCGCAGCTACCACATCGTCGATCTCTCGGGCAGCTTGCGACAACGCCAACAAGAGGTGTTGTCCGCTTTCTCCGGTCGGGTGTTTTGGCACGATGAATGGCCCGAGCAGATGGCCGGTGTGGTGGTGGGCAACGAGTTGCTTGACGCCATGCCGGTGCAACTGCTCAGCCGAGTGGGCGGCGTGTGGCACGAACGCGGCGTGGTCGCGCAAAGTGCACCTGGACGGCCCTGGACTTGGCTGGACCGCCCCACCCATCTGCGCCCCCCCACCGATATCGAGGGCCAACACGATTACCTGACCGAAATCCACCCCCAGGCCGAGGCTTTCATCCACACCCTGGCGCAGCGCCTGAGCGCGGGTGCGGTTTTTTTGATCGACTATGGATTTCCCGAGCGCGAGTACTACCACCCGCAGCGCCACATGGGTACACTGATGTGCCACCAAGGCCACCGCAGCGACCCCGACCCTTTGCGCGATGTGGGGGCGAAAGACATCACTGCCCACGTGAATTTCACCAGCGTGGCGGTGGCGGCCCAAGAGGCGGGCTTGGAAGTGCTTGGCTACACCAGCCAAGCGCGGTTTTTGATCAACAGCGGCTTGGTCGATCTGTTGCAAGAAGCCAGCCTGCCCGAGCGTGCCATGGCGCAAAAACTGCTGACCGAGCACGAGATGGGTGAATTATTCAAAGTCATCGCCCTGGGCGTTGGCCCGGCCTGGGAACCCATGGGTTTTGCCCAGAGTGACCGAACCCACTCCCTTTAGGCTCCCATGTTGCGTTGGCTGATCGTCGTTTTCATCGCTCTGGTACTGATCAACAGCCTGACCCCCTGGCTGCAAAAACTGGGTTTTGGTCGCTTGCCGGGCGATTTTCGCTTTCGCCTCTTCAAGCGCGAGTGGTTCATTCCGCTGACCAGCACGCTCTTGCTCAGCGGCTTGTGCGCGCTGATCGCCAAATTGTCCTGAAGCACCGCCGCAGGCCGTCGGTGCGACAATCGGGGCATGATGACTGTGACCGAAACCGTCAGCGTGCCGGCCAAGATCGAGCGCGAGACCCACAAACTGGAAAAACGCCTGTGTCGACAGGTGGGCGAAGCCATTGCCGTTTTCAACATGATCGAAGAGGGCGACCGGGTCATGGTATGTTTGTCCGGCGGCAAAGACAGCTATGGCATGCTCGATATCTTGCTGAAGATGCGTGCCCGAGCGCCCATTCACTTTGACCTGATCGCGGTCAATCTGGACCAAAAGCAGCCCGGTTTTCCGGCCGAAGTGTTGCCCGATTACCTGCGCTCGATCGGGGTGCCATTTCACATCGAAACACAAGACACGTATTCGATCGTGAAAGACAAAATCCCAGAAGGCAAGACCATGTGCAGCCTGTGCAGCCGCCTGCGCCGAGGCATTTTGTATCGGGTCGCGTCCGAATTGGGCGCCACCAAGATCGCGCTAGGGCACCACCGCGATGACATCTTGCAGACCTTTTTCCTGAACATGTTCTTTGGCGCCAAACTCAAGGCCATGCCACCCAAGTTGGTCAGTGACGACGGCCGCCATGTGGTGATACGCCCCATGGCCTATGTGGCCGAGCGCGACCTGATCCGCTGGGCCGAGCACCGCCAATTTCCCATCATCCCCTGCACCCTGTGCGGCAGCCAAGAGAACCTTCAGCGCAAACAGGTGGGTGCGATGCTGCGCGAGTGGGAGAAAAAACACCCGGGGCGACTGGAGAACATGTTCAACGCCCTGAAAAACGCCGTCCCCTCACACCTGATGGATGCCGGTTTGTTTGACTTCCAAAGCATCAAAGCCACGGGCACCGCTTATGAAGGCGGCGACGTGGCTTTCGATGAAGAGCCCTTGCCACAGACCGCCACGCCGGGCGGCCTGGGTTTGAAGGTGATTTAAGCCTTCTTGAAGGCCACCACGCGCTGGGTTTGGACCCCCAGGCCGTCGATACCCACGGTCATGACATCACCGGGCTTGAGGAACACCGGAGCGGGTTTGCCGTTCTTCTTGATGCCCAAACCAACGCCAGGGGGGGTGCCGGTGGTGATGACGTCACCGGGCAACAGGGTCATGAACTGGCTGCAATAGCTGACCAGTTTTTCGACGCCGAAGATCATGGTTTTGGTGCTGCCGTCTTGCATGCGCTGACCGTTGACATCAAGCCACATGCCCAGCTTGTGGGGATTGGTGATTTCGTCTTTGGTGACCAGCCAGGGGCCGATGGGGCCAAAGGTGGGGCAACCCTTGCCCTTGTCCCAGGTGCCACCGCGCTCGAGCTGGAATTCACGCTCAGATACGTCGTTGACCACGCAATAACCGGCCACATGGTCCAGGGCTTCTTTTTGCGACACGTTGTTGGCTTTTTTGCCGATCACGATGCCTAATTCGACCTCCCAATCGCCTTTCTTCGAACCTTTGGGCAGCATGACGTCGTCGTCTGGGCCTTGAATGCAGCTATTGGCTTTCAGGAACACCACCGGCTCTTTGGGGATGGGCATGCCCGCCTCTTTGGCGTGGTCGACGTAGTTCAGGCCGATGGCAATGAACTGAGGCACGAAACTGACGGGGCAGCCCATGCGCTGCTTGCCCTTGACCAGAGGCAGCTGGCCGGTTTTCAGCTTGGCCAGCTTTTTCAGGGTTTTCTCATCAAGCGTGTCCGGGCCGATGTCGGCCACCACGCCGCTGAGGTCGCGCAGTTGGCCCTCGGCATCGATCAGGCCGGGTTTTTCTTTGCCAGGCTTGCCGTAGCGTACGAGTTTCATGGTTTCTCCTTGTGGTTTCTGAGTTGACAGCAATCAGTAGGTGGCGCGCCCGCCGGAGAGGTCGAAGACGGCGCCGGTGGTGAATGAGCAATCTTCGGTGCACAGCCAGACCACCATGGCGGCGATTTCTTCCGGGGCGCCAAAACGCCCCATGGGAATCTTGCTGAGCATGAATTGGATGTGCTGCTCCGACATTTGATCAAAGATCGCGGTGCGCACAGCCGCGGGTGTCACGCAGTTGACCTTGATATCGAGATCGGCCAGCTCTTTGCCCAACGATTTCGTCAGGCCGATGACGGCGGCCTTGCTGGTACTGTAAGCGCTGGCGTTGGGGTTACCTTCTTTACCCGCCACCGAGGCGATGTTGACGATGCGGCCATACCCTCGCGAGCGCATGTGAGGCACCATCTCGCGGCAACCAAAAAACACGCCATTGATGTTGATGTCCATGACTTGCTGCCAAGCGGCGACGTCGTAGTCCCACAGCTTGACGTTGGGACCACTGATGCCAGCGCAATTGACCATCGCATCGACTGGCGCTATTGCCAAGGTTTGGGCCGTGGCCTGCACCACAGCCGCGTGATGGGTGACGTCCACATGCACACAAACCACTTGGGCACCGGGATGCTGCGCCTTGATGCGATCGGCCGCCGTGCCCATGCCACCGATGTCGCGGTCCCAGAGGGTGACGCGCGCACCCGAGGTGACCATCCGCTCGGCGATGGCATAGCCCAGACCAGTCGCACCGCCGGTGACGACGCCATGGCGACCCTTCATATCGAGTTGGTTCATGCGTGCAAATCTCCTTTGATGGTTTATTGTTTGTCCCCTGCGGGGCACGCCGGATGCCATGATAGGGCAAGATATGGTGAAATGTTTGAACCCTACAGACACCCGATCAAGCCATGGCACTGCACTTTCAAGCCCAAGAACTCGAAGACCAACTCACCCGACTGTTTGAAGCGGCCGGCAGCTTGGCTCCTGAGGCACGCGCCGTGGCCTCTAACCTGGTGTTGGCCAATCTCAGCGGTCACGACTCGCATGGCATCGGCATGGCGCCGCGCTACATCGACGCCATTGTCGAAGGCGGGTTGTCTCCCAACTCTGGAGTCAGAGTGCACACCGACCACGGCATGCTGTTGGGCCTCGATGGACAACGCGGCTTTGGCCAGATCGTCGGCACACAAGCCATGGAGCATGCCTTTGAGCGCGTGCGCCGGCACGGAGCCTGCATTTTTTCGCTCTCGCACGCGCACCACTTGGGCCGCATCGGCCACTTCGCCGAAATGGCGGTCGAGCGCGGATGGATTTCGCTGCATTTTGTCAATGTTCGCTCGCGCCCGGTGGTGGCGGCCTGGCAAGGGGGCGACGGCCGTTTTGGCACCAACCCCTGTTGCATCGGTATCCCCATGGGCCTGGGGGCTGATCGTCGTGAACCCTTCGTGCTGGACTTCGCCACCAGTCGTGTAGCCCAAGGCAAGATGCGGGTGGCGCACAACAAAGGCCAGTCGGTTGAACCTGGCACCTTGATCGACGAGCATGGCCACCCCACCACACGACCTGGCGTGGTGGTGGTGCCGCAAAGCAATGGGCGCTATGGCGCTTTGATGCCTTTTGGTGAGCACAAAGGTTTTGGGTTAGCGGTGGCCTGTGAACTTCTGGGTGGGGCGCTGAGCGGTGGCGGCACTTGGCACCAAGAACCCAACGACCACCGATCGGTCTACAACGGCATGTTGGGCATCGTGATCGATCCGCATGCCCTGGGTAGCGCCGAATCGTTCAGCGCCGAAGCCCTGGCCTTTGTCGACTGGCTCAAGGCCAGCCCAGACGCTCCCGGCACTGATGGGGTCAAACTGGCGGGTGAGCCCGAGCGCGCCGCGCGCTTGCAAAGACGCACCTGCGGCATTGAAGTGGACGAAAACACTTGGGCCGAGATCGTGACCTCGGGCGCCAAAGTTGGCCTGAAGATCTGAGCACCCGTCCGCTCAGGCCGAGGGCAACGATCAGGACATGAGGGCTAGGGCGTTGTCCAGTGCCTCGGATGGGCTCTTTTTGAAACCCGAGCGGCAAAAGCGCTGCAATCGTCCCACCGTGAAGGCGGTCAGCACCGATGCGCGCACCTGGGACTCGACCGTCGGGGTGGTCGATTGCTGCACGGCCTGTGACTCACGCAAAACCTGCCGCAGACTCAGTTCGATGCGATCAAAGAATTGGTTCATGCGCTGCTGCAAACGCTCGTTTTCGTTGACCAGGGCATCGCCCACCATCACCCGCGCCATGCCGGGGTTGCGCTCACCAAACTGCAATGTCAAAGCAACGATCCGAGCGGCCTTGGCCACGCCATCACCGTCGCGCTCGACCACCTGGTTGATCAGGGTGAAGACGCTTTGCTCAATGAAGTCGATCAAACCTTCGAACATCTGCGCCTTGCTGGCGAAGTGTCGGTACAGGGCGGCTTCGCTGACCTGCAAATGGGCTGCCAACGCGGCGGTGGTGACGCGCTCGGCACCGGGCTTTTCCAGCATGGTGGCTAAAGCCTGCAAGATCTGAATGCGTCGCTCGCCCGGCTTGGGACGCTTGCGTGCGGGCGCGGCCTGGGAAGCCTCGTTGGTCGACTCGTCCTTCGGTTCTGTCATGGGGCCGTCTCCTGAATCAGTGCGACCGGATCATGGTGCCAAAGGCTTGATCGGTCAAAATTTCCAACAACAAGGCATGCGGGACCCGGCCATCGATGATATGGACCGAATTCACGCCGCTTTTGGCGGCATCCAGAGCACCGCTGATCTTGGGTAACATGCCGCCGCTGATGGTGCCGTCTTCGAACAGTTCGTCGATGCGTCGCGCCGTCAAGTCGGTGAGGAGTTGGCCGTTTTTGTCCAACACGCCGGGGGTATTGGTCAGCAACACCAGTTTTTCAGCTTTAAGGACTGTCGCCAATTTGGCCGCCACGACGTCGGCATTGATGTTGTAGCTTTCATTGTCGGGGCCAAAACCCAAGGGGCTGATGACCGGGATGAAGGCGTCTTTTTGTAAGGCCTGGACTACGCTAGGGTCGATGGCAGTGATATCGCCGACCTGACCTACATCGTGCGTGATGCTGGGATCTTTGAGGTCGATCATTTTCAGTTTCTGGGCGCGAATCAGGCCGCCGTCGCGCCCGGTCAGGCCCACGGCCTTGCCACCGGCTTGGTGGATCAGGCCCACGATGTCTTGTTGCACTTCGCCAGCAAGCACCCACTCCACCACCTCCATGGTTTCTTCGTCGGTGACGCGCATGCCTTGAATGAATTCACCTTTTTTGCCCAGGCGACTCAAGGCATTTTCAATTTGCGGCCCACCACCGTGCACCACCACCGGGTTCATGCCCACTAGGCGCAACAGCACCACGTCTTCGGCAAAATCGGCCTGCAAAGCGGGGTCGGTCATGGCGTTGCCGCCGTATTTGATCACCAAGGTCTTGCCGTGGAACTTGCGAATGTAGGGCAAGGCCTGGGCCAGGATTTCGGCCTTGTCGCGGGAATCGATGCGAGGGGTGGTCTGGGACATGATGGAGAGAGTCGAATTTGATAGCATTTTGCACCAAAGCAACCTAGGTTCAGCCTATGCCGACACTGAAGCGACCGCTCAGGTGCGGCTGGAGGGTTATGGGATAGCCATTCCTTTAAAGAAGATATTCAAAAGAATATTGTGAAATGTTAACAATTGTGAGTCATACAATATTTATTTAGAATATAGTGTTTTAAAAATCGATTGATATAGGGAAAAATATGCCACGCATCACTGTCGCCAACCAATTGGAAAAAATCCGTGCCGCTCGCGCCAAACTCGAACGCGAGGAAAAGAAGTTGCTTTCCCGCACCTACGACAAAGCTTTGAATCAAATCGTTCAAATCGCTCGCAACGCCGGTCTGAGCGCCGAACAAATCACTGCCGCCCTGGGTGGCAAAACCCGCACGAAGACCACCAAAGGCGCTGCCAAGTCCCCGAAAAAAACCGGATCCACCGCCGGGCGCAAGGTTGCGCCCAAATACCGTGATCCGGCCAACCCGGACAACACCTGGACTGGTCGCGGCCGCATGCCCCAATGGGTGGCCGCACTGCAAGCCAAAGGTGAATTGGCCAACGCCGAAATCAAGGCTTGATTCAGTTTCAATGGTTCAGTAACACCCGGCAGTCACCGGGTTTTTTATTTCTGGTTATTTTTAACATAATCAGCCCAGGATCCAGCTTGGGCATCTTTGGTCGCTAATATCGGCTGCGGCGTATTGAGTTCTTCCAAGGGCCAGGCAATATTCAAATCGGGGTCATTCCAGGCCAGTGAGCGCTCCAATTCTGGATGCCAATATTCAGTGGTTTTATATAGAAAATCAGCCGATTCGGACAACACCAGAAAACCATGGGCAAATCCTGGCGGCACCCACATTTGCAGCTGATTCTCCACGCTCAGGCGCTGCGCCGTCCACTGGCCACGTGCGGGTGAGTTCGTCCGCAAATCCACCACCACATCAAGAACCTCGCCGGCGGCGACTCGAACCAATTTACCCTGAGGTTTTTCAACTTGAAAATGCAGGCCGCGCAATACCCCTCGAACCGATCGGCTGTGATTGTCCTGAATAAAAGAATATTTCGCACCAGTGGCCTTTTCAAATTCTCTCTGATTAAAACTTTCCATGAAAAAACCACGTGCGTCACCAAATAACTGGGGTTTTAAAACCAGTACGTCTGGAATATTGGTAGCGATGATTTGGTAAGCCATTCGGAATATTTAGATTAAATTGAGCAAATATTTTCCATAGGCGTTTTTGGCCAAGGGACGAGCGATTTTTTCCAATTGAGCAGCATCGATCCAACCGAGGGAATAAGCGATTTCCTCGGGACAAGCCACCATCAGACCTTGACGCTTTTGCAAGGTGGCGATGAAGTTAGCCGCCTCTTGCAAACTGTCATGGGTACCGGTGTCGAGCCAGGCGTATCCTCGTCCCATGATTTCGACATTCAGGCTTTTTTGATTCAAATAAATGCGATTCACATCGGTAATTTCCAATTCACCGCGCGCCGAAGGTTTAATTTGCCGGGCAATATCCACCACCTGAGGATCATAAAAATAAAGTCCGGTGACTGCGTAATTTGATTTCGGATTTTTCGGCTTTTCTTCAATTGATAAAGCCTGTTGTTGGGCATCAAATTCGACCACACCATACCGCTCTGGGTCGTGAACATGGTACGCAAAAACGGTGGCGCCCGATGCCCTTCGGTAGGCCTGTTGCAGTTGCAATACCAAGTCATGGCCGTAAAAAATATTGTCGCCCAGCACCAGGGCGCTGGGTTGTCCGGCCAAGAATTCGCGCCCGATCAGAAAAGCCTGGGCCAGCCCGTCGGGGCTGGGCTGAACAGCGTACTGAAAGCTCATGCCCCAGGCGCTGCCGTCGCCCAAGAGTTCGACAAAGCGCGGGGTGTCTTGGGGTGTCGAGATGATCAGCACCTCTCGAATGCCCGCCAACATTAAGGTGGTCAGCGGATAGTAAATCATGGGCTTGTCATAGACCGGCAGCAGTTGCTTTGAGACGGCCTGGGTCACCGGGTAGAGGCGGGTTCCAGAGCCACCCGCCAGGATGATGCCTTTTCTGTTCATGAATGAGCCTGCAAGGTGAGTCGATAGGGGTGGTGCATGGTTCGTACGGAAATCAGGCCAGCCGTCCTTGGCGGTAGCCGCGCCCCACTTCTGAGGCATAGCGCTGTCCCCGCAACAGGTGCAAAGATCGATGGGCGTGGGCGTGGGTAATGGCCAGCCCCAAAGCATCAGCGGCATCCGGGCCGGGCAGGCCGGGCAGATCAAGCAGACGGCGCACCATTTCCTGCACTTGCGCCTTGGCCGCTTTGCCGTGGCCAGCCACCGCCTGCTTCATTTGCAAGGCGGTGTACTCTTGGACCGGAACGCCAGCCTGGGACAAAGCGCACAGACAAGCACCGCGCGCCTGACCCAGTTTGAGCGTGGCTTGCGGGTTGACGTTGACGAAGACGATTTCCAGCGCCGCCACCTCGGGCTGATAGCGACCGATCACCTCGTTCAAGCTGGCGAACAGGAGCCCGATGCGGGCGGGCAAATCATTGGTGGGCGCGTCGGCAGTGCTGATCGTGCCGCTGGCCAAGTAACTGAGTTGCTGACCTTGGGCTTCAATCAGACCAAAGCCAGTAAGGCGCAATCCAGGGTCGATGCCCAGCACGCGCATGGCTTACCAAGCCGGCGCCAGTTCGGCCAAGCCACGCGGGGCCTGCCGGATGTCGTCGAATGTGACCAGCTCGTACGACTGCGGGCGGCTGAGCAACTCGCGCAGCAAGCGGTTGTTCATGGCGTGACCTGAGCGAAAGGCGCTGTACGAAGCCAGCAAAGGCTTACCCAAAATATACAGATCTCCCATGGCGTCGAGAATTTTGTGTTTGACGAACTCATCGTCATAGCGAAGACCGTCGGCATTGAGCACCTTGTAATCGTCCATGACGATGGCGTTATCCAGCCCGCCGCCCAGAGCCAGGCCGTTGGCGCGCATCATCTCAACATCTCGGGTGAAACCAAAGGTGCGGGCGCGGGCAATGTCGCGCGCATAGCGACCGCTGGCCATGTCGAAGCAGACCTGCTGGCCGGTAGCGTCCACCGCCGGGTGGCGGAAATCGATCTCGAAGCTGAGCTTGAAGCCGTGGTGCGGGTCCAAGCGCGCCCATTTGATCTGTTCGCCCTCGCCTTCGCGCACTTCCACAGTTTGGGTGACGCGCAAAAAACGTTTGGGGGCATTTTGCAGTTGTATGCCGGCGCTTTGCAAAAGATAGACAACAGAAGATGCTGAACCGTCGAGAATCGGGACCTCTTCGGCGGTGATATCCACATACAGATTATCGATACCCAGGCCCGAGAGTGCCGACATCAGGTGCTCGATGGTTTGCACTTTGACGCCCAGGGCGCTGATGGTTGACGCCAGGCGGGTATCGGAAACCGCCGCGGCGTTGACCGGGATATCGACCGGTTGACTGAGGTCGACACGCCGAAATACCACGCCAGTATCGGGCTGGGCTGGACGCAGGGTCAACTCGACGCGTTGACCACTGTGCAGGCCCACTCCAACGGCGCGGGTCAGGGATTGGATCGTTCTTTGTTGAAGCACGACCCGATTTTACCGCCTCAGTCCGCTTGCTTGCGCAAGAAAGCTGGAATTTCCAGGTCATCCATGCCGCCGGACGACAGAGCGTCGACTTTGGCTGCAGCCTGCGTGCGATTGTTGCGCCAAACGCTGGGTACATCCATCTGGGTGTAGTTGGGCTGAGCGCCAACGCCCAGACCCATGGTGGGGGCGGCCAGGGTGGCTGAGCCCACATCGGTGGACGTGGCGATGGGCATGTTGTCGGTTCCAGTACGGACCACCTTCAGGGGCTGGGTGCCGCGTTGGGTACCAACACCGGCCAAGCCGGTGGCAACCACGGTGACGCGGATCTCATCACCCAGGCTCTCGTCGTAGGCCGTGCCGTAAATGACTTGGGCGTCGCTGGAAGCATAGGCGCGGATGGTGTCCATGGCCTTTCGCGATTCAGACAGCTTCAGTCCACCTTTGGCGGCGGTGATCAGCACCAAAACGCCCTTGGCACCAGACATGTCCACACCTTCGAGCAGCGGGCAGGCCACGGCCTGTTCGGCGGCGATGCGGGCGCGATCGGGACCGCTGGCCTTGGCGGTGCCCATCATCGCCTTGCCCTGCTCGCTCATCACGGTGCGAACGTCTTCGAAGTCGACGTTGACCAGGGCTTCGACGTTGATGATCTCGGCAATCCCACCGACTGAATTGCGCAGCACGTCGTTGGCGTAGGCGAAGGCCTCGTCTTGGCTGACATCTTCACCCAACACGTCGATGAGTTTTTCGTTCAAAACGACGATCAGCGAATCCACATTGGCTTCAAGCTCGGCCAAACCGGCATTGGTATGGGTCATGCGCTTGCCACCTTCCCAATCGAAGGGTTTGGTGACCACGCCCACGGTCAGGATGCCCATTTCACGGGCGACACGGGCCACTACGGGTGCTGCACCGGTGCCAGTGCCACCACCCATGCCGGCGGTGATGAAGAGCATGTTGCAACCTTGCAGGGCGTCACGGATGTTGTCGACGGCGGCTTCAGCGGCGTCACGGCCGCGCTCGGGCTTGCTCCCCGCACCCAGGCCGCTTTGACCCAGTTGGATGACCTTGTGCGCGGAACTGGCCCGCAGGGCCTGCGCGTCGGTGTTGGCGCAAATGAATTCCACGCCCTGGACACCGCACTCGATCATATGCTCAACGGCGTTGCCGCCGCCGCCGCCCACGCCTATGACCTTGATCATGGTACCGGAGTTGAATTCTTCGGTCTCAATCATTTCGATGCTCATGTGATGCTCCAATTTTCAAAAAATGCAGTTGCTGTTGATGGTGAAAGTTTGTTGTCATTGACGCGTGAAAAAGGTGAACCTCGCATTGGCGGCGCTCCTCGGCAGCAAGGACGCCATCGGCATTTCAAGACTGGCGAATGTGTGCCTATCGGGTGATCGAGCAGCAGGCGTCTGTTTGTCATCAGAAATTCCCTACAAACCAGTCTTTGATGCGACCCATCATGGTTTTGAGCGAGCCGCTCTTTTGCGCCACCTTCAGACCGCGCAAGCGGCCCATGTGTGCCTCTTCCAGCAAACCCAAAACTGTGGCGGCACGCGGTTGCGACACCATGTCAGCCAAGGGGCCAGAGTAATGTGGCAAGCCACGACGCACCGGCTTGAGGAAGATGTCTTCGCCCAATTCAACCATGCCCGGCATGACAGAACTGCCTCCAGTCAGCACGATGCCCGAGGACAACACCTCTTCGTAACCCGACTCACGGACGACTTGCTGCACCAACGAGAAAATCTCTTCGACGCGCGGCTCGATCACGCCGGCCAATGCCTGACGGCTGAGCATGCGCGGCCCACGGTCGCCCAATCCAGGCACTTCAATTTGCATGTCGGGGTCAGCGAGCATCTGTTTGGCATAGCCCGACTCGACCTTGATGTCCTCGGCGTCTTTGGTGGGGGTGCGCAAAGCCATGGCGATATCGCTGGTGATCAGGTCGCCAGCAATCGGGATGACTGCCGTGTGGCGGATCGCGCCGCCGGTGAAAATGGTGACGTCGGTGGTGCCGGCGCCAATATCGACCAGCACCACGCCCAATTCCTTTTCATCAGGGGTCAGCACTGCATGGCTGGAGGCCAGGGGATTGAGCATCAGCTGTTCGACATCAAGGCCGCAGCGGCGCACGCACTTGATGATGTTTTCAGCCGCGCTTTGCGCGCCGGTGACGATGTGGACTTTGGCCTCGAGGCGGATGCCGCTCATGCCGATGGGCTCTTTCACATCTTGACCATCGATCACGAATTCCTGCGCTTCGACCAAAAGCAGTCGCTGATCGGTCGAGATGTTGATGGCTTTGGCGGTCTCAAGCACGCGAGCCACGTCAGCTGCGCTCACCTCACGCTCTTTGATGGCCACCATGCCACTGGAATTCATGCCTCGGATGTGGCTGCCAGTGATGCCGGTGTAGACGCGGGTGATTTTACAATCGGCCATCAACTCGGCTTCTTTCAGCGCCTGTTGAATGCTTTGTACGGTGGCGTCGATATTGACCACTACGCCTCGCTTGAGGCCGTTGCTGGGCGCTACGCCCAAGCCGGCCATCTTCATTTCGCCACCCGGCATCAACTCGGCCACCACCGCCATGATCTTGCTGGTTCCGATGTCCAGCCCCACCACCAAATCCTTGAATTCTTTTGCCATATGGACCTCGTGATTTCCTTTTATTTCTTCGCCTTTTGGGGATCCACCGTGCTGACGCCGCGCAAGCGCAAGGCGTAACCGTTGAAATGCCGCAAATCCGCCTGTTCCAAAGCCCTCACTTGCCTACCCCAGCGCTGCGTGGCTTCGGGCAAGGACTTGGCGAACATCTCATAACGCTGCATCAAATCCGGCAATGAGCCGCGACCCAGTTCAACCACAGCCCCTTGGATGGATTTCACGCGCCAGCTGCCACGCGGACTGAGTTCGAGTTGGCCGATGGTGATGCCCAACTGAGCAAAAGGCTCGCGCAATGCGGCGTAGGTTTGCAACACCAGCATCGACTGGTTGTCAGGTCCGCTGAGCCGAGGCAGGTCATCGGTTTCCAATTCGCCCAAATTGGGTTCAAAAATTTCGCCATGACTGTTGAGCAGCCTTTCATCGCCTACCACGCCCCAAAAAGCCACTGGTTGGTGTTCTTCGATATGGACCCGCAAACGATTCGGGAACTCGCGCTCGACCACCGCGCGCCGCACCCAAGGCAGTTGCTGAAACACCTTTTGGGTATGTTGCAAATCGACGGTGAAGAAACTGCCCGTGAGCTTAGGGGTGACATTGGCTTTCAAAGTCACGCTGTTGGTGTGCAATATGTCGCCGGTGATGGTAATGCCCGCCAAGGCGAACAATGGCAGGCGCGACATCCAGCTGGCCACCATCCAGACCACACCCAAGGCCAAGCCAGCCCACAACAGGTTGCTAAGGCCATTCATCAGGCGAACGTCCATGGGTGAGGTCAAGGGCATGGCCACGGCTTTCATGCGCCCTCCCCATCCATAGAGGCCGCGCGGATCAACCACAGGCACAGGTCTTCGTAACTGATGCCTGCGGCACGCGCCGACATGGGAACCAGCGAGTGCGAGGTCATGCCCGGAGAGGTGTTCATCTCGAGCAAGAAGGGTTGATGGTCGCTGCGCCGAATCATCAAGTCTGCACGCCCCCATCCTCGGCAACCCAATTCACGGTAAGACGCCAAGACCAGGTGCTGGATCTCGGCCTCAAGATGGTCGCTCAGACCGCTGGGACAGTGGTACTTCACATCGTCGGTGAAGTATTTGTTTTGGTAATCGTAGTCGCCGTTGGGAGCGGCAATTCGTACCACCGGCAAGGCCACGGCATCCGCGCCCTGTCCCAGCACGGGGCAGGTGACTTCCTCGCCGTCGATGAAAGCTTCGGCCAGCAGGGTCGGATCGAGTTTCAATGCAGCCTGAACAGCGCCTTGCCATTGATCGGCTTGCTCAACCTTGGTCACGCCGATGGATGAACCTTCATGCGGCGGCTTGACGATCAAGGGCAGCCCCAAGGCAGGAATAATGCGGGCCATGCGATCTGCGGTTTGCTGCTCAGGGGCCAAACTGACCGAGGCCGGCGTTGACAATCCGGCGCTGGTCCAAATCCGCTTGGTCATGACTTTGTCCATGGCCAGGGCCGAAGCCAACACGCCAGAACCAGTGTAGGGTAACCGCAACAATTCGAGTGCGCCTTGCACCGTGCCATCTTCGCCGTGCCGCCCGTGCAGGGCGATGAACACACGGTCGAATCCTTGAGTGCGCAATTCACACAGCGCTTGCTGTGCAGGATCGAAGGCGTGGGCATCGACCCCACGGGCATGCAAGGCTTTTAGAACACCCTGACCGGACATGAGCGAAACCTCACGTTCGGAGGACGCCCCCCCCATCAGCACTGCCACTTTGCAACGCTGGGGCAAAGCGGGAGCCTTGGGCAATTCGAAGGAATTCATTCCCCCCCCCCTTGCTTGATCAAGGCAGGGACTTGACCGATCGAGCCAGCGCCCATGCACATCACGACATCGCCCGCCCGGACATGGGCGCGAATTTGCTCGGCCAGACTGGCGACGTCGGGGCTGAAATGCAGGTCTTGCATGCCTTCAACGCGCAATGCGCGAACCAAACTGCGCCCGTCGGCGGCGGCGATGGG
The DNA here is from genome assembly GCA_030054175.1 of Alphaproteobacteria bacterium. Classification (GTDB taxonomy): domain Bacteria; phylum Pseudomonadota; class Gammaproteobacteria; order Burkholderiales; family Burkholderiaceae_C; genus Limnohabitans. Next base: position 77,484 of record JASGCM010000001.1, on the reverse strand, counting down.
CGCTTCACCAGCGGCATAGACCTCGGTCAGCCAGACGCCATCGGCACGCGCAAGCACGCGCACGAAATCCTCGAAACAGTCGCGCGTGCGGGTATAGCGGTGCGGCTGGAACGCGATCCGAATGGCTCGATCAGGGAACGCACCCCGAGCGGCGGCGATGGTTGCATCAAGCTCGACCGGGTGGTGACCGTAGTCTTCAATCAGGGTAAAACTGCCGCCTTGCGATAAAGGGACCTCGCCGTGCGACTGGAAGCGCCGACCTACGCCTTTGAATTCGGCCAAGGCCTTGATCACGGCGGCGTCGGGGACGCCCAATTCGACCGCCACCGAAATGGCAGCCAATGCGTTGCGTACATTGTGAAAACCAGGCAGGTTCAAGACGATATCCATGTCAGGCAATTGAATGCCATTGCGTCGAGTGACCCGAAATCGCATGCGTGCCCCGTCGGCGCGGACTTCATGCGCGCGAACTTGAGCACCCTCGTCCAAGCCATAAGTGGTGATGGGGCGCGACACCTGGGGCAGGATGCCGCGCAATGCGGGATCATCCAAGCACAAAATCGCCGCGCCATAAAAAGGCATGCGGTGCAGAAACTCAACGAAGGCGCCTTTGAGCCGGTCAAAGTCGTGCCCATAGGTGTCCATGTGGTCTGCGTCGATGTTGGTCACCACGGCCATCACCGGACTCAATTTCAGGAATGAGGCGTCGGACTCGTCGGCTTCGACCACGATGTATTCTCCGCCGCCCAGCTTGGCATTGGCACCAGCACTGATCAGGCGGCCACCGATCACGAAGGTCGGGTCCATGCCGGCTTCTGCAAGCACGCTGGCGACCAGGCTGGTGGTGGTGGTCTTGCCATGGGTTCCGGCAATTGCGATGCCATGCTTCAGTCGCATCAATTCGGCCAGCATGACCGCACGCGGCACCACAGGAATGAGTTTGGCTCGTGCAGCGACCACCTCCGGATTGGTGGCTTCAACAGCGGTGGAAGTCACCACAGCGTCGGCCCCTGAGATGTGGCTGGCGCTGTGGCCCACATGGGTCTGAATGCCCAGCTTGCCCAGACGTTGCAAAACGACGCCATCGCTCAGATCGGAGCCTGAAACTTGATAGCCCAGATTGAAAAGGACTTCAGCGATGCCACTCATGCCGGCGCCACCGATGCCGACGAAGTGAATGTGACGGATGGCGTGCTTCATGCGGCCGCCTCTTCACAGGCTTGAACCATCTGGGCAACCGCCTCGGTCTGGCGACAGGTGTGCGCATTGCATGCGACCCGCAACAGCGTGGGACGATCGAGCGATTGAAGGCGTTGCGCCAAGGCCTGAGCCGTCAAGTCGGACTGCGGCCACAACCATCCCGCATTCCGATCGGACAGGAATCGGGCGTTGTGCGTTTGATGATCGTCAACAGCGTGGGGGAAAGGCACGAAGAAGGCGGCTGCGCCCACTGCCGCCAACTCAGTCACGGTGCTGGCCCCGGCTCGGCAAATCACCAGATCGGCCTGAGCGTAGGCGCTGGCGGTGTCGTCGATGAAGGGGGTGAGCTCGGCCTGTACGCCGGCTTGCGCGTAATGGGCACGCAGTTCGTCGAGCTGCTTGGCACCGCTTTGGTGGATGACTTGCGGACGCTGGGCCGGGTCCACCAAAGCGAGGGCCTGTGGAACGATGCGGTTCAAAGCCTGAGCTCCCAAGCTGCCACCCACCACCAACACGCGCAGCGGACCACTGCGACCCGCGTAGCGTTGCTCGGGTGCGGGTTGGCGCAGGAACTCGGCGCGCAAGGGGTTACCGACCCACTCCCCTTGTGGCAAGGCCTGGGGGAATGCACAGAACACGCGTTGCGCGATCAGGGCCAACCAGCGGTTGGCCATGCCGGCAATCGAGTTTTGCTCATGCAACAGCAGAGGAACGCCCTGGATGCGGGCCATGCACCCACCCGGGAAGCTGATGTAGCCGCCAAAGCCCACCACGACCTGCGGGCGCAGGACTTGCAGCACGGCTCGACTTTGCACCATGGCCCGCCACAGGCGCAGCGGCAACTGAGCTAAGGTGCGCCAGCCTTTGCCGCGCAACCCGGAAAAATCGACCGCTTGCAGTTCAAAACCCCGCGCCGGCACCAGCTGGCTCTCCATGCTGGGTGCTGGCGCGCCCAACCAATGCACCTGCCAACCACGTTCGCGCAGACCCTCAGCCAGCGCCAAGCCAGGGAAAATATGGCCGCCAGTGCCACCGGCCATGATGAGTGCGACACGGGACATCAGACTCGCCCTCCGTGTTGCAATTGACGGTTTTCATGGTCGACGCGAAGAACTACCGCCAGAGCCACCAAGTTGAGCAAAATCGCCGAACCACCGTAGCTCATCAGTGGCAGGGTCAGTCCCTTGGTGGGCAATGCGCCCAAATTCACCCCCATATTGATGAAGGCCTGGAAACCAATCCAAATACCCACGCCTTGAGCCAAAAGGCCAGCGAAGACCCGGTCCATGGCCACGGCCAGACGACCGATCTGCATGATGCGACGGGTCAGCCACAGGTACAGGCCGATCACAAGCAGCAGACCAATGAAGCCGAACTCTTCACCCAAGACGGCCAACAGAAAGTCTGTATGCGCCTCGGGCAGCCAATGCAGTTTCTCGATGCTGCCGCCCAAGCCGACACCGAACAACTCACCGCGGCCTATGGCAATCAGAGCATGCGACAACTGGTAACCCTTGCCCAGCGCATGCTCTTTGCTCCACGGGTCGAGGTAGGCAAAGATGCGCTCACGCCGCCATTCGGACAGGACGATCATCAGCCCAAAGGCCACCACCAGCACGAATGCGATCAGGAAAAACATTCGGGCGTTGACGCCACCGAGGAACAAAATGCCCATGGCGATGACGGCGATCACCATGAAGGCGCCCATATCTGGCTCGGCCAGCAACAGCGAGCCAACCACCGCGACGGCGACTCCCATGGGCGCGACCGAGGCAATGAATTTCTCTTTCACCTCCATCTTGCGCACCATGTAACTGGCGGCATACAAGAGCACGCCAAACTTGGCCAGCTCAGAGGGTTGGAAGTTCATCACCCCCAGCGAGATCCAACGGCGCGCACCATTGACGCCCTTGCCAATGAAGGGAATCAGCACCAGCATCAACAGCAACAGCGAGGCCACGAAAACCCATGGCGCTGCGCGCTCCCAAGTGTCGATGGGCACCTGGAACACCAAGACGGCCACCACCAAAGCGATGACGATGGAGAAACCGTGGCGCACCAGGAAGTGGTGCGGGGCGTAATTGGCAAAGCGCGGGTTATCCGGCATGGCGATCGATGCCGAGTAGACCATGATCAACCCCCACAAGACCAGGGTGGTGACAACCCACACCAGCGGTTGATCGATGCCTTTGACCTGCGACGGCGAAGCCGTGGTCCGGCTGAATTCGGTCCCTTTGACACGCACGGGCAATTCGGTGGGTCCCTCATCGGCCGAGGTCCCGCGCCAGCGAGCCCACCATTTGGAAAGGCTGGCGATCATGCCACTCCCTCGCTGGCAGCGATGTCACGCACCGCCTGCACGAAAATTTCGGCCCGATGGCCGTAGTTTTGAAACATGTCAAAACTGGCACAGGCGGGCGACAGCAAAACCGCATCCCCGGCTTGGGCACGCTCGTGGCACCAAGCCACCGCGGCGGGTAAATCGTCACAAGTACTCAGTGTCACGCCGGTACCGGCCAAAGCCTGCGCCAACAAGGGTGCGTCGCGGCCGATCAGAGCCACGCCAGCAGCGTGTCGCGCAACAGGTGCGGCCAGTGGTCCGAAATCTTGTCCTTTGCCTTCACCACCCAGGATGACCCAGACTCGACGCTCGGAACCCAAACCCTCTATGGCAGCCACCGTGGCGCCCACATTGGTACCCTTGCTGTCGTCAAAGTATTCGACATCGGCCACGATGGCCACCGATTCGACCCGGTGCGGCTCGCCTGCGTATTCGCGCAAGCCATAGAGCATGGGCGCTAGCGCTTGACCGGTGCTGACGGCCAGGGCCAAAGCGGCCAGCGCATTGAGGGCGTTGTGTCGACCGCGTATGCGCAAGGCATCGGCGGGCATCAGGCGTTGCAGGAATACCTCCTCCTCTTCGCCTTTTTCCCGTTTGAGGGTTTCGTCCGCCGGCAATGCGCGCACCAGCCATGTCATGCCGTTGACCACCTCCAACCCATAGTCACCGGGGCGCTGCGGCAGGTCAGAGCCAAAGGTGATGAATTCTGGGGCGGGCACAACCGACGCTTCGCCGCGCTTGACAGGCGCATTGTTCGATGTCGGCATCCAAGCCGCCAAAGCGGGGTCATTGCGGCGTAACACGCGCAAGGTCGAAGGGCCAAAAATGCGTCCTTTGGCAACCGCATAGGCCGCCATATCCCCATGCCAATCCAGGTGATCTTGACTGAGGTTGAGTACCGTGGCGGCACTGGGCGCAAAGCCCTGCGTATCATTCAGTTGGAAGCTGGAGAGCTCTAACAGCCAGGCTTGGGGCAGGTTGCAGTCCAGTCGCTGCGACAAGGTATCGAGCAGGGTCGGGCCGATGTTGCCAGCCAATCCGACATCCATGCCGCTACGCTGCAACAAGCTGGCGGTGAGTGCTGATACGGTGGTTTTGCCATTGGTCCCGGTGATGGCCAAAACCTGCGGGCGGTATCCGCGCTCTTGTGCCAAGTCTTGCAAGGCCTGGGCGAACAAACTCAGTTCTGTGCCACACCACAGGTTGCGCTGCATGGCGGCGCTCCATAGGGGTTCAACCTGGGCGGGTGACAGGCCCGGGCTTTTGAAGACTGCATGAACCGTCTGGGTGTCCAGCACGGCGGCGTCAAAAGCGCCTGACCGAAAACGGGCCTGCGGCACTCGGGATTGCAAATCACTCAGGCGCGGAGGCTGTTCGCGGCTATCGAGCACCGTCACCGTCCAGCCCATGCGGGCGCACCATGCGGCCATGGCCAAGCCAGAGTCACCCAGACCCAGGATGATGGCATGACGCTGATCGGTGACGTGTTCCATGAATTTCAACGCAACTTCAAGGTGGACAGCCCCACAAGGCACAACAACATGGTGATGATCCAAAAGCGCACTACCACTTGGGTTTCACGCCAACCGCTTTTCTCAAAGTGATGGTGCAAGGGAGCCATCTTCAAAATTCGCCGACCTTCGCCATATTTGCGCTTGGTGTATTTGAAATAGCTGACCTGAGCCATCACCGAGAGGGCTTCAACTACAAAGATGCCGCCCATGATGGCCAGCACGATTTCTTGTCGCACGATGACGGCGATGGTGCCCAAGGCGCCACCCAGTGCCAATGCGCCGACATCACCCATGAAGACTTGCGCCGGATGGGTGTTGAACCACAAGAAAGCCAAACCGGCACCGGCCATGGCGGCGCAAAAGATCAGCAATTCACCAGCCCCCGGGATATAGGGCAACAACAGGTATTTGGAGAACACCGAGCTGCCTGTGACGTAGGCGAACACGCCCAAGGCCGAGCCCACCATGACCACCGGCATGATGGCCAAACCATCGAGTCCGTCGGTCAGGTTGACGGCATTGCTGGATCCAACGATGACCAGATAGGTCAGGATGACGAAACCGAACACGCCCAATGGATAACTGATTTCCTTGAAGAAGGGCACCATCAGGTCGGCCTTGGGTGGCAGATCGACGTCAAAACCCGATTTCACCCAAGTGCTGAAGAGTTCGAGCACGCGCAGGTTATTGCTCTCGGAAATACTGAACACCAAATACAAAGCAGCGGTCAAGCCAATGACCGACTGCCAAAAGTATTTTTCGCGTGAACGCATGCCCTCGGGGTCTTTGCTGACCACTTTGCGCCAGTCATCCACCCAGCCGATGGCACCAAAGCCCAGCGTGACGATGAGTACGATCCAGACGAAGCGGTTGGACCAATCGAACCACAAGAGTGTGGAGATGGCAATGGACAACAAGATCAACACGCCACCCATGGTGGGGGTGCCACTCTTGTTCAAGTGAGATTCCATGCCATACCCACGGATGGGTTGGCCGATTTTCAGTTCGGTCAGTCGACGAATCACCCAAGGTCCAGCGGCCAATCCGATGGTCAGCGCAGTCAGTGCGGCCATCACAGCGCGAAAGGTCAGGTACTGAAAGACCCGGAAGAAACCAAATTCAGGGGACAAGCTTTGTAGCCAAGCAGCCAGAGTAATCAGCATGTCGCAGTCTCCTTATTGTGCGGGGGGACGATGTGCTGAACCACGCGTTCCATTCGCATGAAACGCGATCCCTTGACGAGCATGCTGCCCAATTGAGGAATCAGGCGGTCCACTCCTGCACACAAAGTATCGATGTGCGCATGGTGTTGCCCTTGACCATGAGACTGGACCGACAAGGCTGCCAATTCGCCATGGCCGAGCAAATGCTCGATGCCACGCTCGCGGGCGTAGTGACCGACCTCGATGTGGAACTGCGGGCCTTGGTCGCCCACCTCCCCCATGTCGCCCAAGACCAGCAAACGCGGCACGGGCAGTTGGGCGAGCAAGTCGATGGCGGCGCGCACCGAATCGGGATTGGCGTTGTAACTGTCATCGACCAGCGTGATGCGATGCCCGGCCACCGACACGCTGCTCGCATGGCTGCGGCCTGAGACAGGCCGGAACTCGGCCAGCCCATGACCTACCGACTGGATAGAAACCCCAGCAGCCAAAGCACAGGCGGTAGCCGCCATGGCATTGCGCAAATTGTGCTCGCCGGGCATGTTCAGCGAGAACTCGAAGGTCAGTTTGCGCGGGGTACAAGTCATGCGACCACGCCAGCCCAACTCGGTGCGCTGCACCGACTCGACAAACACATCGCCACCTGGACCAAAAGTGAGGGTGGCTCGAGCTCCGGCCCATGTCCGCCAAAGTGCTGTGTGCTCATCGTCGGCCGGGAATACCCCTACGCCATGGGCCGGCAAGGCTTGCAGTACGGCACCGTTTTCTTCGGCCACGGCCCGCACGCTGTGCATGAATTCCTGATGTTCGCGCTGGGCGTTGTTGACCAAAGCGACCGTGGGCTGTGCCCAAGCCGCGAGTTGAGCGATCTCGCCCGGATGGTTCATGCCCAACTCCAGCACCGCCAAGCGATGCTCGGGACGCAGGCGCAGCAGGGTCAGAGGCACACCGATGTCGTTATTGAAGTTGCCCAGGGTTGACAGCGCAGCATCGCCAAGTTCCGTGCGCAGGATCGAGGCCAACATTTGTGTCACGGTGGTCTTGCCGTTGCTACCGGTCACCGCGATCAGGCCAATCGGGTGGGCGCAGCGCCAACCCCGGGCGATTTCACCCAAGGCGCGGCGCGAATCACTGACTTGCAAGCCGCTCAGTCGGTGTTCAGTCAATCCGTCCTCGGCGACCGCAGCGCGCACACCCAAGGCCGACAATTGCGCCAGAAAATCGTGGCCATCGAAGCGCTCGCCACGCAAGGCCACGAACAAGTCTCCAACCTGCAAAGTGCGGCTGTCGGTGTGCACTCGTTGAACGCCCAAGTCGGCGTCGCCGACCAAGGCGGCCCCAGGGATCCAAGTCGCGGCTTGCTTCAAACTGAACAAGACGGCGCTCATGCGGCCTCCTTGCGCCAGGCGCGTTGCACCTGCTCGACATCAGAAAATGGCAAGCGATCCGCACCGACTTCCTGATAAGTTTCATGTCCTTTGCCGGCGATCAACACCACATCATTGGCTTGGGCACGGGCCAGAGTTTGCACGATCGCCAGCGCCCGGTCGACTTGAACTTGTGCGTTGGCTTGAGTGCTCAGACCCTGACGAATGTCCCGCACGATGGCCAGTGGGTCCTCGCTGCGAGGGTTGTCACTGGTCAGCACGATGTGATCGGCCAGGGACTGCGCAATTCGGCCCATTTCGGCGCGCTTGCCACGATCGCGATCACCGCCGCAACCAAAGACGCACCAAAGCTGCCCCCCCCGAACTTCGGCCAGGGGTCGCAGTGCCTGCAAAGCTTTGGCCAAGGCGTCGGGGGTGTGGGCATAGTCGACTACTGCCAAGGGAGCATGGTCGTGAGTCAAGGCCTGCATGCGACCCGGCACCGCCTGCAAATCGGCACAGGCCAAGCACGCGCGCTGAAAGTCATGCCCCAGCGCACGCAAACCGGCAATCACCGCCAGCATATTGCGCACATTGTGTTCGCCCACCCAAGGGATGCTCATCTCATGGGTCACACTGCCTTCGCACACGGTCAAGCGCTGGGTCCATTGGCCGTTGGCCCCCGGCAGCCAACGCACCTGCTCGGCGCGTAGATCGGCGTCGGCATGCAAACCATAGCTCAGAATGCGCAGATCAGGTCGGTTGCGGCGCAAATCGTCAACCAACTCCCGGCCCTTGGGGTCATCCAGTGCCACCACCGCGCACTGCAATTCGGGCCAGTCAAAGAGGCGTCGCTTGGCCTGCCAATAAGCAGACATGTCGCCGTGGTAGTCCAGGTGGTCTTGGGTGAAATTGGTGAACAGCGCAACCCGCACGCGGGTACCTTCCAGTCGCCCCTCTTCCAGACCGATGGAGGATGCTTCGATCACACAAGAACGCACGCCGGCTTGGACGAAATCGCGCAGAGCCCCTTGCAAGAGTACGGCATCGGGTGTGGTCAGACCCGTGCTCATGCCCTGCAATTGAACATCGCGCCCCGGTGCGACCCGAACCTCACCCAAACCCAAGGTGCCCACCATGGCGCAGCGCTGCCCCAGACCGATCAGGGCTTGGGCCAACCACCATGCACAAGAGGTCTTGCCGTTGGTCCCGGTCAAGGCCAACACGTCCATCTTGAGGCTGGGATGCTCGTAGTAGCTCGATGCGATGTGACCGCTCGCCGACTTCAAGTCAGTATAAGTGGCGCAAGCTTGGGTCATGGCCATGCTGGCCATTTGCTGAAATCCTTTGGCTTCGAACAAACATGCCGCCGCCCCCATTTGCAAAGAGGCCTCAACGTGCCGACGACCATCGTGACGCGCGCCAGGCCAGGCAAGGAAGGCGTCGCCGGCAGCGACTTTTCGGCTGTCGGTATGCAAGCGTCGAGCACCCCTCTGGTGCAACCACTGGGCAACTTGGTCGGGTGTACTGAAGTGCTGCATCAGAACGACTCCGGCTCGGTACGGGCGATGACTTGCGGCTTGACTGTCATGTCAGGGGCCACGCCCATCATGCGCAAGGTCTGCTGCACGGTTTGGCTGAACACGGGGGCGGCCACGTCCCCGCCGTAGTATTTGCCATTGGTGGGTTCGTCGATCATCACCCCGACAGCGATGCGAGGCTGCTCAACCGGTGCCAGGCCAACAAAGAATCCACGGTATTTGCGGCCATAACCCTTGCCCTCTGCCTTGTGGGCGGTTCCGGTCTTGCCGCCGGTGGTGTACCCCACGGTTTGCGCTTTTTGCGCCGTGCCACCAGGTTGGGTCACGGTGTAGAGCATGCTGCGCACAGCATTGGCATGACGCACATTGATCACACGCTGGCCCGAAATCACTTCGTTCTCTGGGTGCTTGATCATCGAGACGGGCAGCATTACGCCTTCGCGAGCGAACAAGGTGTATGCATGGGTGAGCTGGAACAGACTGGTCGACAGGCCGTAGCCATAACTCATGGTCGCCTGCTCGATGGGGCGCCAGGTGTTGGGGGCACGCAGTTTGCCCGCCACTGCGCCGGGAAAAGGCACTTGGGGTTTTTGACCCAAACCAACTTGGGTGAACATCTCCCACATCGCCTGGGGCGGCATCTGCATAGCGATCTTGACAGTGCCCACGTTGCTGGATTTTTGGATGACTTCGTTGACCGATAACACGCCATGCGGGTGTGCGTCACTGATGACGTGGCCGCCCATGGCCAACTTGCCGGGCGCGGTCTGAATGGGGGTCTCGGGCTTGACCAGATTGCGCTCAAGCGCCAAGGCAATGACAAAAGGTTTCATGGTCGAGCCAGGCTCGAAAGTATCGGTCAGCGCCCGATTTCTCAACTGCGATCCGCTGAGCGCGCCACGCTTATCGGGCGAGTAGCTGGGGTAGTTGGCCAAAGCCAGGACCTCGCCACTTTGGACATCGAGCACCACCACACTCCCGGCGGCGGCCTTGTGCTCGAGGACTGCTTCGCGCAACTTCTGATAGGCGAAGAATTGAACCTTGCTGTCGATGCTGAGTTGAATGTCGTGACCGTCGATGGGCAACACGGTTTGGCCCATGTCCTCGACCACTTGCCCCAAACGGTTCTTGATGACGCGGCGGGTACCGTTCTTACCTGCCAATTTTTCATTGAAAGCCAGTTCTATGCCTTCTTGACCGATATTTTCCACGTTGGTGAAACCCACCACGTGCGCAGCGGCTTCGCCTTCGGGGTAGAGGCGTTTGTACTCTTTGCGCTCAAACACACCCTTGATGCCCAGCGCCTTGACTTCGCGGGCGATCTCCTCCCCAGCCAAGCGCTTGAGCCAAACAAAATTCTTTTCTTTGTCGCTGACGCGTTGCTGCAAATCGGTCAAGGGCATCTGCAACACTTTGGCCAAGGCAGCCAGTTTGCTCGGTTCGTCGTCCATGTCTTCCGGGCTGGCCCAGATGCTGGGCACGGGTACGCTGGAGGCCAGAATATGGCCACTGCGATCCAAAATTCGACCGCGGTTGGCCGGCAACTCCAGCGTGCGAACGAAGCGAACCGCCCCTTGGCGCTGAAAAAAATCATTTTCGATCAACTGCACATAGGCTGCACGACCGACCAAGCCCAGGAAACCCAAGGCAATACAGGCCACGACGAATTGGCTGCGCCAAACCGGCGTCTTCGAGGCCAGCAAGGGGCTGGATGTGTATTGGACGGAGCGCCTCATGGCTGCCTCTCCGAAATCGCCGTGGTCTTGGCGGGGTCAGCGACATACACGGTGATGGCCGGCGAGATGGTACGCATGCCCAACTGCTCACGCGCCAATTTTTCCACCCTCAGAGGTGTAGCTTGCGTGCGGGCTTCCAAGTCCAGACGCTCGCGCTCAATTTCCAGCCGACGCGCTTCGGCCCGCGCGCGGTCGATGTCGGTAGTGAGTTTGCGCGACTCGTATTGGGTGCGCACCAGCACGACCGAGATACCCAGGATCAACAGCAGCAAGAACAAGTGCACGCGCGTCACACGGGCACCTCGGTACGCTGGGCAATGCGCAGCAGGGCACTGCGCGAGCGGGGGTTGCGCGCCACTTCTTGGGCATCTGGGCGCATCCTCCCCAAGGCCTGTAGCAACAAGGGGCGACCACTGGCCCAAGGGGCGCGACGATCCACTTCAGCGCGCGAATGTTTCGCGATGAATTGTTTGACGATGCGGTCTTCCAGCGAGTGAAAACTGATGACTGCCAAACGTCCGCCCGGTTGCAAGATCTTCAATGCCCCCTCTAGCGCTTGTTCGAGCTCTTCAAGCTCGGCGTTGATGAAAATCCGAAAAGCCTGAAATGTCCGCGTTGCAGGGTCCTGGCCCGGCTCGCGGGTTTTGACCGCGCCAGCCACGAGCTGGGCCAATTCAGCGGTGCCTGCAGGAACGCCCCGCTCTTGTCGGCGAGCAACAATCGCCTTTGCAATTTGTGCAGCAAACCGTTCTTCGCCGTATTCACGAATGACCTCCGCGATCTGGGCCTGCTCGGCCTGTTCGAGCCACTGCCGCACCGATCGACCGCGCGTGGTGTCCATGCGCATGTCCAGCGGTCCGTCGTGACGAAAAGAAAAACCCCGCTCCGGGTTGTCGATCTGTGGCGAGCTCACTCCAAGATCGAGCAAAACGCCAGCCACCGAAGATGCGGGCCATTCGCCCATCGCCGAGAAACCGCTGTGCCGAATCTCGAGCCTGGAATCTCCCCATGATTGCGCCACGCTGATCGCCTGCGCATCTTTGTCGAAAACAATCAAGCGACCCTGTGGCGAGAGTGCATTCAGAATCAATCTGCTGTGTCCACCGCGACCAAAGGTTCCGTCGATGTAAGTGCGGTCGGCTTGGATGCCCAATGCATCGACGGCTTGGTTCAATAAAACCGTGGTGTGTTGCCATGTCTCTTCCACGCATGCGCTTTCAGAATGAAAATTCCTTGAACACGTCCGGCATATCGCCCTGCATGGCCTGCTCTTCCTGCGCTTCGTAGGTGGCCTTGTCCCACAACTCGAAATGATTGCCCATGCCAAGCAGCATGGTGTCTTTCTCGATGCCTGCGGCGGCACGCAACTCGGGCGAGATCAACACGCGGCCGGTGCCATCCATCTCGACATCCATCGCATTGCCCAAAAAGATGCGCTTCCACCACTGCGCACTCATCGGCAAGGCGGCGATGCGGGCACGGAACTGCTCCCACTCGGGACGAGGGAACACCATCAGGCAACCATGAGGATGACGGGTGAGGGTCAATTGTCCGGACGCAGTGGCGCTGAGCACCTCGCGATGGCGGGTAGGCACAGACAAACGCCCCTTGGCGTCCAGAATGAGCGAAGATGCACCCTGAAACAAAACCTACCCCTTTGATCAACTTGGTGCAACATGAGGAAAGTAATAATCACTTTTCACCACTTTTTTGCACTTTTTTGCACTGTATCAGGATTTCAATCCCATGCAAGGGGGGGGTACATATTTTTTCAATGAAATCAAGGACTTAGATTAATGATTCGAAAAATTTTTCGATCAAAAATATGAGTAAAATGAAGCACTTAGAGAAAGATCGTGATGTGGTGCATGAATAAATCCGGCTTGAGTGCCAGGCGAAAAAAAGCCCATCTGATCGGATGAGCCTGAGAAATGAGCCTGTGGGCCGCGATGAAACGGCCCGCCAGTGAGTGCTTTAATCTCCAAACATTTTTTGCTTCAACTCGCGGCGTTGCTGTGCTTCCAGGGACAGAGTGGCGGTGGGGCGGGCCAGTAAACGTGCGACGCCGATGGGCTCGCCGGTTTCATCACAGTAGCCGTAATCGCGCTGATCAATGCGCTGAATCGATTGCTCGATTTTTTTCAGCAATTTGCGTTCACGGTCGCGCGTGCGCAGCTCCAGAGAGTGCTCTTCCTCAATGGTGGCGCGGTCGGCCGGGTCAGGAACAATGACGGTGTCTTCACGCAGGTGTTCGGTGGTCTCACCGGCGTTGGCCAAAATGTCGCGCTTGAGCGCTTGCAATTTCAGCCGGAAAAAGGCCATTTGCGTGTCGTTCATATAGTCGTTATCCGACATCGACAGTACTTCCTCATCGGTGAGTTCTTCGACTGGTTTTTTCTTCCAGTTGTTGGCCAGTTTAGGGTCTTTTTTAGGGATGACGGGAACTAATGTAGGCATACGAATTTCGGTGTCCGGGCCAAAGCTGGCTTTGGCAGGGTTAGAAAAAGGAATGGTGCTGGGCGGCGGAGGCACGCCAGCGGCCGCTTTGGCGGCACGCCCAGTGAATTTACGGGTTGCATCGGCCCAGGCGACAGCGGGCGACGTAGGTGCAGCCACCGGTTTGGTGACAGGGAGGGCAGCCGCTTTGGCGGCCTTGGGTGTCACGGCCTGTACCGCGGGCTTGGCAGGAGCTTTTCCGACCGGCTTGGCAACGGGTTTGGCCGCAACCTGGGCGGCTTTCTTGGCCACCGGTTTGGGAGCGGGCTTGGTGGCCTTCTTGGCGACTGGTTTGGCTACCGGCTTGGCCACCTTTTTGGCGACTGGTTTGGCTACCGGCTTGGCCGCCTTTTTGGCGACTGGCTTGGCGACTGGCATTTTAAGCGTTTTTTGATTGGCAGCCGCTTTGGCCGCAGGCTTGGCTGCGGTCTTGGTGTTGCTTTTGGGGCTGGCTTTCACGTGCGGTCTCCTCACGTTGGGGGCGCTTCACCCCCAGGGTGAAGCAAAATCCATTGCCTGAGCAATGGCAAGTGGCGCGCGGATTTTACTCAGTTCAAGCACTGTTCCAAACCCTGCAGGAAAATATCTTTCGGTAGTTCGATGCCAATGAACACCATTTTGCTCATGCGGGGCTCGTTTTTGACCCATTCCGGCCCCAAATCGCTGCCCATGAGTTGGTGCACCCCCTGGAAAATCACCTTGCGCTCGGTGCCTTTCATGTGCAAGACCCCTTTGTAGCGCAACATGCGAGGGCCATAGACGTTGACCATGGCACCCAGGAAATCCTCTAATTTGGCGGGATCAAACGGCCTGACGGCCTTGAAGACGAAGCTTTTCACATCGTCGTCATGGTGGTGATGGTGACCATGTTCGTGCTGGTGAGATGGGTGATCGCAGTGCTCGCCATGTGCATGGTCATGATGGTCATGATGCTCGTGTCCGTGTCCGTCGCCAGACAGGAATTCGGGGTCGATGTCGAGTTTGGCATTCAGATTGAAGCCACGCAGGTCAAAAACCTCGGAAATCGACACCTCACCGAAATGCACTGAGCGTTGGGGTGCGCGGGGGTTCATGTGCTTGAGACGGTGCTGCAGGGCGTCGAGTTCGGCGCTGCTGACCAGGTCGGCCTTGCTGATGAAAATCTGATCGGCAAAACCCACTTGGCGGCGGGCTTCCTGCCGATCGTTCAGCTGCTGGGCCGCATGTTTTGCGTCCACCAGCGTCAGGATCGAGTCGAGGAGGAAACTCTCGGCGACTTCGTCGTCCATGAAAAAGGTCTGCGCAACCGGACCGGGATCGGCCAACCCGGTGGTCTCAATGACCACACGGTCAAAGTCGAGCTCTCCCTTGCGCTTTTTCGCCGCCAGATCTTGCAAAGTGGTGCGCAAATCTTCGCGGATGGTGCAGCACACGCAACCGTTGCTCATCTGGATGATTTGTTCCTTGGTTTCGGTCACCAGAATGTCGTTGTCGATGTTCTCTTCGCCGAACTCGTTTTCGATGACGGCGATTTTTTGGCCATGGGCCTCGGACAAAACTCTTTTCAGCAAGGTCGTCTTGCCCGAACCGAGGAAACCGGTGAGGATGGTGGCAGGTATCAGCATGGTTGGAATTGTAGGTGCTTGCAGAAATTGGGGTCAGACCCCAATTAATGGCATTAATTGGGGTCTGACCCCAATTTCTGTGACCCCAATTTCTGCAAGGCTTATTTTTTGACGACGACCAAGCCCTTGAGGTATTCGCCCTCGGGGAATTGGATGGTCATGGGATGGTCAGGGGCACCTTGCATGCGCTCGGAGATATAGCCATCGACACCCGCATCGGTGCCAGCCGAGGCGACGATTTTGTGAAACAACTCGACGCCGATGCCACCCGAGCAACTGTAAGTGAAGAGCACCCCGCCGGGCTCCAGAATTTTGAAGGCCAGTCGGTTGATGTCTTTGTAAGCGCGCGCAGCCCGATCGGCATGTGCCGCGGTGGGCGCGAATTTGGGCGGGTCGAGGACGATGGCGTCAAAGGTGCGTCCCTCTTGGTGAAAACGGCGCAGGCTTTGATTGACGTCTGCGTCGAGGAACTCGGCGTGATGGGGGTCGAATCCGTTGAGGACTGCATGGTCACGGGCGCGCTCGATGGCCGGTCCGGACGAGTCGATCGAAGTGACTTTACCCCCTCTGTCCAAGGATCCCCCGGCACGCATGCCTTGCAAGGCGGCGATGGTAAAGCCACCGGTGTAGCAATAGCAATTGAGCACGCGCATGAAGCCTAACCGGCGAGCGTATTGAGCGAATTTATGACGGCTGTCGCGTTGGTCCAGGTAAAAGCCAGTTTTGTGGCCTTGTGCCACATCCAAGGTCAGCTGCCAATCGTGCTCGCGCAGGCGCACTTCGGTATGGCCGTCGTCGTTGGGGCCGAGACGCAGCCAGCCGCTGACGGGCTCGAGGCCTTCCAGTGTGCGCACGCCCGAATCGGAGCGCTCGTATAAGCGGGTGGTTCCGGTGAGTTCCAGCAACAAATCGGCCAAGGTATTTTTCCAACGCTCGGTGCCGCTCGAGAGAAACTGCGCAACCAAGGTGGCGCCGTAGCGGTCGACAATCAGTCCGGGCAAACCGTCGACCTCACCGTGCACCAGTCGCATTCCATCGCTTTGAATGTCAAAGCGTTGCCGCGCCGCAATGGCGCTTTGAAGAGTCTGTCGAAAATAATCGGCGTCGATGCGTTGTTCAGGCTCAAAGCTCCAAATGCGGGCTTTAATGCGCGAGCTGGGGCTGTAGGCGGCCCAGCCCAAGAATTGCCCGGTATCAGACTCGACCCGCACAGTTTCGCCCAAATCGGCGCTGCCTTTGGCGATGGCGCTGTCGTAAATCCAGGGGTGACGGCGCAGCGCTGAGCGCTCTTTGCCGGGTTTGAGTCTGAGGATCTTCATGCCCCGATTGTCCCCGATCAGGGGCCTGGCCCGAGTTTATTTGCGCCGAGCGCGCGGGTGGGCAGCATCGTAAGCTTTAGCAAGATGCTGAAAATCGAGTCGTGTGTAGACCTGTGTGGTGCTGATTTGGGCATGCCCAAGAAGTTCTTGAACCGCACGCAGATCACCGCTGGATTGCAACAAGTGGCTGGCAAACGAGTGGCGCAGCATATGCGGGTGCACGGCGACATCGAGCCCGGCTTGGAAGGCACGGCGGCGCAATCGGCCCCACACCGAGGTGGCAGTCAGGCGTGTGCCACCCCAACCAATGAACAGGGCTTGGGGCGCGGGCGCATCGGGTGCCAACCCTTGCTCGCGACATTGCACCCAAGTCTGCAAGGCCTGCGTGCAAACCTGCCCCAAGGGCACGCTGCGCCGCTTGGCGCCTTTGCCCAGCACATGGGCCAAACCTTCGCGCAGGTCAAGCCAACCCCGTTCTTGCGCGCTGCCGGCGATATCAAGCCCCACCAACTCGCCCACCCTCAACCCGCTGCCGTACATCAGTTCGGCCATGGCGGCATCTCGCGCATCGAGCCAACGGGCCTTATCGGTGTCGGCTTGTGGCGAGCGGTGGTCGGCCAATCGCACGGCTTGGTCGACCGTCAGTGCTTTGGGCAAGGGTTTGGCGGCCTTAGGGGCTCGCACGCCCAAGACCGGATTGGCGGCCACCAAACCTTCACGCGCGGCCCAGGTGTAAAAGCCGCGCCAACCCGACAGGATCAGGCCAATGCCACGCGCACTGCGACCGGATTGGTTCATGCGAGCCAGCCAACTGCGCACATGGTGGGGCTGCACCTGCAGCACATCAAGCTGTGCGCCCTGGCACTGCACCTGCAATTTCCTCAAGTCTTCGGTGTACAGGGCGCAGGTCCGTTCGGCCAAGCGCTTTTCAAAGCGCACATGGTCCAAATAACGCAGCAACTGGGGGGGTAGCGATGGGGGTGAGCGTTCTGCACTCATGGCGTCAGTTGGCTGCGATCAGGAACCGGCTGGTGCCCTCAGACCTTCACCAATCGGGTGAGCGCTGCACCCGCCAATTGACCGATGCGCTCCAACAAATCGGTACCCATGCCGGCGTGGTAGCGCTGCGCATCGGGTGAAGCCAGCACCAATAGGCCAAGCAATTCTCCCAAAGGGTGACGCAGGGCCACTACCGCCATCGACTGCACAGACTTAGGATCGGCCAACCACCCATTGAGCTCTTCGTGGGCTGGCGCGCCGCAATAAGGCGCAGCCAGGGTCTCGGCCCAGGTTTTGACAACGTCGCTGACCGCTTGAGCGTATGGCTGATCGGCGTGCACGGCACTGACGCGCAACAAGCGTATGGCGGCTTGCGGCACCATGAACTGGGTCTGGATCTGCTCAACCATCAAGGGGGGCAACTGACCTGCCTCGGTGGCTGCCAGCAGGCTGGCTGCCCAACGCAGCAAACGGTCATTGAGTGCGCTGTATTCGGTGCCGTTGCGGATCATCTCCATGATGCGGGATTCCAGACCACGGATTTTGTCGCGCAACATCTCGGCCTGTCGCTCTTGCAAACTGACCGCCCTTGGGCCGTGCGGACTGGCCAAACGCACACTGGCCAACAACTCGGCATGGCGCTGAAAGAAATCGGGGTTATGAACCAAATAGTTGGCAATATCGTCTTCGGTGATGGGGTTCATGCTGTCAGGTAAGTTCATTCGGGGATCTCAATTTCGCCATGGAAAACGGTTTGGGCCGGGCCAGTCATGCGCACCGAATGACCCAAGCCGGGCCATTCGATGGTCAGACGACCACCGCGCGCCTGTACATCAACTCGGGCATCGAGCCAGCCCAGACGGATACCCGCCACCACGGCCGCGCAAGCACCCGTGCCACAGGCCAAGGTCTCTCCGGCGCCGCGCTCGAAGACCCGTAAATGGATCAGGCCACGGTGCACGATTTGCATGAATCCGGCGTTCACGCGCCGAGGGAAAGCCGGGTGTCGCTCGATTTGCGGCCCCAGTCTTTCAACCGGCGCCAGTTCGATGTCTTGCACCCAAGTCACGGCGTGGGGGTTGCCCATCGAAAGCACGGCCACCTCGGCCGATTCTTGGCCGTACAAGGACAAACGCCACAGGAGGAAATCAGCGACTGGACTGACGCCGGGGCGGGCGTGCATCGGGTCGAACGGGATTTGAGGCGAATCAAAAATAGGCTGGCCCATGTCGACCGTGACGCGGCCGTCGGGCTGATCGCGCAGGGTGATGATGCCGCCTTGGACTTTGACGCGGACGTCGGCTTTTTGCGTCAGGCCTCGTTCTTTGACATAGCGCACGAAACAGCGCGCACCATTGCCGCATTGCTCGACTTCCCCACCATCGGCGTTGTGTATCACGTACTCAAAGTCGGCTTCGGGCGTGGTGCTTGCGCGCACGCTGAGGATCTGGTCGGCCCCGACGCCAAAATGGCGATCGGCCAAAAAACGGTATTGCTGGGCGGTCAAATGCCAACGACCGCGTGTCTCGTCAAGGACAACAAAGTCGTTTCCAGCCCCTTGCATTTTGGTGAATGGCACTCGCATGAGCGACATTATTGAATAATTGGGTACACCACCCAAGTTTTTTTAACGGAAGCACCATGAAAATTCCCGCCTGGACCCCCGAAGCCAAACCCCAACCCACCGAATTGGTCGACGCAATCGCCAAACGTCGAGGGGGAGATCTGCTGAACCTGGACCGCGTCCTGCTTTGGAGTGAACCCATCGCTCGAGGTTGGAATGTGTACATGAAGCACTTGCGCCAAGACCTGAGCACCTCTGCCAAATTGCGGGAACTGGCGATTTGTACCGTGGCGCTCCTGACCGGCGCCCATTACGAATACCACCACCACGCCCCCGAATTCAGAAAAGCCGGCGGAAACGACGCTGAGCTCGAGGCTCTGTCGCGTGCCGTCGCCGGTCAACCGGAAAACGGCGTGAATGAAGTCGACTTGGGTTTGCGCGAACAGTTGGTGGTGCAGTGGGCGGCCCAGATGACGCGCCAAATCAAGGTCAACGACGCCCTGTTCGAAAAATTGCGCCAGCACTTCGACACCACTGAGATCGTCGAAATCACCACCACCATTGCCAGCTACAACATGGTCGCACGGATTTTGTTGACCACTGGCGTGCAGCCCGAATAAGCGCAGGCCCTGCCATGGTACGCCCAAGCCAGTTGTTGCACCCGGCGCGCACACCGGCACCGGCCCGGCCCGCCGCCACCTTGTTGCTGTTGCGCGATGGACCGCAAGGCATCGAGGTGCTGATGACGCGCCGCTCGCCCAACGCCAGCTTTGCCCCTGGTGCATATGTGTTTCCGGGCGGTGGCATCGACGCCGACGACGCCATGGCCATGGATGTGTGCCGACGCCGCCCCGGACAAAGCGATGAACTGGTCACACGAAGCGTCGCGGCGATCCGTGAAAGCCTTGAGGAACTGGGGCTGTTGTTGGCCTACCGGCCCGACGGTCTGGCGGCTGATGCCAGCGATGTGGCCGGCTTCAGCCGCCAGGCCAGCTTGGCCGAGCAGTGTCGTCAAAAAGGATACAAACTGGCCGTCGACCAAGTCTTTTACTTGGCTCACTGGATGACGGATCGCGATCTGCCTCGGCGCTTTGATGTGCCTTTTTTGGTCGCTCGGATGCCGGTCGGACAAACACCGGTGGCCGACGAGAGTGAGCAGTTTGAACCGGTCTGGGTCCGACCCGAGGACGCTCTGAAGCGCCACCAGGCAGGAGATTTTTTCATCATCTTCCCCACCATCCGCACCCTGGATCGCCTGAAAAGCCATGCCAGTGTTGACTCGGTCTTGCAGGCCTGCGCCAGCGATCAGCCCTGGTTCACCAGCTGTCCGCGCGCCGGATGGCGACAAGGCCATGAAGAGCGATTCATGGAACACGAAGCGCCCTATGGCGAATTGGCCTTGACCTGCCCCGACGGTCAAATTGAGCATGAATTGGCCTGGCAGTACGAACACCCGGTGGCACTGCTGAAAAACCTGCAACGCCTGACCTGCGGTAACCCCGGCGTGATGACTGGCCCAGGCACCAACAGCTATGTGGTGGGGGGCCCCGACAGTGGTCACATCGTGATTGACCCCGGCCCAGACGAGGCCGAACACCTGGAACGCCTTTGGCGGGCTGCGGGTGGCGACATCCGCATGATTGTTTGCACCCACTCGCACCCCGACCACTCACCCGGCGCACGACCATTGCAAGCCCTGTGTGAACGACACGGCCATCGCCCCCCCATCTTGGGCCTGAGCTCTCTACCCACGGCACGTGCAGCCAGCCATTTCGTGCCCGATCGGGAATTGGACGACAGCGAGCGGCTGATATTGACAGGCACAGAGGGCACACACACCTTGCGCGTCATCCACACCCCGGGGCATGCCGCCAACCACCTGTGTCTGGTGCTGGAAGAAGACGGCCTGCTGTTCAGCGGCGACCATGTGCTCAATGGCAGCACCACGGTGATCGACCCGCCCGATGGGCACATGGGCGACTACATTCGATCGCTCGACGCCTTGCTGGCGGCCTGCGCCAGCGACGGCATTGAATTCATTCTGCCGGCACACGGCCATGTACTGGGTAATCTGGACGGAGGGGTCTATGACGCCGCCGATGTGATCCGCCGCCTGCGCGCGCACCGTTTGCAGCGAGAGGCCAAGATCATGCGGGTCATGCAAGACTTGCCCCAGGGCAGCATGCAAGATTGGGTAGAACGGGCCTACGACGATGTGCCACCGCGCCTGTGGCCGGTGGCCATGCGATCGTTGACCGCCCACGTCGAGCGCATCCGAGAGCTGGGCTGAGCCGCTGCGATGTCGGCGCGGCTTCTGAGTCAATTCGACAGATAATGGGCGGGTGAAGTTCGCCAGGCCGTCGCTGGTGCAAGCGCCGAAAGGCCGCACTGGAGGAACGTCCGGACTGCATAGGGCAGCTTAGGAGGTAACACCTCTCCACCGTGAGGTGAGGATCAGAGCAACAGAGACGAGCCGATTCAGTTCGGGTGAAACGGGCAATCTCTACGCGCAGCAATACCAAGTAGGCCAGCGTTGATGTGGTCCCGCAGAGCTGGCGGGTAGGTAGCACCGAGCCGGGTGGGTGACCCCCGGCCCAGATGAATGACGGTCACGTCCGGGGCGACTCGGGCGCACAGAATCCGGCGTATCGGCGAACTTCACATTTTTCTGGCCGAACATTGGGGTCGATTAAATTGGGGTCTGACCCCAATTAATTAAGATCAGGGTTTGGGGAATAAACATCCTCCCACGGATTCAGATGATTCGCATCACAGAGTTGAAGTTACCGCTCCAAGCGGTGCCGTTTGAAGAGCGTCGTGCGGCCGACGCACCAGCAGAGACCGATGCCGATCGGCAAATCCCGCCACACCCCGCGCAAGCACTGCGGGCACTGGCCGCCGGGGTGTTGGGTGTGCCCGAGGGATCGATTGCCCACCTGAATGTGTTCAAGCGCAGTTTTGATGCCCGAAAGGCAGAAATTCAAGTGGTGTACATCGTCGACTTGCAACTGAGCGACACCGCGACCGAAACGCAGGTCTTGGCACGATTGGCCAAGCACCCGCATGTGAGCGCCAGCCCCGACATGACATGGCGTGCCCCGGTGCAGCTTGCCGTTGCAGACTTCAGCACAGGCACACCGCGCCCCATCGTGGTCGGCTTTGGGCCCTGTGGCATGTTCGCAGCCCTGGTGCTGGCGCAAATGGGATTGAAACCGCTGGTGATTGAACGTGGCACCACGGTACGCCAACGCACCAAAGACACTTGGGGCCTGTGGCGCAAACATGCCTTGAAGACGGAAAGCAATGTGCAATTCGGCGAAGGCGGCGCTGGCACGTTTTCTGACGGCAAGCTTTACAGTCAAATCAAAGATCCGCGCCATCTGGGGCGCAAGGTGATGGAAGAGTTCGTGCGCTTCGGCGCGCCCGAAGAGATTCTGTTTGCCGCCCACCCCCACATCGGCACTTTCAAATTGGTGAAAGTGGTAGAGAGCCTGCGCGAAGAAATCATCCGCTTGGGCGGCGAGATCTGGTTCGAGCATCGGGTGAGTGATCTGCAGCGCGATGAGCGTGGTCACATTCAAGCCTTGCGCATCGAGTCTTTGAAAGAAAGCACTGCGTGCTGGGTGCCCAGCCGCCATGTGGTGATGGCGCTGGGCCACAGCTCGCGCGACACCTTCACCATGTTGCACCGCCATGGGGTGAGCATGCAGGCCAAACCGTTTTCCATAGGGGTTCGCATCGAGCATCCTCAAGGCCTGATAGATCAAGCCAGGTGGGGCCAGCACGCCGGACACCCTTTGCTGGGTGCGGCCGATTACAAGCTGGTGCACCATGCGCAAAATGGCCGAACCGCTTACAGCTTTTGCATGTGTCCGGGGGGCACAGTAGTGGCTGCGACTTCCGAGCCCGAACGGGTGGTGACCAACGGCATGAGCCAATACTCACGTGCCGAGAGAAACGCCAATGCGGGCTTGGTGGTGGGCATCGATCCCAGCGACTACCCGCAGCAGCCAGAGTTGATCGAGCAATGGGTGGGCGAAGACGGACAGGCCGTTCGACTTGACACCCGCGACTCGCCGAATGGGGCCCACCACTTGTCCGGCATCGTGCTGCAAAGACAGCTGGAGAGCGCGGCTTTTGTGGCTGGGGGTGGCGGCTACATGGCCCCTGGGCAGCGTTTGGGTGACTTTCTGGCGCGGCGCGCTTCGACCCAGTTGGGTGAGGTCGAGCCTTCCTACAAGCCCGGCGTGACCCCCACCGACTTGGCCCAGGTGCTACCGGACTTCGCCTTACAGGCCATGCGCGAGGCGCTGCCGGTCTTTGGCCGAAAAATCCGAGGCTACGACCTGCCCGACGCGGTGCTGACCGGTGTGGAGACGCGCACCTCATCGCCACTGCGCATCGATCGGGACGACGTCAACCTGCAAAGCCCGAACTGCGCCGGCTTGTATCCGGCGGGGGAAGGGGCCGGCTACGCCGGTGGCATATTGTCGGCGGCGGTCGATGGCATCAAGGTGGGCGAAGCCTTGGCACGCGCTTGGGTGCAGGAATGAACAAGCCCCTGGGCAAGCAGAGTGGGTTTCGGGTCCTGAGCCTGATTCCCCCCATGACGCAACTCAATACGCCCTACCCGGTCAGCGCTTATCTGACGGGTTTTTTGCGTTCACTTGGCATCGATGCCTGTCAAGATGACCTGGCGCTGAAACTGGTGCTGGCGCTGTTGCGCCCCGACACCTTGGCCCAGTTGCGACAAGAGGCTTTGGATGTGCCGATCGAGGCGCGCAGCGCCGTGGTCAACCAGTTTCTGGATCATTTTGAGCGCTACACCGAGACCATCGACGCCACGCTGGCCTTTTTGCAAGGTCGCGACCCGACCCTGTGCCATCGCATCGCAGCCCGGGGGTTCTTGCCCGAAGGGCCCCGATTTGCTGCGGTCGACGCCTATGGCGAAGAAGAAGACCCATTGGGTTGGGCCTTTGGTGCCTTGGGCCAACAAGACCGGGCACGCCACTTGGCCACCCTGTACCTGAACGATTTGGCCGACGTCTGGCGAGATGTGGTCGACCCCCGCTTTTCCTTCGTGCGTTATGCCGAATCGTTGGCATCAAGCCAGGCCAGCTACGACCCCATGGCGCAAGCGCTTGCAGCCCCGCTCAACCTGATCGATCGCACGCTGGATTCGTTGACTCAATCTGCGCTTGCCGCTCATGAACCCGATCTGTTGGTACTGTCGGTGCCCTTCCCCGGCGCCCTGTATGGTGCCTTGCGCATCGCCCAAACCGCACGCCGGATCCGCCCGGGGTTGCGCATCGCCTTGGGCGGCGGCTATGTCAACACCGAATTGCGTGAATTGGGCGAGCCTCGTTTGTTTGATTGGGTCGATTTCGTCACCCTGGATGCGGGTGAGCGTCCCTTGTTGAGCCTGATCGAGCATATACAAGGTCAACGCGGCGCGTCACGCCTGCAGCGTTGTTTTACCTGCGTCGATGGCGCGGTGAAATACACGAACATGGCCGAGCCCGATATCCCCTTTGACGAGGTGGGTACACCCACTTGGCAGGGCTTGCCGATAGATCAGTACTTGTCGCTGCTGGATTTGCTCAACCCCATGCATCGCTTGTGGAGCGATGGGCGATGGAACAAGCTGACCGTGGCACATGGCTGCTATTGGAAGAAATGCAGCTTTTGCGACGTCAGCCTGGACTACATCTCTCGCTACGACGCCGCTTCGGCGCAGGTGCTGGTCGATCGCATGGAGAAACTGATCGCCGAGAGCGGGCAGACCGGGTTTCACCTGGTCGACGAAGCGGCTCCGCCGAAAGCGCTGAAAGCCATGGCCGAAGAAATCTTGCGACGGGGCTTGAAGGTGAGCTGGTGGGGCAACATCCGTTTTGAAAAAACCTTTACCCCCGAATTGGTCAACCTGTTGGCCGACAGCGGTTGCATCGCGTTGTCGGGCGGACTGGAGGTCGCCTCGGACCGCTTACTGCAATTGATGAAAAAAGGGGTATCGGTACAACAAGTGGCTCGGGTGACTCGCAGCATGGCCGATGCCGGTATATTGGTGCACGCCTACCTGATGTACGGTTTTCCCACCCAAACCGTAGAGGACACGGTGGATGCTCTGGAATACGTGCGCCAGCTGTTCGATGCGGGATGTTTGCACAGCGGGTTCTTTCACCGCTTTGCCTGCACCGTTCACTCACCGGTGGGGCAAGACCCGCAGGCCTATGGCATTGAGTTGTTGCCATTGCCCGAGGGCCGCTTTGCCCGCAACGATGTGGGCTTTGTCGATCCCACTGGTGCCGACCACGACCTGCTGGGGCGGGGCCTGAAGGCCGCGATCTACAACTACATGCACGGCATCGGGCTGGAGCGCGACGTGCGCGAGTGGTTTGATCTGCCGCGCAAACAATGTCCCAGGCCCACCGTAAGGCCTGATGCGGTTCGGCGTTGGTTACAGGAGCTGTGAATGCGAAAGGGCCGCTTACGCGGCCCTTTGCACGCCACAGGCAGAATCAAGACGCCTGCAAAGCGGCGATGCGCTCTTCGAGCGGCGGATGGCTGGCAAACAGCTTGCCCAAACCGCCCGTGATGCCCATGGCGGCCACGCTACTCGGCAGGGCACCGGGTTGCATCTGGCCCAGACGGGCCAGGGCGTTGATCATCGGTTGCTTGCGCCCCATCAAATGCGACGCTCCGCTGTCGGCGCGGAACTCACGCTGACGGCTGAACCAGGCAACGATCATGGCCGCCACAAAACCCAGCACGATGTCAAGCACGATGGTGGTGATGTAGTAACCCATGCCCGGGCCGCTGTTTTGCTCGTCGTTCTTGCGCAAGGCGCTGTCGACCACGTAACCCACGATTCGGCTGAGGAACACGACAAATGTGTTGAGCACGCCCTGGATCAGCGTCAAGGTCACCATATCGCCGTTGGCGATGTGAGCGACTTCATGGGCCAACACAGCCTCGACCTCTTCACGGGTCATGCCTTGCAATAACCCGGTGGATACGGCCACCAGGGCTGAATCCCGAAAAGCCCCGGTAGCAAATGCATTGGGCTCGCCTTCGTAAATGGCCACCTCGGGCATGCCGATGCCGGCTTTGTCGGACAAGCGACGAACCGTATCCACGATCCAGGCCTCGTCGGCCGACTGGGGTTGCGTGATGACCTGTGCGCCCGTGCTCCACTTGGCCATGGGCTTGCTCATCAAAAGCGAGATGATCGCGCCGCCAAAGCCCATGACGAGTGAAAAGCCCAACAAGGCGCCCAAATTGAGTCCGTTGGCCGTCAGGTATCGGTTAACGCCCAACAAACTGGCCACCACACTCAGGACCAACATCACCGCCAGGTTGGTTAGGACGAACAGGACAATGCGTTTCATCGAAATTTCCATGAACAGCCCCACCCTTGGAGCCGATGCCCTGCATGGTAAGGGCGAAGGGGCAGAAATCAAGGGTTCAGCCCTGATCCCCCAAAGGGAGTGGGTGATTAGGTCCAGTGGGCAGCGCCTCTACCCGTGCTGAAAGCTTCGGCGCAGATACTCATCGAAAAGAGGCACCGTGAATGCGATATCCCCATGTGATGGGCTATAAATCATCCCTTTTCTGATGATGGTTGAGCGACGTGGTCCCAGGCTTTGGTGTGTGAGCCCCAAATGCTCGGCCACATCCGACGATCTGTAAGGTCCGGGCCCAAGTGCTGCCATGGCGATGACGTACTCGCGCTCTTTGGGTGTCAATCGATCAAATCGAACTTTGAAGAAACCTTCATCGAGCCGCCGAGTGGCTTCCGCAGAAGCCGTTCGGGCATCTGCCCATTCCACGCGGGCCCCCTTTGCGATGTTCCAGCATTGGTAGCCCCACTCTTGCAGAAAATATGGATAGCCATGGGTATCTTTCAGAACCTCTTCCAAAGCATCATCACTGATGCTTTGGCGCGCGTCTTCAATCGGCTGTTTGATGGCGATCTTCGCGTCCTTGCTTTTCAGGGGGCCTATGGCCGGAAAATGAAACAATCGCTCTGCGTACGATTTTGCGTTTCCTGACAAAGCAGCGACCTGCGGTAAACCAGCACCAAAAAACACGATCGGTAGCCCCCTTTGGCTGACTTTGTGCAAGGCAACGATCAGCGCAGCCAAATCTCTGGACTTCAGGTATTGAACCTCATCAATCAGCAGCGTCCAAGCTTTGCCGGCCTCTTGAGCTGCCTCACCCAACCTGACCATCAACTCGGGCAAATCGTTTTCGATGTCACCAGAATCCGCCACGCCTGGCTCCGGGTCGACAGACAGGGTCATCTCACCGTAGGTCACCTTGAATGTGGCGGCAAAAGATCTCAGCGCACGAATGGCCTGATGTACCTTGGCCTTGGCCTGCTCGCTAAAAGACAGCTTATGCAGCGTCTGATTGATTTTCGGTAACAGCAACTCGGCCAATTCGCGATCTTCTGGGGCCTCGATGAAAGAGGTCAAATGCCCAGATTTTTCTGCCAACTCTTCGATTTGATTCAGCAACACCGTCTTGCCTACACCACGCAATCCCAACAGCATTTGCGATCGACAGTCTCGCCCCATGAGCGCCCGCTCAATGGCTGTTTTTGCTTCATCCAGTATGGCGCCACGCCCAGCCAACTCCGGGGGACGGCTACCTGCACCGGGTGCAAAAGGATTGCGAACCGGATCCATGACCAAGCTCCTGAAAGTCTAATGAAGTTGAAGTAAGTATAAGATGATTCCGCTATACTTATTTATACTTTAGTATATTATTTTAATAATTGATGAGTATCTTTAAAATCATTTTTATCGATCTTTGGCCTGAACACCCCCACATCGTCATAAAACCCGGGCTGCTCGTTGTCGGCCCACCAGCCCGGCAAGCCGAGCACCGGCAGGGGGAGAAAGGGTTTGGTGGCGAGCCAAGGAGCGGTGAGTTGCGCCACCAACGGTTGCTCCATGGCGGTATCGAGCGCCACCGGATTGGTCCCCTCGCCCCAAGCAGGCAGGTCGACCCACAGCACATGGGCGGTGATCGATTTGTAGGGTTGCAGCAGGTTTTCGAGCAGGGCATGGCCAAAGGCGACGACGTGGGTTTGAGCCCACAAGTTGCGCTCGCGGACAAACATCGTCTGCCAGTCGTGCACGCGATGGGCATCGCGCAAGCGTGCAGGACCGCACAGCAGCATGGCGTTTTCGTCCAGCAGCGTGAGCGCATCGCGCACCGGGCCACGGGTGGCCCCGACGCCGCTGGTCGCGATCTGCTCAGCCTGCAAGGAATTGAGGCGTCGCTTGATGGCCGCAAACCTCAGCCAGCACGCGCCATTGAGCAGGTCGTGCAGGTTGTCGCGGGTCGGTACGCAGCCCGTGCGAAAAATGAAGGCCTCATAGGCCTCGCTGGCGGGCAAGTGGGACTGCGGCACAAAGCGCATGCCCTGTGCGCTGTGCCCAGCACCCAGACCGGAGAGGGTCTGGTTGAGGGCCTCGGCCACGCTGGCACCATCGCGCAGGGCCTCCAGGATGGGTTGCAACCACGGTGTCCAAGGTGCCAGCCAGGGTTGGCGGAGGTCGATCGCCTCGGCCAGGGCCAGTGAGCCGGGCGCGGCCGCAGCACTGTCGCGTGTTACGGCATCAGGCGCCAAGGCAACACCTCGCCGCCGCGCAGGGGCTTGAGCTCGGCCTCACCAAAAGGCACCGTGACCGACGAGCGCCAGTCTTGGCGCTGCAAAATGATGCGCCCCGTGTTGCGTGGCAGGCCGTAAAAATCGGGGCCATGAAAGCTGGCGAAGCCTTCCAACCGGTCCAGGGCACCAGCCGCATCAAAGGCTTCGGCATACATCTCGATGGCGGCGTGGGCGGTGTAGCAACCAGCGCAACCGCTGGCGTGCTCTTTGAGCGCCGCCGGGTGCGGCGCGCTGTCGGTGCCCAAAAAGAATTTGGGGCTGCCGCTGGTGGCGGCCTGCACCAGAGCCTGGCGGTGCTCTTCGCGCTTGAGCACGGGCAAGCAGTAGTAGTGCGGGCGCAGCCCGCCAACAAAGATGGCGTTGCGGTTGAACAGCAGGTGGTGCGCCGTGATGGTCGCTGCGACAAAACGGTCGGCCTGCGCGACATACTGGGCCGCCTCGCGGGTGGTGATGTGCTCGAAAACGATCTTCAACTCGGGGAAGTCGCGCCTGAGCGGGATCAGATGGCGGTCAATGAACACCGCCTCGCGGTCAAACAAGTCGATGTCGGCGTTGGTCACTTCGCCGTGCACCAACAGTTTTAAACCATGCTTTTGCATGGCTTCAAGTGTGGCGTAGGTCTTGCGGATGTCGGTCACCCCGGCGTCGCTGTTGGTGGTGGCGCCAGCCGGGTAGAGCTTGAGGGCGACCACGCCCGCTTCGTGGGCTCGCGCGATCTCGTCAGGGGCGAGGTTGTCGGTGAGGTAGAGCGTCATCAGCGGCACAAATGACACCCCCTCGGGCACCGCCTGCAAAATGCGCTCGCGGTAGGCCAGGGCCTGCTGAGCGGTGGTCACCGGCGGCTTGAGGTTGGGCATGATGATGGCGCGAGCGAACTGCGCTGCGGTGTGGGGCACGACGTCGCGCATGGCCGCCCCGTCGCGGACATGCAAGTGCCAGTCGTCGGGCCGGGTCAGGGTAATGGTTTGAATTTGGGGGCTCATGCCCAGATTATGGCAAGCCGCAAGGCCGGTTTGGGCTGCGCCAAGGGCCACCGCTGCAGGCGGGCCTTCATTGCTGCAGGATCTTGGCCAAAAACTCTTTGGTGCGCGTCTGACGGTTTTCCGGGTGGTTGAAAAACTCGTCGCGGCTGCAGTCTTCCAAAATGCGACCGCCCACATCCATGAAAATGACGCGATCACTGACTTTTCGTGCGAAACCCATTTCGTGCGTCACCACCAACATGGTCATGCCTTCTTGCGCCAGGCTCATCATGACCTCCAGCACTTCACCCACCATTTCGGGGTCGAGCGCCGAGGTGGGCTCGTCAAACAGCATGACGATGGGGTCCATGCTGAGCGCACGGGCGAAGGCCACGCGCTGTTGCTGGCCACCCGAGAGTTGGCCGGGAAACTTGTCTTTGTGTGCCATCAGGCCCACGCGGTCCAAGTACTTGAGGCCGCGCTCAAGCGCCTGTTCGGGAGTGCGACCCAGCACCTTGACCTGCGCCAAAATCAGGTTCTCGGTGACCGATAGGTGAGGAAACAACTCGAAGTGCTGAAACACCATGCCCACGCGGCTGCGCAATTGCGGCAGAGGCGTGGCGGGGTCATGCACTGGCGTGCCATCGACCCAGATTTCACCTTGCTGGATGGGTTCGAGCGCATTGATGGTCTTGATCAAGGTGGATTTGCCAGAGCCCGAGGGACCGCACACCACCACCACTTCGCCCTTGGCGACTTGGGTGCTGCAGTTGTTGAGCGCCTGGGCTGGGCCATACCATTTGGAGACGTTTTTGATTTCGATCATGTGTTCTTTCCCCCGGTTTCAGCGCACGATGGCGACCTTGGCTTGCAAATGGCGCACCAGGCTGGACAGCGAGTAGCAAATGATGAAATAAACCACCGCAGCCAACAGGTAGGCCTCTTCAGGCCGACCGTAGATTTTGCCGGCGGTGACAAAGCCTTTGAGCAAATCGTAGGCCCCAATGGCGTACACCAGCGAGGTGTCCTGAAACAAAATGATGGTCTGCGTCAATAGCACCGGCTGCATGTTGCGCAGCGCCTGCGGCAGCACGATGTGGCGCATGTTTTGGGCATAGGTAAAGCCCACCGCCTGCCCGGCCATGACTTGCCCGCGCGGAATCGACTGGATGCCTGCACGCATGATCTCACTGAAATAGGCGGCCTCGAAGGCAATGAAGGTGATCACCGCCGAAATCTCGGCCCCGATGGGCTTGCCGATCGCAAACGGAATCAGCAAGTAGAACCACAAAATAACCATCACCAGGGGAACTGAGCGCATGCCATTGACATAGGCGGTGGCGGGAACGGACAACCAAGGGCGGCCCGATAGGCGCAGCAGCGCCAGTACCGTGCCCAAGACCAAGCCACCCAAGGTGGCCACCACAGTCAATTGGACACTGAAGATCAGACCCTTGAGCAAAAACTTGAAAAACAGGTCGCTGCTGAAAAATGTCAGGTCAAAGTCCACGACTCAATGCCCCCCGCCGGTTTGACCTGCAGCGATGAAGCCTGGCACCCGCGTGCGCCGTTCCACGAGTGCAAACACGCGATTGACGGCAAAGGCTGACGCGGCATACAGCGCCGTGACGGCCAAATAGATTTCGATCCCGCGCGAGGTTTCCTCCTGCGCCTGCATGGCAAACATGGTGAGTTCGGCAATGGACACGGCAAAAGCCACTGAAGAATTTTTCAGCAAGTTCATCGACTCAGAGGTCAGCGGCGGCAAAATGATCCGTAAAGCCATGGGCATGAGCACATAGCGGTACGACTGCCAAGTGGTGAGCCCCATCGCCATGGCTGCATAGCGCTGGCCACGCGGCAAAGCCCCAATGCCCGCCCTGACCTGCTCAGCGATGCGGGCCGATGTAAAGAACCCCAAACCCAGCACCACCAGTAAAAAGCCGGGAAACTGCTGCATGGGCGGAAACAGCCGGGGCAGCACAAAATACCAAAGGAATATCTGCACCAACAAGGGAATGTTGCGAAAGAGCTCGACCCAGACATGGGCCAGACGGCTCAGCCAAGGGCTGTTGGGCAGGGTACGAAATACCCCCACGCCCAAACCAAACAACATGGCCACGACCCAGGCACAAGCCGCGACAGACAGCGTCCAGCCCCAAGCCTCGAACATCCATTCGAGGTAGGTGCGGCCGCCGCCGTCGTCTTGGAGAAATACAGCCCAGTCCCAAAACATCAAAGTGGCCGCTTTTTATTTTTTGACGTAGTCTTCCATGGGCTTGTCGTTCAGACCGGCCCAAGCCGCCTTGGTGATGTCGCTGGCGGGCAAGCCGACTCGGGTGTTCTTGGGCGGAATGGGCTGGACAAACCACTTGTCGTAGATCTTGGCCAACTCGCCGCTTTGGGCCAGTCCACGGATGGTGTCATCGGCGACTTTCTTGAACGCCGGGTCGTCTTTGCGCATCATGATGGCGATGGGCTCGACCGACAACACTTCACCAACGATGCGGAAATCACCCGGGTTTTTGGCGCTGGCAATGTTACCCGCCAAGATTTGGCCGTCCATCACAAAGGCGTCGGCACGTCCCGACTCGAGCAATAGGAAACTCTCGGCGTGGTCTTTGCCATAAACCTCTTTGAAGTCAACGCCGGCACCGCGCTCGTGGCGACGAAGGTGCTGCACCGAAGTGGTCCCAGTGGTGGTGGCGACGTTTTTGCCGTTGAGCTGGTTGATCGAGGTGATGCCCGAGTTGGCTTTCACGGCGATGCGCACCTCTTCCACGTAGGTGGTGACTGCAAAAGACACATCACGCTGGCGGGCAGCATTGTTGGTGGTCGAGCCACACTCGATGTCCACCGTGCCGTTTTGGGTCAGCGGGATGCGGTTTTGGGAGGTGACCGAAACATAGTTGGTTTGCAGCTTGCGACCCACGGCCTTTTCAGCCTGCTCGATGATGCGCTGGCAAATCTCGACGTGGTAGCCGGCGTACTTGCCGTCGCCCAAGGTGTAGGACAAAGCACCGGAAGAGTCGCGCACACCCATGGTGATGGTGCCCGATGCCTTGACTTTTTCAAGGGTGTTGGCCGAGGCGACAAAAGGGGTGGCCAGCAGGGCAGCGCAAGCCAGGGACAAAAGCTGCTTTTTCATCTTAAAAACCTCATGGATAAGAGCAAAATCCCATCTTAAACCAAAAACAAAGGTTTGAGTATGAAGGGCCGACTCGACTCAAGGTCAATCCGAGCTGGCCCCAGGGTTTCCCCTGAAATCGCTTGAGCATCGGGTAGCATTCACAGCCCCAAGACCATGAAAATCGTTCACACCCTCAAAGAATTGCGCCAGGCCTTCGAACCGGTCCAAGCGCGCGTGCTGGTTCCCACCATGGGCAATCTGCATGAAGGCCATTTGCGGCTGATCGACACCGCGCGCCGCCACGGCCAGCAGGTGGTGGCCAGCATCTTCGTCAACCGGCTGCAATTCGCCCCGAACGAAGACTTTGACCGCTACCCACGCACCCTGGAGCGCGATTGCGAACTGTTGGCCGGTCGTGGCTGCGATCTGGTCTTCGCACCGACCGAGGGCGAGCTCTATCCCCTGCCACAGTCCTACAAGGTCCACCCCGACCCGGTGTTGGCCAATATCTTGGAGGCGCACTTCCGACCCGGATTTTTCACTGGGGTGTGCACGGTGGTCATGAAGCTGCTAGGTTGTGTCCAACCCGATGTAGCGGTCTTTGGTCAAAAAGACTACCAGCAGTGGCGCATTATCGAGCGCATGGTGCATCAATTCGCTCTGCCTACTCGCATCGTGGGTGAGCCCACCTGCCGGGCTGACGATGGATTGGCGCTGAGCTCGCGCAACGGCTACCTGAGTCCACCAGAGCGGGCGCAAGCAATTGAGCTTTACGCACAACTGCGCGCCATTGCTCAAGCGGTGCAAACCGCCCCAGCCGGCCGCCTTGACATGCAGGCACTGGAACACAAGGCCACTATGGCGCTACAAACCAACGGCTGGCAAGTGGACTACATCACGCTGCGCCGCCGCATGGATTTGTTGCCACCGACCCCAGATGAGTCCATTTTGGGCCAAAGCGTGGTGCTGGCCGCCGCGCGACTGGGCGCCACCCGGCTGATCGACAACCTGGAAGTCTGAGCACCGCACTCGCCCAGACGGGCGAGTGTTTTCACATATTGCGGCGGTACTGGCCACCCACCTCGAACAATGCGTGGGTGATCTGACCCAATGAGCAGCAACGCACTGCGTCCATCAGAGCTTCGAACACATTGCCGTTTTCGATCACAGCCTGCTTGAGTCGCGCGAGCTGCACCGGTGCCTGATCGGCCTGCCGAGCGTGGAAATCGCGCAGTCGCTTGAGCTGGCTTTGTTTTTCTTCCTCGGTGCTGCGGGCCAATTCCAGCGCTTCGGGGACCGGGTCACCTTTGGGATTTCGGAAGGTGTTGACGCCGATGATGGGGTACTCGCCGGTGTGCTTGAGCATCTCATAGTGCATGCTCTCGTCTTGAATGCGGCCACGTTGGTAGCCGGTCTCCATGGCGCCCAAAACACCGCCGCGCTCGGCGATGCGGTCGAACTCAACCAGCACGGCTTCTTCGACCAACTCGGTGAGTTCGTCGATGATGAACGCCCCTTGGTTGGGGTTCTCGTTTTTGGCCAAGCCCCATTCGCGATTGATGATCAGCTGTATGGCCATGGCCCGACGCACCGAGTCTTCGGTGGGGGTGGTGATGGCCTCATCAAAGGCGTTGGTGTGCAAGCTGTTGCAGTTGTCGTAGATGGCGATCAAGGCTTGCAGCGTGGTGCGGATGTCGTTGAACTGAATTTCCTGCGCGTGCAGGCTGCGGCCACTGGTTTGGATGTGGTACTTGAGCTTTTGGCTGCGTTCGTTGGCACCGTACTTCTCTTTCATGGCCACCGACCAGATGCGTCGCGCCACGCGGCCCAACACGGTGTACTCAGGATCCATGCCGTTGCTGAAGAAGAAGGACAGGTTGGGCGCAAAATCGTCGATGTGCATGCCACGCGCCAAGTAGGCTTCCACAAAAGTGAAGCCGTTGGAGAGCGTGAACGCCAATTGGCTGATGGGGTTGGCCCCGGCCTCGGCGATGTGATAACCGCTGATCGACACACTGTAGAAGTTGCGCACCTGATGGTGAACAAAATACTCGGCGATGTCGCCCATCACCTTCAGGCTGAATTCGGTGCTGAACAGACAGGTGTTCTGACCTTGATCTTCCTTGAGGATGTCCGCCTGCACAGTTCCACGCACGTTTTGCAGCACCCAGGCCTTGATTTTGGCCGTTTCAGTGTCGGTGGGCTCGCGGCCGTTGTTGGCCTTGAACTTGGCGACTTGCTGATCGATGGCGGTGTTCATGAACATCGCCAAAATGGTCGGTGCCGGGCCGTTGATGGTCATCGATACGCTGGTGGCCGGGTCGCACAGGTCAAAACCATCGTAGAGCACCTTGAGGTCATCCAGGGTGGCGATGCTCACGCCCGAATTGCCCACCTTGCCGTAGATGTCGGGGCGCTCGTCGGGTTCGTGGCCGTACAGAGTGACCGAGTCAAAGGCCGTGGACAGGCGCTTGGCTGGCATTCCTTCAGAGAGGAGTTTGAACCGGAGGTTGGTCCTGAAGGCATCGCCTTCGCCAGCAAACATGCGTGTCGGGTCTTCGTTCTCGCGTTTGAAGGCGAAAGTCCCGGCGGTGTAAGGGTAGCTGCCGGGGACGTTTTCCAGCATCAACCACTTCAGGCGCTCGCCGTCATCCTCGTAGCGCGGCAGAGCGACTTTGCGGATCTTGTTGCCGCTGAGCGTGGTGTGGATGAGCGCTGTGCGGATTTCCTTGTCGCGAATTTTCACCACGTACTCGTCGCCGGCGTAGGCCTGTTGCATGTCATCCCACTGAGCCAATAATTTGCGTTCGGCCGCGCCCAAATACTGCTCGCGACTGGCCGCCAGATCCAGGGCCGCCTCGCTGGCCTTGGGTTTGTCGGGCTTGCTCTCGGCCAGCATGCGGGCAGCGGCGCGCAATTGCTGGATCTCGCGAGCCAAAGCGGCTTGCTGGGCGACGCGCTTTTTGTAGCCGCGCACGGTGTCGGAAATCTCGGCCAGGTAACGTGTGCGTGCAGAAGGGACGATGACAATTTGCTGGGTGCTGTGACGGTTGCTGACCAGAGGCAATCGGCCCTCTTTCAAGGGCAAGCCCAGTTCACGCAAACGCGGGGCCAGGGCTTGAAACAGCGCGGTCACGCCATCATCGTTGAAGCGGGCCGCCATGGTGCCGAAAACCGGCATCTGCTCGGTGGGTGTAGTCCAGGCCTCTTTGTTGCGCTGGAACTGCTTGGCCACGTCGCGCTGCGCATCGGCGGCACCCTTGCGGTCGAATTTGTTGATGGCGACGAACTCGGCAAAGTCGAGCATGTCGATTTTTTCGAGCTGACTGGCTGCGCCGAACTCGGGCGTCATGACATACACCGGAACATCGACGTGCGGCACGATGGCTGCATCCCCCTGCCCGATGCCCGAGGTCTCGACCACCACCAAGTCAAAACCGGCACATTGGGCGGCAACGATCACATCGGGAAGGGCGGCGCTGATTTCACTGCCAAAGTCACGCGTGGCCAGGCTGCGCATGAAGACGCGCGGGCCCTGGCTCCAGGGGCCGATGGCGTTCATGCGGATGCGGTCACCCAGTAAAGCGCCGCCGCTTTTGCGACGCGAGGGGTCGATGGAGATCACGGCCACGCGCAGGCGGTCGTCTTGATCCAGGCGCAAACGCCGCACCAGCTCGTCGGTCAGCGAAGACTTGCCGGCGCCACCGGTGCCGGTAATGCCCAGCACGGGTGCCTTGTGTTGTTTCGCTTGCTGGCGCATAGCGGCCAGCAAATCGGGGTCAGCTTGACCATTCTCCAGCGCCGTCATCAGTTGCGCCAGACGGCGCCAAGCCAATGCGTCGTGACCCTGTATGTCTTTGAGATGTTTGGGCGCGTGCGAGGACAAATCCTGGTCGCAGCGCATGATCATCTCGCCGATCATGCCCTGCAAGCCCATGCGTTGGCCATCTTCAGGGGTGTAGATGCGCGCCACGCCGTAGTCGTGCAATTCCCGAATCTCGGCCGGCACGATGACGCCACCGCCACCGCCAAACACTTGAATGTGGGCCCCGCCGCGCTGGCGCAACAAATCCACCATGTACTTGAAGTACTCGACGTGGCCGCCTTGGTATGAGCTGACGGCAATGCCTTGAGCGTCTTCTTGCAAGGCGGCGGTCACAACCTCGTCGACCGAACGGTTGTGACCCAGATGGATCACCTCGGCACCCATGCTTTGCAATATGCGACGCATGATGTTGATGGCTGCGTCGTGACCGTCAAACAAACTGGCGGCGGTGACAAAACGCACCTTGTTCTTGGGTCGGTAATTGGCCAGGGCTTGGTACTCGGCGGACAGGTCGGTCATGCTCGTTGCTCCATGGGATCAGCCAACCATTTTGCGACAGGGTCAGGCCAAATCCAAATTGACGTTTACGTAAACGTCAATCATAAGGGATATGATTTGGTTTTGCCAGAAAAAACCCCCCAAGGGACGACCCAATCAAAAGGCCGGTCTTGGGGGTCAACGGAGAACTTACTTTGGCTTACTTGCCGTAGAGGTAGTTTGGCAACCACAGGGTCAGGCTGGGCCAGAGGTACATCAACACCATGCACAGGATGACGATGAGCATGTAAGGCATCATGCCGGCAAAGATCTGGTTGATGGTCACATGCGGTGGCGAAACTCCCTTCAGGTAGAAAGCTGACATGGCCACAGGTGGTGACAGGAAAGCGGCCTGCAAGTTCACGAATACCAAAACCCCCCACAGGATGGGATCGATCTGGAAGTGCGCCAACAGGGGCAAGAAGATGGGGACAAAGATCACGATGATCTCGGTCCACTCCAGGGGCCAACCCAGGATGAAAATCACCGCCTGCGAAAGCAGCAGGAACTGGATGGGCGAGAGGTTGAGACTCATCACCCACTCCTCCACCAGGCGCTGACCACCCAGGATCGCGAACACTGCCGAAAACAGGGCCGACCCAACGAACAACCAGCACACCATCGAGGTGGTCTTGGCGGTGAGGAATACGGCCTCCTTGATGCGCTGGAAAGTCAGGGTACGAGCTTGCCAAGCCATCAGGAAGGCACCGGCAGCCCCGACCGCAGCGGATTCTGTGGCGGTGGTGATGCCAAACAAAATCACACCCAACACCACCAAGGTCAGCACGGTCAGAGGCATGACCGAGCGCACCAGCATATCGAGAATCTCAAACTGCTCGGCATCGAACTCCTTGTAGTACCAAATCAGCAGACCCAGCACGAATAAGCAGGTGATGGCAAAACCCGTATAAAAAGACTCGGGCACCGGCTCTTGCGTGGGAGGCGGTGGCGCGTCATCGGCGCCCATGGCCTGCAATGGTTCGTCTTCGCCCGAACCAGGCGGTGCTTGCACCCCATCGGCTTGGGCTCCGGGAGGCAATTGGACACCATCCGCGGCGGCACCCGGCGGCTCCTGAAGCCCTGAGTCAGACGCACCCGGCGGCTCCTGAACGCCACCATTGGAGGACAGGGATCCTTGGATATCGGATGCGCTGGCGGGCGGTTCTTGGACGCCGCCGGATGAAGCAGGAGCCTCGGTTTTTTGGGTCGCGACCACAGCCGGCTCGGCGTCTGGTTGTGAATGAATGACCACGTACCACCAAACCGCACCCAGACTGACGACGGCCAACCATAAAGGCACCAACGCAGTCAAAAGACTTTGCAACATCAAGCCCCAACCCAACTTCATCTGATGGGTGCTGGCTGCGCTGGCTTTGCCTGGTGCTAAGCTGGCCTTGAACAAAGCGGGCAGCATGCGTTGAGAATACAAATCTGCAACGGTCTGGACCCAAGGGCGAATCGGAGCCTGGAGTTGCTCGAGGGGCAACTTGGGTGCGACTTTGGGGTTGATGAGCACCCAACCAATCACGTAGACCAAGTAAAGGAAGGCAAGGAAAAAGCCAGGGAACATGGCAGCGGCGTACAGTTTCACCACCGACTGGCCGGCCACGGCTGCGTAGACGATGATCATCACTGAGGGCGGAATCAAGATGCCCAGAGTGCCTCCAGCGGTGATCACACCTGAGGCCAAGCGCGTGTCATAGCCGGCATTGAGCATGGGCCGCATGGCGATCACACCCATTAGCACCACCACAGCCCCCACCAACCCCGAAGCGATGCCCCAGAAGGTACAAATCACCAAGGTTGTGACAGCCAATGAGCCCGGCAAACGACGGAAGGCCAACTGAACGCTGTGGAACATGCGGTCGACCAAGGCGCCGCGCTCCATGATGTAGCCCATGAGCACGAACAAAGGAATCGACAACAGGGTATCGTTGGTCATGGCCCCGAAGGTGCGCTGAACCATCAGGTTGAAAATTTTGTTGTCGAGCCAAGGCTGAGACGGATCGTAAAAGGCAGCAAAGCCAAAGCCCATGCCCAAACCCATCAGGGTGAAGGCGGTGGGGAACCCCATCAAGATCACCACCACGACCAGACACAGCATGGTCAAACCCAGTGCGGGATCGCTCATCGTTGACCTCCACCGGTGGCGCGCTGGTGCGCTGATTCTTCGATCTGTTTGGCTTTGGCGATGGCCTCGGCACGGGCCTCCTCGTCGACATAAGTACTGCTGGCCAATTGTTGCTCGACGACGTCGATTTCATTGGCGTCTTTCATGCGCTCGAGCCACTCGCCAGTGCGCAGACAGACCACGCAACGAAGCACTTCGGCCAAGCCCTGCAACAAAACGATGGCACCTGCCACAGGTATCACGCTCTTGAACGGGTACAGGGGCAGTGGATCGGCGTTGAAAGTCTGTTCGTTGATGGCCCAAGAATCGGCGGCGTAGGTGTAACCGGCATAAGTCAAGGCAATCACACCAGGAAAGAAAAAGATGATGTAGAGCACCAGATCCAACGAGGCCTGGGTGCGCGGCTTGGCGCTTCCATAAAAAAAGTCGCCGCGCACATGACCGCCCTGACTCAGGGTGTATGCCCCGCCCATCATGAACAGGGTGCCGTACATCATGTTGCTGGCATCAAAAATCCAAGCCGTCGGGGCATTGAGCGCATAGCGCTTGAACACCTCGATGACCACCATCAGCATCAGGGCCACGATCAGCCAGGCGAAGGCTTTGCCCACCCAGGTGCTGATGCGGTCTGCCGTTAAAAGCAGGTTTTGCACAGACATTTTGGTAAACCAACGTAAAGTTGAATGGATTCAAAAAAAAATGCCCACCCAGAGCCCCGGGTGGGTCTTTGATTCGAGAGCCTGAATTACACGATCAGGCTTTTTTCTTGGCGAAATAGTGATTGTAGGCCATCTTGAAGTCGACCATGTAGTCGTTTTGCCATTGACCGGCTCGGGCAGCGTAAGCACGCTGGGACTCGAGCACCTTTTTGAACAGTGCGTTCTCGCCGGCTTTCTTGTTGATGACTTTGTCCCAAGCGGCCAACTGCGCGCGCAACACCGAGTCAGGGGTTTTGTAGAACTTGATACCCTGCTTCTTCATCTCTTCATAGTCCTTCGAATTGCGATCAATCGCTTTCCAGGACATGTCGGCGGAAGACGCTTGCACGGCCACATCGATGATGGTGCGCAGTTCGGCAGGCAAGCCGTTGAGCTTGGTCTTGTTGAACAGGATTTCGAACTGTTCACCCGACTGGTGAAAGCTTTGCAACATACAGTTCTTGACCACATCGGGGAAGCCCAGCACGCGGTCGGAAGTGGCGTTGTTGAACTCGGCCGCATCGATGAGGCCACGGTCAAGCGCAGGGACGATCTCGCCACCGGGCAAGGGGTTGACGGCGGTGCCCATTTCGGTGAACACATCCACGGCCAGTCCCACGGTACGAAACTTCAGGCCCTTCATGTCTTCCACTTTGGCCACGGGCTTCTTGAACCAACCCAGGGGCTGGGTGGGCATGGGCCCGTAGAGATAAGAGACGACATCGATGTTGAGCGAGGCGTAAATTTCTTCCAGCAGGGCCTTGCCACCGCCGTAGTTGTGCCAAGCCAGAACCATGTTGGGATCCATGCCAAAGGCCGGGCCCGATCCCCACAGGGCCAGCGCCGAGTTCTTGCCGTAGTGGTAAGCCACCACGCCGTGGCCACCATCAAGAGTGCCCTTGTTCACAGCGTCGAGCAACTGGAATGCGGGCACCACAGCACCAGCAGGCAGCACTTCAATCTTCAAACGGCCAGCAGCCATGTCATTGACACGCTTGGAAAAGTCGTTGGCATATTCGTGGAAAATGTCCTTGGCGGGCCAGGTACTCTGGAAACGCAGCGACACGGTTTGAGCGCGCGACACCATGGGGGCGCTCATCGCACCTGCGGCAATGGCGGCACCCTTGAGCATGCTGCGGCGGGCGGTTTTCTTTTGCTCGGACATTTGAACTCCTGTAAATGACTTAAGAAATCGGGTTTTTCACCCGAATTTTCGAGATGAGGATGAATTCTTGTCCATCCACGGCCAGCACATAGAGGGTAAACCCTTGGCGTGGGGTTATTGGGAGAATTGGAGGAAATTGGGGTCAGAAATTGGGGTCAGACCCCAATTATTTAATTATTTAAGTTTTATGATGTATTACTTTAGACGAGTCCGAGGCAATCCATGAACACGCTGCGAGACGAAGAAAAAAAACGTGCCCTGCTCTCCAGATTGGCCCGAGTCGAAGGTCAATTGCGAGGTGTCCAAAAATTGATCGATGAAGACGCCGATTGCGAAAAAATCGCTCAACAACTCACCGCAGCACGCAAAGCCTTAGATAAATCGTTCTATTCCATGGTCGCATGCATGATCGAAGAGGGACGCACCCCGGTTGATCAAGTCACGAACATGTTGGTGAAATTCTCCTAAGACCATGAGTGATTCCGCACCAAAGGATGTGCGCCTTGCTGCTGGCTATGCTGGCGACTTGTCCCCCGAATTGGCATGGGAATGGGTACGGTCTGGCCGCGCCTTGCTGGTCGACGTACGCACCGACGCCGAGCGCGAATGGGTCGGTTTTGTGCCCGGCGCCCTGCCCTTGGCCTGGAAACAATGGCCTGGAATGGCATTGAACCCCGCTTTTGATGATGGCGTGCGAGAAGCCGCCACGTCCGGGCAGGCATTGTTGATGTTGTGCCGAAGCGGCGTGCGCTCGATTGCCGCCGCGCAGCGCGCCACGCAGTTGGGCGCGCAGGCCTACAACGTGCTCGAAGGTTTCGAAGGCGACCCCAACGCCGACGGACACCGGGGTCGTTTGGGCAGCTGGCGCTTGCGCGGCTTGCCCTGGAAACAAAACTGATTCCTAACCATGAAGGTCGCCCCAGATCTCTCGGCTTTGCTCATGGATATCGCGGCACGGGAGAGCGAACTGATCGGGCTGACGCAAGAACTGGTGCGTATCCCCACCGTGAACCCACCGGGAGATGCCTACGAGGCATGCGCGTGCGCCTTGGGCGAGCGTTTGCGCCGACGCGGCTTTGCGGTGGAATACATCCGGGCGTTGGGAGCCCCAGGCGACAGCGCCAGCCATCCACGCATGAATGTGGTGGCGCGGCGCGAGGGCAGACATGACGGACCCTGTGTGCACTTCAACAGCCACATCGATGTGGTTGAAGCCGGCTCGGGCTGGGCTTTCGACCCCTTTGGCGCCGAATTGCGTGACGGTCGCATTTATGGACGCGGCACCTGCGACATGAAGGGCGGCTTGGCCGCCAGCGTGGTGGCCTGCGAGGCGCTGCTCGATTGGGCCGGCGACGATTGGCCCGGCGCGATTGAAATCAGCGGCACGGTGGACGAGGAGTCGGGCGGGTTTTCGGGGGTGGGCTATCTGGCCAAGCGAGGTCATTTCTCGCAGCCCCGCGTGGACCATGTGATCATCCCCGAGCCATTGGGGGTCGATCGAATTTGTCTGGGCCATCGCGGCGTGTGGTGGGCCGAGGTGGAAACTCGGGGTCGCATCGCCCATGGCTCCATGCCTTTTTTGGGGGACAGCGCGATTTTGCACATGAGCGCTTTTTTGCGCCGCATCGAAGACGAGCTGATGCCTCGTTTGGCGCAGCGCCGCACCGCCGAACCGGTTGAGCCCCCAGGCGCGCGAGTCAGTACCCTCAATGTCAATAGCGTGCATGGTGGTCAGGTCGAGCAACGCTATGCGCTCAATGCCAACGGCGAGCCCAGCGGTGACCTGCCTACACCAGTGGTGGCACACCGTTGTACCGCCGTGCTCGATCGCCGCTTCATCGCTGAAGAGCAACTGGAAGACGTCAAGCGCGAGATCATCGACATGCTCGACGAGTTGCAACGCACCAGACCGGGTTTTGACTACGGCGTGCGCGAGATCATGTCCTTCGTGCCCTCTGCCACGCCACGCGAGGCGCCTGTGGTGCAGGCCACGGCTCGCGCCATCTCCCGAGTCTTGGGACGCGAGCCCAGCTACATTGCCAGCCCCGGCACTTACGACCAAAAGCACATCGTTCGAACCGGCGGCTTGCGCGACTGCATCGCCTATGGCCCCGGCATCCTCG
Source organism: Alphaproteobacteria bacterium (assembly GCA_030054175.1). Lineage (GTDB taxonomy): Bacteria > Pseudomonadota > Gammaproteobacteria > Burkholderiales > Burkholderiaceae_C > Limnohabitans. Next base: position 34,386 of record JASGCM010000001.1, on the reverse strand, counting down.
ACTTGGCCCACCAACCCGACGAATACGTTGCCGTGGATGACCTGGTTCAATCGGCCCAGGTCATGGCGCTGGCCGCGTGGCGGTTGCTCAATGCTGATTGAACAGGCGCTGCACCAGCGCAGATTCGCAGACCTTGAATACAAAATAAAAGAACACCGCTGACGCGGCTTGACAGATCAGGGTCAAGATCTGCGAAAAGGCGCCCTCTTGCAGCGCCAACCAGCCGTGCTCTCGAATCAGCGAAAAATTGGCCAGGGTCAGCTCAACCAATTTGAGAGACAGCACCCCAAAAGCAATAAAGCTCACGACCATGATGACGAATGTGCACAGCCAATGCCGTTGCGACCAAAAATGTATGCGGGTATTGCCCGAATAACCGGCCATGATCAGCGCACCATCTGGGTCAAAGACGCGTCGTACGGTAACAAGCGCCCGAAGGTCAAGAGCGCCATGCAAACGATCAACAGCCCCCATGCAATGCCCAAGTATTTTTTGATTTGTAAGAGTTTCATTTGCGCCTTAGGGATCAGAAACCCCTATTTTCGCGTATTTTTATTTCAATCGAAAAACGCTGCAGCAAGACCTCAACCCAAGACACCTCCCAGCCCACCAGTCGGCAGCGATGCGCTAATTACAGAAATTGGGGTCACAGAAATTGGGGTCAGACCCCAATTTCTGTGAAGTGAATTGCAATGCAGCAAGGCTGGCATACAAGCCCCCTTGAGCAATCAATTGCGCGTGGGTGCCTTGCTCGACCAATCGGCCATGGTCGAGGACCCAGATCAGATCGGCGCGTTGAACGGTGGCCAGTCGGTGCGCGATGACCAAGGTAGTGCGGCCCACCATGGCTTGTTCCAGAGCCGCCTGGACCATGTGTTCGCTTTGGGCATCGAGGGCGCTGGTGGCTTCGTCCAACAGAAGCAAGGGCGCGTTCTTCAGCATGGCGCGAGCAATGGCGATGCGTTGGCGCTGACCGCCCGAGAGCCGCACGCCGCGATCGCCCAAATCGGTGTCATAGCCCTGCGGTAAGTCAATGATGAAGTCGTGCGCATGGGCGGCCCGGGCCGCAGCAATGACATCGTCATGACTGGCTTCTGGTCTGCCATACAAAATGTTTTCGCGCACTGTACCCGTGAAAACCACCGGGGTTTGGGGTACCAGCGCGATGCGATCGCGCAGATCGGCCAGTTTCATATGCTCCAAGGGTACGCCGTCCAGCAACAAGCTGCCATGCTGCGGGTCGTGAAAACGCATGATCAGATCGAACAGCGTGGTTTTGCCCGCACCGCTGGGCCCAACCACCGCCACAGTCCGGCCGGCATCGACTTCACCGCTGAGCCCATCGAGCGCCCAAACGCCGGATCGGCTGGGGTAGTGGAAGCGCAAACGATCGAGCGTGAGGCTGGCACCGTCTGAGGGCCAAGACACAGTTTGAACTTGCTTCGACTCAACCACAGTGGACTGTGCGTGCAACAACTCCATCAGTCGCTCGGTCGCGCCGGCAGCGCGCAACATGTCGCCGTAGGTCTCGCCAAGCACCGCAAAGGCGCTGGCCAACAAAATGACATAGAACACGGTTTGACCCAGCACGCCGACACTGAGGCTACCCTGTCTGACGGCTACGGTGCCCATGAACAAACCCCACAGCAACACGGCGCTGGACGCCATGATGACGAAGCCGACCAACACGGCGCGGGCGCGGGTCCGGCGCAGCGCGGTAGCCATGGCACTGAGCGCACGTTGGTCGAAACGGTCGGCCTCGCGCGATTCGGCGGTATAGCTTTGGACGACGGGAATGGCATTGAGTACTTCACCGGCCAGCGCACTGGCATCGGCCACCCGGTCTTGGCTGGCTCGCGACAAACGCCGCACACGTCGACCCAACAAGACCGCCGGCATGACCACCAGAATCAGCACGCCCAGCACTTGCATCATGAGCATGGGATTGGTGATGACCAACATGGTCATGGCCCCCACTCCCATCACCAGATTGCGCAAACCCATGGAAAAAGAAGAGCCCACCACGGTTTGCACCAAGGTGGTGTCGTTGGTCAATCTTGAAAGCACCTCACCGGATTGGGTGTTTTCAAAGAAAGTGGGGTTTTGCTTCAACACATGGCGATAAACCGCGTTGCGCACGTCGGTGGTGATGCGCTCGCCCAACCAACTGACGGTGTAGTAACGCGCGGCAGAAAACACCGCCAAAGCCACGGCCACCAAGAACAGACGCAAAAATCCTTGTGCCAAATCGGCATCAGATACTCCGGCGGCCATGCCATCATCGATGAGGTGTCGCAAGGCCCAGGGAAAGGCCAATGTGGCCGCAGCGGCCAAGAGCAGGAACACGCCCGCCAAAGCCAAGGAGCCTCGATAGGGTTTTAAAAAAGGGAGCAGGCCCGAGAGAGCGACAGGGTTAGCCATGCGGCCTAGCATAGCGGCTTTGGCTCTCCCCTTGATTCGAAGTCGAGTTGACGGTGACAATGTGGTCCAACACCAAAGACACGTCTTGGTACAGATTGGCTCTGACCTCTCCTTGCGCTTTGGCCACATGCGCAGTGAAATCGGCGTATTCCAAGCCTTGCACCATGTTGGCCATGGCCTGAGCCACGGCGTCACGGTCGGCTCTGGCGCGAAAGGTTTTTTGGTCGATTGGATCGACAGTGACTTTGCCTAAACCTGGCAGATAACACTTGCGCAATGCAACCAAGTCGGCTTCCAGTCGCGCACTCAGCGTGAGGGTGTTGCTTTTTTGGTCAGCAGGTCGCTGGGTGACACCAAACACCCCAATGTGCGTGATCAACCACATGAAACACTCCAGAGTGAGACATGCCCCGATACAGCCCTTGGGGCCAACACATGATCATTCGTGAGCCAACTTCAACGTGACCACACCAGCCACGATGAGGGCCACGCCCAAATACCGGCCAATGTTGGCCGGATCACCATAAAACCAAACCCCAACAAAAAATGTACCCGCCGCACCCATGCCTGTCCACACCGCGTATGACGTGCCCAATGGAATGTCTCGCTGAGCCAGCCACAGCAACACGCCGCTGATCGTCATGCACACCAAGGCCATGACCACACCCAATACCTTGGTATGTTCTTCTTGCGCCAACTTCAGCCCCACAGGCCACCCTATTTCGAATAGACCGGCCAACAGCAAATAAACCCAAGCAATGACATGCGCTCCAGTGTTGTGTGATCTCAGGCATGATAGACAGAGCGTTCAACAATACGGGCATACGGGTCATGACCTACTCCCAGAATCTCAGCGCATGGAATGCAGGCCGACCAGATTGGGCTTCATGTGTTCTCCTTATCGCTCTTGTTCCTGATTGGAATCTGCGACCCTGATTTTGGATCGTCTCGGCCCGCGTTCAGTCGTACATGGCCTTGTTTTTGCTGAGGCGATACAGTCCCCAAGCGATGCGATAAACGCACCAAAGCAGGGTCAGCCCCATGAATAACACACCGATGCTGAAAAAGATGGTGATGACCCCCATGGACAGGCCGAACAGAGCCACCCAGAACGTGCGGATTTGCCACTGCATGTGGCTCTCGAAGATGGTGCCCGTCACTCCATGGATCTTGATGTAATCGATGAACAGCGCCACCAAAGCGGTCAGGCCCAGCGTTGGTATGGACAGCACGTACAAGATGTACAAACCTTGTGTCCAACGCTTCCAAATCTTGAACCGCTCTGGCTCCAAGTACTGATCCATGACTGACCTCGAATGGGGTGCGGCGATACAGTGGCATCACCAAGAAGAATGGGGGGCGATAAAAAGTACCCCGAAACCAATAATATACACCCTATTAGTTATTTTATATTAATTATGTTTTGATCGGTATTCTTTAAAAGGGTCGAGTGGCTGTTCTGCTTGGGCTTCAACGAATCCGTGTGGCCGATGCCAAAGCCTGAATGCTGGCCCGGTCGGATTCGGTCATGGTCAGGGTGAACAAGATCCGCCCTGGAGTTTCAGGGATCGACCAGACATAAGAGAAGGTGTGTCGGCGTTCGGCGCCCTCGCCCATCCAAACGTCATCGATCAAGGTGGAAACATAGGGGAGCGGCGCCCGGGCCACCAGCAACTTGAACAGGTGCTCGGTATCCTGCATGGCCGTACGGCGTCCAAACAGCGCGCAAAAATCTTTTTGCGCCCAAATGATCAACACCATATTGCCCTCGTTCTCGACCGAGGGCACATACCAGGCATTGCCCACTTGACCGCTGAGAAAATCGAAAGCCTGGGCTGGGGGCAAAGAGCGAAAACGCTTGTTCAGTCGGGTGCGCCAAGACTGCAGGTCATCGAGTTGGGTCAAACAGTGGTCGTGAAAGTTTTTGGCGAAGTCAAGCGAGCGACTGTCTGGCGATAAGTGGACAGACGGAGCAGGCTTGGATTCGGGCGCCTGCGCCCAGACCGTTGCACCGCAAGCCATGGCCAACCCGGCCAGCGATCCTGTCCACAGACGGTTGATCCATCGGCAGGCCATAAGCATGAGGGTCTGACCTGAAGGTGTTTTAAAGCAGAGCGGTCAGCATGGTCGGACCGCCTCGAAGCGTTCGAGCTGGAGGTCGAGGTAGGCCCAGCTTGGGCCTCTGCCGGCCAAGTTGAATGTCACTTGGTCGCAACGGCAAGAACAGAAATGGGAAGGATTCATGGGGTTTTTTGAGTCTCAGAATGTGGGGCCAATGACCTGATCAATTGGGGCGCTCAATGTCATCATTTGGTATTATTTTGGGGCATGCTTTGCGTTTTATCAATGCCTCTTGTCGCCATGGCTGCGTCTCGCCTGAGGCAAAGAAATGTTTTAAGGCGGCTTCGGTTGGAAAATGGGGGGCGAATCGCTGTTTTGGCTTCATCGACCCACGGGTTGAATTGCGCGAGAGGCGCTTCGATTCAGACTTCAGCCCAGCCCCGGTGGTACCACCGCAAGCCAATCCCCGATGGCTTGTTCGTACATGTGGGCCAGTTGCAGCAGGGCGAAGTCGCCCTGGGGTTTGCCGATCAATTGCAAACCCATGGGCAGTCCGCCGGGGCCAAAACCGGTGGGCACGCTGATGCTGGGCAGCCCGGCCAAGGTGGCATAGATGACCACTTCCATCCAGCGGTGGTAGGTATCCATGGCCACCGGGCCGTTGGCGGTATGGATGGTTTGTGGCCAGCGCATGGTTTTGTCAAAAGGCCAAACCTGGGCGCTGGGCAGCGCCAGTACATCAAATTGCTCGAACATCTTGAGCATGCCCTGGTAGAAAGCGCTGCGCTGCACGCTGGCGGCCATGAACTGGCCGGCGCTGATGCCTTGTCCTTGGTCGTACTCCCACTGCGCTTCGGGTTTGACTTGAGCGCGCATGTCGGGGTTTTGCATGAATGGGGCCAAGCGGCTGGCAACCAGCACTTTGCGCCATGCCAACCAGGTTTCCCAGACCTGCTCGGGCGGGGTGTTCAAACAGGTGGTATCGACCACGCAACCCAGAGTTTGCAAGCGACCCAAACCAGCTTCGCAGGCCTGCAACACGCCAGGTTCGGTGGCCAGGTAACCGTTCAAATCGCCCAACCAACCCACACGCAGGCCCGCGACATCGAGGTTGAGGTCATTGGTGAAGACGCTGGGGTCGGCACCCAAAGACAGTGGCGCGCGGGGATCGGGGCCGGCCTGGGTTGAGAGCAGCAGGGCCAGATCGGCCACATGGCGCCCCATGGGGCCATCGGTGGGCATTTGCGAGACATAGATGTCGTTGGTGGGCACGCCCGGCACGCGCCCTTGCGAGGGTCGCATGCCAAAAATGTTGTTCCAACCCGCCGGGTTGCGCAAGCTGCCCATGAAGTCGGAGCCATCGGCCACCGGTAACATGCGCAAAGCCAGGGCCACGGCCGCGCCCCCGCTGCTGCCACCGGAGGTCTTGCTGGGATCGTAGGCGTTAGCGGTGGTACCAAAGACTTCGTTGAAACTGTGCGAACCCAAGCCAAACTCGGGCACATTGGTTTTGCCGATGACGATGGCGCCGGCACGGCGGATGCGCGCGACCATGGCAGCGTCTTCACTGGGCACGTTGAGTTTCATCAGCGGTGAGCCCAAAGTGGTGGTGATGCCGGCGGTGGCTGCCAGGTCCTTGATGGCGATGGGCAAGCCATGCATCCAACCCATAGATTGACCACGGGCCAATAGGGCGTCGCGTTCTTCGGACTGACGCAACAACTGTTCGGTGTTTTGCAAATTGATGATGGCCAAGTGACGCGGGTTGTGCAAAGCCACCTGATCCAAGCACGCTTGCATGACTTCGCGGCAAGAGAGGTCGCGCCGATGAATGGCCTGGCTAAGGGCTTTGGCAGACATTTGGGTAAACACCATGGATTCTGATCCTCAATTCAAATTAAATAGGATTGTGCCAGTGGCATAGCCGGGCTGCGAACTTGAGGCGCGTGCGCGACTCCACGATGACGCACAACCATAAACACACAGGAGACAACATCTTGAAACGTCGCATTGCCATGGTCGTGCTCTCAGCCGCCACTTTGTCCGCTGGCTTCATGACCCCGATGATCGCTCAAGCTCAAACCAACAAGGTATTTCGCTTCGTGCCGCACGCCAACCTGGCGGTGCTGGATCCGATCTGGACCACGGCGTATGTGACCCGCAACCATGCGTACATGATTTACGACACCCTGTTCTCTGAAGACGCGCAGGGTAACGTCAAACCGCAGATGGTCGATACCTACGAGAACTCCCGCGATGGCAAGACTTGGACATTCAAGCTGCGCTCCGGCCTGGAATTCCACGACAGCAAGCCGGTGACTTCGGAGGACGTGGTGGCCTCGCTCAAGCGATGGGCTTCGCGCGATGCCATGGGCGGGATTTTGGCGACTTTCATCGACCGCTATGAAACCCCGGACGCCAATACCTTCAGACTGGTGCTGAAAGAGCCTTGCGGTATTGTGCTCGATGCGTTGGGCAAGGCCTCTTCGAATGTGCCTTTCATCATGCCCGCGCGCATCGCGGCCACCCCGGGCACCGAACAAATCAAAGAACACATCGGTTCGGGACCTTTCATGTTCAAGGCCGATGAGTTCAAGCCCGGTGCCCTCGCTGTTTATGTGCAAAACCCGAAATACAAATCCCGCGCCGAACCCAGCAGTGGCGTGGCCGGCGGTCGCACGGTGAACTTTGACCGCATCGAGTGGGTGATTCTGCGCGACCCCCAAACCCAGTTCAACGCCCTCAAGGCGGGCGAGGTCGACATGGTCGAGCAACCCAGCTTCGAGCAGTTCGAGACTCTGAAAAAAACCGAGGGCGTGAAGGTTGACGACTTCTCGCCAGCGGGCCTGCAGTTCATCATGCGCTTCAACCACCTGCACGCGCCCTTCAACAACCCCAAAGTGCGCCAAGCGGCCATGGTGGCCATCGGCCAGCAGGCCTTTTTGAACACCCAGGTGGGCGTGCCTGAACTGACTCGGGTTTGTCGCAGCATTTACCCTTGTGGTACCGACTATGGGGATGAAAACACCGGTTACTTTACCGCTGTGGCCAACCCAGCCAAAGCGCGTGAGATGCTCAAGGAAGCCGGCTACGACGGCACACCCATCGTGCTGATGCGACCGACCGACCTGGCCTCGATCGCCAAGATCCCGCTGGTGGCCAAGCAGCAACTCGAAGCGGCCGGCTTCAAGGTCGATTTCCAACAAATGGACTGGGCCTCTCTGGTGGCGCGCCGGGCCAAGAAAGACGCCCCGGCAGCCGGGGGCTGGCACCTGTTCCTGACGGCCTGGACGGCGGGTGACATTTCCAGCCCGCTGACCATGGCCATGCTCAACGCCAAAGGAGACACCGGTTGGTTTGGCTGGCAAAACGAGCCGCGCATCGAATCGCTGAAAGCGCAATTCGCCCGTGCAGCCAGCAGTGCCGATAAAAAGCGCATCGCCAGCGAAATACAAGCGGTGGCGATGGAAACCGCCACCCATGCCCCCTTGGGTCAGTACCAACAACCCACGGCCTTGCGCAGCAATGTCAGCGGTCTGTTGAAGACCCCCGGCATCCCAGTGATGTGGAATTTGAAGAAAGACTGAAGGCGCCGCGTGCGCCTCAACTGACCCATGCTCTCGTTCATCGCGCGCCGCCTGGCGGCGCTGCTTCCTGTGCTGCTGGTGGTGTCACTGGTGGTGTTCCTGATCTTGCGTTTGGCACCGGGTGATCCGGCGGCCGTGATCGCAGGCAACAACGCCACGGCGCAAGACATTGCCCACATCCGCGCCGAGTTGGGGCTGGAGCGCAGCCTGCCAGAACAATACCTGATCTGGCTGGGGCGGGTGGTACAAGGCGACCTGGGGCATTCGTACTACCTGAACAAACCCGTCAGCGGCCTGGTGGCCGAACGCATCGGGCCCACCCTGTCTTTGGCGCTGGGTTCGGCCATTCTGGCTGTGCTGCTGGCGGTGCCCTTGGGCACCTGGGCCGCATGGCGCATGGGCAGTTTCAGCGACCGGTGCATCTCGGGCTTTGCCGTCATGGGTTATTCGGTCCCGGCCTTCGTGATTGGCTATGTGCTGATCTATGTGTTCTCGATCCAACTGCAGTGGTTGCCAGTGCAGGGCTACAGGCCTCTTTGGGGCGCGCAATCGGGTGGGGTCTGGGCCTGGATGCGACAATTGCTTTTGCCCTGGGTGGCGCTGGGATTGATCTACACCGGCCTGATCGCCAGGGTCACTCGCGCCAGCGTGTCCGAATCCTTGACCGAAGACCACATCCGCACCGCGCGGGCCAAAGGCCTGAGTGAAATGAGGGTGCTGTTGCGCCATGCGTTGGCGCACGCGGCAGTGCCCATCGTCACGGTGATTGGCATTGGGGTGGCCTTGTTGATTGGTGGGGTGGTGGTGACCGAGACGGTGTTCGCCATTCCTGGCCTGGGGTCGCTGACGGTAGATGCGGTGCTCAACCGCGACTTCCCCGTCATCCAAGGGCTGGTGCTGTTCTTTTCGGTCAGTTATGTGTTGGTGAATTTGTGCGTGGATCTGAGCTATCTGTGGCTCGACCCGCGCATCAGGTACTGAAAGCATGGCGGCGCCTGTCTTGACTTTGAAACAACGCCTGTGGGCCAATGGTGCGGTGCGCTTTGGCAGCTGGGTGTTGGGCCTGATGTTGCTGCTGGCGCTGGCAGCGCCTTGGCTGGGCACGGTCGAGCCGGGGGCGATGGACTCGAACTACATCAACAAAGCAGCGCTGACCTCGGGGCCCTTTGCGATGCCCGATGGCCAGACGGTGATGCACACCTTTTGGTTAGGCACCGACAGCTTTGGCCGCGACATGTACAGCCGGGTGATTTACGGCGCGCGGGTGTCTCTGCTGGTGGGCGCAGGAACGGCCTTGCTGGCATTGGGGCTGGGCGGTGTGCTGGGCATGTTGGCTGGGTATTTCCGTCAGGTCGACGCGGTGCTGATGCGGGTGATGGACGGTTTGATGGCGATACCGGCGGTACTGCTGGCCATCGCGCTGGTGGCTTCGTTGGGCGCGCATGTGGCAACTGTCGTGGTGGCCATCGCGATCCCCGAGGTGCCTCGCGTCACACGACTGGTGCGCTCGCTGGTGCTGGGCCTGCGTGAAGAGCCTTTCGTCGAAGCCGCTCGGGCTCTGGCCACACCCACGCCGCAGATTTTGTGGCGTCACATCTTGCCCAATGCGATGGCCCCCTTGTTGGTGCAAGGCACCTTTGTGGCCGCCGCCGCCGTGCTGACCGAAGCCGTGCTGAGTTTTTTGGGGCTGGGTTTGCCAGCGGACATCCCGACCTGGGGCAACATCATGGCCGAAGGCCGGGTGCAGTTCAGCCAGTACCCGGGCCAGGTGCTGTGGCCGGCCCTGTTCCTGATTCCCACCGTACTGGCCATTAACCTGCTGGGCGATGGTTTGCGTGATGTTCTCGACCCCAAATTCGCTCAACGAGGTCGCACATGAGCGTGCTTCGCATCCAAGGCTTGGACATCACTTTGCCCAAAGGAGCCGAGCGCGAATGGGCGGTACGCGACTTGAATCTGTTGATCGAAGCCGGACAAACGCTGTGCGTGGTGGGCGAGTCAGGCAGCGGCAAATCGGTGATGGCCACGGCGGTGATGGGCTTGCTGGCACATGGCCTGCGCCCAACGGCGGGCGACATCGAATTGCACGGTGAAAACCTGCTGGCGGCCAGCCCCTATCGGCTGCGCGAATTGCGCGGGCAAGCCATGGGCATGGTGTTCCAAGAACCGATGACGGCGCTCAACCCTGTGATGAGTTGCGGCGACCAGTTGGACGAGTTATTGCGCAAACACACGGCGCTGGGCGTGACCGAACGACGCACGCAAGTGTTGGCCATGCTGGAGCGGGTGAAATTGCCAGAACCCGAACGCATGGCGCGCAGTTTCCCGCACCAACTCAGTGGCGGACAACGCCAACGCATCGTGATCGCAATGGCCATGTTGCTCAAGCCTGCTTTGCTCATTTGCGACGAACCCACCACGGCGTTGGATGTGACAACGCAAAAAGAGATCTTGGCGCTGATTAGCGAATTGCAGCGCGAGCAAGGCAGCGCAGTGCTGTTCATCACCCACGACATGGGCGTGGTGGCCGAGATCGCCGACATGGTGCTGGTCATGCACCAGGGGCTGTGCATTGAGTCGGGCCCCATGAGTCTGGTGTTGAAACAACCATCGGCAGATTACACCCGCACCTTGCTGGCCGCCGTGCCAGGCATGCAACCGCCACCAGCACGCCGCCCCGCCGACGGACCAGTGGTATTGCGCGGTAAGGGGGTGGGCAAAACCTATGTCAGCCGCGATTGGATGGGCCGCACCCACCCCCACGCAGCCCTGACGGATGCCAGCCTGGCCCTGCACCAGGGCGAGACGGTGGGCGTGGTGGGCGAGTCGGGCAGTGGCAAGAGCACGCTGGCGCGTTGCCTGATACGGCTCATCGAACCCAGCGCCGGTGAAGTGCATTGGGGCGACGCCGAGGTGGCTCGCCTGAGCGAGCGCAACTTGCGCCCTCTGCGCGACCGGGTGCAGGTGGTGTTCCAAGACCCCAATCGTTCGCTGAACCCCCGCCGTACAGTGGGCCAGTCGCTGATGGAAGGGGCGATGAATTTCGGCCTGACGCGTCAGCAGGCGGTGGTCAGCGCGACCGAGATGATCGAGCGAGTGAAACTGCCCGCCAGCGCCTTGGGTCGATACCCGAACCAATTCAGTGGCGGGCAACGCCAGCGCATCGCATTGGCGCGCGCGCTGGTCTGCCACCCCAAGGTGTTGATCGCCGACGAAGCTGTCAGCGCGCTCGATGTCTCGGTCCAAGCGCAAATCCTGTTGCTGTTGCGTGATGTGCAGCAGCAACTGGGTTTGGGTCTGCTGTTCATCACCCACGACCTGCGGGTGGCGGCGCAGTTGTGCGACCGCGTGATCGTGATGTGCCAAGGCCAGATCGTCGAGCAAGGCACTACTGCAGATTTGTACGCTGAACCGCAACACCCCTATACACGCCGCCTGTTCGCCTCGGCACCGGCCGGACTGGAGCACCTGTGACCCGCATTCTGATCGCTGGCTACCAGCACGAAACCAATACCTTTGCCCCCAGCCCAGCCGACTGGGTTGCTTTCAATCGGGGCGACTCGTTTCCGGCTTTCGTGCGTGGTCGAGCCATGCAAGACCAACTCACGGGCGTGAACATCCCCATCGGTGGCTTCATCGACGAGGCCAGATCTCGGGGTTGGCAATTGCTGCCCTCGGCCTGGGCTGGGGCGATTCCCTCGGCGCATGTCACCGAAGACGCCTTCGAGCGCATCAGCGCAGCGATTTGCGACGACGTGCGAGATGCTTTGACGCATGGATTGGACGCGGTTTACCTGGATTTGCATGGTGCGGCCGTCGCGGCGCATTGCGATGACACCGAGGGTGAGTTGCTGGCCCGCGTGCGGGCGCTGATCGGACCCGATCGACCCCTGGTAGCCAGCCTGGATCTGCATGCCAATGTCACGCGACGCATGCTGGCTCAGGCTGATGCGCTGGTGGCGTACCGCACCTACCCGCATGTGGACATGGCCGCCACCGGTGCGCTGGCGGCGCAATTGTTGCAACGGCGCTGGACGCTGGGTCGACGTGAAGCGCTGCGCGCGCACCGCCTGCCCTATTTGATTCCGCTGAACGCCATGTGCACGCAAATGGAGCCGGCGCAGACCATCTACCAACGACTGGTCGAGTTGGACCGTGAGCACGGCAGCATGCTTAGTTTTTGCATGGGCTTTCCGGCTGCCGATATCGAGGAATGCGGCCCGGTGCTGTGGGGCTATGGCCCCAGCGAGAGCGTAGCGCAGGCAGCCACAGACACCTTGCATACCCTGGCTTCGCCCGCACAACAATGGCGTCAACAGTTGTACCCCCCCGCTGAAGCGGTGGTGCAGGCGCTGGCTTTGGCCGGTCAATCGTCCCGGCCGGTGATCATCGCCGACACCCAAGATAATCCTGGGGCGGGCGGTGACAGCAACACCACCGGCATGCTGCACGCCCTGCTGCAACAAGGGGCGGGGCGTCAATTCCCCGGTCAGGTGGCACTGGGGATGCTGTACGACCCTGCGAGCGCGGCACGCGCCACCGCCGCTGGCGTCGGCGCGCATGTGGATTTGACTCTGGGTCGCTCGGTGTCGACCCATACCGGGCCCAGCGACCCTCCTCTTCATGGCCGCTTCAAAGTGCGCGCCGTCAGCGACGGGCGCTGCTTGCTCAAGGGGCCAATGATGGGCGGTCTCACGGTGCAACTGGGCCTGAGTGCCTGTGTGGAGATCGACGGCGTGCTGGTGGCCGTGGCCGGCGGCAAGAAGCAAATGCTGGATCGCGAGTTGTTTCGCATGGTGGGCGTCCAGCCTGAAGCCATGCGGGTGATCGTGGTCAAAAGCTCGGTGCATTTCCGGGCCGACTTCGAACCACACGCCAGCCATGTGTTGGTCGCTCAGGCCGCTGGTCCCATGGCTGCCGACCCCGGCGAACTGAATTGGCAACACCTCAGCACCCATACCCGCACACGCCCCTGAAAGGATCTCCCAATGGAATTGACCCAATGCAGCGCACTGGAGTTATTGGCGCTCTACCGCAGCGGAGTCGCCTCGCCCGTTGAGGCCACCCGCGCCGTTCTCGCGCGCATCTCACAACTCAACCCTTTGTTGCGGGCCTATTGCTTGGTGGATGAAGAACAGGCGATGACCCAGGCGCTGGCCAGCGAGGTGCGTTGGCAAGCGCATCGCCAGCGTGGCGAGCCGGTCGGGGCGCTGGATGGGGTACCGGCCTCGATCAAAGACTTGGTGCTGACGCGCGGTTGGCCCACGTTGCGCGGCAGTCAAGGGGTCTCTCCTGATCAGGTTTGGGACATTGACGCCCCAGCAGTGGCCCGCTTGCGCGAAGCCGGCGCAGTGCTGTTGGGCAAGACCACCACCCCCGAATACGGGTGCAAGGGTGAGACCAATTCGCCTCTGACCGGACTCACGCGCAACCCCTGGAATACCGATCACACACCAGGTGGATCTTCTGGAGGTGCCGCAGCCGCTGTGGCTGCGGGTTTGGGTCCGCTGGCGATCGGTACCGACGGCGCGGGGAGCGTGCGCATTCCGGCCGCTTTTTGCGGCAATGTGGGCATGAAGCCCAGCTTTGGCCGCGTGCCCGCATATCCGCTGTCACCCTTTGGTTCGGTGGCCCACTTGGGCCCGCATGCGATGAGTGTGACCGATGCGGCACTGATGCTGCAGGTGATGAAGCAGCCCGACGCCCGCGACTGGACCGCCCTGCCCCCCGACGCCAGCGACTACACCGTGGGTTTGAACGACGGCTTGCGCGGTCTGCGCGTGGCCTATTCGCCCACCCTGGGCTACGCCCGCAACGTGCAGCTCGAGATCGCCGCCGCGCTCGACCGCGTGGCGCACACCCTGCAAGAACTGGGCGCAGTGGTCGAGGCAGTGGACCCCGGCTTTGAAAACCCACTAGAGATCAGCACAGGCCTGTGGTTTGCGGGAGCCTGGCAGGTATGGCGTGCGCTGACACCGCAACAACAGGCCGTGGCTGACCCCGATTTCCGCGCCCAGGCACTGATGGGTGAGACGCTGAACCCCAGCGACTTGCATGCGCTCACGCAAAGGCGCGGCCTGCTGGGCTCGCACATGCGCCAGTTCATGACGCGATACGACCTGTTGCTCACGCCCAGCGTGGCAGTGCCCGCTTTTGAAGTGCGCGAACCGGGCTCGCAGCCCATATCGCCAGAGGCCATGCTGGGTTGGACCCCCTTCAGCTACCCCTTCAACCTGACGCAGCAGCCCGCGATCACCGTACCCTGCGGCCTGACCCGCGATGGTTTGCCCATGGGCATGCAGTTGGTGGGCCCGATGTTTGGCGACGCCCTGGTGCTGCGTGCCGCACGCGCCTATGAATCAACTCGCATGACCTTGAGGCCGACTCTGGGGGCATAATGCATCCATGAGTTTTTTGGCACTCGATATCGGTAACACTCGCCTTAAGTGGGGCCTTTATGATCGCCCCGAACCGGGTGCGACCTTGCTGCAAAGCGGCGCTGTTTTTTTGGAAAACATCGACCGGCTGGCCGAGCAGGAATGGAAGAATCTGCCACAACCCGACCACATGCTGGGTTGCGTGGTGGCCGGTGAGGCGATCCGCCGTCGGGTGGAAGAACAGATGGAGATCTGGGACATCCCAGCAAGATGGGTCGTGCCCAGCGCCGCCGAAGCCGGTGTTACCAACGGCTACGATCATCCCACTCGATTGGGTGCGGACCGCTGGGTCGCGATGATCGGCGCCTACGCCCGCATGTGCGCTCAAACCCACAGCACTGCCCCTCGACCCCTGGTGCTGGTGATGGTTGGCACTGCCGTGACGGTCGAAGCGATCGATGAGAGCGGACATTTTTTAGGTGGTTTCATTCTCCCCGGACACGGCATCATGCTGCGCGCGCTCGAGTCAGGCACCGCCGGACTGAGGGTGCCCACCGGCGAGGTGCGGCCCTTTCCCACCAACACCAGCGACGCCTTGACCAGCGGAGGCACCTATGCCATTGCGGGTGCGGTCGAGCGCATGGTGCAACACGTGCGACAACACTGCGGCACCGATCCGATGAATATCATGACCGGCGGCGCTGGTTGGAAAATGTTACCCAGCTTGGGTGTCGAGTTCGACTTGGTCGAGTCGCTGATTTTCGATGGCCTGCTGGTTATCGCCCGGGAGCGCGGCCTGGGCCACTTCCCGGAGTGACCCAACTCTCAGGTCTTCTGAGCGAACCACTTCTCGACCAAACGAACCCACAGGCTACCCCCCAGAGGGATGAGTTCATCGTTGAAGTCGTAGCTTGGGTTGTGCAAGGTGCAGGGGCCGGCACCGTGACCCATCTCCCGGTGCACGCCTTCGCCGTTGGCGATGAATGCGTAAGCACCTGGGCAGGCTTGAAGCATGTAGGCGAAGTCTTCAGCACCCATGGTGGGCTCTTGCGGGCTGACGTTCTCAACGCCCACCATCTCGATCATCACCTGACGCATGAAATCAGCCTCAGCGGGGTGGTTGACGGTGGGGGGATAGTTG
This sequence comes from Alphaproteobacteria bacterium, assembly GCA_030054175.1. Taxonomy (GTDB): domain Bacteria; phylum Pseudomonadota; class Gammaproteobacteria; order Burkholderiales; family Burkholderiaceae_C; genus Limnohabitans. The sequence goes on along the minus strand of JASGCM010000001.1, from coordinate 18,799 downwards.
CGAACAAACTCGAACTCGCAGGTCGCGCCCATGGCGGCACAAACACCCTGACTGATTTCACGCATGCGCTGCTCGATCAGGTCGAGCACCTCGATGGTGAAGGTACGCACTGTACCTTGCAACTCACAGCTGTCGGGCACCACATTGGTGGCTTCGCCGGCATGGATCATGGTGACCGAGATCACCCCCGCGTCGACTGGCTTTTTGTTGCGGCTGATGATGGTTTGGAAAGCCTGCACCAGTTGGGCGGCAATGGGTACCGGGTCGATGCCATCGTGCGGCAAGGCTGCATGGCTGCCTTTGCCACGGATGGTAATGCGAAACTCATTGCTGGAAGCCATGACCGGGCCGGCACTGACCGCGAACGACCCCACCTGGGGGCCTGGCCAGTTGTGCATGCCGAACACGGCTTGCATGGGGAACTGTTTGAACAGCCCGTCCTTGATCATTTCGCGGGCACCCCCCCCCCCTTCTTCGGCGGGTTGGAAAATCAGATAGACGGTGCCATCAAAGTGGCGGTGCTTGGCCAGGTGCTGGGCCGCAACCAACAGCATGGCAGTGTGGCCATCGTGGCCACAGGCGTGCATCTTGCCTTGGTGCTTGCTGGCATGTTCGAAGGTGTTGAATTCCTGTAGAGGCAAAGCATCCATGTCTGCGCGCAAGCCCAAGGCCCGCGGACTGTCGCCGCCCTTGATGATGCCCACGACCCCGGTGGTTCCCATGCCCCGGTGGATGGGGATCCCCCACTCGGTCAGTTTGGCCGCCACCAAATCAGCGGTGCGGTTTTCCTGAAAGCAGAGTTCGGGGTGGGCGTGGATGTCGCGTCGGATGGCGACGATTTGAGCCGATTGGCTGACGATGGAATCAAGAAGGTTCATGGCACTGATCTCCTGTGCACTGTATTGGGAGATCAGTTTAACCCTTTTCGAATGGGCGCACGTCGCGTGGGCCCACCCGAAACAGCCCACGAACTAGGGTTTATCCGGAGTCAAAAGGGGGCTGACCGCCTTTACGCGCCGCCTTTTTTAGCGCGCAAGAGGTCTACGCCCAATTGGCGCAATTTGCGGTACAGGTGGGTGCGTTCAAGGCCCGTTTTCTCGGCCACACGCGTCATCGAACCATTTTCACGCGCCAAATGAAACTCAAAATAGGCTTTCTCAAAGGCGTCGCGTGCTTCGCGCAGCAGTGGGGTCAAATCGAAAGCTTGGTGGTCTTTGCTGAGTTCGGGCATGGGCTGCACCGGAGCCATAGAGGACGGCATGACAAAAGATGTCGTCGAAGACGCAGGAGACGAAAACCCATGGCCAGACGGGGCGGGCGCCGACGGGGCGAGGCGGCGGTTCAAACCCTGTTCAACGGCCTTGAGCAGTTTTTGCATGGTGATGGGCTTCTCAAGGAAAGCCAAAGCGCCGATGCGGGTGGCCTCAACGGCGGTCTCGATGGTGGCGTGACCACTCATCATAATGACAGGCATGTCAAGCTGGCCGGCAGTGGACCACTCTTTGAGCAAAGTCACGCCATCGGTGTCGGGCATCCATATGTCGAGCAAGACCAGGTCGGGACGCGTCTGGGCCCGGCAATGCCGAGCCTGAGCGGCGTTTTCGGCCAGCTCGACCTGATGACCTTCGTCATTGAGAATTTCAAACAACAAGTCGCGAATGCCCAACTCGTCGTCCACCACAAGAATGTTTGCCATAGAAGGGTCAGCCTTTGTCGGGAGATGCCACGGTTTGGAATGATAACGATACTTGGGCCCCGCTGACCTGACCGTTGACTTCCAGGTTTTTCAGCTCGAGCCGGGCGCGGTGTTCATCAGCTATTTTTTTCACCACCGCCAAGCCCAGGCCGGTGCCTTTGGGTTTGGTGGTGACATAGGGTTCGAAAGCCCGCTTGAGGATGATTTCGTTGAAGCCCGTGCCGGTGTCGCGAACGATCAATCTAAGACGCTGGCTGTTGGGGTTGTATTGGGTAAGCAAGGTGACTTCGGGTTGGGCTTGGCCTTCGCAGGCATCGAGTGCATTTTGCAACAAATTATGAATGACTTGGCGCAACTGCTGGGCATCACCCAAAATGGCCGGGGCAGCATTGTCGAGTTGCAGTTTGACCGGGGCAGCCTGGTGTTCGGACAAATAAAGTTGCATGAGGTCACGCACCAAGGCATTGAGATCAACCGCCGACAGCTCGGCCTGGGGCAGACGAGCGTAGTCGCGGAATTCGTTGACCAATCTCTTCATGGCATCCACCTGATCGACGATGGTGCGCACCGATTTGTTCAGCACGGCTCGCTCCGGATCGGCCAACTTGGAATCCAGCTTCATGGCCAATCGCTCGGCGGACAGCTGAATTGGAGTGAGCGGGTTTTTGATCTCGTGCGCCAAACGCCGCGCCACCTCGCCCCAGGCTTGGGCCCGCTGCGCCGAAACGATTTCCGAGATGTCATCAAACACCAGCAACCAGGCTTGGTTGGGCAATATGGCTCCGCGAGCGAGCAAGGTCAGGGTGTCGTTGGCTTCGCCCATGGGCGTAGCGCGGGGCTGCGCCATGGAGAGCGGCAAATCGAACGATTGTTGCCAGTGGTCCAAGCCTGTGTCGCGGTGTTCGACAGCCAAGGTTTCAAACTGACGAGTCACCTGCTGGCCAAAGTCCCCTAGACCTGTGAGATCGGCCAAGGCATGGCCCTCGTGAGCAGCCAAGGGCACGCGCAAGATGCGGGTCGCCCCAGGATTGCACGACACGATGCGGCCCTGTGCATCGAGCACGATCACGCCCGCCGTCAAGTTGTCGAGAATGGTCTGCAAATTGGCGCGTGCCAAATTGGCCTGCTCCATGCTGCGCTCTACTGTGTGTCGGGCATCGGCCAATTGTCGGGTCATTTCGGCAAAGGCGCGGGTCAGTCCGTCGAGTTCGTTTTGTCCCCACAAAACGGGTTTGGGGCTGAGATCACCGGCTGCCACATCACGCACGCCGCTGACCAATAAAAGCAAGGGTCGAGCCAACTGATTGCCTAACACCACGGCCAGCAAGACTGCGGCGAACACCGACAAGAACAGGCTCAACGTCAGGGTGCCGATGTACATCTGGCGAAGCGCGGTGCGGGTTAAGGCGCGCTCTTGGTACTCGCGGTTGGCCTGCTGCACCAGCAATGCGTTATTGACCAAGGTGGGCGGCAATTCGAGCGTGACTTGCAGCACGTGCGGTTCATCGATGTTGTCGATGCGCCCCGATGGCACCAAGGCCAAGGCACGCACGCGGGCGCTGTTGGCGTTCTCTTCAAGGCCCTCAATGTTGGTCCATAGACCCAGTGCACGAACCTGGCGCAGCACGGTCTGGGATGGGCGCTCGGGGTTGATGACAAAACGGGAAGCCCCGGCGCTGCCCAGCGGGGTACCGCTCAGGGTCCACAACACCACATCCTGGGCCCCCAATTGGGTGCGCATGCGTTCCAGGGCGACGCCAGCCTGGGTGTCGGTCATCTCGCTCAGTTGCAAGGCAGCGCCCTTGGTCTTGGTGCCCAGGTCTTGCGCCAAGGTGTCGAAAGTGGCTCGCCCCAAGTTCAGGCCGGCATCCAGCGCCCCTTCGACCTTGACGTCAAACCAAGCCTCAATCGAGCGTGAGACAAACTGATATGAGACGGAATAAATCAACAGGCCCGGCAAAAAACCCACCAAGGTGAAGATGAGCGCCAATTTCAAGAGCAACTGACTGCCGAACTTACCTTGCCGCCAACGCGCGCCCAAACGCCACAAAATGGCCAAAATGGCCACGACCAAAACCAACGCGACCACCAGATTCAAGGCGAACAGCACGGGCAGGTAACCGGCATAACGCTCCCATCGGTCAGCCGCTTGCATGAGCAAAAAGAACAAGACCAAGCCCAGTGCCAAGATCACGCCCAGACCCACGAACCAGACCCAACGCGGCAAACCTCGGGCGTTCAGGCTGTACCCAACATTCGCGCTCATGGGCGACCTCCAACTCGCAAGGGCTGGCTGCGCTGTACCGACAGCCCCCATTCACCTTCGTTGGCCCCGCTCAACCAGGGGCGCAGCAAGGCATTGGGCTCTAATCGGAAACGAAATTCCAGTCGGTGACGGCTGCCTTCATCGAGCGGCCCGATCGACAGCGACCATGCGCTGATGCGCTGCAGGGCCGACAAGGCCTCGGTCAGGCTGTCATGGGTTTGAGCCAACCCCACGCCCAAACCCGAATTGTCGATGGGCTGCTGACTGCTTTGCAACCGATAACGCCGGGTCAAGGCTTGGTACGACAAACGCCAATAGCGCTGAGAGCGTGCCACCAGATTGTCGGTCCAATACCAACGCTCTTGATACAGGTTGACTTCGGCATTAAAAAACAAAGGGACGCCACGGTGCAAAGCGTCATCGACCGCGGTGGGCAATTCAATGGCCAATTGGGCGCTGAATTGTGCGCCCTGATCGGCGGTGATCAGGCCCAAATTTTCGAGTCGGGCTTCGGCGCGGACCGTTGGCGGCAAGAACATCAAGGTCAGCCCAAGGAAGCACAACCCCCAAAGGGCCAGAAAACGGACGCAGTGCAACCTGACGGGTGCCAACCACTCACCCCGCCTTTTGCAACAAAGCGTAAAAAAATCCATCGGGTTCACGTTGTGAATTGTCCCCGACTGAGGCCCCTTTACCACCCACTGAGGGTGTCAAATGCCCCGGCGCAGGCTTGCGCAGGGCATCGGTGTTGTGCGCAACAAACGTTTGGACTTGCTCCTCGCCTTCGGCCTTGAAGACCGAGCAGGTGCAGTACAACAAAAAGCCACCGGGCTTCAAACGCGACCACAGGGCTTCTAGCAGCACCCGCTGTTGCAGCGCCAGTGTCGCCAAGTCTTCGGGTCGGCGCAGCCATGCGATGTCGGGGTGACGGCGCACAATACCAGAGGCCGAGCAAGGGGCGTCGAGCAAGATACCGTCGAACATCTCTCCCGCACGGGCCCAGGTGTTGGGCCGGGCGGCGTCGGCCACCCGGGTGCGCGCGCTCAAACCCAGGCGTTGCAAATTGGCCTGTACGCGCGCCATTCTTTGGGAGTCAACATCCAGGGCCAGCACATCCACATCGGCGTATTCCAACAGGTGGGCGGTTTTGCCGCCGGGTGCGGCACAGGCGTCGAGCACCTGCCAGCGTTGACCGGCCGGAGCGGGCCCCAAGGCATCCAAAAGCAGGGGGGCGGCCAACTGAGCGACGGCGTCTTGCACTGAGCACTCGCCGATCTCAAACCCCGGAATTTGCTGCACCGGCACCGGTTGGGGTAACCAAACTGCCGATCCGCCCAAGGGCTGAGCCAATAAACCGGCTTGCTCACAACCCGCCAACCAATCGCTCACGCTGATGCGGCGGGTGTTGACGCGCATCACCATGGGGGGGCGTTGCTGGGCTTGGGCCAATATGGCTTGCCAAGCCTGGGGGTGATCGTTTTTCAGTTGTCGCACCCACCACTCGGGATGGTTGTAACGTGCCTGGGCCTCGTTTTGAACGCTGGCACACAGCGCCTGATGCTCGCGGGTGTAACGGCGCAAACAGGCATTGATGAGCGGTGCAAGGGCCCGCGTACGGGGTTCTTTTTTCGCCGCCTCGACCGCCTGACTCACCAACGTGTGCTCGGGGTACATGGGCGGGTCTTGCGCCAACAAGGCCAGCCCCAGACACAAGAGCGAGTCGACGGCGGGCGCGGGAGTCTTGGGCACCAACTGTCGTCGCACGGCGCGCGCCAGTCCCCATTTTCTCAAGGCACTGAGCAAGATGGCTTGTACGCCGGGGCGCAAGGCGGCTGGGCACTGCCCCAGCCATTCGGTGCTGGATTGGCCTTCAGAGACGGCCTGCAAGCCCTGTGCAGCCCATTGCAACTGCACCGACAACTGAGGAGCGAGGGTCATGCCAGGTCGGGCAGCCCGAGGGCCGGTTGGAATTGGTACAAGCGAGCGATCAAGCGGGCGGGCCACTGGGCAATGGCTCGGTTGTAGTCGTCGATGGATTGGTTGAAGGCGTGTCTCAAGGGTTGCGCCAATAGCCTCTTTTCTAGCCATTGCTGACGCACCGACTCGGGCAACAGGCCCCAGGGCGAGACTTTCAATTCATCCCAGACCAACTCGAACGCTTGCCAATCTTGGTAAAGATCCTGTGCCGATTGCGGTTGCAAACAATGTTCTTGCATGCGCGCCAAGGCCACGCTGGCCTGGTTCGAAGTCGCATTCAGGCGACGCCAACAGGCAGCCACATGATTGACGTCGGCCGACATGCGCTGCAAGCTGGGATCGGCGGCGGCATCCGACAAAATCTGGCGCGCCAAGTCGGTTTGCACCGACAAAACCGCCATCAACTCGGCGTACTTGGCGGCGACTTGGGCACGCAAGCGCACCAGGCGGTTGTAAGCGCCCAGCGCCCAAAACACCGTCAGGGCGCAAAGACCCCAAAACCAAGTGGACTCGAACATGAAGCGATGTTAGACGAAATTGGGGTCAGACCCCAATTTCGCTGGAGCGCTGAAATAATTGGGGTCTAAATAATTGGGGTCAGACCCCAATTATTTAGACCCCAATTATTTTTGCAATCAGGCGTCGCTTTCGGTGCTGTTGGCAGCGGCAGCGGCTTGATCGGCCGCCAGGTCGGCGGCTTCGGCCTCGGCGATGGCGCGGCGCTCGGCCTCGTCCATCTGGTCTTTCTCCTTGCGGGCCTTGTGATAAGCCATGCCGGAGCCTGCGGGGATCAGACGACCGACGATGACGTTCTCTTTCAGGCCGCGCAGGTCGTCGCGTTTGCCCATGATGGCCGCCTCGGTGAGCACCCGGGTGGTTTCCTGGAAGGAAGCCGCCGAGATGAACGAGTCGGTCGACAAAGAGGCCTTGGTAATACCCAACAAGAGGTTGCTGTAGGTGGCTGGAATTTTGCCGTCACGCTGTAGCGCTTCGTTGGTGTTGAGGATCTCGGAGCGCTCGACTTGCTCTCCGGCGATGTAGTTGGAATCACCCAAGTTCTCGACCACGACACGGCGCAACATCTGACGCACGATGACTTCGATGTGCTTGTCGTTGATCTTCACACCTTGCAGGCGGTAGACGTCTTGCACCTCGTCGACGATGTAGCTGGCCAGCTCTTCCATGCCGAGCAGGCGCAATATGTCTTGCGGGTCGGCAGGGCCGTCGACAATGCTCTCGCCCTTGTTGACCACCTGGCCTTCGTGAACCAGGATGTTCTTCTCTTTGGGCACCAACTCTTCCCAGACCTTGCCTTCCGGGTCGGTGATTTGCAGGCGAACCTTGCCTTTGGTTTCCTTGCCGAATGACACAGTACCGGTCATCTCGGCCAAGATGCCCTTGTCTTTCGGGCTTCGGGCTTCGAACAGCTCGGCCACGCGGGGCAAACCGCCGGTGATGTCGCGGGTCTTCTGACCTTCAATGGGAATGCGGGCCAGCACTTCGCCGGGGCCCACGTCTTGGCCATCACGTACCTGGATCAGTGCGCCCACCTGGAAGCCAATCGTCACCGAGTGATCGGTGCCGGGGATCTTGACTTCTTTGCCGGAAGCGTCGATCAGCTTGACCTGCGGACGCACAACCTTGGCGGCGCCACGGCGCTTGGGATCGATCACGACCAGGGTCGACAAGCCGGTGACTTCATCGACCTGCTTGGCCACGGTCAAGCCTTCTTCCACGTTCTCGAACTTCACCTGACCAGCGAATTCGGTGATGATGGGTCGGGTCAGCGGATCCCAGTTGGCCAGAATGGTGCCGGCCTTGATCTGCTGGTCGGCCTTGACGGCGAGGGTGGCGCCATAAGGCACCTTGTGACGCTCGCGCTCGCGTCCAAGTTCATCCTGGATGATGATCTCACCCGAGCGGGCAATGACGACCAACTCGCCTTTGGAGTTGGTCACATAACGCATGGTGCTGTTGAAGCCGATCACACCGTTGGACTTGGCTTCCACGCTGGATGCGATGGCGGCACGCGAGGCGGCACCACCAATGTGGAAGGTACGCATGGTCAGCTGGGTTCCAGGCTCGCCGATGGACTGAGCGGCAATCACGCCGACGGCTTCGCCAACGTTGACCAGGCCGCCACGACCCAAATCGCGACCATAGCACTTGGCGCACAGGCCGAAGCGGGTTTCGCAGTTGAGCGCAGTGCGCACTTTGACCTCGTCGACACCGAATTGCTCCAGCACGTCGATCACGTCTTCGTCAAGCATCTCGCCAGAGGGGACCAGCACTGAACGGTTTTCAGGATGCAGGATGTCCTCGGCAGCAGTACGGCCGAGCACGCGCTCGCGCAGCGACTCGATGACCTCGCCGCCTTCGACGATGGCGCGCATGAGTTGGCCTTCGGTGGTGCCGCAATCGTCTTCGGTGACGACCAGGTCTTGGGTCACGTCAACCAACCGGCGGGTAAGGTAGCCAGAGTTGGCGGTCTTGAGCGCCGTGTCGGCCAGACCCTTGCGAGCACCGTGGGTCGAGATGAAATACTGCAGCACATTCAGACCTTCACGGAAGTTGGCCGTGATGGGGGTTTCGATGATCGAGCCGTCGGGCTTGGCCATCAGGCCGCGCATACCAGCCAGCTGACGGATCTGGGCGGCAGAGCCGCGCGCGCCGGAGTCGGCCATCATGTAAATGGAGTTGAACGACTCTTGCTCGACTTCCTTGCCGTGACGGTCGGTGGTCTTTTCTTTGCGCAACTGGTCCATCATGACCTTGGAGACAGCGTCGCCTGCCTTGCCCCAAATGTCCACCACCTTGTTGTAGCGCTCGCCGGAGGTGACCAAGCCGGAGACGTACTGCTGTTCGATTTCCTTGACCTCTCTTTCGGCGTCGGAAATGATGGCTTGCTTCTCGGGCGGCACCAACATGTCGTCGATGGCGATCGAGATGCCGGCGCGGGTGGCCAAGCGAAAACCGTTTTGCAACAGCTTATCGGCGAAAACAACGGTCTCTTTCAAACCGCACTTGCGGAAAGAGGCGTTGATCAGTCGCGATATTTCTTTCTTCTTCAGGGCTTTGTTGAGCACGCTAAATGGCAGGCCTTTGGGCAGGATCTCGGACAACAGCGCACGTCCCGCAGTGGTCTCGACCAGCTTGATGCCGGGCTCGAATTCGCCGGAGTCCTTGTTCTTGTTCCACTCAACCAAGCGCACGCTGATTTTGGCGGTCAGTTCGACCACACCGGCGTCGAGCGCGCGCTGCACTTCGGCCACATCGGTGAAAACCATGCCTTCACCTTTGCCGTTGATGCGCTCGCGGGTCGTGTAGTACAGCCCCAGCACCACGTCTTGCGACGGGACGATGGAGGGTTCTCCGTTGGCGGGGAAGAGCACGTTGTTGGAGGCCAGCATCAAGGTGCGGGCTTCCATCTGCGCTTCAACCGACAGGGGCACGTGAACGGCCATCTGGTCGCCGTCGAAGTCGGCGTTGAAGGCAGAACAGACCAGCGGGTGGAGCTGAATGGCCTTGCCTTCGATCAAAATGGGCTCGAATGCCTGGATGCCCAAGCGGTGCAACGTGGGGGCACGGTTGAGCATGACGGGATGCTCTTTGATGACCTCTTCGAGGATGTCCCACACCACGGGGGTGCCGGATTCGACTTCCTTCTTGGCCGCCTTGATGGTGGTGGCGATGCCCATGGCTTCGAGGCGTGAGAAGATGAAAGGCTTGAACAGCTCGAGCGCCATCAGCTTGGGCAATCCGCACTGGTGCAACTTGAGGGTCGGGCCCACGGTGATGACTGAACGGCCCGAGTAGTCGACGCGTTTGCCCAGCAAGTTCTGACGGAAGCGTCCGCTCTTGCCTTTGATCATGTCGGCCAAGGACTTGAGTGCGCGCTTGTTGGCGCCGGTCATGGTCTTGCCACGGCGACCGTTATCCAACAGCGAGTCCACCGCTTCTTGCAGCATGCGCTTTTCGTTGCGGGCGATGATCTCGGGCGCCTTGAGTTCGAGCAAGCGACGCAGACGACTGTTGCGGTTGATGACACGGCGGTACAGGTCGTTGAGGTCGGAGGTGGCGAAGCGGCCACCGTCCAGGGGCACCAGAGGACGCAGGTCGGGCGGCAACACGGGCAACACCGACAAGACCATCCACTCGGGCTTGAGGCCCGATTTCTTGAATGCCTCTAGGACTTTGAGGCGCTTGGCGTTTTTCTTGACCTTGACTTCAGAGCCGGTCAAGTCGTTGCGCAGCTTGGCGATCTCGATGTCCAGATCCATGCCTTCGAGGAGGTCGCGAACGCCTTCGGCGCCCATCTTGGCAACGAATTCATCGCCGTATTCCTTGCGCTTGGCATCGTAGTCTTCTTCGGACATGATGCCGTACTTCTTGAGCGGGGTCATGCCGGGATCGATGACCACATAAGCTTCAAAGTACAGCACGCGCTCGATATCGCGCAGGGTCATGTCGAGCACCAGGCCCAAACGGCTGGGCAGCGATTTCAAGAACCAGATGTGGGCGCAAGGTGCGGCTAGGTCAATGTGACCCATGCGCTCTCGGCGGACCTTGGTCTGGGTGACTTCCACGCCGCATTTTTCGCAGATGACACCGCGGTGCTTGAGGCGCTTGTACTTGCCGCACAGGCATTCGTAATCTTTGATCGGGCCAAAGATCTTGGCGCAGAACAAGCCATCGCGCTCGGGCTTGAAGGTGCGGTAGTTGATGGTCTCGGGCTTTTTGACTTCGCCGAACGACCACGAACGGATCTTCTCGGGCGAGGCGACACCGATCTTGATGGCATCAAAGTGCTCATCGGGGGTGAACTGCTTGAACAGGTCGAGTAATGATTTCATGGTTTAAATCCTTTCAGTGCCTGTGGCTCACGAACGCTCAAGTTCAATGTCGATGCCCAACGAGCGAATTTCCTTGACCAGCACATTGAACGACTCCGGAATGCCGGCGTCGATGGCGTGCTCGCCCTTGACGATGTTTTCGTAAACCTTGGTGCGGCCCTGCACGTCGTCGGACTTGACGGTGAGCATTTCCTGCAAGGTGTAGCTGGCGCCATAGGCTTCCAGCGCCCAGACCTCCATCTCGCCAAAACGCTGGCCGCCGAATTGGGCCTTGCCGCCCAAAGGTTGCTGCGTGACCAGGCTGTATGGACCGGTGGAACGGGCGTGCATCTTGTCGTCAACCAAATGGTGCAACTTCAGGACGTGCATGTAGCCGACCGTGGTGGCACGCTCGAAAGCGTCGCCGGTGCGTCCGTCGTACAAATGGGCTTGCGTGCGTGTGGGCGTCAGGCCTTTGGCCTTGGCCACAGCCTCCGGATACGCCAGGTGAAGCATTGAGCGAATTTCCTGCTCGGAAGCCCCGTCGAACACCGGGGTGGCGAAGGGAACGCCTTGCGACAGGTTTTGCGCCATCTCCAGCAACTCATCCTCCTTGACCTGGCTGAGGTCTTCGGTGCGGCCGCTGGCGTTGTAGAGCTGTTCCAGAAACTTGCGCAATTCGGACACTTTGGACTCGGCTTGCAGCATGTCGCCGATGCGCTGGCCGATGCCTTTGGCGGCCCATCCCAAGTGAACTTCGAGCACCTGACCGACGTTCATGCGCGAAGGCACGCCCAACGGGTTGAGCACGATGTCCACAGGGGTACCGTCGGCCATGTAAGGCATGTCTTCGACCGGAACGATCTTGGAGACCACACCCTTGTTGCCGTGGCGGCCAGCCATCTTGTCGCCGGGCTGCAGGCGGCGCTTGACGGCCAGGTAGACCTTGACCATCTTGAGCACGCCAGCCGGCAGCTCGTCACCTTGAGTGAGCTTCTTGCGCTTTTCTTCAAAGGCCAGGTCAAAGCTGTGACGGGTCTGCTCAAGGGCGTTCTTGATGCTCTCGAGCTGACTGGCGACCTCCTCGTCGGCAGGACGGATGTCAAACCAGTGAAACTTCTCAACGCCGGTCAAGTAGGCGCGGTCGATCTTGCTGCCCTTGGCCAGCTTGTTGGGGCCACCGTTGGCGACTTTGCCCAACAGCAACTTCTCGATACGGTCAAACGCGTCGGCTTCGACGATGCGCAGCTGGTCATTGAGATCCAGGCGGAAGCGCTTGAGTTCGTCGTCGATGATCTGCTGAGCACGCTTGTCGCGCTGGATGCCTTCTCGAGTGAAGACTTGCACATCAATGACTGTGCCCTGCGAGCCCTGGTCGACGCGCAGCGAGGTGTCTTTCACGTCCGAGGCCTTTTCGCCGAAGATGGCGCGCAGCAGTTTTTCTTCGGGGGTGAGTGTGGTTTCACCCTTGGGGGTCACCTTGCCCACCAACACGTCGCCGGGCTGCACTTCGGCACCGACGTAGATGATGCCCGACTCGTCGAGTCGGTTGAGTTGGTTTTCCGACAAGTTGGGGATGTCGCGGGTGATTTCCTCGGCGCCCAGTTTGGTGTCGCGGGCCATGACCACAAGTTCTTCGATGTGGATCGATGTGTAACGGTCATCAGCGACCACGCGCTCGGAGATCAGGATCGAGTCTTCGAAGTTGTAGCCGTTCCATGGCATGAAAGCGACCAACATGTTCTGACCCAGGGCCAATTCGCCCAGATCGGTGGATGCGCCGTCAGCGATCACGTCACTTTTTTGCAGCACGTCGCCTCGTTTGACGATGGGTCGCTGGTGGATGTTGGTGTTTTGGTTGGAACGCTGATACTTGATCAGGTTGTAAATGTCCACGCCCACTTCACCCGCCTGGGTTTCGTTGTCGTTGACACGCACCACGATGCGGGTGGCATCGACATAGTCCACGATCCCGCCACGTGTGGCGGTGACGACAGTGCCCGAGTCCACAGCAGCGACGCGCTCGATGCCGGTGCCGACAAAGGCTTTTTCGGGCCGCAGCACCGGCACGGCCTGACGCTGCATGTTGGCGCCCATCAGCGCGCGGTTGGCGTCGTCGTGCTCTAGGAACGGCACCAGCGATGCCGCCACAGACACGATCTGCGCCGGTGAGACGTCCATGTACTGGATGCGCTCGGCACTGCACAAAATCGATTCGCCTTTCTCACGCGCAGAGATCAGTTCACCGGTCAGGCGTCCGTCTTTGTCGAGCGTGGCGTTGGCCTGGGCGATGACGTACTTACCCTCTTCAATGGCCGACAGGTAGTCGATTTCGTTGGAGACCTTGCCATCGGACACGCGACGGTACGGGGTCTCGATGAACCCGTATTCGTTCAGGCGGGCGTACAGGGCCAGCGAGTTGATCAGGCCAATGTTGGGGCCTTCGGGGGTCTCGATGGGACAGACACGACCGTAGTGGGTCACGTGCACATCACGGACTTCGAAGCCGGCGCGCTCGCGGGTTAAACCGCCTGGGCCCAGAGCCGATACGCGGCGCTTGTGCGTGATCTCGGACAGGGGGTTGGTCTGGTCCATGAACTGCGACAACTGAGAGGCACCGAAAAATTCTTTCAGGGCCGCTGAGATGGGCTTGGAGTTGATCAGGTCGTGCGGCATGAGCGGTTCTTGCTCGGCTTGACCCAGACGCTCTTTGACCGCCTTTTCGATGCGAGCCAGACCGGTTCGGTACTGGTTCTCTGCCAATTCACCCACGCAACGCACGCGGCGGTTGCCCAAGTGATCGATGTCGTCAACTTCGCCCCGACCATTGCGCAGGTCGACCAGGATCTTGACCACGGCCATGATGTCGTCGTTGGTCAGCACCATCGGCCCTTCGGACTCGTTGCGGCCAACGCGGGCGTTGAACTTCATGCGGCCCACGCGCGACAAATCATAGGTGTCGGGGTTGTAGAACAGGCGCTGGAACAGGGCCTGCACGGCGTCCTCGGTGGGCGGCTCACCAGGGCGCATCATGCGGTAGATGGCCACTCGGGCGGCAAACTCATCGACGGTCTCGTCGCTGCGCAGGGTCTGGCTGATGTAAGCGCCCTGGTCGAGTTCGTTGGTGTAGATGCACTGTAGTTCTTGTACGCCGGCAGACCGCAACTTCTTGAGCAGGGCTTCGGTCAGCTCGTCGTTGGCCTTGGCGATGATCTCGCCGGTTTCGGCGTCAATGATGTTCTTGGCAACCACGCGGCCGATCAGGAAATCTTCGGGCACGCTGATGTGGGTGGTGCCGGTTTGCTCGAGCTCGCGGGTGTGGCGCGCGGTAATCCGCTTGTCCTTGGCCACGACGACTTTGCCGCTCTTGTCGGTGATGTCAAAACGGGCCACTTCGCCGCGCAGACGCTCGGCGACGAATTCCATTTGTGCACCGCTGTCCATCAGACGGAAGTTGTCGTTGACGAAGAAATTGGCCAGGATCGACTCGGGAGTCAGGCCGATGGCCTTGAGCAGGATCGTGACAGGCATCTTGCGACGGCGGTCGACGCGGAAGTACAGGATGTCTTTCGGATCGAACTCGAAGTCGAGCCAAGAGCCACGGTAAGGAATGACACGGGCCGAGAACAACAGCTTGCCGGAGCTGTGGGTCTTGCCTTTGTCGTGTTCGAAGAATACACCGGGCGAGCGGTGCAACTGCGAGACAATGACGCGCTCGGTGCCGTTGATGATGAAGGAGCCTTTATCGGTCATCAGGGGCACTTCGCCCATGTAGACTTCTTGTTCTTTGACTTCCTTGACCACCTTGGATTGGGGGGTGGAGGATTCGCGGTCATAAATGAAGAGTTGCACGCGGGCGCGCACAGCCGAGGCAAAGGTCAGACCACGGGTCTGACACTCGCGCACGTCAAAGGCGGGTTTGCCCAAGGTGTACTCGAGGAACTTCATCTCGACAAAACCGTTGTGCGAGACGATGGGGAAAGCGGCTTCGAAGGCGGCTTGCAGGCCCTCGGGCGTGCGCTGTTTAGGCGCGAGATCGGCTTGCAGAAACGCCGTGTAGGCGTCTTTCTGCATCTGCAGCAGATAGGGGACTTCGAGCACGCTGTCGCGGCTTCCGAAACTTTTGCGAATGCGCTTGCGTTCGGTATAGGTATAGGCCATGAGATCTCCGGGCTTGATCTTTCAGGACTGGGTGAAACACCTTTTGGGCATTTCGGGCTTGGCGGCTGGCCTCTACCAGCGTTGGCGGACGGTTGCGCATTGCACGCAACCCGAACCAAGGGTTTTCTGCAGTCGGGTCAGAAAACACGGCAAAGAAGCCTGCGGGGCCACTTTGCGGTGCGCTCTGTTGAAGCACCAAAGGCTGGGGGCCTTTGAAAAGACACCCCAGCCTTTTGGCAAAGCCGAATTACTTGATTTCGACTTTCGCGCCAGCCTCTTCCAGCTTCTTCTTGGCGGCATCGGCGTCGGCCTTGGCCACGGCTTCTTTGACGGGCTTCGGAGCACCATCGACCAGGTCTTTGGCTTCCTTCAGACCCAGGCCGGTGATTTCGCGCACGGCCTTGATGACCGACACCTTATTGGCGCCGGCTTCGGTCAGCATCACGGTGAATTCGGTCTTCTCTTCGGCGGCAGCAGCACCAGCGCCAGCACCACCGCCAGCAGCGGGGCCGGCCATGGCGGCAGCGCTCACGCCAAATTTCTCTTCGATGGCTTTCACCAGGTCGTTGAGTTCCATGACCGTCATGCTGTCGAGCGCGGTCAAAAATGCGTCTTTATCGAATGCCATTTTGATTTCCTTAAAGATAAATGTCCTGTTTGTTGCTTACCGTTCAAGCCGCTGCGGCTTCGCTCTTTTTCGTCGCCAGGGCACCCAGCACAACGGCTGTGCGCGAGATGGGCGACTTGAGCAAGCCACACAACTGTGACAACAGCACCTCTTTCGAGGGGATGCTGGCAAGCTGCTTAACGCCGTTGGCATCCAAGGCTTTGCCACCGTACACACCGCCACGAATGACCAACTTGTCGTTGGTCTTGGCGAAATCGGCCACCACACGGGCGGCTGCGACTGCGTCGGTAGAGAAACCATAGATCAGCGGACCGGTCATCTGGTCTGCTGCCACTTCAAACGAGCTACCGGCAACAGCACGGCGGGCCAGTGTGTTTTTCAACACACTGAGCGTCACGCCAGAGCTGCGCGCGTTCGAGCGCAGTTTGATCATGTCAGCGACCGTGATGCCGCGGTATTCCGCCATCACCAGCGTTTGAGCTTGAGCGGCGAGGCCCGTCACCTCAGAGACGACGGCTTCTTTCTCACTGCGATTCAGACTCAAGGTCTACTCCTTTGTCATGTGTCTTTGGGTTGCCCCGCTGACACGCCTTTGTTGCAGCGACCAAACTGTCAGGACATTCATCCATTTCAGCGGGATCGCCATCTGCGTTGGCTGGTGGATTAAGCGAGACCCCCGAGAGGGCTTCGCACCAACGGTCTTGGATGGCTCGGCACACACGTGGACTTGGGCGCCGACCCACCAACAGGGCCACGCCTTGCAGCGCGGCCCTTATTTCTTTAGGCAGTCAGAGACTGCATGTCGACCCGCACGCCCACACCCATGGTGGAAGAGACGGCGAGTTTACGCAGGTAAATACCCTTGGACGTCGCTGGTTTGGCCTTGTTCAGAGCGTCGACCAATGCGGCCAGATTGCCTTGCAGCTTGTCGGTGTCAAACGAACGACGGCCGATGGTGGCGTGCACGATGCCGGCTTTGTCGACACGGAACTGCACCTGACCGGCCTTGGCGTTCTTGACGGCGCCAGCAACATCGGGGGTGACCGTGCCCACCTTGGGGTTAGGCATCAGGCCGCGCGGGCCCAGGATCTGACCCAAGGTACCGACCACGCGCATGGCGTCAGGGGCGGCGATGACGACGTCAAAGGGCATGTCGCCGGCTTTGACGCGGGCGGCCAGGTCGTCCATTCCGACAATGTCGGCACCAGCGGCTTTGGCTTCGTCGGCCTTGGCGCCTTGGGCGAACACAGCGACGCGGGCGGTTTTGCCAGTGCCGTTGGGCATGACGACAGCGCCACGCACCACTTGGTCGGATTTCTTGGCGTCGATGCCCAATTGCACAGCCACGTCGATGGACTCATCGAATTTGGCAGTGGCACATTCTTTGACAATACCGATGGCGTCAGTCAGAGGGTACAGCTTGTTGCTGTCGACTTTGCCAGCAAAGGCTTTTTGTTTTTTGGTCAGTTTGGCCATGATCAGACTCCTTCCACCGTGACGCCCATGGAGCGGGCCGAGCCGGCGATGGTACGAACCGCAGCGTCGAGGTCGGCGGCGGTCATGTCCTTCATTTTGGTTTTGGCGATTTCTTCGAGCTGTGCGCGGGTGATCTTGCCCACCTTGTCGGCGTGTGGCTTGGACGAACCCTTGTCGAGCTTGATGGCCTTCTTGATCAATGTAGTCGCCGGGGGCGTCTTGATGATGAAGGTGAATGATTTGTCCGCGAAAGCGGTGATCACCACGGGAAGGGGCAGGCCGGGCTCAACGCTCTGGGTCTGGGCATTGAACGCCTTGCAGAATTCCATGATGTTGAGACCGCGCTGACCGAGCGCGGGACCAATCGGCGGCGAGGGGTTGGCCTTGCCAGCCGGGACTTGCAGCTTGATGAAGCCGACAATTTTCTTTGCCATGCTGTTTCTCCTTTCGGGTTCAAACGCCTTGGGAACAAGTTCCTTGGGCTCCCCGGGGTTGTTGACCCTTTTCTTGCAAGCCTGGGCGCCGGGTCAGGGGGAGCGCCCAAGCCATCGGATCAGGTCTTTTCGATCTGGCCAAATTCGAGTTCGACCGGAGTGGCGCGACCAAAGATCGTGACAGAGACGCGCACTTTGTTCTTTTCGTAGTTGACTTCTTCGACCGTGCCGTTGAAGTCAGTGAATGGGCCCTCCTTGACCCGCACCAACTCGCCAACCATGAATTCGACTTTGTGGCGTGGCTTGTCAGAACCTTCCTGCATCTGGCTGACGATCTTTTGCACGTCTTCTTCCGAGATGGGCACAGGGCGGTTCTTGGCGCCACCGACGAAACCGGTGACTTTGGAGGTGTGCTTGATCAGGTGCCAGGTATCGTCGTCCATCACCATTTCCACCAACACATAGCCGGGGAAGAAACGGCGCTCGGTGGTGCGGCGCTGGCCATTTTTCATCTCGACCACTTCTTCGGTGGGCACGAGAATGCGGCCAAACTTGTCGGCCATGCCGGAGCGGGCAATGCGCTCGGTGATGTTGCGCTCGACGGCCTTTTCCATGCCCGAGTAGGCATGAACGACATACCAGCGCAAATCCGGGTTGGACGACTTGGGCAGAACGTCAGAGGTGTTGTCAGTATCGGTCATTATTTTTTCCAGCCCAAAATCAGGTCGTACAGCACCCACTCAAGCGTCTTGTCGGTGAGCCACAGAAACAGTGCCATCACCACGACGAAGGCAAAGACGTAGGCCGTCATCTGAATGGATTCTTTGCGGGTCGGCCAAACCACTTTGTTCACTTCGCGCCAGGCGTCGCGACCGAAAGCAATCAGTTGGCGGCCATGGATAGAGATGAAGAACACCACCACCGCGGCAACCAAGGCAACCAGCAAAACGCCCCATTGCGCCCACACGCCTTGAGAACCCAAAGCGTAGAAACCACCCAAACCGGCCAGCACCAGCACAATGGCAAGAGCCAGCTTGAACTTGTCAGCCGGAGTGGTCACATTTTCGATATCGGCGGTGGCCATGAACGATGCAATTCCTTGTCAAATGCCCAGTGGGTATTAGGCGAGAAAGCCCGCCGGGTTGCGGCGGGCTGTTTTGTCACCAGAAACTGATCTGTTCAGCGCCTGGTGGCAGGGGCAGAGGGAATCGAACCCCCAACCTTCGGTTTTGGAGACCGACGCTCTGCCAATTGAGCTATACCCCTATGAAGGATCACTCCATGATCTTGGCAACGACGCCGGCGCCGACGGTCTTGCCGCCTTCACGG
>JASGCM010000014.1 GCA_030054175.1 Alphaproteobacteria bacterium | reverse complement strand
CCGTAGCCCCTGCGGTCAAGGCCCCAATCGGCACTCCGTTGCCCGCGCCAAAGAGAATCGACTCGTTGGTCTTCCAGCGGATCGAGTCAGCCACTTTTTCGGGCAGATAGCTCGTGAGAGCGTTGGCGTCATCCAGCAACTCGTCGGTTGTGGGCACCAGAGCCATGAGCTTTTTGAGCCGCAAGGTCGAGAGACCCAGAACGGGCTTGGTGGCGACTGCCGAAGCCGCCTCACCTTGCCAATAGGCGCGGATGCCATTGGTCCCCCAGGGCGTGGTCTCGTCCTTGGGGAAGGCCATGCTGTTGCCACTGATCTCTACGTTGTCAGTCAGTGGCAGCAGGGAGTCCTCGCCCAGGGAAAGACGGAAGATCTGCTGCGAGAACTCCGGAGGCACCAGGAAGCCACCGTCCTGACCAGACCCTTCGTTACCGTAGGTGCTGGGGGCTGCTGCGCCACGGCCGCCGCCAATCAGGAGTCGCTCATCGACTGACTTGCCGGGCTTTTCTGCCTGGAAAACGGCCTGCATGAATTCACCCACGGTCTTGAAGCCGTGCTTGGGATCGGCTTCGCGGTTGTCGGTGACGGTGATGAAGTTGCCTGCCGACGCATCGACCGTCATGGCTATTTGTGCCTCCTCGGCAATCAGGGCCGCCTCGCGGTCAATAGCCGCAGAAGCCGACTCGATTCGGGTCTTCAGCGCATCAAAGGCCGAAGTCTCCTCATCATTCATGTCGCGGCTCTCGGCCGCTGCGCGGTCGGTCAGCGCACGGGCTTCCTTGATGAGGCCAGCTTTGCGGGCCTGCAGTTCGCGGAGTTGCTTACTCATTTGAATTCTCCAGAAATGAAAATGCCGCCTGACACCTCGCGGTGTGGCGGCTCGGATGGAATGAAAAGGGTAACGACCTTCGGGTCGTATTCGGACCTGGGACAACTCGATGGAGCAGCCCCGGGGTTGGGTTAAAGCAAGGCCAGGGCGTCCCTGGCTTGCCTCAGGCGCGTAGCTCCTGGCTTACTCAGTTGCCGAGCGTTGCGCCGCATCTTTTTGATGACGTCATCCAGGGTGGCAACGCCGTCGACCATGTTCTGAGCCAGTGCGGCATCGGCACCAAGAACGCGCCCCTGGCCCATGCCTTCGCGGACCTGGGAGATCGGCACCCCGCGGCCACGGGCCACGGCCTTGGTGAAAGCAGCGTAGTAATCGTCAACTCTGGACTGCATGAAGGACTGGGCCTCTGCATCCAGAGGGCTGTAGGGGTTACCTTCAACCTTGAATCTGCCCGCTGAGATCAGGGTGGTTTTTACGCCTGCCTCTTCGAGCGCCTTGCTGTAGTCCTGGTGTGCTTGCCAGACACCGATGGAGCCGACTTCGCCACCAGGAGTGACATAGAACTCGGAGGCCGAACAACCGATCCAGTAGGCGGCGGACGCTGCAAGTGAATTGGCCACCGCGATCACAGGTTTCTGGGCACGCGCGCTCTGAATTTCATCGGCCAGTTCTGCGACGCCGTAAACACTGCCCCCGGGACTGTCGATATCAATCAAGATCTGGCCGACCGTGTCATCAGCGATCAACTGGCGTAGCACCGAGGAAAACTGCTGGGTGCTGGTGCTGCCAGGTCCAGAAACATCGTCGACCATGTTCCCGCGCTGGGTGACCACCCCATAAAGGGGCAGCACCGCGATCCCGCCCGAGGACTGCACCGCAGCAGTTTGGCGGCGCGATTCGCGGATTACGCGGTCGGCCTGGATGCGGATCATGTTATCGGACTCAGCAGGAATACCCGCAGACCAGCGCATGACCACTGCCGCCAGGGCATTGAGTCGTTCGGGCATCAAGGCCCAGGGAGTCGCCAGAAACTCGGCGACCAGTAATTGGTGATTCATGAGTTCATTCCCAGTTGGATCAGTGATTGGCGAAGGTCCGGCTCTGACAGAGTCCGACCGTCTTGTTCTTGCGCCCATTTCTCGGCAACTGACACGGGTACGGCTAAGGCTTCTGCAATGAGGCAGATCTCTTTTTCGTCAATCGCTCCGGAGCGGCTGATGCGCCTCGCCCAACGGTCAGCCGCGCTTGCAAGCACGGCGCGAAAGCGCGCATTGGTTTCCTCATCGACAGGTGCCTGCGGCTCCAATTCGCTGTCCGCCGCGGCATCAGGTGGCTCAGCCTCCTCGGCATCACCTTCCTCCACCATGTTGAGCGGTCGCAAGGGCTCGTCCAGTCCTTCCAGCGGGTTGAGGTTTTCCGCCACTCGCGCTTCGTTTCGGGTGAGCCAGCCGTTTTGAATGCCGCTTTGGTAGTAAGCGGAGCGGCTAGCTGCGTCTCCACGCATCAGGTTGGCAAAGTCGAACTCGACCTCCAGATCGTCGCCTTCGAGCAATAGCTCAGAGCCGATCGAGGCTTCCCAGCGCTCGGCCCAAGGCGTCATCGTGTGCATCACGAACTCGAGAGATTGCTGCTCAATGTTCGAGAACGTGGCGCGGTCCAAGTCCGCAATCATGTGTGGCGGCACCCGGAAGATCCGGGCGATGTCCGTGATCTGAAACTTGCGAAGCTCAAGGAACTGCGCGTCCTTGTTGGTCACGCCCACTTCGTGGAACTTCATGCCGTTTTCCAGGACCAGCACCTTGCCGCGGTTGGCGCCAGACTGCGCCGCCTGGTAGGACTCGCGAAAGACTTTCTTGGCCTCTGCATCTTTGAAGGAACCAGGAAACTCGATCCAGCCGCCCGTGGGCTTGGCGTCGTTGGCAAAAAACCGTGAGCCGTAGTCCTGGGCAGCCAAGGCCATTCCCAGGCTTTCCCGAGCCAACTCAATAGGACTCATGCCCATCAAGCCGTCTGAAGACAGACCCCGTAGATGCCAGACATCCCCGCGCGGCAGGACTGCTTCGTCTCCGAATCGGTCTGTGACCCGGTAGCGAAATTCTCCTGAGCGCAGCAGTTCCATGCGCACCCGGTCAGGATGGATAGGTACCAACTCCACGATCTCACCGCGGGGGTTGGTGATGATCTGGCAGTACGCGTTACCGCGCAGGGCTAAATGGCCTTGCAGCATCTCCCGCCACTCGAACGGGTTTTGGTATCGGTTGGGCCGGCGGCAAAGCAAGGTGTGCAGCCAGTGATCGGTGACCCGGTCTTTTCCACCATCGGCCCGCTTTCGGTATAGCACGATGGGAAGAGACGCCATCGTCTCGGACAGGATGCGCACGCAGGCATAAACCGCTGAGAGACGAAGGGACGCATCAGGGGTGACACGAAAACCACTGGAAGTCCTGGCCGATACTGGCTCAAACCAGAAGTCACCCCAGCTTGAGCGGTCATCGCTGGACGCCCGAAATCGGTCAAAGAAGCTCAGTAGTCCCATCAGATCAGAGCAGCATCAATTCGTAGTCGGATCCCAGCACCACGTTCTCCCCGGGCTTGATAGCCCGAGAGAGCGCCATGATCAGTGCCACGATGCCGTCGATCTTGTTCTCTGCTCGCTCCTTGCGTGGGTAAATGTTGTCTTTGACGTCCAGGTGCGCCACCACGTTACTGGCCATCCAGGTAAGTACCGGGTCGCCGTCATGGGTGAGCTTTTTCTGAAGCACCAGAGCTTCGAGCGTCTTCATCGGCTCGCTGAAATTCAGCACCGTAGGACGCACTTCGATCATTGGCAGCCCCTCGGACAGCATCCGGGTTGACAGTTGGGTCGCCTGAAAGGGATCGAAGGCCACCGCCTGCACCTCAAATCGTGAGGCCATCTCCAGGAGGTCTGCCTCGATCCAGCCGAAATCAATCACATTGCCTGGCGTCACGGTCAGGCGACCAGTGCGCATCCAGCCTTCATACTGACTGTTCCCTGCGGCGCTGACTGTGTCCTCAGGCAGGTAGTACTTGCCAAAGACGGCGTAAGCGTCTGTGATCTCCGGGTGCGGAAAGACCAGTACCAACGCGGCGATGTCTGTCTTGCTGGCTAGATCCAGTCCGATCCAGCAGGGCTGGCCGATGAAGGTCTCGAGGTCGAGTGTTGAGTCGGCGCAAGCATCCCAAGCCCGCATGTCCATCCAGGCGGTGTCTGCATTGACCCACTCGTTCAAGTGCTTGGTCTTGAAGTTAGAGGATGGGTTCGTACTGGCGCTGATAGTCGGCCCGTCCGAGTGTGAAGGTGTTTTTGGCCCAGATGATGAAGGTGGACCACTTCCCACCGGCAGCCCTGAAGGCGGCTTGGAGGGTATCCAACTCGCTGGAGGACATGGCGATATAGACCGCGCCCTTGGTACGGGTCAGGATGTTGTCGCAGGCATCGAACAAGAAGCTTCCGAACCCTTCGCCCAGGTTGTCGTTCATGATGGGGCGGTTCTTGCCACGCATCTTGTCTTTGGCCGTGTTCGCGTAGTTCACGTTGTAGGGCGGGTCGGTGAAGGTCATGTCCACCAACTCCTCGCCGAGCAAGGCCTGATAGTCATCGGCCTTGGTCGCATCGCCGCAAATGAGCTTGTGCTCGCCAAGCACCCAGATGTCACCGGGTTTGGAGATCGGGTTTTCTGCGACCTCAGGTACGGCATCCTCATCCGTCAAGCCTTCTTGGCTCTGCTCTTCGCCTGCAATCAACGCCTCCCACTCCTCGGTGGAAAAGCCAGTCAGACCCAGATCAAAGCCCGCATCCTTCAGCTCGGACAACTCGATGCCCAGCAGTTCGTCTTCCCAAGAAGCGTTCTCACCGATCTTGTTGTCGGCAAGGATCAAGGCGCGGCGCTGGGTATCAGTCAGGTGCTCCATGGGTACAACGGGCACCTCTGCGAGACTGAGCTTTCGAGCAGCCAGCAGGCGCCCATGGCCCGCAATGACATTGTTGGATCCGTCAATCAGGATCGGTGCTCCCCAGCCGAATTCACGAATGCTCGCGGCGATCTGAGCCACCTGTGCGTCGGAATGCTGCTTGGCATTGCGCGCATAAGGAATCAACGAATCGACTGCGCGGTATTCGAGTTTGATGGGCTGCATGAGGACCTGAAATGAAAAACCCGCCTCGCAGCACTTGGGTGCATGGGGCGGGTTTGAAGGGCAGAAAACAAAACGCCCACCGAGATGAACTGGGCGGGCGTGATTTGAGTGATTAGCTGAATCGTATCTCATCGATATATATCGGTCAAGCACTTTCAGCGTGAATATCCGTAGTGAACTGCGAGCACTGCCAGCGCGCCGACCAGGATGCCTTTTGCCTCGTATTGATTGAGCGTTCGACCATTCCATCCCTCCAAAGCGGACCACTCTTTGACACTGCGACCCAAGCCGGCCACATGCCAGACAGCGCAGCCGCCTGGACTGCTGATCCCTCCCACTGCGTCGAGTGCCTCATGCATGCGTTTGCGCGCCCACACCACCCGCTCGGTCATGCTGTCCTTCCACTGCCCACCCGGAATGCGGGTCAGCGGAGGAGCGCCTGCTGGGTCCATCTGGGCAAAGACAAAGGTTCGGTTGAAGTCCTGACCCGCATCGTGCATTTGCGGAGTGATCGAGCCATTGCGCAGCAAGATGCCAAGGGAGTCGATGCAGCGGAAGTGCTCCGTGCGGTAGCTCGTGCCCTCTTCGGAAAGGCTATTCCACTCAGCAAGCCGACCACCGGCCAGGCGAACGACGCTGCCGTGCTCCAGCGGTTGTGTGACCGGTTTTTTAGCCATGACGGGCACCTCCCGCAGAGCGCCCGTTACCCTGCGCCAATGCCCAGACCAAGACAGCCAAGGCGTCAGCCTCGTTGTCATCGGCCACCAGGTAGCCGCGGGCGCGTATGGCCGAGACCATCTCCGACTTTCCCGCATTACCCTTGCCGGTGACATGCCGCTTGATCGTGCCCACGGGAACGCCCTGGTACGGGATTTTTTGGTGCTCACACCAGCTGATCAGGGTTGCCAAAAAGCCACCGTAGGCATGAGCGGCATCGACTCCGAGGTGACGCCGCACCTCCTCGAAATAGACAGCGTCTAGCCCAGACACGCCGCTGCTCGGGGCCGTCGTAGCCAGAACCTCATCAAGCCAGCGGCGAAAGCGCAGGTAGCGCATGCCACCACCTTCAAAGCGTTGGGGTTTAAAGCTGACAAAGCCGTGGGTAACCGAGTGATCCGGCAGGCTCAAAGCCCAGCCCGTGGTGGTGCCCAGGTCGAGCGCCAAGATGGCGCAGGGTGTGGCGTTGTGTTGGTGATGCATCGGGGAAGTCCTCCAAAGGTGCGAACAAGCGCTCTTGCCAACTTGTTCATGCGACCTGGAGGAGCCCAGGCACCGCCGGGTCAGGGCTGGTGCGGCTCCCTCATGTCCGTTGCTGTTACGGCTGCGGGGAAGTCAAAGCGGCTCGAATGGCAACAGCCAGAACCAACTTCAATCTTTCATCTTTCAACGCCAAGTGCATGGGCCTTGGAGTAGTAGAGAGATATTTCAATATTTATTTATTTCAATCTAGTTCTCCTTCTCTTTGTCTCTGTCTGGGGGGCTTCGCGCGCGCGAGGCTCTAGGCCCCCACTTTTTATATGTGTATCTCTAGTGGGGGGTTTGAAAGATGAAATTACTGAAGCAAGCCCATCCGGGCGCCACCCCCACCTCATAGGACCTTGATCCACTGAGCCGGGCGACCCTTGCTTTGCAGGGCCATCATTTCTATCAGCCCCGCCTCAGCCAGTGTGCGCAATACCCCGTCACGCTGGCGGTGATCCATGAACTGAGTGCGTCTGGTGAAGTCGCTCTTGGACATACCGGCCATGCCGGCATCCCGCAAGATTTGCATGGCCCGCTTGTGGTGGGACTCGACCTGGTTCTCGGACACTCGGGCTGACGCCTCACGGATGGTGAGCTCGGCACAGTGGCGCGAGAGCATGATCCCCCACTCGGCATCATGGCCCTCGATCTGCGGATCTACGGGGTCACGCGAGACTGCGCGAATGAGCGCCAACTTGGTAGCGTTTTCCTCAATCCGGGCCAGAATGGAGGAGTAACCGGTGCCTCGTGAGGTGCGAAGGCGCTCTACCAACTCCTGGTCAAGCTGGCGGAAGGTGGCTCTGGCTTGCGGGGTCATCGGGACGACGCGGGGATCCACCAGCACCTCATCGACAGCACCCACATCCGTGAGATTGCCGTTGAGCTTGCCGCCTCCTTGGTGGATGAGGATCAGCCTGTCAATCAGGTCTTGAGGCGGGTCGATGACGCCAAACGCCTCGTTGCTGTCCGGAAAATCATCCTCGCTTTCCATGATCAAAAAGCGGGCCAGCGATCCATCAGCCACGTTGGACGCCTGCAGCGCCTGCCAAAAGTGCAAAGGGGTCGTGGTCCCATAGATGCAGGCGCACGGCTGGTGAATGGCCCGATGGGCGTTGTTGTGCTGGGTGCTTGCGTACTCCACCCCGAAGTAGGTGGTGCCCGAGGTGGTGTAAAGCTCGGTCATCAGGTCCAGGATTTCGCACACATAACGCGGCGAACGCTTGCGGTCGGCTGCTGCCGAGAGAAACATCCCAAACTCATCGAGCTGGAACAGGATCGCGGGCTGGCGCTGGATGGCAGTCAGTAGTCCAGAACCTGAGGCAATCTTGTTGCCGCCCAGGTATTGCAGCAGGTTGGCCTTGCGAAACAGCTCATTGATCACAACCCGGCTATGGTTCTTGCCGGCACCACTCTCAGCAATACCGACCACATAGAGATTTGAACGAATGTTGCTTTCGGTGCGGTATTTACGCCCCATCAGGGCACCAATCGCACACAAACTCGCTCCGAGTGCGAGCACTGGCTGGGGGCGCTTGGCTGTGGCCGCCATCAAGGCCATCATGTCTGCGATCACACCGCCAACCTGATCCCAGCCGACCGGCATCGGCTTTGGTGGTGGCAGGGAGATTTCCTGCGGCTCAATGGAAATGGGGTCAGCGGCCTGCAGCGCTTGCAAGAGCTCGCGCGCTGGGTGGTGCCCGTTCATCACGATCTCACCATTGAGTTGCATGCCAGACTCAGGCTGCCAGCCGTTGTCCAGCGCCAGCTTGTAAATGGTTCCGGCGCCAATGCGCTGGGGAGCAAAGCTGCGCCAGCTGCGTGCAGTCGTCTTAGGGTCGTTTTTCTGTGACGCTTCGGACCAAACCTCAAAGAGCGGCCAACCGTCATCGCCCAGCGCACCCTTGATAGCCATCCCGATCCGGACCCAACTGTCGTAATCCAAGTCGGCGTTGACGATGTGCCTGAGGGCATCTTCAACCGCCTCATAGGTGCCGCGCTGCTCAGGCAGGTTGGCGAACTCCATCGGCGCCCGCAGCCCTACGCCAAGTGTCTTTGGCCGCAGTTCGGCTGGAATCAGCCGGTATGCCTCCTTGGCGAACTCGCGGGCTTGGGCCTCCGTGATACCAGGCAAGTCATCGGGGCTGAGGTCGGCCAAGGTGCTCACTGGCCAGTCGTAGGGCTTGCCGGTATCCGGGTGGATGCCATAGGCAATGAACTGCTGACCCACCCCCAGCACCTCGATGGGCGGGTACTTGAAGCCGGAAAACGGCTGCACGGCCCGGTACACAAGAAGGCGCTTGGGTGCATGCCCAATGCGAACGGCAGGTGTGTCGCCCAGCATCCGCTTGGCAAGAGCCTCCATCTCCAGGGCGATTGTGGGCGAATCGAGAATGTCGATGTCAATGCCGATCACCCGGCCAGCGGCAATGCCGATGCCAGCTTCGGGCCAGTTGCCCCAGACGTCGACCTCGTTATCGGTGGTGTCACGCTCGCAGTGCCGGCTCCACTTTGGGTATTCGTGCCAGGCGCCGAGCTTGTACAGGCCCGGCTTCTTGGTGTTGGGTTGAATCGGCAGGATCGGAAAACCGCGATCGACCAGGGTGGCACCCAACTGCGCCATGTAATTCTTGTTTGTCATGGCGCTCCTCAAAAGGGTGGGTCATCGGCATAGGCCTGACGAAGGAAGTCTTGAAAAGCGGTAACGGCCACATCGATCAGCGTCGCCCACTCTTGCTCGGACCAGCTTGCAAGGTCTGTCTTACCGATCTCCTCGACATAGGCGCCCGCGCTGATGCTCGCCGCGGCCAGCGCATTGGTTTCGTGTTTGTTTGGATCGATCATTCCCTTCAACCTTGCAGTAATGTTTTGGCAGCGCCGAGAGCACTGCTTGCTGTCTGGCGCTTCCTCACGGATGTAGCGAGGTGCGAATCCATAGCCGCGGGCATCCCTGCGGCAGATCACGCACATCATGGAAACCGGGCTCCTACGATCTCGGTGTAGCGTCCACTGGGGCGAACGGCAATCTCTGAAGGGCACCGCAACTTGGCAGAACAGGCAATAGCCTCATCCACCCGCCGAGGCAGCGGCAAACCCTGGGCACGATTGGCCCACCAGGAGGCGGCCTTTTGGCGCGGATAGCCTTGGTGCTCGATGCAAATCCACTCGCTGTGGTGCGTGAGGCCACTCCAGTAGTCCACCCGCAGTGAAGGCGGCTTGCCGGGCTTATCGTGCCGGGCGTATGAGACGCTGGTGACGGGCACCCACTCCGACTTCCCGGAGGTCAGCACGTCCAGGTTGCTGGCCTTGGCTTCGATCTTGAGTTCAGGCGGCGGGAACACATGCCCGCAATCGGGACAGGTGCGAACCGAGGCGTGAACGATGCTGTCGCACTCGGGGCAAGCCTTGGTGGGGGCGACGCCATCTTCGCCACCTTTCGGTCGCTTCGGTTTGACGGCATCAATCGGCCCGTGCCGAGCAATGTTGCCGGCGAAATCGAGCACCAAGCAGTCCGTCTTGCCAGGAGCCAGGCGGCAGCCTCGCCCAACGATCTGCACATACAGACCCGCCGACTTGGTTGGCCGCAGCATGGCCAAGAGGTCAACGCCAGGCGCATTGAAGCCAGTGGTAAGCACATTGGCATTGGTCAGACATTGAATCCTGCCGGCCTTAAAGTCATTGATGATGGCCTCGCGCTGGGCACCAGGCGTGTCCCCAACGATGGTCTCGCAGGTCACGCCGCGAGCACGGATCGCGTCACGCACATGGTAGGCATGGTCCACACCGGCGCAGAAGATGAGCCAGCTTTTACGGTCCTTGCCGTAAGAGAAGATTTCGTCCACCGCAGCCTGAGTGATCGAGTCCTTGTCGACCGCTGCCTCAAGGTCCTTGGCAATGAACTCCCCGCCGCGGGTGCCCACCCCGGTCAGATCAATCTGCGTGGCCATGCGCTTGGAGATCAGGGGTGAGAGGTAGCCTTGGTCTATCAACTCGCGCACCGATACCTCATAGGCAATGTCGGTGAAGATCGCGTCACCCCCTTCATGCAAAAGCCCAGAATCCAACCGGTAAGGTGTCGCGGTCAATCCAATCACCTTCATCTGAGGATTGAGCCGGGCCAGGTCAGACAGGAAGCGCCGGTACATGGTGTTGCTCGAGCGCGGAATCAAATGGGCCTCGTCGATGAGCACCAGGTCGCACTGCTGGACGTCGTAGACGCGCTTGTGGATCGACTGGATACCGGCAAAGAGGATGCGTGCACGGATGTCACGCTGCTTGAGACCGGCCGAATAAATGCCTGCAGGCGCCTCCGGCCAGAGCTTCTTGAGCTCGGTGTAGTTCTGCTCAATCAACTCCCGTACATGGGTAACGATCAGGATGCGCTGATCCGGGTAAGCCTTGAGGACGCCCTCAACGAAGGTCGCCATCACCAGTGACTTGCCACCGGCGGTTGGGATCACCACAAGGGGGTTGCCTGTGGCCTCGTGAAAGTAGTTGTAGATGCCTTGAATGGCACCGCTTTGATATGGACGAAGGGTCAGGCTCATACTCGTGCTCCTTAAAAGGTGTTCGCATACTTGTTCATACCTGTGTCGCGCCAGCGATTCCCACTGGCGAACTCGTACTCGACCCAGTCCTCGCCTGCGTCGACTTGCTGGCCTGGTACCAGCGACGGAATAAATAGGTGCATGGCGCAGGCAGCGCGCTGATCAGCCTCAGTCAATCGACGGTCGTGGCGTGCGCAGTGCCACCCACCATCGACAGGTGTCGCATGTAGGCAGGTACGGCAATTGACTTCAGGTGCTGTGGCATCTGATGCATTGGCGTGACACACTGGTGCGTGATCACACATCCGACACTGGTACCAGGAGGGATCCGGACTGATTCGCGGTGGCGGTGTAGCGGCAAGGATCACGCGTTCTGCCTTGGTCATGAGACCCATTGCAAACGCTGGGTCTGCCTCGACCCGCTCAACGTAAACGTCGTCAGTGTCCTTACAGACCGCCAGATACATCGCACGAGTCAAGCCCATCAGATGCATGTAGGTTTGCATCTGCGCAAAGTGCAGCGGCTTGCTCTCACGCACCCTCTTTGCCATCAGGTCGTTGAAGCTCTTGACCGAATGCGTCTTGAACTCCAGGACATGCCATGTCTTAGGCGCTTCCAGAAGGTTGATGGCCACACCGTCAAGCGAGCCACCAAAGTGGCCACCATGCGCTTGGACCCGAAACTGGCGGCCCGTATCTGGATCAACCTCCAGGACCGTCGCTCCAGTTCGTCGCAGGTTCTGAACCAGCCGGGCTTCCTCGAGTTGGCCGGTTTCGAAAAGTCGCAGGAGGCGTCCTGGGTGCTGAGCGCGGGTGACCCAGCGGAAATCAAACCAGAGCGCTCGCTCACAGTCTTTGCCGATAAGCGATGCGCCAAGGTGGGCTCGAAATCCGTCCCCAGCGTCGGCCTCGTAGGCCGCGAAGATCGCGTCTCGTGTCAGGCTGGTGATGCTTGGCAATTCAGCCATGCTGCACCCCCTGTTTGGCTTGAAGCTCTCGGGCACGGGTGACCACTGCCTGCCAGCGTTCGTCATCGCAATCGGCACGCAGCACCTCGATCAGCGCGTCCTTGAACCGCTCTCGGTGTCCGTGGGGTTGGGCGACATGAAGCTTGGCCATGTGTGCCGTCAACTGCGCCAGTTCCTGCTGCTTCACACGAAGCGCAGTTTTGGCCCGGTGGAACCACGTGGCATCGAGTGACTTCTTCTCCGTCTGGCGACGGATATCGGTCGTGGCGATCTGGATCCGGATGGAGGCGATCTCATCTTGAAGCGCGGCCAGACGCTCACGGCAGCCCTGCAATGTGCTGGGCAGTCGGATCGGCGTGGCCGCTAGAGCGTGCTCATGCATGCTCGGGTCCTCCTCAGGCCTGACGCTTCCAGGGCAGGCCGTTGGCCGCGGGAGTAGCGGTCGGCGCAGCCGTGATGGGACGTGCGGCAGCAGGTGCCAAGGGCGGCGTGAACGACGGCGCGGGCGGCGATGCTGTTGCGCTGGCACTGCCTCGCGGCAGATAGCGAATGGAGTTGGACTCGCTGTACATGCCCTTCGGGGGACGCACCCGCACATCCAGGGTCATTGGGACCAAGTGCAACTGCTCGGAGTTGCTGACCTGCAGTTTGCCAACGGCGCGACAGATCGAGGACAGGGTGCGCTTGGCGATCTCTACCGTGTCCGGGTTGGCGTTGACCAAGTTGAGCCGGTCGAAGAGTTTGCGTCCGGCGTACTGGCCCTCAAGGATGTCGACCTCCAGGTAGAGGTACTGGCCGGTGCCATCCTTGGTCGCACGCATTTCGCTGGCGACGATTTGGCCAAGGTACTTGCCCGGAGGCAGGACGTCGTAGTTGCTGCTGGGCTCGACAGAGGATGCGTCGAAGGTTTGTCCGAATGAAGCCATGGTGATTACTCCTTTTTCAGGTGCGGGTGGTGGTGGAAGGGATCAGGGTCGTATGCAGGGTTTCAGGCATGGCCTGTGCAAAGGCAGACCATTCAAGGGGAAGCGTGTCGGGCAGGTCGTAACGGTTCTTGGCCAGGAATGCGGGGCGTTCGACCGTGTGAATCACACGCTCGCCCGAACCCACGGCACGGCTGACCTTTTTGTTGAAGCCGACGTCCGCCTTGACGGTGGAGATGCGGTAGTTGGCAAACAGCACAACGTCCGAGTGCTCTTGCAGCAGTGCCGCTGCGCGGGCATGGAGCTTGATCACGTACCTGTCGTAGGGGTCGTGCTCAGGCGAATCGAAGCGCTTGATGTCGGTGTGGGCGATCTGCACCACGGTCATGCCGCGGTCGTCGCGCAGCGCATTGAGGCCATCGATGTATTGGCGCCAAAGGTTCAGGGCAGCAACGTAGCCTTTGCCGTACCCGGCGTCCTCGATCGAATTCCATCCGTTGTCACGGCAAGCTTTAGCCCAGACCAGCGGTTCCAGCCAGTCCACGCTGTCGACCACGACCGTGGAAAAGTCGTGTTGCTCGGTGTAGAGAGCTGCAAGCGCCTCCATCACCTCATCGAAGGTCCGTGACAGCGGGAAGTTCGCTGCCGACAGCGTGCCGAGACCATCTTCCGTCTGGATGAATACGGGTTTGTTGGCCTGGCCTGCGAAGGTGGTTTTACCGACGCCAGCAACGCCGTGGATCAGCACCCTTGGTGGCTTGGGTGTTCCAGCCCGGTTGAGTTGTGCAAGGGAGATGGCCATCAGACTGCCTCCCCAAATTTGCTGTCATTCGCTGCCTCAGGCACAGCACCGTCCACGATGCGCTCGAGCTTGTATGTGGGCTTTCCGGCCTTGAGCGTGCGTGCGGGTTCGAACAGTTGGCGCACGGCAGGCGGCCAGGCCGTGTACTTGGTCTCAGCGACCTTGACCTCCAGACTCACGTAGTCCTCGGGGTTCTCCCCCCACTTGCGCAGGGCCTCGACGGCTTCTTTGAGCTTGCGCTGGTCGTACTCCACCTTCTTGGGAAGGTCGGCAATCACGGTGTGGCCATCCACATCAAAGCGAACCGTACCGGTGTTCTTGCCAGCATCCTGGCGCAACTGATGCGCCCGCTCACCGAAGCGGCGGTGCAGCACACCTTGGAGGAATTGCTTGTAATGGCGGGCGGTGTCCTCAGCATCAGACACGCGCTGGATCAGGCGGTCGAGGTCCGCCAGTGGCAGGCTTTCAAGCTCTGCCATCACGAAGTTGCCCACCTCGTCGAGGGCATCGGGTTCAGGGATCATGGGGACTCTCTTTCTTAGTGGGTGCCGGTGGCGGGCACGGGGGAAGGCGTACCAACCTGGCGAAGGCGGGTGCGGATTTCGGGTGGCGTGAGGGTGCTGGCAGATCGCACAGCGATGTAGCGGTAATGGGCATCGCCCACCTTCAAGCTGAACAGGTGGACCAACCCCAACTCGCAGGCGATCCAGGCACGTCGGGCAAGTGCGTGAAGGCGATTGCGTTCCTTGGACTCCAAGCCGCTGCCCGAGTCAGAGCGATCCAGCAGCAAGAAGCCTTCGTGGTACTGGATAGACTGACCGACCAGGGCGTTTGCCATCCAGTCGCACAGACCGGCCTCGGTGAGTTTTTCGGATGGCACGTACACGGCTTGCAAGGCTGCTTTTCCAGCATCAATGCCAAGCCCGAGGTGGCTGCGCGTCGTTTCAACAATGTTTTTTGTGTTCAAAATCAAATCTCCAGGCGTGAGTTGGCCTACCACCACCGCCCAGAGGGGCGCGGCGTTTGCGGTTCTTGAAGGTTCTTACCGAGCGAGGGGGCTGTTTTTCTCAACCACCCCGCGATCGGTCAGGCGGCCGGCCGTATGCCGAACATGCGCAGGTGCATACGCAGGTCGTCAACACGGCGATAGAAAGTGGCGGTGGACATCCCGGAGGCCTTGGCTGCGCTCGGAATGTCGTGGTGTCTGTCGATCAGGTTGAAAAGATCCTGCTGGTCCTGATTCATGCAGGCCAGCGCGGCATGGATGTCATGCAGCGTTTCGCTATCCCGGAAAAGGTCCCGGTCATCGGCCCAGAGCGGTACAACGTTTTCGCTTCCTGTACTCCCCCCTGCGTACCCATAGAAATCAGGGTCGTTAGCAGCATCCTGGAGCTCAAAAACAGTCATCCTGATGCGCTGCTTCATGAGTTGGTCCAACAGCTCTACAGCCCGGTGCTCGGAGACGATGCCAGTGAAGGTATTCATGCTCCCCTTTGCTGGGTCGTACTGGTGATACCGTTCAAGCAGTTCGAGCAGGATCGACTGCTCAATATCTTCACGCTCAGCGCTGGAAAGCCCGTGCCTTGCGGCAAGCCGGTAGGTACGAGTGGCAGCGGCATTCCTGGCCGACTCCAGGTACTTTTGATCAACGTTGTTTTTGTTCATGTTCAATTGCATTTTGTGTTTAGTTAATGGTTAACGACTTGGTTCAAGAAAAGGCACCCGCAGGTGCCCTCTCATGAGCCGGTGAATTCAGTTCGGCTTGCCATCAGCCGGTACGATGCCGTATCGCATCATCCGCACGTCAATGAATGCGGGGTTGACACCGAAGTGCGGTGCGAGCGTTCGTGTAAACGTCCAGCAGTCCATTTCGTAGGTGACCGGCGACCACATGATCTTCTTATTGCCATCCAGGGTCTCGGCAAACAAGGTCTCCTCCCCATAGCTGATTTTGAGCGCGTGCTTCGGCGCCTCATCCATGATGGCCTCCCACAGCACTTCGCGTGGCACCAAAAGCGACCCCATGAACTCGTTAGCCCTGAGCTCTGAAAAACGGATATGCGAGGGGAGGTGTTGGCCAGCCTTGTTCAATTGGTCGGTGGTTTCCGTAACGGAACGGAACGCGCGCACGGTGCCAGCGCCGGTCAGGTCTACCAGGGGTTGGTTCCGATGCTGCGCCACAAGTGCTGGGCCATCGAAAATGGCGTGTCCGAGTTCGTGCGCGAAGGTGGAGAGTTGCAACTCGGCGCTCATGTTGGGCCCAAGCGGAGACACGCATACAGACACTGCGTCTACTGAACTTTCTGGGGTGAACTCAAAAAGGCCGAGGATGGGCTCCTGCTCGTTGTCGTGGATCGGATGCTCAAGGTCAACCCAGACATCAAACTCCACGCCATTCACGTGCAAGCGTTCAATACCGGCCAAGTCCTGGATTGTGAGTGCTCGGCGTTCGGACACGCCAAGCTGTCGTCGCACCTCCAGCGCCACGCGCTCGATGTCAGCGTTATTCAGGTAATGGGGCTGGCACTGGTGGTTGTGCCGGTACTGGAGCTTGATTTCTGACATGGGCACCTACTACGTGTTCTTGTGTTGTTTGCGGTACAGACGAACAGCCTCTGCTACATCCTGCTGCATGTCCGGGGGGAATCTGTTCGCCTCGATGAACAGATCGTCCTCAGTCACACCCAGGATTTGCGCGGCTTCTTTTATTAGTTCATCTTTGGGCGGGTTTTCCCTGCCGGTTTCGATTCGCGACCAATAGGCTGGGCTGATCTTCAGGCGCTTGGCGAATTCGGTCAGCGTGATGCCGGCCTCCTCTCGCTTGCTGCGCACGTAATTCCCAAAGGGGGTCATCGTTGTCCTCGGTTGCGGTTTTGTCGTTGCATTATAACGCAATGACAAAAGGATGCAACCCCCTCCATCAAGCCATCTGCTGACTGGGGGAAGGCGCAGTCCAGTCTCGGCGAGAAAACTCCCAGGCCCGGCCGGTATGAACCTTCATGCCTGCCCAATCTGTACGCCCCGCACCCAAGAAGCCCCCAGAACGGTCCTCAGCAACCATAGTGGGCGCCATACTTGCTCTGGCCGTCATTCGCTTGCACGACCGCCAAGATGTACTTGATAACCTGACTGAACAGAGCGTTAGTACGGGGTGTCCTGACCACCAAGGAGAACCCCAGTGACTGAAACCGTTGTGGCCCGAGTGGCCGCCCTCAAGACCATCACCACCGCCGATCTCAAGCAGATGTGGCGGGACCTCTTCAACCAGGAGCCACCACCGTTCAACAGGCGCTTCCTTGAAACCCGCCTGGCTTACCGGATTCAGGAATTGGCCTACGGCGGCCTCAAGCGCGAAACCGCCAAGCGGCTTGCACAACTCGGCGAGCAACTCGATGGCGGAAAACAAGATGTCCGGCGCCGCCGCCTGGATAACCGACCAATCGCCGGCACTCGCCTGATCCGGGAGTGGCAAGGCACATCCTGTGAGGTGTTGGTCTGCGTTGACCACTTCGCCTACAACGGCCGGCCATACAAGTCGCTGTCCAGCATTGCCCGTGCCATCACCGGCACCAACCGCAACGGCTGGGCCTTCTTCGGCCTCGGCTCGGCAAGGAGCGCAGCATGACGGCTGAGCGTCGCCTGATCTGCGCCATCTACACGCGCAAGTCCACCGAAGAAGGGCTTGAACAAAACTTCAACTCGCTGGACGCCCAGCGAGACGCCTGCGAAAACTTCATCGCCAGCCAGAAGTCTGAAGGCTGGATGATGGCCCGCGAACGCTACGACGACGGCGGCTTCTCCGGCGGCAATATGCAGCGACCTGGACTTCAGAAGCTGCTGGATGATGTCCGCAATGGCATGGTTGACATCATCGTGGTCTACAAGATCGACCGGCTGTCGCGCTCGCTTGCCGACTTCGCCAAACTGGTCGAACTCTTTGACGAGCACAAGGTCACCTTCGTGTCGGTGACGCAGGCGTTCAACACGACGACCTCGATGGGGCGGCTGACGCTGAACATCCTGTTGTCCTTCGCCCAGTTCGAGCGCGAACTCGCCGGCGAGCGGGTACGCGACAAGATCGCCGCCTCACGCCAGCGCGGCATCTGGATGGGAGGCATGCCACCGCTTGGCTACGACGTCGCAGAAAGAAAGTTGATCCCCAACCCTGCGGAAGCGCAGATCGTCCAGGAAATGTTCAGGCGTTTTGCCGTAACGCCATCGATGGCAACACTTGTAAGAGACCTGCGCGCACGCGGTGTCACATCTAAGTCCTGGACCACCTCAAAAGGGATCGAGCGCAGCGGGAAGTTGATCACCAAAGGGTATGTCTACAAGGTATTCAAGAACACGGTCTACATCGGCATGGCCGCATACAAGGGGAAGCAGTTCCCCGGCGAGCATGAGCCGATCATCGAGCAAGAACTCTGGGACACGGTCCAGGAAAACCTTAAGGCTGGCGACAAGCACGTCAAGGGCGGATCCGAGTCTCGCGACACAAAAGCCCCAACGCTGCTTCGTGGGCTGCTGTTTTCACCTGAGGGGCGTGCGTTCACGCCAGGCTGGACCAGCAAGGGTCCCAAACGGTACCTCTACTACATCAATACTGATGCGATCAAACTCGGCAAGGATGCATGCGAGGTGTGTCGCGTTCCTGCCGGTGAAATCGAGGGCGTTGTAGTGCAACAAATACGCGGGGCCCTACGCTCGCCAGAAATCCTGTCGCAAGCGGTACATGAGGTGTCAATTGCACGCCCGGACATCAGCGAAACAGACGCTATCAAGCACCTCCAATCGATTGACCAGGTTTGGGACCACCTCTTCCCGGCAGAACAGGTGCGGATCGCGCATGCGTTGATTGAGAGGATTACCGTTCGCAAAGACGGTATCAGCATCACTTGGAAGACCAAAGGAATGCCCAAGTTCCTGCGTGACTCGATCATGCAGCAGCCCTGCAAGGAGGCCGCATGACACCGACAACACAAATACCGGAAACCACGCACATCCCTATGACCTTCCGTCCCCGAGGTGGCAAAACAGTGATCGTTATGCCTGATGGATCGCGAGGAGTGGTACGTCGCGAGGCCACCATCGACAACACGATGATCAAGGTCATCGCCCGAGGGTTCCGTTGGCAGCAAATCCTCTACGACGGCACATATACATCGATCGAGGACTTGGCTGCAGCCGAGAAGATCAACCCCTCCTACATCAGCAGAATATTGCGGCTGGCGTTTCTGTCACCGCTCGTGGTGCAGGCGATCCTTGATGGGTCGCATCCTGCCTGGTTGACGATGAGGGATCTGCTGGAGCCATTTCCAATGGATTGGCGACAGCAAGAACAAAAATTCTTGGCTCAGTTTCGGGCAGAACCCACTGTGGCCATGTCCAAAGCAGCCTGAAACACCGCCTTCATCTGCGCATCACCAACGCAGATGCGCACCAGAGTAATGTCTGGAAACTCGGTGACCCGGCTAAGCAACGCCTTCAGAATGATCTCAGCGGCTAGTTCGGGCGGAAATTTGAAGACGCCCGTACCGACAGCGGGCATCGCCATCGACTTGATACCTGCATCCTTTGCAACTCTCAGCGCTTGGGCGATTGCAAGGTCCAGGTACTTCTCCGGATGATCATCGTTTATGTAGCTAGCCGCCCTCGCATGAATGACGTACGAGTTTGGAAGTTGGAACCCAGGGGTAACGACAGCATCGCCAAGTGCAATAGGAGAGTAGCGGCGGCAATACTGCTCTAACTCCGGCCCTGCGGCTGTGTGGATGGCGCCAGCGACACCTGATCCGAAGCGAAGGTTCGCGTTTGCGGAGTTCACGAGCGCGTCCACGTCCGGCTGGCGAACGATGTTCCCAACGACGATCTCAATGCGCACCGCTGCGGACCTTCTTAAAAATCATCAAATCCATCTCGGGATCTGCTTGACCCTGCCCCAAAGTCATCTCGAGGGTTGTTGAAAACCGCGCCTAGGCCGGTCGCAGTACTCCCCATGCGCGCGCTTCCGTCGCTGCTGAAACTGCCGGTCTGCGTGAACACTGAACCATCCGACCCAACGGTCGTAGAGCCCATACGCGTGTAGGTAGTGCCATCGGATGACACGCTGGTCGTGTCGGAGACCTTCTGAATCGTCTCCCCTTGATCCGAGAACGCGAACCTACCCAAGATTTGCCAGAACGACATAGCCAGCCCCTTTCATGTCGTCCGCTGGATGCATCACCAGCAGACCTTCAGATTAGATCCTAGCGTCTTGCTCATCCAGTGAGCCAGGGTTCCAGCACAATATTTCAATCTTTCAACCGCAGATTGAAAATTTTGCACTATGCTGACGTTTTCTACCGCCCACCTGGCTAAGACCATGCCATCCAGCCCAGCTGACAACGCCATCATGACCATCGGAGAAGTTGCCGACTACCTCAAGGTAACCGAGCGAACCATCTACCGCTTAGCAGGGGCCAAGAAGATCCCGTCTTTCAAAGTTGGCGGAAGCTGGCGTTTTTCAAAAGCCGACATTGACGCCTGGATCAAAAAACAATCAGAACAAGATCAAGGGACAGGGCAATGAAACTTGAACAAATAACCAAAGGAGCGCAGTTAGCCGGTATTGAGCCGGGGAAAATTGTCCGGGTTGTAAGCGCGGATCCACTGGGTGACAACGCGGTTACTGTCGTATACAAGACCGACGATGGGCGACTGGGAGAGCGAGTGCTCTTCCGCTCCAACGAATCTGAACTGCATGTTGCCTCAATTGGTAGGCCATGGAGCTTCGACGCCGACGGGGCCGACTTCAAGCTCGCGGCCGAGGCCTATCGCATCAACCTCGCGCACCTCTTCGATCCGATGATGGCCGTCCACACGTCGAACGTGGAGCCGCTACCGCACCAGATCACCGCCGTCTACGAGTCGATGCTGCCGAGGCAGCCGCTGCGTTACGTGCTCGCAGACGATCCCGGCGCCGGCAAGACCATCATGGCGGGCCTTCTGATCCGCGAGCTGCTCATGCGGGCGGATGCCGCTCGCATCTTGATCGTCTCTCCTGGGAGCCTTGTGGAGCAGTGGCAGGACGAGTTGTTCGAGAAATTTGGCCTGTCCTTCACGCTTTTTGGTCGTGATTTGTTAGACCAAAGCCGCAGCGGAAATCCATTCGACGACCACGACCTCCTGGTCGCCAGGCTCGACCAGCTTTCGCGAAGCGAAGAGCTCCAAGAAAAAATCCGTAGTTCTCAATGGGACCTGATCGTGGTCGACGAGGCCCACAAGCTTTCGGCCACTTGGTTCGGCACCAAGATCAATGAGACCAAGAGATTCAAGCTGGGGCAGCTCCTGGGCTCGGTTACGCGCCACTTTCTGTTGATGACGGCCACCCCCCACAACGGCAAGGAGGAGGACTTCCAGCTCTTCATGTCGCTGCTGGATTCTGACCGCTTCTACGGCAAGTTCCGCGACGGCGCCCACAAGGTCGACGTAACTGATTTGATGCGGCGGATGGTCAAGGAAGACCTCTTGAAGTTCGATGGCACCCGCCTGTTTCCCGAGCGCGTGGCTTACACCGCTAACTACAAGCTCTCGGAGGCCGAGGCCCAGCTTTACAACGACGTAACCACCTACGTCAAAGAGGAGATGAACCGGGCCGACCAGCTAGATGGCAAGCGTAAGGGAACCGTGGGCTTTGCCTTAACCGCCCTCCAGCGGCGCCTCGCTTCGAGCCCGGAGGCGATCTACCAATCTTTGAAGCGCAGGCGCGAGAAGCTGAAGCGTCGCATCGAGGAAGAGAAGATCAAACAGCGCGGCGGCGGCAAGGTCTTGGCCGAGACCTACGTCGAGAAGGCCTCCGAAGACATTTGGGAGTCGGCCGATGACATGGCTCCGGAGGACTACGAGGAGTTCGAAGAAGAGGTCGTGGACCAGGCCACCGCGGCCCAGACCATCGCCGAGCTTGAAGCCGAAGTCTTCACGCTAGGCCACCTCGAAGATCAGGCCAAGGCCTTAGTCCACTCGGGCCAGGACCGCAAATGGGAGGAACTCCGAGAGCTCTTGCAAAACACGCCGGAGATGCGGGGGCCCGATGGGCTGCAACGTAAGCTCATCATCTTCACCGAGCATCGCGACACGCTCAACTACCTGGCCGACCGGATCCGGGGCCTGCTTGGTAAGTTCGAGGCTGTAACCATGATCCACGGCGGGGTGCATCGCGAGGACCGTCGCAAGGTGCAGGAGCTCTTCCGCAACGACAAAGACACGCGGGTCTTGCTCGCCACCGACGCGGCCGGCGAAGGCGTCAACTTACAGAACGCCCACCTGATGGTGAACTACGACCTGCCCTGGAACCCCAACCGCCTCGAGCAGCGCTTCGGCCGCATCCACCGTATCGGCCAAACCCAGGTCTGCCACCTCTGGAACATGGTCGCCTCGGAAACTCGCGAGGGCGACGTTTTCCAGAAGCTCTTCGACAAGATCGAGATAGAGCGCAAGGCCTTGGGCGGACGCGTGTTCGACATCCTGGGCGAGGTCTTCGACGGCGTGAGCCTGCGCGAACTCCTGATCGAGGCGATCCGTTATGGCGAAGACCCAGCACGCAAGGCGCATCTGCGCGAAGTCGTCGCCGGTGCCTTGGAGACCGAGAAGCTTCGCGAGATCATCCGCCGCAACGCCTTAGCCGAAGAAGTCATGGACGAGCAGCGCCTCTTCGCCCTCAAAGAAGAGATGGAGAAGGCCGAGGCCCGCAAGCTCCAGCCATATTTCATCCGCTCATTCTTTGCCCAAGCTTTCGAGCGCCTAGGCGGCGACTTGCGCCCCCGCGGCTCCGGCCGCTATGAGATCACCTTTGTACCGGCGACCATCCGCGAGCGTGACCGGCAAATCGCGGGCCGCGACCGCCGAAACATGAACCCGGTCGTCACAAAATACGAGAGGGTGTGCTTCGAGAAGAGCCGGGTCCGCGTCGAGGACAAACCCAACGAAGCGGTGGCGAGCCTGATACACCCGGCCCATCCGCTGATGCAGTCGGTAGTCGACCTCATGATCGAGCAGCATCGCAGCAAGTTGAAGCAGGGGTCGGTACTTGTTGATCCCAACGACGAGGGGCTCGAACCCAAACTTTTATTCCTCATCGACCACTCGGTCAAGGAGGGTGGTGAATCAGGCCTGGTGGTGTCGCGCAGGCTTCAATTCGTCACCATCGACAAGCATGGGGCGGTAATGAACGCTGGCTGGGCTCCCCACCTCGACCTCAACCCCATCGAGTCGGATCAGCGGGCATTGGTGGCCGCCGAGATCGAAGCTGACTGGATCAAGAAGGACTTGGAAGAGGCGGCTCTGGCCCACTCCTCAGATAAGCTGGTGCCTGAGCACTTCGAGGAAGTCCGCGAGAGGCGCGAGCTTCAAATCGACAAAAACCTCGCGGCGATCTACGAGCGGCTGGTCAAGGAGATCGACTACTGGTCCGACCGCCACGAAAAGCTAAAAACCGACCTATCCGCCGGCAAGGATGTCCGCCTTCCATTGGAGAACGTCAAGCGAACGATCGACGAGCTCACGGTGCGGCTGGAAACCCGCACCAAGGCTCTACACGCCATGCGGCATGTGGTGTCGAGCATGCCGGTGGTGGTCGGCGGCGCCCTCGTGATCCCGTCGGGCCTTATCGCCATGCGAAGCGGCGAGGACGAGGGTCATCTATGGTCGGCCGACGCGCAGGCCAGGGCCCTTGTCGAGAAGATCGCGATGGAGGCCGTTCGCAAGGCTGAAGAAGCCATGGGCCACCAAGTCATTGACGTGTCCGCGGAGAAGTGCGGCTGGGATATCACAGCCGTAGTGCCTGT
The DNA here is from genome assembly GCA_030054175.1 of Alphaproteobacteria bacterium. Lineage (GTDB taxonomy): Bacteria > Pseudomonadota > Gammaproteobacteria > Burkholderiales > Burkholderiaceae_C > Limnohabitans. The sequence continues at coordinate 72,718 of JASGCM010000014.1, read as the reverse complement.
TGCTGATGGCAAGCTTCCCCAGGCCCGGCACATCGAGGTCAAGGGTCGGGCCAAGGGCCAGTCGACCATCACAGTTACTCGCAACGAGATCCTCTACGGGCTCAATCAGGCCGACAAGTTCCTCCTAGCCATTGTGATCGTCGATGGAGACGCCCACGAAGGCCCGCACTACATCCGTAATCCGTTCACCCAAGAGCCCGACTGGGCGGTGACGAGCATCAATTTGGACCTGGCAGCTTTGCTGGAGAAAGCAGAAAAACAATGACTACCATCAAGACGCCGAAGAAGCTAATCGAAGTAGCCCTTCCCCTCGATGACATTAATGTAGCGTGCGCTTACGAAAAGATGCCTGGCATAGGGGCGCACCCCAGAGGTATTCATCTATGGTGGGCACGCCGACCTTTGGCCGCGGCAAGAGCGGTGATATTCGCTCAAATGATAAATGACCCCGGCTATGAACGGAATTTGGGGCGGGGAGTGAATAAGGAACGAGCAAGAGTTGAACGTCAAAGACTGTTTCGATTGATTAGCGAATTAGTAAAGTGGGAGAACACAAACAACAAAGCCTTACTGGATGAAGCTCGAGAGGAAATTTTGAAAAGTTGGCGGGAAACTTGCGAGCTAAATAAACACCACCCGGATGCGGCCAGGCTATTCAATCCTAATTCTTTGCCCGGATTTCACGATCCATTTTCAGGCGGGGGCGCGCTGCCGCTAGAGGCTCAGCGTCTTGGCCTCGAGGCTCACGCGGCTGACCTTAATCCAGTCGCAGTAATGATCAATAAGGCGATGATTGAAATCCCGCCGAAATTTTCTAATCTCCCGCCTGTTGGCCCAGTTCCAAACTCAAGAAAGCAATCTAAGCTTCCTGAGCAATGGTCTGGCCCAGAGGGAATTGCGGAAGATGTCAGGCGATATGCAGAGTGGATGCGAGACGAAGCATTCTCGCGCATCGGAAATTTCTATCCAGAAATTCAACTTCCGAAAGACCAGGGTGGAGTTAAATCGAAAGTTATCGCATGGTTGTGGGCTAGGACAGTAAAGAGTCCAAATCCCGCGTATTCACATGCAGACGTGCCGTTGGCTTCCTCGTTTGTTTTGGCTAACAAAACAGGCAAGGAGGTATATGTTGAGCCTATAGTGAGCGGCGATCAAATTCGCTTTGAAGTTAGGTATGGAAAGCCGCCGGCAGAAGCCAAGGCTGGGACAAAGCTGGCTCGTGGAGCAAAGTTTAAGTGTTTGCTGTCAGGCGTCCCAATCGACCCGGCCTACATTAAGAGCGAAGGCATGGCAGGTCGGATCGGCATGCGTCTTATGGCGGTGGTCGCTGAAGGCAAGAGAGCCAGGGTCTATGTTTCACCGACCGACGAGATGGAGAAGTTAGCAAAGGCTGCGAATCCGACATGGAAACCAAACACATCTTTGCCTAATGATCCAAGAAACTTTTGGACCCTTAACTACGGCTTGTCGAAATTCGGCGATTTATTCACTGACAGACAATTGCTGGCCTTGGGTACGCTGTCTGATTTGGTTGCCGAAGTTAGATCCAAAGTGGAGAAAGACGCTAGAAATGCGCAGCTTCCCGATGATGATCGCAAGCTGGCTAATGGTGGTGTTGGAGCTTCGGCATACGCTGAGGCAGTTTCAATTTATCTGGCATTTGCAATTGATAGATGCACTGACTTTGTAAATTCTCTGTGTGGTTGGTCCTCGACTAATCAGAAGGTAATGCATCTCTTTGGTAAGCAATCTTTGCCTATGGCATGGGATTTTGCTGAGGCGAACATTCTGGTAGATACCGTTGGAGGCTACTTACCCGCAGCGCAATACATTGCGGACTGCATCGAAAAGTTGCCTTTGAGCGGTGGCCAAGGGTTTGCTTCGCAGGCTAATGCATCTCAAAGCGAAATTGCTAAGGACATGGGACTGCCATCGGCTTCGATCACGGCTGAATATTTTGAAAATATCGCCATGCCAGGGCCAATAACCGCCTGAGCTAGATCGACAGGGGCTACGGGCGACACACCCTCAGATCCACCGATCATTGCCTCAACAGCTTCCTTCAGCTCATCTTTAAGCTCTCGAAGAAAATCTCGCCGCGAAATAGAGCCCGCTTCTGGCGCCCTGGAACGACACACAAGAACAATGCTGGAAGCCAAAGCATTCGTTCCCATACCGACCATTCGAAATTCCTGCTCACTTCGCATCGGCCAAGTTCCAGTTATAGCGAACCCCGCTCTGATAACTGCCTCGAGGAATGTCTCCCAGCCGGTATTTCCAGTGCCGACATCGGTCGTCTCAGATTGCTTGAATGCATAGTAAATTGTGGTCGGAAACGCAGGATGGGCATACGTCGACAATCGATGCATAGCCTCCGTCATACCATCAAGAAAAAACTCCTCAGCCTTCTCTTTGTTTCCATGACGATAGGGCGTAGCCACTAGCTCTTCCATCTTTGGAACGGCCACGGTGGAGAAAAGCTCAGGAAAAATGTCCTTGATAGCTCGTCGCATCCACACATAGAAAAAATCGGATAGATCCGCATATCCGATGTTGTCGTAATAAGGCGGGTCAGTTGAAACGAGCTTGAGCGTACACACAGCTCTAACGATCATCAATCGCATGCTGACAGAAGGAGCGGACGAGTTCGACGCGGACACACAGTTCTGCCTTGGATGGTTCGACGAGCAAGGCTGGTCAGCAGGAGACTTTGGCAAGGCTGATGTTCTTGCTCGGGCGAAAGGCACTTCTGTTGATCACGTCCGTGATGCCGAAGTTATCGAGGCGGGAGCGGGCAAGGTTCGCTTGTTGAAACCTGCCGAGTATCCACAGGACTGGGCTCCCGAGCAGGACAACAATACGCCGGTCTGGGAAGCGCTTCATCAATTGATCCGAGAGCTCAGGTCCCAGGGCGAGACAGCCGCAGGCCTGCTACTTGCGGGCATGCCTCAGCGGGCCGAGCCCATTCGAAGTCTGGCGTATCGGCTCTATACGCTCTGCGAACGCAAGGGCTGGGCAGATGACGCCCGCGCCTATAACGAACTGATCACATCCTGGACTGGCATCGAAGCGGCTTCCCATGAAAAGGGGCACTTCGGTTCGCAGACCAAACTCGATATTTGAGGGGAAGAGAATATGGCATTGAAACCCTGGCGCGAGATCGCCGTTCCACACGATGACGTTCTCAAGGGCACGTTCCAACAGGCTGAGTTTGCAGCCGACATCTCGAAGGTACATCAAGGCATAGCTACGCCTGAATACCAGGACGCGGAGCTCTTCTTCCAGCGGACCTTCATCACCGAGGGTATGCGCCTTCTGCTCGACTCCGTCGTGAAGCGTATCGCGGGTAGGGGCGGAGACCCGGTGGTGCAGTTGCAGACCGCGTTCGGGGGCGGCAAGACCCACACGCTGCTGTCGGTCTACCACCTGGCCAAGGGTGAGAAGCATTCCTCGAAGCTGCAAGGAGTCAGCAAGATCCTAGACGACGCTAGCATCTCTGAGCTTCCCAAGGCGAAGGTCGCGGTGCTTGATGGCGTCGAGCTGCTCGATATGGCCAGCAAGCCACGCGTCTATGGCAAGACCACGATCAAGACGATCTGGGGCGAGCTCGCCTGGCAGCTTGGCGGAGCCGATGCGTTTGCAAAGATCAAGGAAGCGGACGCCGATGGCACGGCCCCTGGCAAGAGCGCGCTGGCAGACATCTTGGCTTCTGCCTCTCCCTGCATCGTGCTTATACATGTTTTCACAGGCTCTGCCGACGTGCCGGACGATTGGCAGCTCCGTTTGGTGGTGCTAGCTCCCGAGGCGACTTTCTCACGCGCGAGCCAATCCGCCGCGATCGATGCGGCCACGACGATCTTGAAGACGCGCGGCGACCAGCCGCGGCAGAAGCAAAACCGCTTGATCTTTCTGGCACCCGATGCCGACTCGATGTCCCGCTTGAAGGACCAAGTCACATCGGTTCTCGCCTGGAAGTCCATCGTTGACGACGTCAAGGAAGGACGCCTCAACCTCGACGTGCATCAGAGCAAGCTCGCGGGTCACAGCCACGATCAGGCTTCCGAAGCCTTAGGCCGCATGATGCGCGAGACCTACAAGTGGCTGCTAGCCCCGCTGCAAGAGGCCAAGCCGAGCAAAGGAATCGGCGATCTGCAATGGGACCACTTCCAGATCAACCCAGCCGCGGTCAATCGCACGGAAGAAATCGAGAAGGTTCTGCGCGAACACGAGTTGCTCATCACCGAATGGGCCCCGATCCACCTGGCAAAGATGCTGCAAGCGTGGTTTTGGAAGGAGGATCAGCCTGCGGTGTCTGCGGTCGAGGCATGGCAGAAGACCTGCTGCTACCTATATCTTCCCCGACTCAAAGACGACCTCGTTATGCGCAATACCATCGGGGCAGGCGTCTCCTCACGCGACTTTTTCGGCATCGCATATGGCGAAGAGGAAGGGCGCTACCAAGGCTTCCATTTCGGCGAACAAACGACGGTGATCTTTGACGACGCTCTCTTGCTAGTCGAGCCGCCCGCGGCCGCAAAATTCGCAGACCTGCTGGCTAAAGAGCAGGCAGAGCGGGATGTCAAGGCTAAAGGCGATGCTGGCGGTCAAGGCGCCGGCGCCCGCGGAGGAGCTGGCGCGGGTGCTGGAGTAGGCGGAGGCGGCGAAACAGGAGGGAGTGGCAGTGGCGGCGCTGGCGGTGACACCCCACCCAAGACCCCGGCCGCAAAGAAGACTGTGTTCTTCGGCCAGGTCGAGCTCGACCCGGTCAAAGCAAAGCTCCAGTTCTCTGAAGTGGCTGAGGAGGTGCTCATGCTCTTCACATCAAAGCCTGGCGTGAAAGTCAAGGTCAGCTTGGAGATTCAGGCTGAAGCCGCTACGGGGTTTGATGAGTCAACTCAGCGAGCGGTTCTGGAAAACTGCAACCAACTCAAGTTCAAGAATCACGGCTTTGAGGAATAAAGGCTTTTTGTAGCGATCACTTCAATCGGTACGGCTCGAAAAACCCAGCTTTGTCGCTAACCCCTTTCCGCCGTACCACGGCCAAAAAGTCAGGAGGTTCTGAGACGAATCGGGGTTTGAGACGGATTTCGGGGGTGGGTGGCTATGGGGTCAGTCAGGAGCCCATAGCAAAAAGCCCCGCGTGGTGCGGGGCTCTGAGCGCCTGACAACCCAACTGAGCGAGTTAGCAGGACTTGTTCTGGCGGAGAGAGAGGGATTCGAACCCTCGATACGTCAAAAAACGTATACCGGATTTCGAGTCCGGCGCATTCGACCACTCTGCCATCTCTCCGGGTGTCGAAGCAAGCATTCTAACAGGTCGGTTCAGCCCTTCAGGGGCGAAGTGCGGGCAAAGGCGTCCCCATGCTTGGGACAGGGGCGGAACCAGCGGATCGGTTGGGCGAAGCGGTAATCACAACCCTCCCGCCACCCCAGAATTGACCGGACTTCACTTCCACGCTCAGGCTGCGCTCGGCATTGCTGAACACCAGCAAGCTCGCCTCACCGCGCACGGCGGTGATCAGGGTCCAACCCCGATTGGGATAGATCTCGTAGAAAAACTTGTAAGCGATGTCGGCATCGCGCCCCACATCAAGCACCATGCGGCCCACCCACTGGTCACCCTGTCCCAAAATCAACGATTGATTGGTGTTGACCTCCGCCCCCGGAGGAATCGGAGTGGCCGTAGATGAGGTGGCGACAGTGATCGGTTTGTCTCCTGCCACTTCAGTGGTGGTGAGTGGCGTCGAACTGCAGGCCGTCAAAAAAACCAGCCCCAAAGCAGCCAAACGCAAGCCAGCGACTGTGAATAAATTCATGCCCATCTCCTAGGGTTGCAAAATCGCCAAGCCGCCCATATAGGGCCGCAAGGCTTCGGGAATCACGATGCTGCCGTCGGCCTGTTGGTAGTTTTCCAGCACAGCAACCAGGGTACGCCCCACCGCCAGACCCGATCCGTTCAGGGTGTGGACCCACTCGTTGCGGCCCTGAGCGCTCTTGTAGCGTGCTTGCATGCGTCGCGCCTGGAAGGCCTCGCAATTGGATACCGAGCTGATTTCGCGGTAAGTGTTCTGCGCGGGCAACCACACCTCCAAATCATGGGTGCGTGCGGCACCAAAGCCCATGTCGCCAGTGCACAGCGCCATCACCCGGTAGGGCAGGCCCAGCTTTTGCAAAATATTTTCGGCGTGCCGGGTCATCTCTTCCAAGGCTTGGGCGCTTTGGTCGGGGTGCACGATCTGCACCATCTCGACCTTGTCGAACTGGTGTTGTCGAATCATGCCCCGGGTATCGCGGCCATGGCTGCCCGCCTCCGAACGAAAGCAGGGCGTGTGCGCAGTCAACTTCAAGGGCAGGTCGGCCTCAGTCAAAATCTGGCCACGCACGAAGTTGGTCAGAGGCACCTCGCTGGTGGGAATCAGGTACAACGCTTGCTGGGGGTCGTTCACCTCGCCCTCTTGTCCGCCTTTTTTGGCAGCAAACAGGTCTTCCTCGAATTTGGGCAGTTGACCCGTGCCTTGCAGCGTCTCGGCATTGACCACATAGGGTACATAGCACTCGGTATAACCATGCTCGGTCGTTTGCACATCGAGCATGAAGGCGGCCAGTGCACGGTGCAAACGGGCGATACCCCCCTTCATGACCGTGAATCGAGCGCCCGACAACAAGACTCCGGTCTCAAAATCGAGCCCCAAGGGCAAACCCAAATCCACGTGGTCTTTCGGCGTGAACGCCAAAGGCATCGGGTTGGTGCCGGTGGGGCTCCAACGCCTCAATTCGACGTTGCCTTGTTCATCAGCGCCAATTGGTACGCCGTCTTGGGGCAGGTTGGGCACCGAAAGCAACAGGCCCTGCATTTGAGATTGCAAGACTTCAAGTCGAGTGGCCGAATCGTCCAACTCGGTCTTGATTCGGGCGACCTCGTCCATAACGACTTGGGCGTCTTGACCCTTGGCCTTCAGCTGACCGATTTGTTTGGATAGGGCGTTGCGCTGCGCCTGCAAGCTCTCGGTGTGACTTTGCAGGGTCTTGCGCTCGGCTTCCAGAGCGGAGAATGCCGCCACGTCCAGAAAGGGTTGCGGATTTTTACGGGTTTGCAGCTTGGCGACCACCAGGTCAAGTTCACGCCGCAGCAGGTTGATGTCTAGCATGTCGACATTGTAGAACCTGCCCGGCGACTTCAGCGCAGCAAAACCAGCAAAGCCCCGGCACCGCCTTCAGAGGGTTTGGCCTGCACAAAGGCCAGCACTTCGGTCTTTTGCACCAGCCAGCGCTGCACCTTGGATTTCAAGACCGGCTCTCGGCCGGGCGAGCCCAGGCCTTTGCCATGCACCACCCGCAGGCAACGCCACCCCTGCCGCACCGCTTCGCGGACGAACAAGCCCAAGGACTCGCGCGCCGCATCGCTGCGCAGGCCGTGCAAGTCAATTTGTCCTTGTATTGACCACTCGCCGCGGCGCAATCGGCGGGTGACGTCAGTACCGATGCCCTTGGCCCGGTAACTCATTTGGTCGTCGACATCGAGCAAGGTTGAGACGTCGAACTCGTCGCTCAGGCTCTCGCGCAGCACCGCCTGATCGTCCATGTGCTTTTGCTTGGCCGTGGGCTCGGCCGGTGCCGTTCTCAGGGCGACTCGTTCGGTGTGGAGCAAACTTCGTACCGGCCCTACCGTGCGGCTGAAGAGTTCGCGTTCGGCCTGAGCCTGGCGCTCTTGCTTGAGTCGGCGCTGGCGTTCGGCCTCGTCCTGGATCTGGCGCTGGGCCATGGCTTTTTTTAGGTCGCCCAAGTCTTGCAACGATCGCGCTTTCATATCCACCCTTTTTGCGCCATCGAGAGCGACTGGCCTGGCCCCACGATCACGTGGTCCAGCACCCGCACATCCACCAAAGCCAAGGCTTCGCGCAGGGTTTGGGTCAATATTTGATCTGCGCGCGAGGGCTGCACCTGACCCGAAGGATGGTTGTGCGCCAGCACCACGGCACAGGCCCCGCACTGCAACGCCTGCTGCACCACTTCCCGGGGATAGACGCTGGTTTGAGTCAGGGTGCCGCGAAACATCTCATCAAAGCGAATCAGCCGGTGCTGGGCATCCAGAAACAACACGCCGAACACCTCGTGACTCAACTGCCCTAAATGCAACTGGACAAAGTCTTGCACCAGGCTGGGTTGCCCCATGGCCTCACGAACTTGCAGTTGCTCGCCCATGGCGCGGCGGGCCAACTCAAGTACCGCACCCAATTCGGCGCGTTTCGCCGTACCGCCCAAGCCCTTGATGACACGCAATTGGGTGGGCTGCGCCCCCAAGAGGCCAGACAGCCCCCCGAAATGGTCCAACAGGCTCTGAGCCATATGCAACACGCCCAAGCCGGGCAGACCGGTGCGCAGCACAATGGCCAGCAACTCGGCGTTGCTGAGCGATTGCGGCCCCAAGGCGAGCAATTTCTCGCGCGGCCGCATGGCGCTGGGCAACTGATGCATCAGGGTGGAAGTCATGAGGCTTAGCATAACCATGAATGCCTCGCCCGGCACATTCTGGGGGTGTTCACATGACGGTGCACTGTTTCCCTTGACAGACTTCCTACAATAGCTACCAAGCAAGGATTTTTCGCATGTCCACCACCACCCCTCCCTCTGTCCAGGCCGGCTCTTTCCTGACCCTGCATTACCGGCTCTCCGGTCCACAGGGTGACATCATCAATACTTTTGGCGGTCTACCCGCCACACTCACCCTGGGGTCCAGCGAGCTCTCGCCGGCACTGGAGCAGCGAATGGTGGGCATGAACGAAGGTCAGGAGGCCACGTTCGAGTTGGCTGCCGGAGAAGCCTTTGGACAACGCAGCCCCGATTTGATCCAATGGGTCAGCCGTCGTCTATTGTTAGAATTTGGTGATCCTGACGAGTGCTATGCGGTGGGTGATGTCGTCCAGTTCCCTGCTCCCGGTGGCCAAGGGGCCATGGCCGGTGCGGTACGCCAAGTCGAACCCGAGCGGGTGTTGTTTGATTTCAATCACCCTTTGGCTGACCAACCGGTGAAGTTTCAGGTGCGCCTGATCGGCGTTTTGTGAAGGAGTGGCGATGATCGATGAAATTTTGCTCGCCGAGCCCCGTGGCTTTTGCGCCGGGGTCGACCGGGCCATTGAAATCGTTGAACGGGCCTTGGACAAATTCGGCGCGCCCATCTACGTGCGCCATGAAATCGTCCACAACACCCATGTGGTCGATCACCTGCGCCAGCGTGGCGCCATCTTCATAGAAGATCTCTCCGATGTGCCCCCCGGGGCGACTCTGGTCTTCAGTGCCCATGGTGTACCCAAGTCGGTCGAGGCCGAAGCCCGTGCGCGAGGCTTTCGCTTGTTTGACGCCACCTGCCCCCTGGTGACCAAGGTGCATGTCGAAGTGGCCAAGCTGCACAAAGAGGGCTTTGAGTTCATCATGATCGGCCACAAAGGCCACCCCGAGGTAGAGGGCACTATGGGGCAACTCAGCAGTGGGATGCATTTGGTCGAAGACATTGCCGACGTGGCCAAAGTTCAGCCCACCCAGACCAACAAACTGGCCGTCGTGACACAAACCACGCTCAGCGTAGATGACGCGGCAGAGATTACTGCCGCCATCGTCACGCGCTTTCCTCAAGTCCGCCGTCCCAAGCAACAAGACATTTGTTACGCCACCCAAAACCGCCAAGACGCCGTGAAATTGCTCAGCGGTCAGGTCGATGTGGTGATCGTCGTCGGCAGCCCTACCAGCTCCAACAGCAATCGTTTGCGCGATGTGTCGGTGCAACTGGGCGTTCCCAGCTACTTGATCGACGACGCTTACGAACTCCAGCCCGAGTGGCTCAATGGCGCACGCCGCATTGGTCTGACTGCAGGCGCATCGGCCCCTGACGTTTTGGTACAAGGGGTCATCCACCGATTGCGCGAGTTGGGTGCGGTGTCGGTACGCAGCCTAGATGGCGTGCGCGAGACCATGAATTTCCCGCTACCCAAGGGCCTGAAAACAAACGCTCAAGTCTGAACCTTCAGGGCGTGTTCTTATTGCGCATCCAGTCCGCCGTCTGGAAAAAAGACTGGTTCAAGCGCTCGATCAGCACGGGATCCAACTGGCTGTCTTGCATGGCCTGGTGCATGCAGGCCAGCCACTGATCGCGCTCGCGAATGCCGATGGAAAAGGGCATGTGACGCATGCGCAGTCGCGGATGCCCAAAACGTTCGGTGTAGTGCTGTGGGCCGCCCAGCCAACCGCACATGAACCAAAACAGCTTGTCGCGCGCCGAGTCCAAATCGCTGCCATGCACGGCACGCAACTCGGCGTAGGCGGGCTCCAAGTCCATCAGATCGTAAAACCGATCCACCAATTGGCGCACCGAGTCCTCGCCACCCACCCAATCAAATGCGCTGCCCCACGCCTCTTCGACTTTTTCACTCATGATTCTGATTGTCGCAAGGTTTGCGTGACGCTCTGGCGCAACACCCCGCGCAGGGTCCACCACCCCACCACCGAGGCCACAATCGCGCCCAGCACGCCGCCCAAAGGCACCACTGACCAGGGCAAGCGCCAAGTGAAGTCAAACACCTCGTGCGCCAACAACCAGGCCACGGCCAGCGCCAGTATCGCGGCCAAAACGCCCGACAAGGCGCCTGTGCCCATCAATTCGGCCGACTGCAGTCGAGACAACACCTTCTTTTGCGCACCCAAGGCGCGCAGCACCGCATGGTCGCGCACGCGCTCCTCGCGCGTGAGCACCACCACGGCCACCAAGACCACCAAACCGCTGCACAGGGCAAAAAGAAACAGAAACTCGACCGCCCGACTGACTTGAGTCAGCACCGACTGCACCTGATTGAGCGAAGCGGTCAAATCGACCTGCGTGATGTTGGGATACAACCCCAAAAGTTTTTTATCCAAAGCTGCATGGTCCGGGCTGCGGTAGGCAGTCATGTAAGTCATAGGCACATCGGGCATGGCCGAGCGTGGGAACAAGACAAAGAAATTGGCCCTCATCGAGGTCCATTCCACATGCCGTATCGAAGTGACCTTGCCGCCTACGGCCAAGCCCGCCAAATCAAAATGCAAATGGTCGCCCAGCTTCAGCCCCAGGGTGCGGGCAATGCCTTCTTCGATGCTCAGCCCGTCGGCTTCTTCGGCGGCCCAAACACCTGCCACGATCTGGTTGTGAACAGGCAATGCCGCCGAATGAGACAAATTGAACTCTCTGTCAACCAAACGTTTGGCGCGCTCATCCTGGTATTGCTCGGGCCCCACCGATCGGCCATTGACCTCGACCAAGCGGCCCCGAATCATGGGGTACCAGTCGTAGCCCTGCACGCCAGCTTGGCGCAGTTGGCGTTCGAATTCAGCCCCTTGATCGGGTTGAATGTTGATCACGAAACGGTTGGGGGCGTCAGCTGGGGTGGCTTGACGCCAAGCATGCATCAAGTCGGTGCGCAATAAAACCAACAAGATCAGGGCCATCCAGCCCATGGCCATGGCGCTGACTTGAAGCATCACCAGGCCTGGACGGGCGGCCATTTGACGCGTAGCAAGACCCAACCAAATCGGGGCGGTCTGCTCGTTCACACAGGCCCTTAACAAACGCAAACAGACCCAAGCCAAAGCGGCAAATACCGCCAAGGCCAGCGCAAAACCACCCAGAACGATTGAGCCCAGCTTCAGGTTTTGACTGGCTTGGGCCATCAATGCGATGAATCCTGCGAGCCCCAAGCCCCATACCGCCCAAGAACTGGCACTGGGTGTGCCCCAGTCACGGCGGATCACGCGCAAGGCCGGCACTTGGGCCAACCGCAAGATCGGTGGCAGGCCAAAGGCCACCAACAAGGTCATCCCCAATCCGACGCCCAACATCAGGGGCTGGGGCCCCGGTGGCGGTAACTCGGCCTCGACCAAGCCAGCCAACAACTCGACCAACAGTGCTTGCAAGCCCCACCCCAGAGCCAACCCCGCCAAACTGGCGAGCAAGCCCACCCCCAGCGACTCGATGGCATATCGGGCCACGATTTGACGCTGCGTTTGCCCCAGCACTCGCAATAGGGCCACGCTGTTGACTCGCTTCAAAGCAAAGGCGCGGGCCGACAAGGCCACCGCCACCGCGCACAAAAAACCCGCCATTAACGCCACCAATCGCAAAAACTGGCTGGCCCGATCCAAAGTTTGTTTCATTTCGGGCCGGCCCGCCTCCAGAGTTTCGATGCGCACGCCACGCACGTCATCGCGTTGGGCCTGTGCGCTGGCCCACGGGGCATAGGTCGCTAAAGCACCTGCCGGCCCACTCAGCGCCATGCGCCAAGTCACCCGACTGGCAGGTTGAATCAGTTCGGAGCGGGCCACGTCATCGGGGTGCATGAACAGGCGTGGGGCAAAATTCATGAACCCCGCCCCCCGATCGGGCTCGGACAACAACAAAGCGCTGAGGCGCAAACTGAGTTGAGCCACCCGCAAGACATCGCCGACTTTCAAGTCTAGTGCTTGCGCCAAGGCTGGTTCCACCCAGACTTCGCCGGGTTGGGGCAACTGCGTCACATCCTCTTCTTGAGACAGATCATCTTTTCGGGTGATCTTCAGCTGGCCTTTCAGCGGATAGCCCGATTGCGCCGATTTCAAAGCCACCAAGCGGCCCTCGTCTTGGGCATTGCGGGCCATGGTCGGGAAGCTCAGAGAGGTGGCTGAGATCAAACCCAAAGCCTGGGCCTGGCGCTCAAAAACCGCCGGGGTGGGTTGATCGCTGACCACCACCACATCACCCCCCAGCAAACGGGCTGCGTCGCGCTTCATGCCCAACTGCAAACGATCGGACAACAAAGCCACCGCGCTCAGAGCAGCCACGCCCAACAAGACCGACAGGGCCAACAACTTCAGTTCGGTATCGCGCAAATCGCGCCAGATGTCTCGCCAGGCAGCGCGTCCCACGCCGCTCATGCTGCACCCGGGGAACTGGCAAGGGCCAAATGGGCTTGCGAGATGAAACGATGGCGGGCGGTGTAACAAAAGAAATGCCGGTTCAAGGCTCGCCCTACGGCACACACCCCCAAGGATTGCGCCAATTCAAACCCCATTTGGGTGATGCCGCTGCGCGAGACGACCAAGGGCACGCCCATCTGCGCTGCTTTCAGCACCATCTCGCTGGTCAGCCGCCCAGTCGTGTAGAACAACGGATCTTTCGGCTGAGCGCCAGCAGTCTGCATCCACAGCCAGCCGGCGATGGAGTCGATGGCATTGTGGCGCCCCACATCCTCAACGAACAAGAGCAGCTCGGTGCCGTCAAACAGGGCGCAGCCATGCACCGAACCGGCGCTTTTGTAAGTCGATTCCTGGCGTCGCACCTGGGCCAGCACCTCGTAGAGCCTGGCTTGGCTCAGGTGGGTGTCTGGCAGGCGCACTTGGCTCAAGTCCTCCATGGCGCAGCCAAACAAGCTGCCTTGGCCACAGCCCGTGGTCACGATGCGCGACTGAGTGCGCTCGGCCCAATCGGTGTTCAGGCCTCGGGTTTTCACGGCGGCCACGCCGGCCCCGGCGTCGCCTGCGTCCCAGTCGACGGTGATCGATTCGATCTGGTCGACCCGCTCCACCAGCCTTTGATTCCGCAAATAGCCCAACACCAGCCATTCGGGGTGGGCGCCCAGGGTCATCAGGGTGATCAACTCTTGTTTGTCCACATACACAGTCAACGCGCGCTCGGCCGGAATCGACAAATCACAGGCATGCCCGTGCTCGTCCAAGGCCTCAATGGCCAGCGTCAACGGGGCCTCGGCACGGGTCAATTGGGGCAGGGTGACAGGGGAAAGGTTCATGGGTTAGCATTGTCCAACACAATGCATATGGACAAATTGCGCATCGACAAGTGGCTTTGGGCCGCAAGGTTTTTCAAGACCCGTTCGCTGGCGGCCGACGAGGTCCATCGGGACCGCGTTCTGGTCAACGGCCAAGTGCCCAAGCCCTCGCGCGAGGTCAAGCCCGGAGACCGAATCGGCCTGCGCCAACAAGGCCCCGAGCGGGTCGTGGTGGTGGTGGGCCTGAGCAAGCAGCGCGGCCCGGCTCCAGTGGCCCAGCAACTCTATGCCGAAACCCCCGAGAGCCTGGCTGCCCAGCAGGCCTGGCGAGAACAAAACCGCTGGTCGCCCGAGCCCGCCCACAGCTTGACCCAAGGCCGTCCGACCAAACGCGACCGTCGCGACATCGATCGCCAGCGTCACGACTGGGGCGACCGCTGGTCGGCGGCCCTGGATTGAGTCGCACCCCCCTTGGGCGCGGGGGTTTTCCAACGGACGACGCCAAACTTCATGGGCGATGGGGTATCTTCCGCTTATCCCACCCAAAAAGATGAAAGGTGACATGTGAACTCAGTCAAACCCTCTACCCTGCGCAGAGTCGTGTTGAGCACCTTCTTGGCTGGCAGTGCCAGCTTGATTTGGCTCCCCGCCCAAGCGCAAAACTACCCCAACAAGCCGATCCGCCTGGTTGTCACCTTCCCCACCGGCGGCGCGCCAGATACCTTGGCGCGCATCTTCAGCGAAAAAGCCCAGTTGGGGCAATCGGTGGTAGTCGATAATAAGCCTGGGGCAGGTGGCAATATCGGCGCCGATTTCGTCGCCAAATCCCCCTCCGATGGGTACACCATCGTCATGGGCACCGTAGGCACTCACTCGATCAATGGCAGCTTGTACAAAAAGATGCCTTTCGACATGACGCGCGATTTCACGCCCGTCAGCCTGATCGCGAACGCGCCCAATCTGTTGGTGGTCAACAACGATTTACCAGTGAAAAACGTGCCTGAACTTGTTCAGTACATGAAGGCCAATCCAAACAAATTGTCGTTTGGCTCCCCCGGCGTGGGCACCTCGGTGCACGTTTCCGGAGAGCTCTTCAAGTCGATGACCGGCACGCAGATGACACATGCCCCCTACAAGGGCCGTCAATTCGCCATTCCTGACCTGATTGGCGGCAGCATCCAGCTGATGTTTGACAACATGCCCTCGGCCTTGCCCATGGCCAAGGAAGGCAAGATCCGCGCGATTGCCGTGACCACCGCCAAGCGCTCACCCGCTGCGCCCGATATCCCCACCGTGGCCGAGAGCTTGCCAGGCTTTGAGGCCACCACCTGGTTTGCCTTGTTCGCACCGGCCGGTACGCCCAAGCCAGTGATCGACCGCCTGCATGCCGAAGCGGTGCGTATCTTCAAACTGCCCGATGTGCAAGAGCGGCTGCAAAAGCTGGGCCTTGAGCCCGTGCTCTCCAGCCCAGAAGAGTTGGCACGCTACCAAGCTTCGGAAATCGTGAAATGGTCCAAGGTGGTGAAAGAGTCGGGCGCCAGCGCCGACTGATGTCACCACGCCGCATTCACAAAATAGAGACCAACACGCTGCACGGGGCCTCTTCGACCAGACTCTTCGAGATCGAACCCGACCACCAGCGCCCGATCCATCCGGTGCGGCGCTGGTGACCCACCACGATCAGATCGGCAGATATGCGTTTAGCGCAGGCGCATATTTCCTGGATGGCGTCGCCACTGAGCAATTCGCCTTGCGCTTTGTAACCCAGTTCATCGAGTTTTTGTAGCCCTTCTTGCAACACCCGCTCGTAGGCCTGGGTTTGCTGTTGTTCTTCCTGCGCCGAATAGACGATGCCTTCGGCCACCACAGTATTGAGGTTCAGGGGCATCACCGCCACCAAATGCAGCTGTGACTGACCCCAGGCCGCCAAGTCGCGTGAATCCAGCAAGGCCTTTTGACCGGCTGTCGAACCGTTGTAGGCCAATAAAATTTTCTTGTACATCGCTGCTCTCCCAAGGGTGAAATCTCAAGCACTGACTGATCTTAGGATGACTCAAATGGCAAGACTTGGGCAGGGGGTTTTCACGATTGGTGAAATTGCTTACTAGAATGGGTTCATGATCTCACGTGAACCCACCCTGGACCGACTCGCCATCGCCGAGCAAGCCCTGCTCGAACCCTTTGGTCTGAGCCACACCCATTTGCAGCATGCCTTGGCCGAAATCAGCGCCCATCGGGTCGACGACGCCGACCTGTACTTTCAAACCACGCGCAGCGAAGGTTGGAGCTTGGAAGAAGGCATGGTCAAGACGGGCTCATTCAGCATCGACCAAGGCGTGGGCGTGCGTGCCGTCAGCGGCGAAAAAACCGCCTTCGCCTATTCCGACGACATCTCCATGGCCTCGCTGCTCGATGCCGCTCGCACCGTGCGCAGCATCGCCGCACAAGCCCAATCGGGCAAAGTGCGGGTGCCAGCGCGGCGGATCGCCCCTTCCCGTTCGCTGTACTCGGCGCGCGACCCCATCGCCAGTCTGGACAGCACGGCCAAAGTCAGCCTGCTCAACCGCCTGGAACAACTGGCCCGCGCCCAAGATCCCCGGGTGGTTCAGGTCATGGCTGGCTTGGCCAGCGAACACGACATCGTGCTGGTAGCGCGGGCCGACGGCACTTTGGCCGCCGACGTGCGCCCCTTGGTGCGCCTGAGCCTGACCGTGATCGCCGAACAAGGCGGGCGACGCGAAATGGGCTCGGCGGGCGGCGGTGGTCGGGTCGACCTTGACCACTTCGATGATGACACCCTGCGCAACTATGCCGTCGAGGCCGTCCAATCGGCCCTGACCAATTTGGAAGCCAAAGCAGCTCCGGCCGGCGAAATGGCGGTGGTCTTGGGCCCCGGATGGCCCGGTATTTTGTTGCACGAAGCGGTGGGCCACGGATTGGAAGGCGACTTCAATCGCAAGGGCTCCAGCGCTTTTGCCGGCCGCATCGGCCAGCGCGTTGCCGCCAAAGGCGTCACCGTGCTCGATGACGGCACCATCGCCCATCGGCGCGGTTCGCTGAATATCGACGACGAAGGCCAGGCCACCCAATCCAATGTGCTGATCGAAGACGGTATCTTGCGCGCCTACATCCAAGACTCGCTCAATGCCCGTTTGATGGGGGTGGCCGCCACCGGCAATGGCCGGCGCGAAAGTTATGCCCACTTGCCCATGCCGCGCATGACCAACACCTATATGTTGGGCGGCGACACCGATCCGAGCGAAATCATCGCCAGCCTGGATCGTGGTTTGTATGCCTCCCAATTTGGCGGGGGTCAGGTCGACATCACCTCGGGCAAGTTTGTGTTTTCCACATCACAGGCCTGGTGGGTTGAAAAAGGTCGACTGAAATACCCCGTCAAGGGTGCCACCATTGTCGGAAACGGCCCAGACGCCCTCACCCGGGTGAGCATGATCGGCAACGACATGGCGCTGGACTCAGGCATCGGGACCTGCGGCAAAGAGGGCCAAAGCGTCCCGGTCGGGGTTGGCCAACCCACCTTGCGGATCGACGGCCTGACCGTGGGTGGCACAGCCTGACCCCGGCTCGCCATATGCTATATTCCACGCCATGAACAAGGTTTGGTTTTGCTTTGGCTTCTTTTTTCTCACGCCCCCAGGCGGTCGAGAGGTCTGAGCGCACAGTGCCAACCCCCAACGAACCGCCGGCCCCCCGGCGGTTTTTTTTTGAACCGTCTGCCTACAAGGAACAGCGATGAGAACAGCCAAACTCGACACCGTGGAGCGCACCAGCCAAACGGACGACCAACGCATTTTGGGCATCACCACCCTGCCGCCTCCCGAGCACCTGATTCGCTTTTTCCCCATCCAGGGCACAGCCGTTGAACAACTGGTGGCTCAAACCCGGCAGAGCATCCAATCCATCATGCGCGGCAAAGACGACCGATTGCTGGTGGTCATCGGCCCGTGTTCCATCCACGATCCGGCGGCCGCCATCGACTACGGTCGCCGCCTGAAAGCCCAGCGCGACCGTTTCAAAGACACGCTGGAAATCGTCATGCGGGTCTATTTTGAGAAACCACGCACCACTGTGGGCTGGAAAGGCCTGATCAACGACCCCTACCTAGACGGCAGCTTCCGCATCGATGAGGGTCTGCGCATGGCGCGCCAATTGTTGATTGAAATCAACCGCCTGGGCCTGCCCGCCGGCAGCGAGTTCCTGGACGTCATCAGCCCGCAATACATTGGCGACTTGATTTCCTGGGGCGCCATTGGTGCGCGCACCACCGAAAGCCAGGTGCATCGAGAACTGGCATCGGGCCTGTCGGCGCCGATCGGTTTCAAAAACGGCACCGACGGCAACATCAAAATCGCCACCGACGCCATCCAAGCCGCCGCCCGCGGACACCACTTCTTATCGGTGCACAAGAACGGCCAAGTCGCCATCGTTCAGACCCAAGGCAACCCGGACTGCCACGTCATTTTGCGCGGCGGCAAGAAACCCAATTACGACCAAGACAGCGTGCAGGCCGCCTGCGCCGACCTGGAAGCTTCGGGTCTACCGCAACGCCTGATGGTCGACTTCAGCCATGCCAATAGCAGCAAGCAGCATGAAAAACAACTGGATGTGGCGCGTGACATCGGCGCGCAAATCGCTGGCGGCTCGCGCAACGTATTTGGCGTCATGATCGAAAGCCACCTCCAGGCGGGGGCGCAGAAATTCACGCCGGGTAAAGACCCCATTGATGGCCTGACGTATGGACAGAGCATCACCGACGCCTGTCTGGGTTGGGACGACTCAGTGCAAGCCCTGCAAGTGCTTTCAGAGGCGGTGTTGGCCCGACGTTGATGCCTAGAGCAGCACCATGGCCGGGGCGGCTGACTCAGACCGCCAACGCGCTCAAGAGCTTGGCGTGGATACCACCAAATCCACCATTGCTCATGCACAGCACATGGTCACCGCTTTGGGCCACCTGAGCCACCATGCGCACCACCTCATCAATGGTAGGAACCACCAGGGCCCGTTCCTCCATTGGGGCCAGCGCCTCGGCGGCACTCCATTCCAGTCCGCCGCTGTGACAAATGGCCAAGTCAACCTGCCCCAGGCTCCAGGGCAATTGTGATTTCATCGTTCCCAGCTTCATGGTATTGGAGCGCGGCTCGAACACGGCGATGATGCGCTGCGTCCCCACCTTTCGGCGCAGGCCGTCGACGGTGGTGCGTATGGCGGTGGGATGATGGGCAAAATCATCGTACACCGTGACCCCACGCACCACGCCTTTGTTCTCCAAGCGCCGACGCACGTTCTGAAATCCAGCCAAGGCTTGGGCCGCCTGTTGCGGTGCCACCCCCACATGCTCTGCAGCGACCAATGCCGCCAATGCGTTGAGTTGGTTGTGCACACCGGCCACCGCCCAGGTGATGTGCGCCACCTCTTGCCCCTGGTGGAACACGCCAAAATCTTCCGGCGGGCCGTCGATGCGCCAATCACCCCGAGTCAAACCAAAGCCCATGGCTTGTGACCAGCAGCCCATCTTCAACACCCGCTGCAAACTCTCTTCTTCAGCGTTGAAGACCACCCGGCCTTTGGAAGGGACCGTGCGCACCAGGTGGTGGAATTGCCGCTCAATCGCCGCCAAGTCATCAAAAATGTCGGCGTGATCGAACTCCAGATTGTTCAATATAGCAGTGCTCGGACGGTAATGAACGAACTTGCTGCGCTTGTCGAAAAACGCAGTGTCGTACTCGTCGGCCTCGATCACGAAAGGCGCCCCAGCCCGATCTGTGGCCGCCCCCAAGCGCGCCGAAGTACCGAAATTCAACGGCACTCCACCGACCAAAAACCCGGGTTTGTGGCCACAAGCTTCCAACACCCAGGCCAACATCGAGGTGGTGGTCGTTTTGCCGTGGGTGCCGGCCACCGCCAGCACATGACAGGCGTGGCCGTCACGCCGCAGCACCTGCTCGCCCAACCACTGCGGTCCACTGGCATAGGTTGCCCCGGCATCCAAGATCGCCTCCATCAGAGGATAGCGTGGCTGGCCATCGGCCCCACGGGACCGAGAAACGACATTGCCCACCACAAAGCAGTCGGGGGCCAGTTTCAACTGGTCGGCCCCATAGCCCTCGATCAATTCAATGCCCAAATCTCGCAGTTGGTCGCTCATTGGCGGGTAGACCCCGCTGTCGCACCCCGTCACGCGGTTTCCGGCTTCGCTCGCCAAAGCGGCCACGCCGCCCATGAAGGTCCCACAAATGCCCAGTATGTGTATATGCATGTGCAGATTCTAGGCCGGTCGGACACGGCTAAGATCAGGGAATGAACGATGACGCAGCCGAAATCGCCGCCGCTGCCGCCCGTTGGGTGGTGGAAGAGGGCATGGAGTATGGGCAGGCCAAAAAGCGAGCTGCCCGCGATTTGGGGCTGGGGTCACGTTGCCGCATGCCCGACAACTTGCAGGTAGAAGACAGTGTGCGTGAATACTTGGAACTGTTCGCGGCCGACACCCAGCCGAGTGAACTGCGCTCCTTGCGCGAACTGGCCGTGCAATGGATGCGGCAACTTCACCCGCACCGACCGCACCTGACTGGCGCGGTCTGGCGTGGCACCGCCACCCGTCTCAATGACATCCACCTGCAATTGTTTTGCGATGACCCCAAGTCGGCAGAAATTGACCTGATTAACCAAGGCATTGATTACCAGGTTGGCGGCACCCAAGGATTCCGTGGACAATCGGTCGACGTGCTCAGTTTGAGCGTGCTGTGCCCAGCCCTGTCCGAACACATCGGCCTGCACCTGACTGTGCTCGATCACGACGATTTGCGTGGCGCCTTACTGCCCGACGCACGCGGCCTGACGACCCGGGGCGACCTGAAGTCCTTGCTGCGCTTACTTGAAAATGCCGAATAATTCACCACAGATGGATAAAGATAAGAGCCAATCGATCACATCTCGCCGAAGCTTGGTCTTGTTGACCGGCTTGGTGGCTCTGCTCGCAGGGGCTGAAGTGGCGCGTTGGATGAAGCAACGCGACCGCTTGCCTGCGCAGGCTGAACAGGAGCTTTGGGCAGAAAATATGGAGTTGATCGACGGCCAAACCCTGTCCCTGTCCAGCCTGCGCGGCAAGCCCTTGGTAATCAATTTCTGGGCCACCTGGTGTCCGCCTTGCGTCGAAGAAATGCCGCTATTGGATGTCTTTTATCAACAAAATCATTCCAAAGGCTGGCAAATGATTGGGATCGCCATCGATCAGCCTTCGCAAATCAAACGTTTTCTCAGCCAGCGCCCGGTCACCTATCCCATCGCTTTGGGTGGCATGAACGGCATGCAGTTGGGCGAAACACTGGGTAACCCCAGCGGATCCTTGCCCTACACCGTGGTTTTGGCTGCCGATGGCCGCCTGCTCATGAGCAAATTGGGGAAATTATCGGCAAATGAGATCGCAAAGTGGGCCTCTTGATGTCATTTTGGTGTAAATTAGCTGCATGGACCTTAGAAAACTCAAAACACTGATCGATCTCGTGTCGGAATCCAATGTCTCCGAACTGGAAATCACCGAAGCCGAAGGCAAGGTGCGCATCGTCAAATCGTCCGGCGTCCCACCCGCCATGGTGGCCGCCCCTATGGTGGCTGCCTTAGCCAGTGCGCCCATGGCCGCCTCAACGGCAGCCGCCCCTTCTGGCGCTCCTGCCTCCGAGCCAGCACCTGGGTCTGCAGCCAGCGGCCACCTGGTCAAATCACCGATGGTCGGCACGTTCTATCGCGCGGCCAGCCCGGGCGCCAAGGCCTTTGTCGAGGTGGGCACTGTCGTCAAACAGGGTGATCCAGTTTGCATCATCGAGGCCATGAAAATCCTCAATGAAATCGAAGCCGATCAAAGTGGCACCATCACACAGATCCTGGCCGAAAACGGTCAGGCGGTGGAGTACGGTCAACCCTTGTTCGTGATCGAATGAACAGGGTGATTTCATGTTCAAGAAAATCCTGATTGCCAACCGGGGCGAAATCGCCCTGCGCATCCAACGCGCCTGTCGCGAATTGGGGGTCAAGGCAGTGGTGGTGTATTCAGAAGCCGATCGCGAAGCCAAATACGTCAAGTTGGCTGAAGAAGCGGTTTGCATCGGGCCGGCCCCGTCGGCTCAAAGTTACCTCAGCATGCCAGCCATCATCTCGGCCGCCGAGGTCACCGATGCCGAAGCCATCCACCCTGGCTATGGCTTTCTCAGCGAGAACGCTGATTTTGCCGAACGGGTCGAGAAAAGCGGGTTTCAGTTCATTGGCCCCACCCCAGAGTCGATCCGTATCATGGGCGACAAGGTCTCGGCCAAACAGGCCATGATCAAGGCGGGCGTGCCCTGTGTGCCCGGCTCGGAGGGCGCCTTGCCCGATGACCCGGCCGCCTTTCGCCGCATCGCCAAGCAAATCGGCTACCCGGTCATCATCAAGGCCGCCGGTGGTGGCGGTGGGCGCGGCATGCGCGTGGTCCATACCGAAGCCGCACTGATTCATGCCGTGCAAACCACGCAGGCCGAGGCTCAATCCGCATTCGGCAATCCGCAGGTTTACATGGAGAAATTCCTGCAAAACCCACGCCACATTGAAATTCAAGTGCTGGCCGACCAACACCGCAACGTGGTGTACCTGGGCGAGCGCGATTGCTCCATGCAACGCCGCCATCAAAAGGTCATTGAGGAAGCGCCCGCGCCACACATCCCCCGCAAGCTGATTGAAAAAATCGGTGAGCGTTGTGCAGCGGCCTGTAAGCGCATCGGCTACCGGGGCGCCGGCACCTTCGAATTTCTGTACGAGAACGGCGAGTTCTACTTCATTGAAATGAACACCCGGGTGCAGGTTGAACATCCTGTCACCGAGTACATCACCGGTATCGACATCGTCAAAACCCAAATTCTGGTGGCCAGTGGCGAGAAACTGTCCTTCACCCAGAAGCAAATCGGCATCAAAGGCCACGCCATAGAATGCCGCATCAACGCCGAAGACCCGTTCAAATTCACCCCGTCTCCTGGGCGCATCACCATGTGGCATCCACCAGGCGGTCCGGGCGTGCGCGTCGACTCGCATGTCTACACCAACTACTTCGTGCCGCCGAACTATGACTCGATGATCGGCAAAATCATTGTGTACGGCGACACTCGGGATCAAGCCCTGGCGCGCATGCGTACCGCCTTGGGCGAAACCTTGATCGAGGGCATCCTCACCAACATCCCACTGCACCGCGAGTTGATGGTCGACGCCAAATTTATGGAGGGCGGCACCAACATCCACTACCTTGAGCAGTGGATGGCGGCACGCAACCGCTGATGTTTGAATTGCGGTTGCTGGTTCCCGAAGAGCAAGTCGAGACCGTCAGTGACGCTCTTGATGCCCTCGATGCCTTGAGCGTCTCGGTCGAAGACGCCGATGCGCACACCGATGCCGAGTGCGCCTTATTTGGCGAGCCCGGCATGCCTCCACCCCGAGAAGGCTGGTTGCGCTCGACGGTCACCGCTCTCTTTGCCACTGAAGAGTTGGCCCGCGAGGCGGCCGCCTTGCTTGCACCCCAAGTTTTTTTTGCCAATTGCCAACTGTTGTCGATTCAGGCCCTGGCGGAGCAAGACTGGGTTCGGCTGACCCAATCTCAGTTCGCCCCAGTGGATATCACCCCCGACTTCTGGATCGTGCCCACTTGGCACGAAGTTCCCGCCCAGGCGAAAAAAGTCATTCGTCTGGACCCTGGCTTGGCCTTTGGCACCGGCACCCACCCGACCACCCGCATGTGCTTGCGCTGGGTGTCTCGACATGGCTGGATCGATCAGTCGGTGCTTGACTACGGTTGTGGCTCAGGCATCTTGGCCATCGGCGCGGCCTTACACGGAGCCCCGTCCATTGATGCCATCGACATCGATCCCGAAGCGGTGCGCGCCACCTTGGACAATGCTCAGGCCAATGGCGTACAACTGCGCGCAGGCCTGCCCGACATGGTGCAAGCCCATTACGACGTGGTGCTTGCCAATATCCTGGCCACGCCCCTGAAGGTCTTGGCCCCCTTGTTGTGCCAGCGCGTAAAGCCCGGTGGCCATTTGGTCTTGGCAGGTATTTTGTCTCGCCAGTCTGCCGAATTGCAAACGGCCTATTCCCCCTACTGCGACCTGAGCGTGGTCGATGAGCAAGAGGGCTGGGTATGCATGAGCGCCCACTTCGCGCCATGAAGCTGCAATCCAGGTGCCCGCATTGCCATCAAATTGAGCCCATCCAATCGGGCATAGATACCCAGTCCGCCCGCGCTTGTCCCAGTTGTGGGCTGCGTTACGTGCCACAACGCCATTTGTTCGTGGCCGACGAAATCACCGATGTGCGCATCGCCTTGCGAGACGACCCCTTGCCCGCCGGCAGCGCTGTCCGCGCCATCCCCAAGGCACCACATGAACCTGTTGAGTCACTCCCTCGCACCCGCCGAAATCGACTCCGGGCTGGCTTGATCCTGGTCCTTGGGCTGCTGCTCTTGATCCAAATCAGTTTGCACCATCGCAACCTCTGGTCGGCACGTTGGCCTTGGTGCGAGCCCCTATTGCGCGCCTTGTGTCAACCGCTGAATTGCCGCATCCAGCCACCTGAGATGCTTTCTGCGATCAGCGTGGTTTCCAGCGGTTTTGATCAAAAAGACAGCGGCGACTTCGTCTTCAGTCTGCACTTGCGCAACGACCTGACACACATCGTCGCTACGCCGGCCATTGAGTTGATTTTGACCGACTCTTACGATCGACCAGTGTTGCGCAAAGTGCTTTTGCCGGATAACTTGGGACTCAGCCAAGCCCTGTCCCCTGGTCACGGCATCGAAACCGAAACCCGAATGTTGCTTGAAGCCGATCTGCACAACCACATCAACGGGTTTCGCGTCGAAGTTTTTTACCCCTGAAAGACACTCTCATGGCCACTCTCATTTGCGGCTCCCTCGCATTCGATACCATCATGGATTTTGAAGGTCGCTTTGCCGAGCAAATCCTGCCTGAGCAATTGCACATTCTGAATGTCTCGTTCCTGGTGCCTGCTTTGCGTCGCGATTTTGGTGGCTGCGCCGGCAACATCGCCTACAGTCTTCGTCAATTGGGTGGTACCCCTTTGCCTATGGCCACACTGGGTCGCGATGGTGAGACCTATCTAGAGCGACTGGGTCAACTGGGCATCTCGACCGAGTTCGTCCAGCTGATCAAATCAGAGTACACCGCTCAGGCCATGATCATGACCGACCGCGACAACAACCAGATCACGGCCTTTCACCCCGGCGCCATGGCGCAAGCCCATGTCACTGTTGTGCAATCCCGTGCCGACATCAGGCTGGGTATCATCTCGCCCGATGGGCGTGATGCCATGGCGCAACATGCCGAACAAATGCATGCGGCTGGTATTCCTTTTGTCTTTGATCCAGGCCAAGGCCTGCCCATGTTTGAAGGTTCCGATCTCGCGCATTTCATCGATTTGGCGACTTGGGTCACAGTCAATGATTATGAAGGCAAGATGCTGTGTGATCGAACAGGCTGGTCTGCTGCGAAAATCTCACGGCGAGTGCGCGGTCTGATCATTACCTTGGGCGGTCAAGGTTGCGAAGTTTGGGTGGACGGTCAAAAAACCCATGTGCCGCCGGTACAAGCCACCCAAGTTGTCGACCCCACGGGTTGTGGCGATGCTTGGCGTGGGGCACTGTTGTTCGGCTTGGAGCAGGACTGGGATTTGACACGTTGCGCCGAATTGGGCAACAGGATTGGGGCGCTCAAAATCGCCCAGCGCGGTCCGCAAAACTACCAGGTGAAATAAAAAAGCCCGTGGCTTTGAGGCTCACGGGCTTGGTATGACCTGAAATACTCAGGGCTTGCTGGCCGTGGGAAACGGCCAAGCGGCCTGCGGGTTCAGAGTGGTCTGAGCCGCAGGCGCAGCAGGCGCTTTCGCGGCCGGCTTTTTGGCCGCTTTTTTCGCAGGCTTTTTCTTCGCGGCCGGCTTTTTCGCAGCGGGTTTCTTCGCGACTTTTTTCGCGGCGGCTTTTTTCGCGGCCGGCTTTTTCGCTGCGACTTTTTTTGCTGCGGGCTTCTTCGCTGCTACCTTTTTGGCAGCGGGCTTTTTAGCCGCGGCCTTCTTGGGAGCGGCTTTTTTAGCGGCGGGCTTTTTGGCCGCAGCCTTCTTGGGGGCGGCTTTCTTGGCGGCCGGTTTTTTTGCAGTTGCCATGATGTACTCCTTTAGAGAGGATCGTTGGTGAAAAACACTCGCCGCCCAAAGGCAACAAGCGATTCAGGGTGCTGGACCCGGGTCCAATACCCTGAACGGGGTAAACCCAGCACCCGCGCCCGCCGGGGCGACTCATCAGGGTAGGTGGGTGAATTCAATGACATGAACGGTTTCAATCCCAGGACAGGGCCCCGCCGGATTGGTACTCGATGACTCGGGTTTCGAAGAAATTACGCTCTTTCTTCAGGTCGATCATCTCGCTCATCCAAGGGAAGGGATTCTCTTCGTTGGGGAAAAGGGCTTCCAAGCCGATTTGGGTGGCACGGCGGTTGGCGATGTAGCGCAAATAGCCTTTGAACATGGATGAGTTCAAACCCAGCACGCCGCGCGGCATGGTGTCTTCAGCGTAACGGTACTCGAGTTCGACGGCCTTGAGGAACAGGGCCTTGATTTCCGCCTTGAACTCGGCGGTCCACAGGTGCGGGTTCTCAAGTTTGATCTGGTTGATCAGATCGATTCCGAAATTGCAGTGCATCGACTCGTCGCGCAAGATGTACTGGTACTGTTCAGCGGCACCGGTCATCTTATTTTGGCGGCCCAGCGCCAAAATCTGCGTGAAGCCCACGTAGAAGAACAGCCCTTCCATCAGGCAAGCAAACACAATCAGTGACTTCAACAGCGTCTGATCGGTCTCGGGCGTGCCGGTATGAAAGTTGGGATTCATGATCGCGTCGATGAACGGGATCAGGAATTCGTCCTTGTCCCGGATGGACGAGACTTCGTGGTAAGCATTGAAGATCTCCGACTCGTCCAACCCCAACGACTCGACAATGTACTGGTAAGCATGGGTGTGGATGGCCTCTTCGAAGGCTTGACGCAACAAGAACTGGCGGCACTCGGGGGCCGTGATGTGGCGGTAGGTGCCCAGCGTGATGTTGTTTGCAGCCAGCGAATCGGCTGTGACAAAAAAGCCCAGGTTGCGCTTGATGATGCGGCGCTCGTCCTCGGACAGCCCATTGGGGTCTTTCCACAAGGCGATGTCGCGATTCATATTGACCTCTTGCGGCATCCAGTGATTGGCGCAAGTGGCCAGGTATTTTTCCCAAGCCCATTTGTATTTGAAGGGCACCAACTGGTTGACATCGGTCTGGCCGTTGATGATGCGCTTGTCAGCCACATTCACGCGACGATCGAGGCTGCCTGAAGGCGAATTGGCTGCACGAGGAGCAGGTGCCGCCAATACAGAGATG
Organism: Alphaproteobacteria bacterium; assembly: GCA_030054175.1. GTDB lineage: Bacteria > Pseudomonadota > Gammaproteobacteria > Burkholderiales > Burkholderiaceae_C > Limnohabitans. The sequence goes on along the minus strand of JASGCM010000014.1, from coordinate 45,471 downwards.
GGAGCCACTGCGCCGTCATCCAACGTGCGCACAGTGGGCTGCGGGGTCAGCTTAGGGGAAGTCAGGTCTGGGTGGGCTTGGGCTCCACCCATGACAGTGCTTGGCGATGAGGGCTTGACTTCGTCGTCCCAGGTCAACATAAAAATTTCCAGTGTTCAGATTATGAATGCAATGATGTGAAAAGAAAAGTGGCTATTCACATCATTGCGATGAAGTGTTGCGTGTCACTGACAGGCTTCACAGGTCGGATCATCAACGCCGCAGAACTTGATGTCAGTCGCTGCAGTCGCTTGCTGCATCTGCGCTTGCGCGGCGGCGGCTTCGAGCGCACTCATGCCGCCGCCTTGGCCTGACGAGACGGCATTGAGTTGGCCCGCTTGAACGGTCGATTTCTCGGCGTGCGTTGCGCTCATGGTGCGGAGATAGTAGGTGGTCTTCAGACCGCGCAACCATGCCAGCTTGTAGGTCTCGTCGAGTTTCTTGCCCGAGGCTCCTGCCATGTAAATGTTCAGGGATTGAGCCTGGTCGATCCATTTCTGGCGACGCGAGGCAGCCTCGACCAACCATTGCGGCTCGACCTCAAAGGCGGTCGCATACAGCGATTTGATGTCTTGGGGCACGCGATCGATCGGGCGCAACGAGCCATCGAAATGCTTCAGATCCATGACCATCACGTCGTCCCACAAGCCAAGGCGCTTGAGATCACTCACCAAATAGCTGTTGATGATGGTGAATTCACCAGACAAGTTGGACTTGACCGACAAGTTGCCAAAGCAGGGCTCGATGGAGGCATCAACGCCGATGATGTTGGATATGGTCGCCGTCGGGGCAATCGCAACGCAATTCGAGTTGCGCATGCCGTCTTGGGCGATCTTGCGTCGCAGGCCATCCCAATCCAGAGTAACGCTGCGATCGACTTCGACATAACCGCCACGTGCTTGCGCCAGCTTGTCCAAAGTATCCAAAGGCAACACGCCCTGATCCCACAACGAGCCCTTGTAGCTGGAATACTTGCCGCGCTCGCGAGCCAGCTCGGTCGAGGCCCAATAAGCGTAGTAGCAGACGGCCTCCATCGAATGATCGGCAAACTCGACAGCCTCGGCAGATGCATAAGGGATGCGCAAGGTATACAGGCAGTCCTGGAACGACATCACACCCAGCCCCACCGGACGGTGACGCAGGTTCGAGTCACGGGCTTTTTTCACCGCGTAGTAGTTGATGTCGATCACGTTATCCAGCATCCGCATGGCCGTCGAGATGGTCTTTTTCAGCTTCTCGTGGTCCAACTGACCGTCTTTGATGTGTTGCACCAGGTTGACCGAACCCAGGTTACAGACTGCCGTTTCGGTGTCGCTGGTGTTGAGCGTGATCTCGGTGCACAGGTTGGACGAGTGCACCACGCCGGCGTGTTGCTGCGGTGAACGCACATTGCAGGCGTCCTTGAAGGTGATCCAGGGGTGTCCGGTCTCGAACAGCATGGTGAGCATCTTGCGCCACAAGTCAGAGGCTTGAACCGTCTTGGCCGGCTTGATCTCGCCGCGCTTGGCTTTTTCTTCATAAGCCACATAGACGCGCTCGAAATCAGAGCCGAACAAGTCGTGCAGGTCGGGACAGTCGGAAGGAGAGAACAAAGTCCACTCGCCTTTTTCCATGACGCGACGCATGAACAGGTCAGGGATCCAGTTGGCCGTGTTCATGTCGTGCGTGCGGCGACGATCATCACCAGTGTTCTTGCGCAGCTCCAGGAACTCTTCTATGTCCAAGTGCCAGGTTTCCAGGTAAGTGCAGACTGCGCCCTTGCGCTTGCCACCCTGGTTCACCGCCACTGCGGTGTCATTGACCACCTTGAGAAACGGCACCACGCCTTGTGACTCGCCATTGGTGCCCTTGATATGGCTGCCCAAGGCCCGCACGCGGGTCCAATCGTTGCCCAAGCCGCCGGCAAATTTGGACAACAGGGCGTTTTCCTTGATCGACTCGTAAATGCCATCCAAATCATCGGGCACCGTGGTCAGGTAGCAGCTGGACAACTGCGAGCGCAAAGTGCCGCTATTGAACAGGGTTGGGGTGGATGACATGAAGTCAAACGAAGACAAGATCTCGTAGAACTCAATGGCACGGGCCTCGCGGTCGATTTCTTGCAGGGCCAAGCCCATCGCCACGCGCATGAAGAAGGTCTGCGGCAACTCGATGCGCTGTTTGCGCACATGCAGGAAATAACGGTCGTAAAGGGTTTGCAAGCCGAGGTAATCAAACTGCAGATCGCGCTCGGGCTTGAGGGCTTCGCCCAAGCGACGCAGATCAAACTGCAGCAAAGCGTCGTCAAGCAAACCGTTTTCCACCCCCTTTTTGATCGCCAAGGGGAAGTAGTCGGCATATTGGCGCGACAACTCAGCCGTAGTCACCTCAATGCCCAACACCTCTTTGGCGATGGTGTGCATCAGCAACCGGGCGGTGACGTAGGTGTAATCGGGGTCTTTCTCAATCAGGGTTCGAGCGGCCAGAATGGTCGCCTTGAGCACTTCTTCTAGAGGAACGCCGTCGTACAGATTACGCAGGGTCTCGTTGTAGATGGGCTCAGGCTTGACATCGGCCCCCAAGCCTTGACAGGCGGCAGCAATGCGATCACGCAGACCCTGAACATCCAACGCGACACGCTGGCCGCCATCGACCACATGCAACTCGGGGGCTGCCGGTGCTTGTTGCTCTTTTTGGGCGGCGCGCTCTTGGGCGCGGCGCTCGCGGTACAACACATAGGCGCGAGCAACCTCGTGGTGGCTGCCTCGCATCAGGCCCAATTCGACTTGGTCTTGAACATCTTCAATGTGAAAGGTGCCGCCGCCTGGGCGCGAACGCAACAAAGCGCGCACCACATTTTGGGTCAATTCATCGACGGTTTCGCGAACGCTGGCCGATGCGGCGCCTTGGGTGCCGTGCACCGCAAGAAAAGCCTTCATCATCGCCACAGCGATCTTGGCCGGTTCAAAAGGCACCACCGCACCATTGCGCCGGATGATTTGATAGTGGGTCAAAGATTGCACCACCGGCGTGGTGGTGGGTGTGGAGGCGAGGGGGGGATACGATGTCGCAGATGCTGCTGTGCCGACGGTCGCTTGCATGGATTCGGTGTCCTTTTTTATATGAAATTTTGGTGGTGCTGACGTGATGGAATCACGTATTCGAGAAAAAATGACAGGATTGGATGACACTTTTACACCATAGGTAGTATATCGGCGATGCGACAGGCCCGTAAACACTTATGCCCAAAAGCCCTTTAAATCACTGCCTTGGTTGTACCGCCTCGCAAGCCACACGGCAAAACGATCTCGTTTGAAAAAACCAGATTCGATGGGGCATTCCAAAGCTTTTCGGTCTGTATCACCGATCAATCCAGCAGACCTGAAACATGGCGCCCTCATTCAGGGCAGCGCACACTTCACAAGGTGAAATTTAGGGGGGCGTCTGGGGAAAATACCGATCAGGCCAGGCCAGCGACTGGCGTAATCGATTCCAGTCAAAACCGGCGCCTGGATCATTTTTACGGCCCGGCGCCACATGCTCATGGCCGGCCACATGCGCAATCGGGTGGCGTTGAGCCAAGGCGGCACACACAGCGCTCAGGGTTTCGTACTGCTCATCCTCAAAGGTCAGGCCTTCAAGCCCTTCAAGTTCGATGCCTATCGAGTCATCATTGCAGTTTTCACGTCCCCGATAGGCCGATGCGCCCGCATGCCAAGCACGCTCGTCGGTGCTGACGAATTGCAACAATTCACCACCCCGGCGTATCAGGAAATGGGCCGAGACCTGCAAGCCACGGATCTGTTGAAAATAAGGATGGGCGTCGAAATCAAGCCGGTTGGTGAACAAGTCTTCTATTTCGGACCCGCCATAGATGCCAGGTGGCAGGCTGATGGAGTGAATCACGATCAGGTCGGTGGGGTGTGCGCCGGGACGGGGTCTAAAATTCGGCGATGTGCAGGCCCGGGCATGGCGGTACCAACCCTGGCTCCAGAGAGCCCCCTCAGTGTTCGTGCCGGGCACGGTGATCCTCGCTGCAATAGTGGGCCACACGACCGGGAACGGCGTCGGCTTGCGGCAAATGCAACCCGCACACGGGGCAGTTCACCATGGCTTGTTTAACAACTGGGGGGGTGGGCGGCGGTGACGCAGCGCGCCGAGCCTGAGATCTTTGATGATGCCGCCACCACCACCAGGCCAATGCCACCACGGCCAGCCAAATCAGATACTTCATGCGCCGCCACGCCCCAGCAACACTTCCATCACGAAGCGCGAACCGACATACGACAGCAACAGCAAGCCGGCGCCCACATAAAGCACCCGCAGGGCCTTGCGGCCGCGCCAACCCAAGCGAAAACGTGCCCACAACAGGGCCGCAAAGGTCAGCCATGACAACAGAGCGAACACGGTTTTGTGGTCCCAACGCCAAGCATGGCCTGGCCCATACAGCTCTTCACCAAAGACCACGCCCATCGCCAAAGTGGCCGTCAACAAGGCAAATCCGGCGTAGACGAAGCGGAAGGTCAGGCGTTCCAGCACCAACAAAGGCAAAGTGCCCTGCACCTCGACCGCCTGGCGAATCAAGCGTTCTGTCCGTGTCATCAGCACCGCATGCACCACGGCAGCGGCGAACAAACCATAAGCTGAAATGCCAAACATCAAGTGCAAAGACAGCCAAGCCGAGGCCTGTAAATCCAAAGGCTGCCCCGGAAAGATCAAGGACAAGGCCACGGTAACCCCGCCCAAGCCCGATAAAATCAGCCTCGAACCCCACTGTGGAAACCAGTGTCGCTCCAGCGTATAAAAGGTCAGAACCAACCAAGCTGTGGCAGACAGGGCCGGCGCAAAGCCAAAGCGTGGCGCACCCAACTCACTGCCCAAGCTTCCCCAGACCGCAAAGGCGTGCAACAACCAAGCCAGCGTCATCAGGCGCTGACTGCCATTTTCTCCCCACGCACCGCCTCGCCAAGCGACCAGCGCATAGGCGAAGATGGCGGCCCAACCGGCCAGCCAACCGATCAAAGGCTCGATGGTTAGAATCATGTCAACAGTTTAGCGTCATATGGCATCCGCACTTTCAGAAAAATTATCCGGCCTGGTCAAAAAGATCAGCGGTCAGGCCCGCATCACCGAATCCAACGTCGCCGACATGTTGCGCGAGGTGCGCTTGGCTTTACTCGAGGCCGATGTGGCCCTGCCGGTGGTGCGCGACTTCATGGCGCGAGTGAAAGACAAGGCACTGGGCCAAGAAGTATTGGGCTCACTCACGCCAGGGCAAGCCTTGGTGGGCCTCGTCCAGCGCGAGTTGGCCGCCACCATGGGCGACGGGGTGGCCGACCTGAACCTGGCCACGCAACCCCCTGCCATCATCCTGATGGCCGGCCTACAAGGCGCGGGCAAAACCACCACCACCGCCAAACTGGCGCGCCACCTCATACAACAACGCAAGAAAAAAGTACTGACGGTCTCGGCCGACGTCTATCGACCGGCGGCCATTGAGCAGCTCAAAACCGTCACTGCTCAGGCCGGGGCCGAATGGTTTCCCAGCGAAGCAGGCCAACAACCGCTGGACATCGCCCGTGCCGCCCTCGATCATGCCAAACGGCACTACTTTGACGTCTTGTTGGTGGATACTGCGGGCCGACTCGCCATTGATGAAGCGCTGATGCGCGAAATCCGCGAACTCCATGAAACGCTCAAGCCGGTCGAGACTTTGTTCGTGGTCGACGCCATGCAAGGGCAAGATGCCATCAACACCGCACGGGCTTTCAAGGAAGCGCTGCCGCTCACCGGCATCGTCTTGACCAAGACCGACGGCGATTCGCGCGGCGGCGCTGCTCTGTCGGTGCGCCAAGTCACCGGGGCCCCGTTGAAATTCGCCGGCACCAGTGAAAAAATCGAAGGCCTCGAAGTGTTTGACGCCGAGCGCCACGCCGGCCGTATCTTGGGCATGGGCGACATCGTCGCCTTGGTCGAGCAAGTTACCGCCAACGTTGACATGCAAGCCGCGCAGAAACTGGCGGCCAAAGTCAAAAGCGGCGAAGGCTTTGACCTGAATGACTTCCTGGCGCAAATTCAGCAGATGCGGCAAATGGGGGGGCTCAGCAGCCTCATGGACAAACTGCCGACCCAACTGGCGGGCAAAGCCAAGGACGCCGACTTGCAACGGGCCGAAAAAGAGATCGTCCGCAAGCAAGGCATCATCCACAGCATGACCCCGACCGAACGTGCCAAACCCGAGCTCATCAAAGCCACCCGCAAGCGCCGCATCGCCATGGGCGCCGGCGTTCAGGTGCAAGACGTCAATCGCTTGCTCAACGAATTTGGACAAATGCAAGACATGATGAAAAAAATGCGCGGCGGCGGCCTGATGAAAATGATGAAGCGAATGGGTGCGCTCAAAGGGGGCTTCCCCGGCCTGAAATGAAATAAATAATTGGGGTCAGAAATAATTGAGGTCAGACCCCAATTATTTATTTCAGCACCAGTTGTCCGCGCAGCGAGTGCGGCAAGGCCGAACTGATGCGCACGTCCAGCATCTGACCCACCAATCGTTGCCCCTGCGGGCCTCCGTCAAAATTGACGATGCGGTTACATTCGGTGCGGCCCATGAGTTCGGCAGCGTTTTTGCGCGAGGGGCCCTCGACCAAAATGCGTTGCAAGGTATCGACGCGGCTGGCGCTGATGGCGCGCACATTGGTCTCAATCACCGCCTGCAAGTGTTGCAAGCGGCGGAGTTTTTCTTCCTGAGGGGTGTCGTCTGCCAAATTCGCCGCCGGCGTACCGGGGCGAGCGCTAAAGACAAAGCTGAATGAAGCGTCAAAACCAACGTCCTCAATCAGTCTCATCATTTTGTCGAAGTCATCCTGGGTCTCCCCCGGGAAACCGACGATGAAGTCAGAGCTGAGCGACAAACCCGGGCGCACGGCGCGCAGACGACGGATGATGTTTTTGTATTCCATGGCGGTGTAGCCGCGCTTCATCGCCATCAGGATGCGGTCGCTGCCGTGTTGCACCGGCAAGTGCAGGTGGTTGACCAATTGCGGCACCTTGCCATAGGCCTCGATCAGGCGTTGGGTGAATTCATTGGGGTGGCTGGTGGTGTAACGAATGCGCTCGATGCCAGGCATCTCGGCCATGTACTCCAGCAGCAAGGCAAAGTCGGCGATCTCAGCGGTGCCGCCCATCGCGCCGCGATAGGCGTTCACGTTTTGGCCCAGAAGGGTGATTTCTTTCACGCCCTGGGTGGCCAGTCCGGCCACTTCGGTCAACACATCGTCCAACGGGCGACTGACCTCTTCACCTCGCGTATAGGGCACCACGCAATAAGAGCAGTACTTCGAGCAGCCTTCCATGATGCTCACAAAAGCGCTGGCGCCTTCGACTCGAGCTGGAGGCAAGTGGTCGAATTTCTCGATTTCCGGGAAACTGATGTCCACCTGTGGCACCTGGCGGCGGTCACGCTGGTCGAGCAATTCGGGTAGGCGGTGCAAGGTTTGCGGCCCAAAGACGACGTCGACATAGGGCGCGCGTTCGATGATGGCCGCGCCTTCCTGGCTGGCCACGCAACCACCAACGGCGATCTTCACGCCGCGTTGCTTCAAATGCTTGACCCGACCCAAGTCGGAAAACACCTTTTCCTGTGCTTTTTCCCGCACTGAACAGGTGTTGAACAAAATCAGGTCGGCCTGTTCGGGGTCGTCGGTTTTTTCATAGCCCTGGGCGGCGCCCAAGACATCGGCCATTTTGTCCGAGTCGTACTCGTTCATCTGGCAGCCAAAAGTTTTGATGTAGACCTTGCGGCTCATGGTGTAGATCCAGAGGCAAAATCCATATTATCGGTGTTTATCGTTTGCCCTGTGGGCCAGCTTAAAATGTCCCGCATGAACTCATTCACCCAAACCGTGCTGTTCACCGACGCCGACGGCCGCGCCCGTTTCAAAACCGAAACCATTGCTTTGGATCAAGGCACACCACAGTCGCGCCTCTCGGCCCTGATGACCAGCGCCGGCTTGCAGCTGCGCGAAAGCCCCGTGGGGTTCAAGAGTGACTTTCATGTGACCACCACGCCCCAGTGGGTGTTCATCCTGCAAGGGCAGATGGAAATTCGCCTACAAGACGGCAGCACCCGGGTCTTTGATCCTGGGCAGCATTTCTTTTCTAATGATGTCTTGCCTGTCGGTGCCACCTTTGACCCCCGGTTGCATGGTCACGCCAGTCGTCAAGTAGGCGACCAGGCCCTGGTGACCGCCTTCGTGCGGACCTGAAAGTCTCGACTCATGACTGCACCAGCTGCTTGCTGCGTGCAATGGACATCAAAATGCCCAGGGCGATGCCCAGGGTCAACATGGCAGTGCCGCCATAACTGATGAAGGGCAACGGCACACCCACCACCGGTAACATGCCGCTGACCATGCCCATGTTGACAAAAGCATAGGTGAAAAAAATCATGCTGATGCTCCCGGCCAGCAAACGGCCGAACAGGGTCGCTCCCTCCAGGGCGATGGTCAATCCCCGCGCCACCAAAAACAGAAACACCAGGCACAGGCTGGTGGTGCCCAAGAGTCCGAACTCTTCGCTGAAAGCGGCAAAAATGAAGTCGGTGGTGCGCTCGGGGATGAAGTCCAGATGGGTTTGTGTGCCTTGCATGAAGCCTTTGCCCGTCCACCCGCCCGAGCCGATGGCAATCAGACCCTGCAAGATGTGAAAACCTTTGCCCAAAGGGTCTCGGCCGGGGTCGAGCAGGGTGCAAATGCGCTGTTGCTGGTAGTTGTGCAGCCCAGGCCAACGCACCCCATCGGCACACAGCTGCGGCTCAAACCACACCAGCAAACCGATACCAACCAAGGCCAGCACCAAGGGGGGAGCAATCCAGCGCCATCGCAAACCGGCGAAAAAGATCACGTACAAGCCCGCACTCAGCACCAACAAGGAGGTGCCCAAGTCGGGCTGCTTCATGATCAGTCCCACAGGGATGACCAAAATCAAGGTGGCCAGCAAAAAATCCAGCGGACGCAACTGACCTTCTCGCCGTTGAAACCACCAGGCCAACATCAGCGGTACGCCAATCTTGAGCAATTCGCTGGGTTGTAGCACCACGCCTAGGTTGATCCAGCGGGTAGCCCCCTTTTTGGTGATGCCAAACAGAGCCACGGCGATCAGCAAAACCACTCCCAATGCATAAATGGGCACCGCCAGGTTCATCAGCTTTTGGGGTGGAATTTGAGCCACCACCAGCATGGCCGTGGCGGCAATCAATAGGTTACGGGCCTGATCCCAAAACCGTTCGCCATTGGCAAAGCCCGAGGAATACATGGTGATCAGGCCCATCAAGGCCAAAACGCCCACGGCCAACAACAAAGGCACGTCAAAGCCGCGCAGCAGATACAAAAGCCGCGAAGCCAGGGACGGTCGCTCGATCACAATGGGCATGCCGCTATTATCCCCGTATGGCGCAACCCCCCATTACCCATTTGCTTTACCTGCACGGCTTTCGTTCTTCGCCCCAATCGACCAAGGCGCGACGCATGGCGCAATGCATGCAAGATTGGCCCCAGGTGCGTTGGGTCTGTCCACAGCTGCCTGAATCGCCACGCGCCGTGGCACGCCTACTGCAAGGACTGACTCAAGATGTGCCGGTCGACACCATGGCCGTGATGGGCTCGTCATTGGGCGGGTTTTACGCCACTTGGTTGGCCGAACACTTGGGGTGCCGCGCTGTGCTGATCAACCCGGCCGTCCGTCCCGAGCGCGATCTGCAGCCCTGGGTCGGTCGTCGCCCATCATGGCATCAACCCGACAATTGGATCGAGGTGCGGCCTGAGCATGTGGAACAAATGGCCGAACTGGACGTGGGCGGCATCCGCCACCCGGATCGGTTTTTGGTTTACATCGCTCAAGGCGATGAGGTGCTGGATTGGCGCGAAATGGCCGCACGTTATCCTGTGCCTGGCGCACGCATCTTGCCCGGTGGTGACCACGCCTTGAGCGACTTCGAACGCCACCTGCCCGAGATCTTGCGATTTTTGGGCCTGTTGCACACGACCTGACAGGCCACTATGGGACAATGACAACATGCATGCCATTTTTGAAGAAGCCGGGAAATTCCTGGGCGGTCGTATCCTGTCAGAAGCCGAATCATCGGCTCAAATCGAGCTCGAGTCAGGCAAACGCGTCAAGGCCAAACTGCCGCACATCGTGCTGCGCTTCGAGCAACCGACGCCAGCTCAACTGTTGGCCGGTGCGCAGCAAGAAAGTGGTCAAATCGACTTGGACCTGGCATGGGAATTCGCTTCCGAAGAAGAGTTTGGCTTTGCCGACCTGGCGCGCGAGTATTACGGCAACAGTTGCACCCTGACCCAAACCGCGGCCATGCTGTTGCGCTTGCATGAAGCGCCGCATTACTTTCGCCGCTCCGGCAAAGGGCGTTTTCGGCGTGCCGACGCCGAGGTGCTGCGATTGGCTTTGGCGGCCATAGAAAAGAAAAAACAGGTCCAATTAAAGATCGACCGTTGGACCGAGCAATTGATCCAAGGCACCTGCCCCGATGAGATCCGATCGCTGATTTTCAAGGTACTTTTCAAGCCGGACAAAAACTCCGCCGAATACAAGTCCGTGGTGCAGGCCGCGCGCGCCAGCCAGCGCGCTCCGCTCGATTTGCTGCAACGCGCCGGGGCCATCGGTTCGGCCTATGAATTCCATTGGCAACGTTTTTTGTTCGATAACTTCCCCAAGGGCACTGACTTTCCGGCCATCATTCCGCCCCAGGTAGGTATGGATCTTCCCCTGTCTGAAGCCACTGCCTACTCCATCGACGACTCGGAAACCACCGAGATCGATGACGCTCTATCGGTACAAGGTTTGGGCACAGGTACTGTGACCCTGGGCATCCACATTGCCGCCCCGGGCTTGGCGGTGACGCCTGGAGATGCCATCGACACCCTGGGTCGGCAACGCCTGTCCACCGTCTATATGCCAGGCCACAAAATCACCATGCTGCCCGATGATGTGGTCCAAGGCTACACCCTGGCCGAGGGGCAAGCCTGCCCGGCGGTTTCTTTGTACGTGCGCATGCGTGAACAAGGTTTTGAGATCCTCGACCACCAAACCCGGCTCGAACGCGTGACCATCGGGGCCAACCTGCGCCACGATCAACTCGATACCGGCGTCACCCCCGAGTGGCTGCAAAACCCAGACACCCCTTGGGCCGGCAACGGCCCCGAGCCCGCCATGCCGCGTTGCGCCATGGCATGGCTGTGGCGTTTGACCACGCATCTGAAACAAGCCCGCGAACAGGTGCGAGGCAAACCCGAAAATTTTTCTCGCCCCGACTACACCTTCCGCCTGATCGATAAAAGCACCGCTGCTCCCACTGGCGAAGAGCGAGTCGAGATCGGCGTGCGGCGCCGTGGCGCACCCCTTGACCTGATCGTCGCCGAGGCCATGATTTTGGCCAACAGCACTTGGGGGCAGTGGATGAGCACCCTGGGTGTGCCCGCCATCTACCGCAGCCAAGCCAGCTTGGCGCCGGGCGTCAAGGTGCGCATGGGCACCAAGGCCTTGCCGCATGCGGGCATCGGCGTGCCCAGTTATGCCTGGAGCACGTCTCCATTGCGGCGTTACACCGACTTGGTCAACCAGTGGCAAATCATTGCTTGCGCGCGTCATGGTGCCACTGCTGCGCTGGCCGCGCCATTCCAACCCAAAAGCGCTGAACTGTTTTCCATCATCTCGTCTTTTGAGACAGCCTATTCAGCCTATAACGGCCACCAATCCCAGATGGAACGGTTCTGGACGCTGCGTTACCTGCGCCAGCATGACATCGGTACGCTGGATGCCACCGTCATCAAAGCCTGGCCCGACCAACCGGCGGTGGTGCGTGCAGATACCCTGCCCCTGGTGTTGAGCGTCACCGCAGCGGGCTTACAGCGGGGGCAACGGGTGCGCTTGCAATTGGGCGAGATCGATGACATCGGCTTGGATATTTCGGCCACGGTCTTGGAGTTGCTGGGCGACGATCAGACCCTCAGCACAGAGTCCATTGAAGAAAGTGAAGCCGATCTGACCGCTGCCGGACCGATCAGCGTCGACATGGATCTGACCGCGGCGGAACCGACCGCTACGGATGACGATGCGGCTTAGGCGATTGCCAGTGGCGCTGGCCCTGTCCATGGGCCTGCACTTGTGTGTCCTGACTTTGCCGTATGACGCACCAATGCAGCGACTGCGTGAAACCCCTGCGCAAGCGCTGGAAATCATCCTGGTCAACGCCCGCCGACCCACTAAGCAGGCCGAGCCTAACCCCCAAGCCCAGGCCTTGGCCCAAGCCACCTGGATGGGCGGCGGTGACGCAGAACGTGGTCGCGCCAGAAGCAACCGCCCGCAAAGCGAGAGTCGCAGCACGCCAACCGAGGCCATACAGACCATGGCCGACCAACTGAAGCGACTGGAGCAGCAACAGCAAGCCATGCTCAGCCAGATCAAGCGTCAGGCGACCATGGCCAGCCCTGCCCAGCAACGGGTGCTGGCGGAAATTGAGCGCCGCATCCAAGAAGAAAATACCCGCCCCCGCAAGCGCTTCCTTGGCCCCTCCACCCAAGAAACCGTCTATGCTGAGTACTACGACCAACTTCGCCGCAAAATCGAAGCCCAAGGCACGCGCCACTTTCCCACTCACTTGGGCCAACGCCTTTACGGTGCCTTGACCCTGATATTGACAGTAGACACCTCTGGGCGAATGGTGTCGAGCGAATTGGTGCAAAGCTCGGGCAAGCCCGAGTTGGATCGCCGGGCTCGGGCCATCGCCAGCAGCGCCGCACCTTTTGGCGAGTTCCAACCCGATATGAAAAACCAAGCCGATCAACTGGCCTGGGTCGTGCGTTTCACCTTCAGCGCCGATGCCGGACTGCAAACCCAATGGTTCGAACCCGCCAAAGGCGTCCGCTGATTCACAACGGCCATGCCCACATTTCACTTCATCCTGCGTCGCTACCTCTGGCCTTGGGTACTGACCATGCTGGGCTTGGTATTGGCCTTGCAACTCTTTTTTGCCCTGCGCATTGCCGCCATGGCTTGGCTGCCACCGTCTTCCACCGCTTTTGAGCGCACCGAGTTGTGGCGGCTCTCGCAAGAACAGCCCAGATTCCGTTGGCATCAAACTTGGGTCCAACTGGACCGCATTTCAGTCCACCTGCAGCGCGCCGTCATCGTCTCTGAAGACGATCTCTTCTTGCAACACGATGGGGTGCAATGGCAGGCCCTGGAAAAAGCCTGGCATCGGAATGAACGCGCCAGTGCCCAAGCTCAACGCCAGGGCCGCTCAGCGCGACTGGTAGGCGGCTCGACCATCACCCAGCAACTGGCAAAAAACCTGTTCCTGTCGGGTGAGCGCACTTTGCTGCGCAAAGGCCAAGAGCTGGTGCTGACCCACATGCTCGAAGTCCTGCTGAGCAAGCGCCGCATCCTGGAAATTTACCTCAACCATGTGGAGTGGGGCGAGGGCATCTTTGGTGCCCAAGCCGCCGCTCAGCACTATTTTAGTAAAGATGCCGCCAAACTGAGTGAATGGGAAGCGGCGCGATTGGCCGTGATGTTGCCTCGCCCGAAATGGTTTGAAAAGAACCCGAACTCACCTTACTGGGCTGACCGCTCAGAAGTGATTTTGTCGCGCATGGCCGGCGTTAAGACGCCTTGATCCAGCAACACATCAGCCAGCACCGCGTCCACCTCGGACTGCCAAAGCGGCAAGGCCATTCCAAAGGTCTTGACCCAGCGTTCGGTGTCAAGAGATGAATTCAAGGGTCGGCGTGTCGGGGTCGGGAACTGCTCGGTGGTGATGGCAAGAACCTGCTGTGCCCTGGCCTTCAAAGGCGCCCCCCACTGGGCGGCGCGCTCGAGCACATGACAGGCATAGCCATGCCAACTGGTCGACCCGGCGCAACTCAGGTGGTACAAGCCCCAGGGCGCTTGCCCCCCAGGATCAGCCATGGCCTGCGTCAAGGCATGCAAGCTGGCCTGGGCCAAGCATCTGGCAGATGTGGGGGCACCCCACTGGTCGGCCACCACGCGCAATTCATCGCGCTCTTGGGCCAAACGCAACATGGTCTTGATGAAATTGCCGCCATATCGGGCAAACACCCAACTGGTGCGAAAAATCAAATGCTCTGGGGCCAATGAGCGCACGTACTCTTCGCCCTGAAGCTTGCTCTGGCCATAAGCGCTTTGCGGATGGGGCGCATCACTCTCGACATAGGGGCGATCCAACAGACCATCGAACACATAGTCGGTCGAAAAATGAACCAATGGCACGCGATGCGTTTGGGCATGCAATGCCAGGACCTTGACCGATTCAGCGTTCACGCGCATCGCCAAATCGGGCTCGGACTCAGCCCGATCGACAGCGGTGTAGGCCGCTGCGTTGATGATGACATCGGCTTGTTGCAGGTTGAGCGCATGGGCCAATCGATCGGGCTGGGCCAAATCGAACTGGGAACGGTCGGCCCAATGCCAGGCACTCGCCACCCCAGAGCCTAGGCCCAGAGTGACGGCATCTTGCAAGGCCCGGCCCAACTGCCCCGTGGATCCAAGCACCAGGGCTGTGCGATCAGACCGACTCGGCGCCATATTGCTGCGACACCCACTGCCGGTAGGCGCCACTGGTCACATCGCGCACCCAATCAGGATGGTCCAAAAACCAACGGACTGTCTTGCGTATGCCCGATTCGAAGGTTTCCTGTGGTCGCCATCCCAGCTCACGCTCGATCTTGCGCGCATCGATGGCATAGCGTCGATCATGCCCAGGGCGGTCAGCGACAAAAGTGATTTGTTGGGCATACGATTGCCCATCGGCGCGCGGGCTCATTTCATCGAGTGCAGCGCACAAGGTTCGCACCACGTCCAGATTGGTCTTCTCATTCCAACCGCCAATGTTGTAGGTTTCACCGGGCACGCCAGCCTGCAAAACCCGCCAAACCGCGCGGCAATGGTCTTGTACGTACAACCAATCGCGCACCTGTTGTCCATCGCCATAGATGGGCAAGGCCTGGCCCAACAAGGCGCGGTGAATCACCAATGGGATGAGCTTTTCCGGAAAGTGATAGGGTCCGTAGTTGTTGGAGCAGTTGGTAGTCAGCACAGGCAATCCATAGGTATGGTGCCAAGCTCGCGCCAGATGATCGGCGGCCGCCTTGGTCGCCGAGTATGGGCTATTGGGCTCATAGCGGTGCTGCTCGGTGAAGGGCGGCGCATCGGGTTCCAGGCTGCCGTAAACCTCGTCTGTGCTCACCTGCAGATAACGGAATCCCCCAGGGGCAAGCTGCTGGGCATGAGCGCGGGCGCACTCCAACAGGTTAAAAGTGCCCTGCACATTGGTGCGCAAAAAGTCATCCGGGCCGTGGATGGATCGATCAACATGCGACTCGGCCGCAAAATGCACCAAGGCCTGAGGCCGATGTTCGGTCAATAAACTAGCCACCAAATCAGCATCTGCCACATCGCCACGCACGAACACATGACGTCTGTCGCCCTTCAAAGACGCCAAATTGGACAAATTCCCAGCATAGGTGAGATTGTCGAGGTTGATCACCGTCAGGTCAGCCTGCTCGGCCAAGACCGTGTGCACGAAATTGCTGCCAATAAATCCTGCCCCGCCCGTGACCAGCACGCAAGACGGGGAGAAATCAGCGCTCATGGAAGAACCATGGATCAGTCGGCAGACTGCAGTTCAGGCGCAGGGGTTTCGCTCAGCACTGTGCCACGGACCATGTCCCGCAACAGTTTCTTTTCATGAAAACTGAGGGTGCGATCCAGCGCCTTGCGCACGCGCAGCAGCATATGGCGGTCGACTTCTTGGGGAATGCCTCGGCTGACCTGCAACTCTTCGCGCAGGTCTTCGCGCAGATCTTCAGGCTCATCGGCCCACCAGGCCTGAACCACATCGGTCAAAATCGGGCGGATGGCATCGATGTCTTCGGGTTGGGCTTGGCGAACAGGCCACTTAGCGAAATGAGGTTGGGTCAGATCGCGCACCGCATGCTCGTTGAGCAACAAACGCGAATCGGCTTGCGAGAGCAAGTCGGCCCACTCGGGGTCGTCTTTGCGCAATTGCTTCAGATGACGAGATGCCTCGTCGGCCAAAATGTGCACCAACACGCCATGCAACTGGGCCTCGTCGATCAAGGTGATCAAGCGTTGGTCGTCGCTGGCCAGAATCAGATGACGAAACGCCTTGCGCTCGGCCAGTGTTTTGAGGTCGGCAGCCAAAGTGGCACGTGCCGAAGCCCCACCATCGCTGTCGCGAGCGGCCACGTTTCGGTGAATCAGGCCTTGGGGGAGTGCATCATCGCGCACATCAGAATACCAATAGACGCGTTGCACTTCGGCACTGACGCCCACCTGTTCTAACACCCCCGACAGCACATGGCTGAGGGCAAAACCATGGATCGGATCCGACTCGGGCGTGAGCCCCAAAAGCCAAGACATATACCGTTGGTCAATCAGGGCCACGCAGGGGGCCGCCGAACCTTCGCGGCGAAGGTGGTAAGGCATCTCTCTTTTCATCATGAGCTAGCTTGCAAAAAAATTAAAAAATAGTTGGACTAATCTCCAGCCTGTGCATTCTATCACCGCGACTCAGGCCTTGCGCTGGGCCATGGCAGGCATCTCTGCAGCCACCTGTTCGTCGGTGCGGCCAAAGCGGCGCACCCGTTGTCCATACCAGTGCAAGGCTTTTTGCAAATGGGCTTCGCTGAAGTCTGGCCACAAGACATCGGTGAAAAACATCTCGGTGTAAGCCATTTGCCACAGCATGAAGTTGCTCACCCGAGCCTCGCCTCCGGTGCGAATGAGCAAATCGGGATCGGGCAAATCGGCCGTACTGAGGTAGGCCGACAAGTCAGCTGGGCCCAGGTCATCCAAACATTGATCGGGGCGCTCGGCTTGCCAGCGTCGCATGGCTTGAAGGATGTCCCACTGACCGCCGTAATTGACAGCCACCGTCAAATGAAAACGGTCATTGTTTTGGGTGACTTGCTCAACACGTTCGATCCAACCACACAATTCTGGCCCCAAGGAGGCACGATCACCGATGACCCGCAGTCTGATACCGGACTCTTGCAAATCGCGCAGTTCTTTTTGCAGGTACTGAACGATCAAATCCATGAGTTTGCGCACCTCTTCGGGTGGGCGGCGCCAGTTTTCGGTGCTGAAGGCAAAAACACTCAGGTGCGACACCCCGGCACGCACGCAGGCCTGCACCACCTTTCGCACGGTGGCAGCACCTTTCACATGGCCCACAGTGCGGGGAATCATGCGCTTTTTGGCCCAGCGGCCATTGCCATCCATGATGATGGCGATGTGACGAGGATGACTCATATTGCGAAAGTATTGTAATTTGTTTTTTCATTCGACTCGATGGCGCGCATTGTTCCTTGTCATGCACTTGGGTATATTCTGCGGACAGGAGGTCACGCCATGACACGCAAAAAAACAGCACCACCTCATGCGGATCCAACCCCGCCTGGGACCGACCCGGCCCAGCAGATTTGGCTGGCCGGCTTGGGAGCCTTCTCGCAGGCGCAGAAACAAGGTTCACAAGCCCTGCAAAAAATGCTCCAAGACGGGCTGGATCTGCAACGTCAGGCGCAACACTCGGCCGAACAAAAAATCGCCGATGCGACCGAAAAAATGAGCGCCATGGCCCAGCAACTGGCCCAGGGCAAGGTGCCCATCAGCCAGGGCAAGCACGGACCTTGGGACACCCTTGAGGGACTGTTTGAGCAACGCGTGGTTCAGGCTCTGCAACGCCAAGGTTGGCCGACCGCCGAGCAATTGGCCCAATTGCAGGCCCGAGTGGAAACTTTGGAGCAAGCGCTGTTGCCCACAACCAAGACCACCTTGCGACAAACCAAACCCTTGCGCAAGCCCAAGAATGGCTAAAAAAGCCCCGCGTCGCACGGCTGAACGCATCCTGGAAGTGACTCTGGGCTTGTTCAATCGATTTGGCGAACCGAATGTGTCGACTACGCTGATTTCCAACGAGTTGGGCATCAGCCCCGGCAACCTGTATTACCACTATCCTGCCAAAGACGAGTTGGTCAATGCCTTGTTCACGCGATACAAAGCCGACTTGCTCGAATTGCTGGTCTCGGCCCCCGAAATCAAGCATTGGGAGGACGCTTGGTTTTTCATCCACCACCTCATGGAGCGTGTGTGGACACATCGATTCATTTACCGAGATCTGAACGACTTGCTCAGTCGCAATCGAAGGCTTGAGTCAGAAATGAAAGACGTCCTACAGCACAAAGACACTGCATTTCAGGTCATGCTGGCGCGCCTGAACCATGCCGGGTTGATCAACATGAGCGAAGCAGATCGCCAAATCACCGCCAGGCACTTGGTACTGCAAAGCACTTGGTGGCTCAGTTACGCCTATGTCCGGCAACCGCGCCATGCCTTGGAGGATGACAATGGGCCGGCGGCCATGGTCGAAGCAGCTCAATCCATGCTGGCATTGTGCAAGCCCTATGTGCCAGGCGACGAAAAACGGGATCTGGACAGGCTGTTGTCGTGCTATCCCGTCAAACCCTGACACTAAAGGCTGAAGCTACAGCCTCAAGCTTGGACCGAATTGCCGAGCGGCTGCACGCGCAAAGCAGAGGGCTTTTCACCGCGACGCGCTCGCTCGACCATGATCGTGTACCCGCTCAGTCATCTCATCATGTGCTGCTTTGCCATTGATATTGACGCCTATGATTTCAAAGCGCTCTTTGTCGTGTAACTCGAACAGTTCAGCCGTCAGATAAGAAACCGGGTGCTGCTTGAAATCTCCCGACACATAAGCCACCCTGATTTTTGCATGCTGGTGGTCAAATGTGTGTTGAAAAGCATGAGCTGGGTAATGCACCTTGCTGGCTTGGGTGAAGGTCTTGTATTGCTCTTGCGCGCTCGTTTGAAGCGCCATCATAAAAAACTGCGTCCGACAAGCCAAATCCTCATGGATCAACTTGGAGAGATCTGATTTCAACTCGGCAAGACGATCCCAATAAAGCGTTTGCAAGGAAATCGAAATTAACTCGGATATTGTTTCTCGATTTGTCTTGTAGGCCCTTCTAAGCGATTCCAAGGCCTCATCGAACAGATTCAGGTGCTCAAAAGCGACCCCCCTCAAAGCCCAAGCGCGATCGTCATCGGGCGATACACCGAGCAAGATATCCAACACCACCACTGCGCTTTGGAACTCATCTGTGTAGACATAGTTTGCAGCCAACTCATACATGGCCTTGGTATTTCTTCCATCAATATGCAAGCACCGGGTGAGTGATTCAATCGCCAGCTTGTATCTGTAGGTTTTGGCCTGTGCCAGACCCAGATTGAACCATGCATTCGCATTATCAGGGTCTCGATTGAGTTGGGCCTGAATGATTTTCGTCGCCTCATCAAAGGCCCCAACGTCCACCAATGCCGCCGCGCGGCTCAACTCAATCTCTGGATGACCGGGGGCCAATTTCAAAGCCCGTTCATAATGCCGCAAGGCTTCTGGATACTCCCCGATCTCGGTCAAGGCATTGGCCAAATTCACGTAGAACAACGGATTGCGCGCATACAAGTCGATGGCTTGTCGAATCAACTCGATGGCTCTCTTGTGATCACCCTTTTGATGCCACAGGGCACCCAGCAAATGCAAAGCGTCAAAGTGCTTGGGCTGCTGCCTCAGCACCTGTTCGTACAAAGCCTGGGCGGCGTCCAAATGACCGGACTCATGGAATTTCAGCGCCTTTTGCAAAGCCATCATGACCTGAGGCGAAAACGGCGTATTCATCTCTGCTCAAACAAACATTCAGTCAAAAACAACCCCGCCGAAGCGGGGTTTGGGCTCCAAACCTATCGGTTTAGAAGCGGTGACGCACGCCCAGGTCCAGACCGGTGGCGGTGTTGCTGCCACCCAAGCCAACGGCGGCGGCAGAAGCCACGCCCATGCTGGCGTTGGTGTTCTGGCCAGTGGTGGTCAGCTTGGAGTAGGTACCATACAAGGCGGTACGCTTGCTCAGGTCATACACAGCGCCAATGGCGACTTGCTTGGACTTGGAGCCGTCTTCCACGTTGGCCACGCCACGGTTGCTGCTGGCGGTGATCTGGCCGCCGGTCAGCTTGGCAGTGCCATAAGAGCCCTTCAGAGTCCAGGCACCGGTCGTGTGTGTCACACCCAACAGGGTGGTTTTCACGGTACGCTCGGTGATGGTCAGGGTGCCAGAAGCGTAGGTTTGGCCGGTCACGCCGTTGGTCCACACGGCAGCGGGGGCGGCGGGCAAAGCAGTGGTCGTGGTCTTGGCGGCATAGGCGGTGACTGTACCGTCCATGGTCTGGGTGCCCATCTGAGCCATCAGGCGGGTAGCGCCCATCAAGAACCTGCACCACCGTCACATTGAAGTCGTGCGCGGCAGCCATTCGTATTTGCGTCTGACCCTGCCTGAGTCGAAGCGCCATGACAAACCCATCGTCACCCTGCAGCCTGCCGTGCGGGTTTATGGCCACTTGCGCGCACAATGGGAAACTCAGGGCTTGGCTCGGCCCGACGACTGGGTGTTCTTGCCGCAGGAGAAAGACCGCGAGCACGCCTTGGCCCTGTTCAATTTCTGGCTGAAATGGGTGTTGCGCGAGGCTGAGTTGTCGCTGTGCGACGCCCATGGACAGCCGCGTACCCTGTATTGCTTGCGCCACGCGGCCATTACATTTCGACTGCTGTATGGCCAAGGCTTCGACATGCTGACCCTGGCGCGCAATGCCCGTACATCGGTGGACATGATCGAGAAGTTTTACGCTTCGTCCCTGACCGGCGAGATGAACATAGGCATGTTACAAAGCCGGCGCGCACAAAAAAAACCCGGGGGCGGGCCCGGGGTGTAATCCACCTGTTGAGAGGGTGGAGGAGACAAACGATCTACTCTATTGAGCAATTGATCAATATTTTGCCGCGTCAGGAGCCCCTGCCAAGCTTGGCGGATAATTCCCCCAATAATTCTCAAGGAAATTGCGCACCATGGAATGCACCGTCACCTGGACTGGACACAGCGGCACCCGATCTGGCATGGGCTTTGTGGCCGAAACCGGCAGCGGCCACATCTTGACGATGGACGGCGCGCCAGATCCGGCCCGCCCCGAGAACGGGGGGCAAAACCTGGCCCCGCGCCCCATGGAAACCGTGTTGGCTGGCACTGGGGGTTGTACCGCTTATGACGTGGTGCTGATCTTGCGGCGCGGGCGTCACCAGGTCACCGGTTGCTCGGTCAAACTCAGCAGCGAGCGCGCCGACACCGACCCCAAGGTCTTCACCCGAATTCACATGCACTTTGTTGTCACTGGCCGTGGTCTCGATGCAGGGGCGGTGGAGCGCGCCATCGGGCTCAGTCATGACAAATATTGTTCGGCCAGCTTCATGTTGGCCAAGACAGCCGAGATCACCACCAGTTTCGAGGTGGTCGAGGGCTGAGACGCCAAACCCCCAATGCGAATCAGACCCGGTGCGCCACCGTGGTCATGACCTTGGCCAATAGCCGCATCAACTCTTGTACTGGACGTGGCAAGGGGGTGGCGCCGGCTTTTTCGGCATCAATGGCGTGGCGCGCCTCATCGGCTTGCATCTGTGCCACGATGGCCCGCGAAGCCACATCCTGCTCTGGCAAGCGCTCTAGGTGGCTTTGCAAATGCGATTCCACTTGGCGTTCGGTTTCCACCACGAAACCCAGGCTGACCCGATCCCCGCCCAGCTTTCCCGCCGCATAACCCATGACCAGGGCCCCGGCATACCAAAGGGGGTTGAGCAAACTGGGGCGGCCGCCCAGCTCGGTCAGGCGTTGCTCGGTCCAGGCCAGGTGATCGGTTTCTTCGGCGCAGGCATGTTGAAAGTGTCGGCGCAGGGCAGGGTTGCGGGTGGCTTGGGCCTGTGCGGTGTACAAGGCCTGAGCGCAGACCTCGCCCACATGATTGACACGCATGAGTGCAGCAGCCTCATTTTTCTGCTCGGCCGTCATCGGCGCGCCTTCAACCCCGCCCGGGTAGGGGCGCTGGGCATGGTGCGAGGCCCAGACCGTGCGCAGGGCCGAATCGGCCAGGGTCAGCAAAGGATCCCAAAGCGAGATGCTGAGGGTGCGGGGTCTGTGTTGAGGCATTTCCACATTGTAAAACAAGGGTTTACCCACTGGGGTTGATGCGGACGCGCCACAACCTGTTGCATTTTGGCAACGCAATAGTCCTTTTTTTAAAGCCATCGGTAGCCTTTCGCTGCGGCTTCTGGTGCAATAGCGATAACTTCCATCAAAGGAGGTTGGCCCGGGGATCCGGGAGGGGTGACCCCTCTTGAACCGGAGCCCTTTGTTAAACCTTGGAGAAACTTCACATGAAAAAATCCCTAGTTGCACTGGCTACACTGGCTGTCGCTACTGGCGCCATGGCCCAATCGGGCATGGCACGCAGCGCCAGCGGCTCGAATGTGGAAATTTTTGGCGTGTTTGACGCCACCGTGACCCGTTTGTCGGCTGACGGCGCTGGTTCGGTGATCCGCATGCAAGGCGAAGGCCGCAACGAATCGTCCCGTTTGGGCCTGCGCGGCACCGAAGACATGGGCGGCGGTTGGGCAGCCGGCTTCTGGCTGGAAGCCGGCATGTTCGTTGAGTCGGGTGGCTTCCAAAACACCACCTCCAACAACACTGCATATGGCCAAACGGGCATCAGCACCAGTGCCTCCAACGCAGCAGCTTCTCCCGATGTGGTGTCTTTGGGCGCCATGCAAGGCCTGACCTTCAACCGCGCATCCACCGTGTCGCTGATCAACAGCCAGATCGGTGAATTACGCTTGGGCCGCGACTACACGCCCACCTTCTGGAACAAAACCCTGTTCGACCCGTTCGGCACCGTTGGTGTTGGCGCCTACACCAACCTGACCTACGGCACGCTGAACAAGTACGTGGCCGTGGCGCCCCCGGGCAACCCCACCCCCCAAGTTCGTGCTTCCAACAGCTTGGGTTGGTTGAGCCAGAATATGAATGGTTTCCGCATCCAGGTTCAGCATGCCCTGTCTGAGCAACTGAGCGGTTGTACCGATGTGCAAGTTGCTGATGCCGGCGCCAACGCCGACAACGGTGGTAACCTGTGCCAAAGCGCAGCCGGATCGGGCAAGTACACGGGCTTTCGCTTGACCTACGTCGACGGCCCCTTGACACTGGCTGCCGCCCAAGGCAAGACCGACTACCCCTACCCCATGGGTTCGGCTTCCAGAGGCGTTGTCACCGGGTACCAAGGTGGCTACAAAGACGCCAACTTCGCGGCCGCTTACCAGCTGGGCAACACCCGTCTGTTGGGCCAGTATGGCATCCAGAATTTTGGCTCCACCAACACAAACTATGCTTCTGGCATCAATGCATCGGTTGCACCTGCAGCCCCTGGGGCAGTTTGGACGGGAACGCCCGCAGCAACCGGTTCGACATATGCTAACGGCATCCTGAGCACATCCGAGCGCACCCTCAAGACCACCATGCTGGGCATCACCCACGCCATGGGCCCTTGGACGCTTAAAGGCTCGTATGGCACCGCCAAAGTTGCGGGAGGACAATTGTCGGCCAGCACTTCCCGGAACTTGGCCAACTTCGAAGATGGCTCCAAGTCCAAGCAAATCGCCCTTGGCGCTGTGTACGACCTGAGCAAGCGCACCGCCTTGTACGGCACCTACTCCAAGCTGACCACCACCGGTCAGAACACCACCGCCAGCATGGGCGTGGCTTCTGCCGCCGCCGTTGGCTTGGGTGGCAGCAACACCGCCACCGGTCTGGACCTGGGCGTGCGTCACCGCTTCTAAACCGATAGGTTTGGAGCCCAAACCCCGCTTCGGCGGGGTTGTTTTTGACTGAATGTTTGTTTGAGCAGAGATGAATACGCCGTTTTCGCCTCAGGTCATGATGGCTTTGCAAAAGGCGCTGAAATTCCACGAAGCAGGTGATCTGGACGCCGCCCGGCCTTTGTACGAACAGGTGCTGAAGCAGCAGCCCAAGCAATTTGACGCTTTGCATTTGCTGGGGGTGCTGCACCACCAGCAAGGCCAGCACCACCGCGCCATCGAGCTGATTCAAAAGGCCATTGCCTTGTATGGCCGCAACCCCCTGTTTCACGCCAACTTGGCCAATGCACTGACCGAATTGGGTGAATACGCTCAGGCCCTGAAAAGCTATGACCGCGCTTTGAAACTGGCCCCCGGCCACCCCGAAATCGAACTGAACCGCGCTGCCGCCTGGGTCGACATCGGCTGGACAGAGAAGGCCTCTGCCGTCATTGAACAGCATCTGCGTGCCAACCCCCAACACCATGCCGCCTGGTTCAACCTGGGGCAGCTCAAGCGCCGACAACATCGCCTGCCCCAAGCGATCGACGCCTTCACCCAAGCCTTGCATTTGAACGGTCTCGACACCCAATCCATGTATGAGTTAGCGAGCACCTACCATGAAATGGAGCAATACGACCAAGCCTTGGTCACACTGGACATCTTGCTTGAGATCGAACCCGAGCATGACAAAGCCTGGGCACTGCGCGGGCTTGCACTGTACTTGTATGGCCGCCCCGAATTGGCGCTGCAATCCTTGGACCGTTCGGGCATGAACAAAGAGATGCTGGCGCAATTGTTGATGGTGTCATTGGGCTCGTTGCAATGGGGCCGTTATGCCGAACTCAAAGCCGACTTGAGTGCCTGGATCGGGTCGGGCGAAACCGTGTCCATTCCTTTTCATTTGTTGCCTGTTCAAACCAGCGCACGCCAACAACAGATGGCCCTGCAGCGATGGGTCAAGCTGTATCGGCCACCCCACCCCCAGCCCAAAGCCTTCACGCACCATCACCAGCGCATCCGGCTGGCCTATGTCTCGGGCGACTTCAAAGAACACCCGGTGTCTTACCTGACCGCTGAACTGTATGAGTTGCACGACCGCGGCCGCTTTGAGTTGATCGGCGTCAACATCAATGGCAAAGGCGTGCATGACGCCATGACCGAGCGCGTTTCAAAAGCCTTCGACCACTATGTGGTGGCAAAAGACCTCAGCGACGCCGATCTGTTGAAGCGGTTGCACGAACTGGAAGTGGACATCGCCATCGACCTGGCGGGCCTGACCGATCACAACCGCATCAATTTGTTCGCCCAGCGCATCGCCCCGGTACAGATCAACTGCCTGGGATTCCCAGGCACTTTGGGCGCGAGCTACATCGACTACATCATCGGTGACGACACGGTCATACCCCCTGAGTTCAGCCAGTTCTACACCGAGCAAGTGGTGTCCATGCCAGACACGTTCCAGCCCAATGACCGCAAGCGGCCGATTGCCGACTCCCCGGCCACCCGCGCCGAAGTCGGCTTGCCCGAAGACGCCGTGGTCTATTGTTGCTTTTGCAACAACTACAAATACAACCCTGAAATGTTCGATGCATGGGCCGCGATCTTGCTGGCCGTGCCGGGCTCCGTGCTTTGGTTGTTGGCCAACAATGCATTTGTAGAGGGCCGCATCCAAATGGAAATGGCCAAGCGACAGTTTGGCGCAGATCGCTTGGTGTTTGGCGGCCGCCTGCCGCAACCCCAATATCTGGCGCGCTACCGTCTGGCCGATCTGTTCCTGGATACCTATCCGTTCAATGGCGGCACCACCGTCAGTGATGCCTTATGGGCTGGTTTACCGGTGTTGACACTTGCCGGCGAGACCTTCGCCTCGCGCATGGCCGCCAGTCTACTCAAAGCCGTGGGCCTGCCCCAAATGATCACGAGCAGTCACGCCGAGTACCAGGCCCGGGCCATACAATGCGGTTTGAATCGTGACAGCCTGGTGGGGGTCAAGCATGTCCTGAGGACTCAGGGGCATGTCCTGCCTCTGTTTGACACGCCGCGCTATGTGCGACACCTGGAGCAGGCCTACACGATCATGGTCGAGCGCGTCCGCCGAGGCGAAGCGCCTGGCCCCATCCGATTGACCTGAACCTGGAACCGACATGTCCGAAATCGCCATCGCCACTTTGCTGCGCCAACAGGGCCAAACCGACAAAGCCGCTGAAGGCCTGATGCGCTGGCTGGGACAGCACCCGAAAGACGATCAGGCCTGGGCGACGTTGGCTGACTGCATGTTGGAATTGGGAGACCCGGCCAAAGCCGAGGTGGCGTTTCGGCGTGCCATCGCCAGCAACCCCGGCCGACTCGACTTGGCTCTGCCCCTGGCCCATGCCCTGCAATCGCAAGGCAAGCACGATTTGGGCTTGCAGGTGCTGCAAAATGCCCACGCGCAAGCCCCCGAAGACATCGACGTGATCATGGCACTGGGAATGGCCCTGGCCCAACTGAACCAGGCTGAAGCCGCCTTGGCCATGTTTGACGCCGCTTGCCAAGCGCAGTCGAATCATTCGGCCGCTTGGGCGTTCAAAAGCTTGACGCACACCCGTTTGCGCCAGTACGAAGCGGGCCTGAGCGCAGCCAACCATAGCTTGAGTCTGTTGAGTGACAACCCACAAGCCTGGTTCGCGCGGGGCCGCGTGCTGCAAAAAATGGGGCGCTGGCACGAGTCGGCGCAGGCCCTGGAAACAGCCCTTGAGCAACACCCCGAACACCAACTGGCCCTTGATTTATTGGCGTCGATCCGGGTGACCCTGGCCGAAGAAGACCGATCCGAATCCGAGGCCATCGAAATCAGTCGCCTCAACGCCATGGGCCACCTGGCCCAGCACATGAGACAGTACACCTCACCCAGCCCGTTGCGTGAAGTGAATTTTTTCCGATTCAAACACGATGTCGAACAAGCGCAGTACTTTTTGTCACAAGGGGTCGGCAGCGACGCGGTCAAACGATTGGTAGCGCTGGGCGGCCCGATATTGGCCCGCGACAGCGACCCGACCCAAGCCCTGACGCTTGACGACGCCACCCTCTTGGCACTCAAGCAATTTTGGTTACAACGCCAGCCCGTCGATTTACCGGCACTGCCAGGCGCTTGTTTGAACCCCCAACTGAACTGGAGCGACATCGAACACCGGTACCTCAGCCAGCAACCCGAAATCGTCGTCATCGATGATTTCTTGTCGCCGCAGGCCCTGGCGGCCTTCCAGCGATACAACTTGTGGTCGCCTGCCTGGACCAGCGAGTACCCCGACAACAAATACCTCGGAGGCTTCTCAGCCAAGGGTTACATCAGCGAGTTGCACCTGCAACTGGGGCGTGATTTGCGCGCCGCCATGCCCGGCGTCTTCAAGGACCATCGCCTGATGGAATTCTGGGGTTTCAAATACGACGCCCATCTGGGCAAGGGCATCAATGTCCATGCCGACCATGCCCAAGTCAATCTGAATTTCTGGGTCACCCCCGACGAGTACAACCTCGACCCCGCAAGCGGTGGCCTGCGCGTCTATGATGCACCCGCCCCAGCCGATTGGTCTTTTGACGACTACAACCACAATGCCGACAAGATCTATGCGTTTTTGCGCCAGAAAAACTCGGGCGAGCAAGTCGTGACCTACCGCTGCAACCGGGCCGTGCTATTCAACTCGGCCCTGTTCCACGAAACCGACACGGTGAATTTCGCTGACACCTATGTGGACCGCCGCGTCAATATGACTTACCTGTTCGGCGAACAACTGGGCGATTGAAAACCTCAGGGCAAGAAACTCTCCGCCAGCGTCCGAATGTGCTCTTCCGAGTGTTCGGTCTTGAAGGCTATGGCCCAAAGATCGAACTGCTCCGGACGCACACCGCCGAACACATTGACAAAGCCGGCCTCGAAGAAAACACCTTGTAGCACGGGGTAAGTAAAACCGCATTTGTGAGCCATGTACACATTGCCATTGGCAATGAAGCCCCGATGGCCGTAAAGAATATCGATGGGGCTGATCGGGCCGGCGGGTGATTGATACAAAGGCTCGATCAAATTTCCACGTGCCACCGCTTCGCAAACGCTTTGCAAATCCGGACAGGTTAAAACAACGAAACCATCATCTTTCAAGACTCGATGAAATTCCCTTAGGGCTGGTACCACCTCGTGCGGAAACAGGTGTTCGATGTTATGGCTGGAATACAAGGCATCCATGCTGTGATTGGGGACGGCCTTCATGTCGGCCAACGTACCAATGATGTCTGGCTTCACGCTTTCATCTATATCGAACCTAATCTCGTGCCATTGGGCGCTGTCGAATCCCTTGATCTGCATTTTGGTCATTGGTCCGCAGCCCACATGAAGAAAATTCTTGATCGCATTTAAATCGAGCATCCTGGAACTCCATTCAGATTGAATGATTATTTTATGCTCCAAGTACTGCCCTAAAATGCCTCGATGCCCACCCGCTCCAAAACCCTCAGCCCAGCCGACTACCTCAAACGCATCCTGACCGCGCGCGTCTACGACGTGGCGCAAGAATCGGCATTGGATGTCGCCAAGAACCTCAGCCGACGGTTGAACAACCAGGTGTTGTTGAAGCGCGAAGACCAGCAACCGGTCTTCAGTTTCAAACTGCGAGGGGCCTACAACAAAATGGCCCACTTGACGCCCCAGCAACTGAAGCGCGGTGTCATTTGCGCCTCGGCCGGCAACCACGCGCAAGGCGTGGCGCTGGGCGCAGCCAAGCTGGGTACTCGGGCCGTGATCGTGATGCCCGTCACCACCCCCGCCGTCAAGATCGAGGCGGTGCGCGCCTTGGGCGGCGAAGTGGTGCTGTACGGCGACAGCTATTCTGACGCCTATCAGCATGCGGTCGAGTTGGAGAAAAAACGCGGCATGACCTTTGTCCACCCCTTTGACGACCCAGATGTCATCGCCGGCCAAGGCACCATCGCCATGGAACTGCTGCGCCAACACCAAGGTCCGCTCGACGCGGTGTTCGTCGCCATCGGCGGTGGCGGCCTGATCTCGGGTGTGGCCAATTACATCAAGGCGGTGCGCCCGGAAGTCAAGGTCATCGGCGTACAAATGAACGATTCAGACGCCATGATGCGCTCGGTCGCCGCTGGCAAACGCATCACCCTGTCCGACGTGGGCCTGTTCTCTGACGGCACCGCAGTCAAGCTGGTGGGAGAAGAAACCTTCCGCATCGCCCGTGGCCTGGTCGACGACTACATCACGGTGGACACCGACGCGGTGTGCGCTGCCATCAAAGACGTGTTCGTGGACACACGCAGCATCGTCGAACCCGCCGGAGCGCTGTCGGTGGCGGCCATCAAGGCTTATGTGGCCCAACACAAAACCCGTGGCCAGACCTATGCCGCCATCTTGTGCGGCGCCAATATGAACTTCGACCGTTTGCGCTTCGTCGCCGAGCGCGCTGAGGTCGGGGAAGAACGCGAAGCACTGTTCGCCGTCACCATCCCCGAAGAGCGCGGCAGCTTCCGGCGCTTTTGCCAGCTGATCGGCGAGCTGCCCGCTTTTGGCGGCAGCAAATCACCGCGCAATGTCACCGAGTTCAATTACCGCATGAGTGATGCCCATCAGGCCCATGTCTTCGTGGGCCTGACCACATCGGGCAAAGGCGAGAGCGCCAAAATCGCCGCCTACTTCAGCAAACATGGGTTTCAGGCTCTGGACCTGACCCACGACGAATTGGCCAAAGAGCACATCCGCCACATGGTAGGCGGTGCCAGCGAATTGGCCCAAGACGAGCGCCTGATGCGCTTTGTCTTTCCCGAGCGCCCCGGGGCCTTGATGAAATTCCTGTCAACCATGCGCCCGGGTTGGAACATCAGTCTGTTCCATTACCGCAACCAAGGGGCCGATTACGGCCGTATTTTGGTAGGGCTGCAAGTGCCGCCGAAAGAAAATGCCGAGTTCAAAAAGTTCTTGGCCGAGTTGGGCTACCCCAGCGTGGAAGAAACCCACAACCCCGTTTACCGTTTGTTCCTTCAGAAGCAGTGACTTACTTGGCGTCAGGTGCGACGGGCATCACCGGCACCGCCAATTCCAGCACTTGGGTCGCCGGTCCGCCCACTGCAGGCCCCAAACGGACACTGCGTAACCCCACTTCCAACAACACCAGCGCGGGCTGAACCTCATCACCCACTCGGTAACTTTCGCCCCTTTGACCCGAACTGGCAATCACGGCCATGCCGCCCTGACTGCCTCGCGCCAGCACGGCCACCAAGGTCAAGGGGCTGCCAGCCACTGGCGCCGGTGCTGTGGCCTGCGCTTGGGTACCGCCCAAAGCCCGCTGCCAAGCCTGGGGGGCATCGCCCTTGGTCTGCTCGACCCAACGCACCTCTTCCGCGCTGGGCATGGCGCTGATCTGCAAGCCCCAAAAGACGACGCTGCCTACGGCCAAACCCGCCAATAGCAAGGTCACCAGACGTTGAGGCCAGCTCAAGGAAGTTGTTGTTGAGTATGAATTTGTCATGAGTAGCGATTATCATGCCTGTATGCAAAATTTTGAACCCTCCTCTCCCTCGGCATCCGCTGCGCTGGGTCGACTGTCGCGCGGCTTCACCCTGATCGAACTGATGGTGGTGTTGGCCATTTTGGGCGTTCTGGCCGCCTTGATCGTGCCCAATGTGCTGGGCCGCGCAGACGATGCACGAGTGACCGCTGCCCGCGCCGATGTCAACAACCTGGTTCAAGCGCTCAAACTGTACCGCTTGGACAACCAAGCCTATCCCACCCCCGCCCAAGGCCTGCAAGCGCTGGTGCAAAAACCCACCACAGATCCGTTGCCCGCCAATTGGCGCCCGTACCTCGACAAATTGCCCAATGATCCCTGGGGCCGCCCCTATCAGTACTTGAACCCCGGCTTGAAATCCGAGGTCGATGTCTTGTCTTTTGGGGCCGATGGCCAAAGCGGTGGCGAAGGCCGCAACGCCGACATCGGCAGTTGGCAGTAAAACGGCTGCACCGTCATGAGCCGCACCGGGTGTCATGACGTCTCTGTGCGCACACCGGGCGTGCCGTCCTTCAAGGCCAGTGGTTTCACCCTGATTGAATTGATGGTGGTGCTGGCGCTGGTGGCCCTGGTGACCGCCCTGGTGGCCATGGGCGCCCGTCCCAATCCGCAAGAACAGCTGCAACAGGAAGGGGAGCGGCTGGCCGTTTGGCTGGAATCCGTGCGCGCTCAAGCTCGGGTGGAAAACCAGCCCATCGTTGCCCGACTCACACCCTCTGGCGCTGAACTTTGGGGGACGATCCCACCGGTACAGCCCCGCCCCGTCTTGCCCTGGCTGTGGGCCGATACCCATCCGATCCCGGCCACACTGATCTTGGGGCCTGAACCCATTTTGCCGCCGCAGTCTGCTGCCCTGCTCAGCCACGCCCAAGCCGGCACGCAAGTTCGTTTGGCCACCAGTGGCGTCGGACCATGGAGGGTGGCGCGATGAAACCGTGGCAACGCAGCGCCAGCGGCCTGACCCTGATCGAGGTCTTGGTCGCTTTGGTGGTTCTGGCATTGGCTCTGGCCACGGCCAGTCAAGCCATCTCGGGCTGGTTGCGCGCCGGTCAACGGCAGGGAGAAACCCTGCGCGCCCAACTGTGCGCAGACAACGCCATGGCCGAGTTGCGTCTGACTCGGCAGATGCCGGGGATCGGCAGTCGCACGCGGCCTTGCGAACAGGCCGGCCTCACTTTGAGTGTGCGCACCGAGGTCAGCCCCACCCCCAACCCCAGCTTTTTTCGGATCGATGTGCAAGTCTTCACACCACAAAACCCGGTACTGCGCGTGACCTCGATCTTGGGGCGCTACTGATGCGCCTGCGACCCATGCCCCGTGTCCAAGGCCTGACCCTGATCGAGGTGCTGGTCGCGCTGGCGCTGTGGGCTTTGTTGGCGGCCCTGATGACCCAAGGGCTGGACGTGATCGTGCGCAGCCAACAACAGCAAGGGGAGCGCGACGAGACCCAAGCCCGATTGCACAACAGCCTGTCTCAGTGGCAGACCGATCTGAACCAAATCGATTTGTCCAGCGGCTTGCCTGCCAGTCTGGACTGGAACGGCCAGGTCTTGCGCCTGGTGCGCCACAGCGCTTTCCCCACCCCGGGACATCGGGTGGTGGTGGCCTGGGGCCTGCGCGAAGGCCGCTGGGTGCGCTGGCAGTCGCCCCCCTTGACGCAACGACTGGCCTTGAATGAAGCCTGGCATAACGCCCAGGTCGCGCTCAATGCCGACCCCACACCCGGCTCGCCCCAGGACTGGGTGTCGGTACAAAGTTGGCGGGTTTTCTTTTACCGCAACGACAGTTGGAGCAATGCCTTGTCCAGCAGCGGCAACGGACCCGCCACGCCCGACGCCATCCGCCTGGAGATCGACCTCAGATCCCAAGGCGCATGGAGCGGCAAGCTGCAATCGGATTGGGTGCGCCCTACCTGGAGCGTGACCCGCTCATGAGGCACGTGCCCCATCCTTCGCGCGGCGCCGTGCTCCTGCTGGCGTTGCTGCTGACCGCCTTGGTAGCAACGTTGGTCAGCACCGCCTTGTGGCGCCAATCGGGATTGATCCGCATCGAGACCGCTGAGCGCCAGCGTCAGCAAGCTCAATGGCTGCTATTGGGCGCCACCGACTGGGCGCGACTGATTCTGCGCGAAGACGCGCGCAGCGGTAACGCCGACCACCTGTCCGAACCCTGGGCCGTACCCTTGCATGAAAGCCGACTCTCCAGCTTTTTGGCGGCCCAACCCGGTTTGGCCGACTCGGGCATCGACATCGACTTGGCCGACCAGGTGTGGCTGTCGGGCGCCATCACCGATGCGCAAGGCAAATTCAATTTGAACAACTTGTTTCAAGGCCAACAGGTTGACCCAAAGGCACAAGACCAATGGGTGCGCTTGTTTGGCTTGTTGGGCCTGCCCGAAGATCAGGCCGCCAGCTTGCTACAGACCTTGGCACGCACGAAAGAGGAGCCGCCCAACCTGTTCTGGCCCCGCAGCTTGGACGATTTGGCCGTATGGGGGCTGAGCCCCGAGACCATAGAGCGACTGCGACCCCATGTCAGTGTGCTGCCCGAGCGCAGCATACTCAATGTCAATACCGCAACGCCCGAAGTGTTGGCCGCCGTCATCGATGGCATGGGCTTGTCGCAAGCCCAAAGCCTGGTGCAGGCTCGGCAACGCAGCCCCTGGATTCAGCCGTATCAAGCGCGTCGCGCCATCGGCTCCGGCTGGGATGATGGCCGCCACGGCATCAACAGCTCTTTTTTCGAGGTGTCAGGCGTATTGCGCATGAATGCCGCCACATTGTCACAAACCACCCTAGTCAAACGAGAAGGTGGATCGGTTCAAATTCTTTGGTCATTGCCCCAAGGCAACCCCACTCGCCCCTAAAATGAACACCATATGCTGATATTGGGCTTGCCCGACTCTGATGCCTCCACCACCTACGAGCATGCTCGTTGGGGCGATGACGCTCGCCTGATCAGCCAAGGTCCGCTGGCCGTGGGCGACCTGCCCGCCGGGCCGGTATGGGCGGTGCTGCCAGGGTCCCGGATGTCTTGGTATGCCGTTCGCCTACCGCCTGTGCCGCGCGCGCAACGAATGGCCGCTGTCCAGGGCTTGCTGGAAGACCAATGGCTGCAAAGCCCAGACACCCTGCACATCAGCCTGCACCCCATCGCAGGAGCCGCGCCGGACCAACCCAATTACTGGGTCTGCACCTGCGACGCGCAGTGGCTCAGCGATTCTTTGCAGGCCCTCATCCGTGCGGGTCGTACCCCGCAACGGCTGTTGCCTGAATTCGCCCCGGTGTCCGCCGGGCAGACCGATGCCGTGCAGGTTTTCGACCATGCGAGCGTCACCCACTTGGCCTGGTGCCGTTCTGACGGTGTGCTGATCGCCCCATGGCCCAGCCCCTGGCCGCTGTTGCACGCCACGCCCGCCGTACGCATTGCTGAGCCCAGCGTCTTGTCCCAAATCGAGAGTTCCTGGGGCAATGAAGGTGATCCTGTTCGCACCCAAACCCGAGCCGAGCGATGGCGCGCCGCTGGCCTGACCAGTTTCGATCTGGCCCAAGGTGCATGGTCGCAAACGCGCGCTCAACGGACTTGGAGACAAGCGCAAGCCACCTGGCAAGCGCTGGCCCACCAGCCCGCCTGGCGCGCCGCTCGCTTCTCTTTGCTTGGTCTGGTTGCTGCCCAGTGCCTGGGGCTATTGACTTGGTCTTGGCTGAGCGAGGAAGAACTGCAACGCCAACAGCGCGCATTGGGTGGCATGCTCACGCAAGCTTTCCCGCAAACCCAGTTGGTGGTCGACCCTGCCGCGCAAATGCAGCAGGCCCTGCAAACCCTGCGTCGCCGGGTAGGGGCACCGGCACCCGACCAAGCCGAGATCATGCTGGCGCAACTGACTCAGGGCCTGAACACCCCTCCCCAACTGCAAGCCTTGCGCTTCGAGGGCCAAACCCTCAGCGTGCAAGGCATCGGTCTGGACACCCTGGGCCCGGTCCAACAACAACGCTTGCGCACCCTGGGTTATGAACTACAAGCCCAACCCAATGGCCTGAGCATGCGCTACCGGGGGACACCATGAACACAAGGCGATGGTTACCCGGTTTATTGGGTGCGGTGGCCACTCTGGCTTTGCTATGGGGCCTGTGGCCGGCATGGCTGCTGTGGCAAGACCAAGACTCGCGCTGGCAAGCATTGACACGCCAACGCATGGCCATGCAGGCTGCCCAGCAAGAAGCCCAGGCCTTGCAACAAAAAAGCGTCCCCTCGGTCTCTGAGGCACAAGCCCAAATCCAATCCATCAGCCGTCGGCATTTGGGGGCGTCGGCCACGCCCTTGCCCGATGGCGGCATGCAAATCCAGATCAACGGCGTCGCACCTCAGGCATTGGCCTTGGGGTGGGATGAGATTCGCCAACTCACCTCGGCATCGGTACAGCGGACCGACCTGGCGCAAAACGCCCAAGGTTGGTCCGGCACCCTGGTCTTTAAACTGGCACAAAAACCATGAGTCAATTGGCTCAAGCACCCAAACGCACCGAGCGCGGCCGCTGGTGGGCAGCCCTGGGCGCTGCGTTGGCCTTGGTCGGGGTGCTGTTGTTCCATTGGCCCGCCGCTTGGGTGGCAGCGTCGGTGCGTCAACTCAGTGCCGGGCGCGTGGTCTTGCTGGAGCCCCGTGGCACTCTCTGGCAAGGCTCGGCCCATCTGGCGCTGGCTGATGGCCCATCCAGAGTAGCCAGCGCTTGGTCGGCGCGACTGCATTGGCGCATCTCGCTGGCGGGACTGAATCAACTCGAAATTCACTTGCAGCCCCAAGACCTTTCTGAACACCAGGCCTGGATTTGGCGAGCGCAGATGCACCCCACGGGCCTGGAATTGAATGTGGGTGACGTCGATTGGTTGCTGCCCACTGCATGGCTCACAGGCTGGGGCTCACCTTGGAACACCGTGCAACCCGAAGGCCAGATCCGCCTGCAAAGTCGCCTTTGGAGGGCCCAGCAACAGGAATCGCACTGGCGCACCGAAGGTCAACTGACCCTCAGCCTGCTGGGTTTGGGCACGCGCCTGTCCTCGTTGCGCCCCTTGGGCGACTATCAAGTGCGGGTTTGGGGTGGTGATACCCCCCGCATTGAGCTGAGCACCTTGCAAGGCGCTTTGCAGATGAGTGGTCAAGGCCTGTGGCAACACGGCCGCTTGCGCTTTCAGGGTGAGGCCTGGGCTGAGCAGGTGGCCGATGAACCCGTGCTGTCGAATTTACTCAGCGTGTTGGGCAACCGCATTGGCCCGCGCGCGATTTTGAAAGTGGGATAAAGGAACCCCCATGCGATACCGATCCACTTACACTCTGACCGGCCTGGCCTTGTGCCTGGTCCTGTGCGGACTGGGGCCTGCCAGCGTGGCGCTGGCGCAAAGCCGAGTCAAAGCACCCGAGCCCATCAGCTTGAACTTCGTCAATGCCGACATCGACACCGTCGCGCGCGCGCTGGCCAATCTGACGGGACGCAATCTGGTGCTTGACCCACGGGTCAAAGGCACCATGACACTCAGCACCGAAAAACCCATGCCGCCCGAGCAAGCCTGGGCGCAATTTCTATCGGCCTTGCGGCTGCAGTCCTTCGCCGTGGTGGAAGTCAACGGCCTCTTCAAAGTCGTCCCCGAGGCCGAGGCCAAACTGCAAGGCGGTGGCGTGGTCGCCCCCAGCGACAAGGGCAGCGGCAACGGTCAGGTCCTGTCGCAAATCTTCCGACTGCAACACGAAAACGCCAACCAACTGGTGGCCGTGTTGCGCCCGTTGATCAGCCCGAACAACACCATCAACGTCAATCCGGGCACCAACTCCCTGGTGATCACCGATTACGCCGACAACCTGCAACGCCTGGCGCGCATCATCGCCAGCCTAGACACTGCGCAGGCCACCGACATCGAGATCATCCCCTTGCAACACGCTCTGGCCATCGACCTGGCCCCGCTGTTGCAACGCTTGATCGATTCCTCTGTCGGGTCTCAAGTGCCCAATCCGGCTGCACCCGGCGCCACGCCGATCGCCAGCAGCCAGGCAGAAGGAGGATATCGCACCACGGTACTGGCCGAGCAACGCAGCAACAGCCTGATCCTGCGTGCGGCCAACCCCGCGCGACTGATGCAAGCGCGCAGCCTGGCCGAGAAACTCGACCGCCCCGGCGGCCCGGCAGCGGCAGGCAACATCCATGTTGTTTACCTGAAGAACGCCGACGCGACCAAACTCGCCAACACCTTGCGTGCCGCCCTGGCGGTCGATGGACGCGGCGTGACGGGCACAACAGGCGTCACCGGCCTGTCGCCTGTCGGGGCCAACAACCCCGTTGCCTCGCCAGGCTTGAGCAACACGGGCAGCCTGGGCAACTCCGGTCAGGCCACAGCCAGCACCACCGGCGGGCAAATTCAGGCGGACCCCGCCACCAATTCGCTCATCATCAGCGCACCTGAACCGGTGTACCGACAACTGCGTGCTGTCATCGATCAACTCGATGGTCGTCGGGCACAGGTGTTGGTAGAGAGCATCATCGCTGAGGTCGACGCCAACAAGGCCTCGCAATTTGGCGTCCAGTGGCAAAACGCCATCGGCAGCCAGGGCGGCAATGTTGGCATCATCGGCACCAACTTCAGCACCGGGGGCATCGCCAACAACATCCTGTCGATCTCGCGCGGCAATCAAGCCCCTGGGGCCGGACTGAACATCGGTACCGGCCGTCAAATTGACGGCAATACCGTCCTGACCAGCCTGGCCAACTTTCTGCAACAAATCGGCGGCAGCAACATCCTATCGACACCAACCTTGCTGACGTTGGACAACGAAGAGGCCAAGATCGTGGTCGGCCAGAACGTGCCTTTTTTGACGGGCCAGTTCACCACGAACACCACCAATGCCGGTACTGTGAACCCGTTTCAAACCTTTGAGCGGCGCGATGTCGGCATCACTTTGAAGGTCAAGCCGCAAATCAGCGAAACCGGCACTGTCAAGCTGACCATCTTCCAAGAAGTCTCCAGCGTCGTGACCAACTCGATCGGCAGCACCTCGGGCTTGATCACCAACAAGCGCTCGATTGAATCCAATGTGCTGGTCGACGACGGCCAGGTGGTGGTGCTGGGTGGGCTGCTGTCTGACGAGTACAACGGCAGCTCAGACCAAGTCCCCGGACTGGGCAACGTGCCCATACTGGGTGCCTTGTTCCGCAGCGAAAGCCGCGAGCGTCGAAAGACCAATCTGATGGTCTTCTTGCGTCCGGTCGTGCTGCGTGACGCCGCAGCAGCCGAGAACCTGTCGGGCGACCGTTACCAAAACATGTTGGGGCTGCAACGCCAGACCCATGTGCCGGCCAGCGGCCCGATGACGGTAGAAAACAACATGACCCTGCCCCCCGTGGAGCGCAAGCCTTGAGTTCACGCCACCCCTTGCCTTACGCTTTCTCACGCAGCCACCAACTGCTGCTCGAATGCGATGGCTCGGGCTGCGCGCTGTTCTTCACCGGTCAACCTGAACCCGGCCCCTGGTCCGAAGTCATGCGCTGGGCCCACGCTCAAGGCCTGAACCCGCAGGCGCAACAAACCGAAGCGCCGGCCTTGGCGCAAAAAATCAGCCAAGCCTATGACCACAGCGACACCACGGCGGCACGCGTGGCCAGCGAGGTCGAGAACGACGCCGACTTGGGGCGTTTGCTGCAAGAGTTGCCTGCCGTCGAAGACCTGCTCGAGGCTGCCGACGATGCGCCCATCATCCGTCTGCTCAATACATTGCTCAGCCAAGCGGCGCGCGAGGGCGCCAGCGACATTCATATCGAGGCCTACGAACGCTACTCGAGCGTGCGCTTCAGGGTTGATGGCGAGTTGCGCGAAGTGGCCCAACCGCACCGCGCCTTGCACGCCGCCCTGATCTCGCGCCTGAAAATCATGGCCGAGCTCGATATCGCCGAAAAACGACTGCCGCAAGATGGCCGAATCTCGTTGCGCCTGGGTCAGCGCGCCATCGACATCCGCGTCTCGACCCTGCCCAACGCGCACGGTGAACGTGCAGTGTTGCGCTTGCTGGACAAATCGTCCACCCGCCTGACCCTGCAAGACCTGGGCATGACCGGCGAGACCCTGCATCGCTGGCTGGCCCAGCTGCGCCAGCCGCACGGCATCTTGCTGGTCACCGGCCCCACCGGCTCGGGTAAAACCACCACCCTGTACGCTGCCTTGCAAACATTGAATGCGCAACAGACCAATATCCTGACCGTCGAAGACCCCATCGAATACGAGCTGTCCGGCGTGGGCCAAACACAGGTCAATCCGCGCATCGAACTCGACTTCGCGCGTGCGCTGCGCGCCATCTTGCGCCAAGACCCTGACGTCATCATGATCGGCGAGATCCGCGATCACGAGACGGCACAAATCGCCATCCAGGCCTCGCTGACCGGTCACCTGGTTCTGGCCACCTTGCACACCAACGACGCGCCCAGCGCGGTGACCCGCCTGATCGATATGGGTGTCGAGCCCTTTTTGCTCAGCTCGTCGCTGCTGGGCGTGCTGGCCCAACGCCTGGTGCGCCGACTCTGCCCGACTTGCCACGGCGCCGGCTGCGAGACCTGCCATCACACAGGACATCAAGGCCGCATGGGCATTTTTGAGCTGATGCTGGCCTCGGAATCGGTGCGCGAACTCATCCACCACAGCGGGGCCGAATCCGACTTGCGACAAGCCGCCTTGGCTGGTGGCATGGTACCCATGCGCCAAGACGGAGAGCGTTTGGTGCAACAAGGCCTGATCAGCGCCGCTGAACTGGTTCGCGCCACGCGCGACTGAAGAACCGCACCATGCCCGCCTTCCAATACCAGGCCCTAGACCCCAAAGGCACCCCCACCCAAGGCCTGCTGGAAGCAGACAGCGAGCGCCAGGTGCGCCAGACCCTGCGCGGCCAAGGGCTGATCCCGCTGTCGGTGCTTGCAGTGGGTTCGGTCCCCAACGCCACCCCCTGGTGGCGTCGCCCCATCTATTGGCGGCAGGTGCTGCATGGCGACGCCTTGGTCACGTTCACGCGCCAACTGGCCGGTCTGATCGAAGCCGGTCTGACGCTGGACCGCACCCTGTCGGCGCTGATGGAAGACGCCCCGCCTAGGCAATCGGCACTGCTCGCGGAGTTGCGCGCCGAAGTCAACGCCGGTCACAGTTTGGCGCAAGCCATGGCCAGCCACGGCGATGAATTTCCGGCCGTTTACCAAGCCGTTATCGCCGCCGGCGAGCAAAGTGGTCAATTCGGCGCCATCTTGCTGCAGTTGGCATCGGACCTCGAGGCTGACCACCAACTGCGTCATAAAGTGCTGGCCGCCTTGCTATACCCTGCGGTGGTCTCGGGTGTGGCGATACTGATCGTGCTGTTTTTGCTGGGTATGGTCGTGCCGCAACTCGCCCAAGTATTTAGCCACAATCAACAAACCCTTCCGGGCCTGACGGTGTTCATGCTGGCGGTCTCGGGCTTGGTGCAGAGCGCAGGTTGGCCGACCTTGGCCTTGCTGGTGCTGGGCGGATGGCTGGTGCGACGTGCCCTGCGCCAACCGAGCCTGCGGCGCCGCTATGACCGGGCTTGGCTACAGTTGCCAGGCATCGGCCAATGGCTGCGTCATTACCACGCTGCCCGCTTGGCCAGCACGATGTCTTCGCTCACTCGTGCCGGCGTACCGATTCTGAAAGCCTTGTCCGCAGCTTCAGCCACCGTGCCCAATCTGGCCTTGCGCGAAGACTTGCAACACGCCACCGAACTGGTTCGTGAAGGGGCCCCTCTGGCCGTGGCCCTGACCCACCAAGGCCAATGGCCACGCCTTTTGGCCATGTTCATACGCCTGGGCGAACAAACCGGGCAATTGCCACAAATGTTGGCGCAAGTGGCGCTACAACTGCGCGAGCAGGTTCAGCGGCGCAGCCTGCAATGGGCCACCTTGCTCGAACCCCTGCTGATTTTGTTGATGGGCGGCGTAGTGATGTTGATCGTGCTGTCGGTGATGCTGCCCATCTTGCAACTCAACCAAATGGTGAAATGACCCATGGCCGTGACGCTGGACAATCAACTGGTGGTTGCGATCTCTTCTCGCGCTTTATTTGACTTCGAAGAAGAAAACCGGGT
Organism: Alphaproteobacteria bacterium; assembly: GCA_030054175.1. Classification (GTDB taxonomy): domain Bacteria; phylum Pseudomonadota; class Gammaproteobacteria; order Burkholderiales; family Burkholderiaceae_C; genus Limnohabitans. The sequence goes on along the minus strand of JASGCM010000014.1, from coordinate 4,920 downwards.
TTTTGAGAGCACCGATGACCACGCTTACATGAAATTGCAACTCGACCGCCTGGAGGTGCCCGCCAAACCCGGCGTGGCATTCTCCCTGGTCAAAAAGCTGCTGGCCTTCAACCGGCCTGAAGCCCAACGCATCGAAGTGGTGATCTTGTCGCGCAACGACCCGGTCAGCGGAATGCGCGTCTTTCGCTCGGCGGCACATTACGGCCTGCCCATCGTGCGCGGCAGTTTCACACGGGGTCGCCCCCCTTGGCAGTACTTAAAGCCCCTGCACGCCAATCTCTTTTTGTCAGCCCACCTGCCCGATGTGCGCGCCGCGCTCGATGCTGGCGTGCCTGCTGCGCAGGTCTATCCACAAGCGGCACACGCTTCCGATCAACACCCTCACGAAGTGCGCATCGCTTTTGACGGCGACGCAGTCTTGTTTTCTGACGAGGCCGAGCAGGTCTACCAAGCACAGGGGCTGAACGCATTTCAAGAGCATGAACGGGCCAACGCCCGCTTGCCGCTTTCGGCTGGTCCATTCAAACCGCTGCTGCACGCCTTGCACCAATTGCAAAGCGAAGGCACCGATGCCATGCGCATCCGCACCGCTTTGGTCACCGCCCGCAGCGCACCGGCGCATGAGCGCGCCATCCGCACCCTGATGGATTGGAACATCCAGGTCGATGAAGCGATGTTCCTGGGTGGCTTGGACAAAGGCGATTTCCTGCGCGAGTTCGAGCCCGACTTCTTTTTTGACGACCAAACCGGCCACATCGAATCGGCGGCACGCCATGTGCCCGCCGGCCATGTCGCCAGCGGTATCACCAACGCCTGACGAGCCCTCTTCAAGTGCGCCAGCGCTGCCAGCCCTGGGCGCGCAAGTCACAAGCCGGACAAGTGCCACACCCATAACCCCATTCGCGCCGGTGCTCGCGATCGCCCACATAACAGGTGTGGCTGTGCTCAACAATCAGTTGCACCAGAGCGTCGCCACCCAAGTCGTGCGCCAGCGCCCAAGTCTCGGCCTTGTCGATCCACATCAGCGGCGTGTCGATCAGGATGCGTCGATCCATGCCCAACGAGAGTGCCAATTGCATCGCCTTCATGGTGTCGTCACGGCAATCGGGATAACCCGAAAAATCGGTTTCACACACTCCGGTCACCAGAGCGCTCAAGTCGCGCCGATACGCCAACGCACCGGCCAGCGTAAGAAACAACAGGTTGCGCGCCGGTACAAAAGTATTGGGCAAGCCCGATTCGCTGACCTGAAAAGCCATCTCACGGGTGAGCGAAGTTTCGCTGACCTGCCCCAGCACCGCCAAATCCAGCACGTGGTCGGGCCCAAGCCGTTCGCGCCACTGCGGCAAGACCTCGGGCAAGCGCGCCAACACCTGCTTGCGGGCTTGCATTTCGATGTGGTGGCGCTGCCCATAATTGAAACCCAGCGTCTCGACCCGCCGATAGCGTTTCAATGCATAAGCCAGACAGGTGGTTGAATCTTGGCCGCCGGAGAAAAGCACCAGGGCAGTCGGGTGGATGTCGGTCATGGGGGGCTGATGGTTTGACGGTTGCGACGGCTCTCACGCCGGGCAATCCACAAGGTCGAAGAAGCAATCACGCACGCGCCCAAGACGGTGTACACACTGGGCAAATCGGAAAATACCATCCAGCCCAAAAGCGCCGACCAGATCAAATCCAGAAAGCGCAGCGACTGGGTGGCCGAAATATCGGTGGCCTTGAAGGCCTGTGTCATGCAATAGTGCCCCAGCGATCCAAACACCCCCGCCAAGGCGAAACCGGCCCATTGCCACAGGGTGGGGGCTTGCCAGAAATAAATCGCCAGCGGCAGACCGAACATGCTGACCATCAGCGCCTGCCACAGCACGATCACCTTGGGCGTCTCGGTTTGGGTCAAGGCTTTGGTGATCAAGAATGAGGCCGCGAACATCGGTGATGACAACAACATGATCAACGCATAAGTGCCATCACTGCCCCCTAGCTTGGGGGCAACGATGATCAGCACGCCAGCAAACCCCAACAGCGCCGCCACCCAGCGGTCGGCGCGCATGCGCTCCCCTAAAAACCATGCTGCGCCCAGCATGATGAAGATCGGACCAGTGAAACCCAGCGCCGTCATGTCGGCCAAGCCAATGTGGGGCAAGGCCGTGAACCACAGCATGAGTCCAACGCTGTGTACACCGCCGCGCCAGAACTGCCCGCGCAGATTGCGCGGCATCAATTCGACCCACCCGCCACGCATGAAGGGCAGCATGACCAGCAGGCCAAACAAGTAGCGCAAAAACATCGATTGGTACACGTTCAGGTTCAGCGTGATGCTGCGAACCACGGTGTTGAGCATGCACAGCAGCAGGCCTGAGGCTACCGCCCACATCAGGCCTTGCACCGCCGAACTCTGGCCGCCCCAAAACCGCTGGCGCCAAAGCTGCCAACGCGTCACCCAGAGATTGCGCCATGTCCCCATATCAGCCATTGTAGGCAGTCGCCCTCTTGGGGCCTTTGGCGAGCTGTCGCCCGTGTGGAGGCCAAGGTAAGATGGAGGCCATTCGTTTCAATCAAGGTTTTCAACATGTGCGGCATCGTGGGCGCCGCTTCGCGCCAAGACATCGTCCCCATCCTCATCCAGGGCCTGCAACGCCTGGAGTACCGTGGCTACGACTCGTGTGGCGTGGCCGTACACCGAGCCAGCCTGACAGGGCACGCCGCCGGCCTGCAACGCGCCCGCAGCACCGCCCGCGTCTCTGAATTGATGGAGCAGGTACAAACCGAAGGCATCGCCAGCGGCACCGGCATCGCACACACCCGCTGGGCCACCCATGGTGCCCCGGCCGTCCACAACGCCCACCCTCATTTCAGCACCGGTCCTGGTTCGTCCCAGGCCTTGGCTCGGATTGCGTTGGTGCACAACGGCATCATCGAGAACCACGAAGCTTTGCGAGATCAACTCCAAGCTCAAGGCTATGTGTTCCACAGCCAGACCGACACCGAGGTCATTGCCCACCTGATCGACAGCCATTACCGGGGCGACTTGCGCACCGCCGTAACGCAAACCGTGGCCCAGTTGCGCGGTGCCTATGCCATTGCCGTCATCCACCACGATGAGCCCCATCGTGTGGTGGGTGCGCGTGCTGGCTCGCCGCTGATCTTGGGCGTGGCGCAGGGCCAGCGCTTTTTGGCCAGCGACGCCATGGCCCTGGCTGGCGTCACCGATCAGATCGTCTATCTGGAAGAAGGAGATCTTGTCGACTTGAACCCCGACAGCCATCGGATTTGGAGCCGCGACGGCTCTGAGGTGCAACGCCCAGTACGTACCGTGCAGGCCCACAGTGGTGCGGCCGATCTTGGGCCGTACCGCCACTACATGCAAAAGGAAATCTTCGAGCAACCCGGGGCCGTGGCCGACACATTAATGGGCATCGAAGCCATCCATCCTGACCTGTTTGGTCCCCATGCGGCCCAAGTGCTGGCAGACATCGAACGGGTTCTGATCCTGGCCTGTGGCACCAGCTACTACAGCGGGTGCGTGGCTCAGTACTGGCTGGAATCGCTGGCCCAAATTCCCTGCCGGGTCGAAGTGGCCAGCGAATACCGCTACCGCGATTCGGTCCCCCATCCCCATACCCTGGTGGTTACCATCAGCCAGTCGGGCGAAACCGCCGACACCCTGGCCGCCTTGCGCCATGCTCAAAGCCTGGGCATGCCACACAGCTTGACCATTTGCAATGTGGCCACCAGTGCCATGGTGCGTGAATGTGAGTTGTCTTATGTGACCCGCGCCGGGGTCGAAATTGGCGTGGCCTCGACCAAGGCCTTCACCACCCAATTGGCCGGACTGTTTCTGCTGACCCTGACCCTGATGAAGCTGCGCAATCGCCTGAGCCCCGAACAAGAGGCGCAACACCTGCGCGACATGCGCCACCTGCCCGCCGCCATGCAGTCGGTGTTGGCCCTTGAACCCCAAGTCATCGCCTGGGCGCAAGAATTCGCCAGCAAAGAAAACGCCCTGTTCCTGGGTCGGGGCACCCACTACCCCATCGCGCTGGAAGGCGCTCTGAAACTCAAAGAGATCACTTATATCCACGCCGAAGCTTATGCCGCCGGCGAACTCAAACACGGCCCGCTGGCCTTGGTCACCAGCGCCATGCCCGTGGTGACCGTTGCACCCAACGACGCCTTGCTGGAAAAGCTCAAAAGCAATCTGCAAGAAGTCCGCGCCAGGGGTGGCGTGCTGTATGTGCTGGCCGATGCCGACAGCCACATCAGCGCCAGTGAGGGCGTGCAGGTGATCCGCATGCCCGAGCACTACGGCGTGCTTTCACCCATGCTGCACGTGTTGCCCCTGCAACTGCTGGCCTATCACACGGCGTGCGCGCGCGGTACCGATGTCGACAAGCCTCGAAATCTGGCCAAGAGCGTGACGGTGGAGTAATCTCGCTTTTACCTTTGATGAGTGATCTGCAGGAATAGAGCCTGTCGGGCTTGGAATATTCCCTGTCGGGGCAACCTGACTTCTTGACCCGAGCAGACAACCGCTCAAGCCGCTCAGGAAGACTGTGTTCGCCCACGAAATCTTTGAATGACCAGGTTCTCGACCTCTGGACTTGTTTCTGCAAGTTTCTGGAATGCCAAGGCCATGTTCGTCATGGGCTGTGGCGCGTCAAAGGAGCGGTATTGTCTTGAAGAGGCAGTACGCTTTGGCTTTTGCTTGCTACCCTGATGCGACTCAGTCAAAGGACGACTGATCGGCTCTGGTGTCTCCTCATCCAGCGCGGGTTGCTTTAACTTTAGCGTGACGCGGTCTGGACGCCGGTGCTTGTAAGTAACCGGGACTTGAGCCGGTTCAGGTCGGTGAGTCTTTGTTGCCTTCCACACTTTGAGAAGATGGAGCCATGAGCAAGAAATCAAACCGTTTTTCACCCG